>NZ_JBITJP010000006.1:149701-415566 GCF_044460165.1 Embleya sp. NPDC050154
GCGCAACCCCGAACCCACGCCCGCCGACTCGGGGGGGGGGGGGGCCGCCCGGGGGGGGGGGGGGCCCCCCCCCCCACCCCCCCCGGTAGCAGTGCGTGACGAGCGGTCAGGCGTGGTCCGGGTGGACGAACACGCTGCGCGGGCCGTCCTCGCGGTAGACCAGGGCGCCGGTGTCGGCGAGCTTCTTCAGGACTTCACGGATCGTCTTGCGGTCGCGGACGACGAGTTCGGCGAGTGCGGTGACGCCCATGCCGTTCGTGCCTGCGGCGTGGATCGCGGCGAGCGCGGTGGGCAGCCAGTCCGGTCCGGCCGGGGCCGGCTCGGTCGGCTCCGGGCCGGATCGCTCGCCGCGGTCGCGGTGGGCGGACAGGTTGAGTCCGTGGAGGGGTTCCGGCTCGTCGGTGGTGCCGAACCGTGCGTCGATGGCGGCGGAGAGTTCGGCGACCTGGGCATCGACGTCGGCGTCCGGGCCTCCCGTGCCGCCGCCGGTGTTGCGGTTGCGGTGGGCGGAGAGGTTCAGGCCGCCCGGCTGGGGCCCGACCGTGCCGGTGCCCGTGTCGGTGGACCCGTCGGTGTCGGTGCGGGTCTCGCGGTCGACGAGGACGCCGCCGCCCTCGCAGATCTCGCGGATCCACGCAGTGCGTTCGGGAGACCAGCGCTCGGTGTAAACCGAGCCGAGGTGGCGGACACCGGCCGGTTCGAGGCTCGCCCGCAGGTGGTCGGTCGCCAGCGCGATGTGTGCGCAAAGGTCCGGCTCGCATCGCCAGGTCGTGAAGGGGGCGGCGGGAAATCCGGTCTCGGGTCCGGTGTTCGCGGCGACGACGCCGTTGCCGCGCGAGGTGTACTGGGCCACGTCGATCTTGGCTCGGGGGAAGAGCTTGACGACGTTGGCGTTGTCGGCCTCCTGCGCGGTGAGCACGGCTCGCACCGGGCTGTTCTTGCGCAGGTCGGTGGACCCGAGGTTGGACACGTTGCCGTCGACGGCCGTGAGGACGAGCCGGATGCCCATCGCGCGCGACATCTGCATGACCTTGAGAATCTTGCGGCCGATCTCGCGCCGCATCTGGTTCGCCTCCTTGCTACCGCCGGTGGTGTTGGCGAGCGCGAGGAGTTCGGCGCCTTCGTCGATGACGATCTCGATCATCGGGACCTGCGCGGACACCGGCAGCAACGTGGTGTTGTGCCGGGCCATCAGCTCCTGGTGGTGGCGCTGCCGCCAGGAGTTGTAGTCCAGTGCAGCCGTGAGCATGTCCAGGGCCTCGCCGGGGGTGGTGGCCACCCAATCGACGGCGGGCTTGGTCCCGGCCGGGGGCCGCTCGCGGTCGGGCAGCGGGTTCAGGAGCCCTTGGGCCTCCATCCACGGACGCAGCCAAGGCGCGGCGACGGCTCCGCCCTTGAGGTCGATCACCCAGGTCACCACGTCCGGGCAGCGGCAGAACCCGGCGATGACGTTGTTCAGGAACGTACTCTTGCCGGAGCCGGGAACGCCCAGGATGATCGCGCACGCCTCGCGCAGGTGCACGAGGACCTTCGAGCCGTTCGCGAATAGGCCCCACGGGATGCCCGCCAGGATCGACAGCGGTTCCAGTTCGTGCAGCGGGTAGTCCTTGATCTCGCTCAGGACCGCCCTGGTCGCGACTTCGAGGATCGCGCGGCCCTGCCGGACGCCCTGGGTCACGTTCACGGTGCAGCCGATCGGGAGTTCCGCGTCGGCGGCCAGGGCCTCGGTGTCGTTGCGGATCGACTTCCAGGTGACGCGGCCGGGCGGCATCTTCAGGTCCAGGTCGTACCCGGCCCCGCTCGCCCACGGCTCCACACCGAGGACCTGAACGTCAATCTGGCACACGCGCCGGATCCGCTCGCGCCACTCCCGTGCGATCTCCGTCCTCTCGCGCCCGAGTTCGCGTTCCAGAGCGCGTCGCTCGGTCGCGATTGCCTCCTCCTCGGCCGCTTCCTCGACGACTGCGGCGTGCGAGGCCATGGCGCCGACCCCGACACCGAGCGCGCCCAGCGTCCCCGCCGCCGTCCAGGTCAGCGGGTCGGTCGCGACCGCCCACGACGTCCAGCCACCGGCAAGGATCCACGCCATCGCGCGCACGCGCATCGTGGTGCCGGTCAGGTGCCGGTACAGGCCCGCGCCCAAGCCGTGGCCGAGGGCACCGGCCGCGCCGATCGCGGCCGGGACCGCCCACGGCATGCCCGCCGCGGTCCCGGCCAGCGCGACCGCCGCACACCCGGTCGTCGCGGACAGGGCACCGCTGACCGGGCCGTGACCGGCCGCCCAGTCCAGGCCCGGGCCCGCCGACTTCTCCGGCGAGGCTTTGGTCGACTTGCTCATCACGCGCTCCTTGGAGGATCGAAAGGCCGTTCCAGGGGTCAGTTGTTGTTGCCGGTGTCCCACTTGTCCTCGCCCGGACGCGGCTCCTCATGACGGCGGATGTCGCCCGCGTGCACGGTCCGGAACACCTGCGGGACGTCCTCCGCGCCGTCGGCCGCGCCGGCCAGGAGCCCGTGGATCGCGCCCAGTACGTCCGCGACCATCGGGTCCAGTGGCAGTTCGCTGTCGCTCTTCTCGGCGAGGATCTTGAAAACGTTCGCGAACGAGTGGAGCGCCGTGGGCAGCGACTCCAGGAACGCGAGCACCTGCATCGCGCCGTCCGGGTCGTACTGACCCGCCGCCGACTCGATCTCCTCACACATCAACGCCAGGTCGAACCCGCCCGTGTTGCCACTCACTTGGATGTCTCCTTTGTTGTTGTTGCTGCTGTCGTCGTCCGTGCTCGCCCCGCGCGGCGGGCGCTCCACCGTCGGCGCGACCTTCGCCGCCTCGTCGTCGTCCTCGTTCGCCGCCTCGTGGGCGGCGACGATCGCGACGTCCCGGTCGAGTCGGGCGTGCAGAGCCCGGCGCGTCAGCCCCGCCCACATCCGGCGACCGGGGTACATCAGCCAGGTCCAGCCCATCCGGCGACCGATCTCGGTGGAGACCACACCCAGCAACCCCACCGGCAGCACCGCCAGCGCGGTCGCCGCACACCGCAGCCGGTAGCGCCATGCGGACCGCCGCAGGGCCCGCCGGGCCATCGCCTCGCGCGCCCTCCCACGAGCCGCCGCGATCCGGTTCTCCCTCCGGCCGTCGCGCCGAGCTCGCCACGCGGACCGGGCTCGGGCCGCGCGACTCCCGATCGCACCGGTGAGCCGATTCCTCTTCGTCGGCGAATTCGCTGCGGCCTGGCGGGACTTTGCCTTGGAGTCACGGCGGGCGTCACGATGTGCGCGACGCGCCGCGGTCACCTGTCGCCGACGCTCCGCCCGGCTTCCACCCGAGCCTGCGGCCCGGGCAGACTTCACCGCACCGACCGCGCCCTTCGCGGCCCCGGCCTTCGCGGCGGCGGCCTTCGCAGCCCTGGCGACGCCCGCGCGGGCACCGGCGGCCTTGCCCGACACCGCCCCGCGACCGCCCGTGTGACCCGCGCCCGGCCCCTTGCCGCCCGGCGACTTGGAGCCCGCGCCCGGCTTCGAGCCCGGACCCGGCTTTGGGCCGGTACCGGACTTGGCCTTGCCCGCGACCGACTTGCCCGCGCCGGGGCCGCGACCGGCCCCACCGCCGAGGCCGGCACCCGATCCGCGTTTGCCGCCCGCTTTGCCGGCCCCACCGGACTTGCCGCCGGTGCCGCCGGACTTGCCGCCCGCGCGTCGCGTGCTGGGGGTCCCGCCCATGCCGAGCCGGGACAACGCCCCGACCCGGCCGTGACGGGTGGCTGCGGCGGCGGCCCGCTTGATCGCCCGCCGCTCACGCCGCGCGGGCGCGGTCCTGCCCTCGGCCGCCCGACGTTCGCGCCGCACGTTCATCGCACACGAGGCCGCCGCGCCGGTGGCCGTCACCCCAGCCACCACCGCGAGTCCGATCGCGTACGGGCCGCCGACCACGGCCGCCGACGAGACCAAGCCCACCGTGGTGTTCGAGGCCACGACCAGCGCGGGCACGGCCGGAACACCACCGGGGCTATGGGGAGTCGGCGTCGCCGGGCCGGACGAGCGCGTCTCCTCAGCCACCGGGGCGGCGGCGGGAGCGGGTGATTCCCGCGGCGGGAGGTCGATCCTGGAAGTGTCGAGCCCGGTGTCGATGGTCGTACTCATGGCGTCTCACCTCGTCCGAGAGGGAAAGGGCGGGTCCCGTCGTCACGGCGGGACCCGCCGTCGAGCCCGTGGAGACCGGTCGTCATTCGGCCGGGATGAGCTGTGCGTCGATCAGAGCCCGCACGAGCGCCGGACCGTCCTGACGGCGCATCCGCATCGCCTGAGCGAAGGCGTACGGCGAGACACCGAGGTGCCCCTTCGGCGAGCGCAGACGCGGGGTCTTCTCGACCGTCGCGAGCCGCGACATCCACTCCTTCGCCGCCCGCTTGAGGACCTTGTCCGGCAGGTTCAGAACGGCCTCGTCGGCCACGTCCCCGGTCTTGTCGGAATTCGCTTCGTTCTCAGCCGGGAACTGGGTCTTCGGCGCCTGCGGAGCCGTTCCGGGAACGGTCGCCACATGGACGCGTCGAACACTGCGGCGGCCGGGCATCCACAACTTCGGAACGTCTCGCACGCCTTCCGTGGGAACGGTTTCGGTGGTCTCCACCATGGGTGTGTCCACGGCCGGAACGTTCGTCTCACCGAGCGCCTTGTCCCGCCCCTTGCGGCCGTCCCACGCGAGAGCGACCGCTCGCCGGTACGTCGACCGCTTGGTGTCGCGGATCTCCGAGATCAGCGGCTGCGCGATGTCGACCGCGTGGGTGCGTTCCCACGCCTGCTCGAACGCGATCGGGTAGTCGACACCGGTCAGGTCGGCGATCCGCCGGGCACGCCGCGCGACGACCGGGTGCGACCGCCGGAGCCGCCGCCACCGCGCCACCTCCGCCGCCTGGGCACCCGAGCGCTCGGCCTTCTTGCCGCGCATCACGACCGCCCACACCACGAGCGCCATCGACGAGGCGACCCAGTAGATCCCGGCCCGATACACACCCGCCGCAGACGAGTCCTCGATCAGGTGACCGGCACCGTTGACGGTCGCCGCCAGCAATCCCATGCCGACCGTCGCGCCGTAGAAGAACTTGTGCGGCTGTTTCCTGTCGATCGCGTGCGCGGTCAGTCCGGCGAACGTGAGCACCGCGCCCTCGAACAACACCGGAATGGCCAACGCCATCACGCCCATCCCGAGCGCGTAGCCCGCCCCGGCCTGCCCCGTGCAGGCCGCGATCAGGCTGACCACCACCACCGGAACGGCGGGCAGCGGTACGTGGTGGGAGACCGCCGCGACGAACGCCCGGCGGGCCTTGACCCGTTCGACCTTCCTCGCGGCCCGCGCGTCGGCCTTGTCCCGCTTGGCCTTCGCTGCGGCCTTCTCCGCCGCCGCCTTCTCCGCGAGCTTGCGGGCCTGGGCCGCCTCCGCGTCCCGGCGCCGCTCCTCCGCCGCGAGCCGCGCGTCCTCGCGCAGCTGCTCGCGCTCCAGGCGCTCGTCCTCGCGCTGCATCGCCGCGTCCGCCAGCCGATCCGCGCGCCGTTCCTCACGACGCGACTGCGGCGCGGGGGTCGTCTTCGGGTCGCCGAACGTCACCGCCCGGACCGTCCCATTGAGAGTCGTCCTCGAATCCGACATGCTGGAATCTCCTCGTCAGAGGTAGGGGGCCCGGCGACGCCACCAAGCAGGCCGGGCCCCGGCTCGTCAGAACAGCGAATCGGCCGCATAATCGGCCGCGTTCGCCTCACGCCTCGCCTTGCGGATGGCGGCCTCGACCGCCGCGCGGCACCGCTCGCACCACACCGTCAACTCGCCCACCGACAGCGTCACCGCCGTTGCGAGCGGTACGCCGAGGTCGCGAGGGGCGACCGTGACGGCGTCCCGCCGCCCGCACACCCCACCCGAGTCCCGGTGCCGATTGCCACACACGGCCGCGCACGTGCACGCCCCGTCGTTCCGGCCCATCACGGCCGTCCACAGGGCGGCGCCCGCGATCGGCGCCCGCGCACTCACGCGGCCCTGCCCCGGGCCCGCGCCGCCCGCCGACCCGATCCGGTCGTCCCGCCCCGCACCGCCCACCGGTCGCGCTCGACCACCGCGGCGGCCCCGCACTCCTCGACCACCGGGCACCGCCCGCACACCTGACGAGCGACCTTGTTCCGGGCATACCGGTCGGACGAGGACTCGGGTCCGTCCGGACCCACGAACAACTCCGGCGACATCCCCGCGCACGCCGCGCGCGACCGCCACCCCTGCCCGCTCACCGCGCACGCCCCGCCGAAGCGACCCGCAACACCTCGGCGCGATCCGCGTACTCGTCCCACATCGCCGACGTCCACTCGCACTCGTCGCCGTAGCGCCTGGTCATCTCGTTCACCAGCGCCACAGCCGCCGATGCCACAACGGGAGCAACGGGCACCGCCCGGTTGACGGGCGCCGCCACGATCCCCCGGGCCGTCACGACCGGCTCCCGACCGCGTCCAGGCCCGCCGACTCGTAGACGACGGTCCACACGGTGAAGCGCGCACCGGCGAACACGAAGTACGCGTGGACGAAGACACAATCCGGGGCCGTCGACTTGGAGGGCCGCTCCGCCACGGTGCCGCCCATCAACCGGGCCACATCCGCCACGATCGCCCGCTCGTCCACGTCCACGTGGTGCACCGCAAGCATCCCGGAGACCGTGATCTCCTCGCCGTCCACCGACGTGTGCGGCTCGCGCACCTCCCACCGGTCGATCTCCGGCAGCTCCGGACCCATCGACAACAGCGCCTGCAACGCCGCCAACGACGCGGGCATCGTGCCCGGGCGCCTCATGCCGCCCTCACCGCCCCGCAACCCTCGACCGACACCACCGGCGCCGCCGCGGTGGCGAGCAGCAACTCGGCGCACACCGCCGTACCCGGATCCACCAACCACAACTGCTCGAACATGTCCTCGGCGTGCCGGGCCAGTTCGCGATCCCTCGCCCACAAGTCCGCGAGGATGTCCCGCGCCGCGTCCAACCGCGCCGCACGCTCCTCGGTCGTCTCACCGGGCTCGCCGTCGAACAGGGCCCAGTCGACGCCGAGCGCCGACTCGGCGAACTCGGCGGTCGTGAAAACAACGCGGTCGTTCACAATGGTTTTCACGGTCGTACTCCCTCTCTGGAGAAACGACCCACGGAGCGGCCACCACCCCACCAAGGACAGGTGGTCGCTCCGGCACACACCGGTGTGCCTCATCTCGAAAGACGAGTGGCCATGGCCCCCGGCGCGCGTGTCGTACCGCGCGCCGAGGACCAAAAACACTCGTTCAATGCCGCAGCGCTAGCCGCCGCAGTGCATTGAGAGATGACCGGTTGCCCGCAGCGCCGTGAGGCGCCTGTAGGCCCCGAGATAAGACGGCGCCGCCGTGCCGGTCGACCACGGCCGCGCCCATCGCCTTCGTTGATTCACTGCCACTCCTTCAGGCCGTTGATCAGGGGACTTGCACTGCACGGGGGACCTCGTCCCCACTCTCCGGCCGTTGCTCGCGGTCGCCGGGCCACCTCGCCAGTACGGGCCGAAACCCTGTTCTGCCTGGCCTTTAGCGGGATTGCAGCGTCCCCGCCCTCTGCATTCGTGCGGTTGTACGAGCCCAAACAGCGTTTGAGCAGCGCAAATAGCAGCCGCCCAAGCCATCTTGGGAAGAGCTAGTTCGACATGCGATACATGTTGAACATGTATCTCAGACTGACGTGCCGACAACCGCGCGTCAAGTCCGTCGGACGGTTTCTTTCGACGTCTTCGTCGATGACTCAACGTTGTCGCAGTCCTCCGGGACGTGATCACCCCGCTCTATGGCCACGTCGGGACGTCTGCGTCTACTGTCGACAACGTTCCGAAACGCCAAGGGGGTTGGACGTGTCGAACGAACGCCTACGGGCGGCGATTCTCCGCAGCGACTTCGACCTCTCCACGATCGCAACGAGGGTGGGAGTCGATCCGAAGACGATCGAAAAGTGGGTGGCCGGCCGCGCTCCGCACCGGCGCAACAAGTACGCCCTGGCGTCAGTGCTCGGCTGTGACGTCTCGTACCTGTGGGCCGACGAACAAGGCGCTGAGGCGACCACGGCAATGGGGCAGGCCGAGTTGGTGTCCCTCTACCCTCACCGCTCCGTCGTCCCCAACAGGGTCTGGACCGACCTCTACGAACGGGCTGTCGAGAACCTTGACGTCTTGGTCTACGCCGGGTTCTGGCTTTCGGAAGATCCGTTGTTCCTGCGCATCGTGCGAGAGAAGGCGCAGCGCGGAGCCAACGTGCGTCTGCTGCTGGGTGATCCGAACGGGGAATCGGTGGCGCAGCGTGGAGCGGACGAGGGCATCGGCGACGCCATGGCGAGCAAGATCCGCAACGCACTCGTCAACTACACGAAGCTGTTCGGGCTGCCCGGAGTCGAGTTCCGCGTGCACAACACGGTTCTCTACAACTCGATCTACCGCGCCGATGACGAACTTCTGGTCAACACACACGTGCACGGGGTCGGTGCGTACCTGGCCCCAGTGCTTCACATTCGCCGGTTACCGCAGGGCACGATGTTCGCCACCTACGCCGAGAGCTTCGAGCGGGTGTGGTCCGATGCCCGCCCGCTGTCCAGCCCCACCGACCTCGGGGATGCCTAATGTCTCGCATCGACTACTTCCACGATCCGGATGCCCCAACGGCCAACTCGGTCGTGCCGTCCGTAACAGCAGTCGTATTGGACGATCACGGAAGACTCTTGATGATCCACCGCACAGATAACGACCTGTGGGCGATTCCCGGTGGTGGCCACGATATCGGCGAGTCGATCGCAGATACGGTCATTCGCGAAGTTCGCGAGGAGACCGGAATCGATGTGGAGGTGACGGACCTGGTGGGGACGTACACCGACCCGCAGCACGTCATGGCATACGACGATGGTGAGGTACGTCAGCAGTTTTCCCTGTGCTTCCGAGCCCGTCCGATCGGCGGGGAGTTGCGAACCAGCAGCGAGTCCAAGGATGTTCGCTGGGTGGACCCGCAAAAGCTTGCTGCGCTCGACATCCACGAGTCGATTCGACTTCGCATCACGCACGGTCTCACTCGCGACTCGAAGCCGTACATCGGTTAGTGTGCTGGCCGATACTCCATCAGGCGTCTATCGACTCGCGTCGCGGCGGCGTAGATCTCCGGCTCTGCTCGGCGAATGAAACGCCCAATGAGGCTGTCAGGCCCGTATCGGCCCACGATCTCGGCGACCCGCTCGCGAGGATCCGTCGGGGTGCCGTCGGGAGTCGTGGTCATGTCACAGTAAATGAGGGCGTCGATCAAGTCGTCTCGCTCGGTCGGGAACTCACCAGCCAACTCGGCCCGCAGACCACGCTCCTCCGCTTCCAACAGAGCGCAGGAGTGATGGGCAACGAGGTTGGTGACGCGAGCATCGCCATGGGCACGATCACGAAGGAAGCGCGCACCGTCCAGCGGGTGAAACCCTGTCTCGACAAGGTCGGGGGCGTAGCCGATGTCGTGCAGAACCGCAGCCGCGTACAGCAACTCGGCGTCGCCACCAAGGATGGGTTCCAGATTTCTGGCGCATCCGGCGACGCCCTTCGAATGTTCCCAGCGCCGAGGCAAGGACTCCGCGAGCAGGTTCTCGGCAAGCTCGTACGCCCAATCCGTCAACTCCATGATTCGAGGCTACGAGGAGCTGCCCCGTCGCCACTATCCGGTGGGCGCACGCCCTCGGGGACGGCTGAAAGCTGCCGAGCTTTGCCTGGTACTGCTACCACGATCCCCGCGCCCTCCAGGTAGGCCAGGGCCTGGCGTACCTTGCCGCGGGAGACCTCGAACAGGGCGGCGAGTTCCGCCTCACTCCGAATCGGGTCCCCAGTGGCCAGTTCTCCTCGCCGAACGGCGTCGTAGATGTCCTCGACGATGCGTTCATGCAGCGGCTTCGAGCCTGTAGACGACGGTGACGAAGACCGCCATCCGATGCCCTTGCGAGACTCGACCAACCCGTCCTCCGCCAAGACGGCGAGGGCACGCCGCACGGTGGACCTAGCCACACCGAACCGCGCCTGAATCTCGGACTCGGACAACAGCACCTCATCGGCGGAGGACGCCGCAAGCTCGCGCCGAAGCGCGTCGGCAATGGTGAGGTACGTGCCACGCGGACTCGCGCCGCTCACCTGCACTCCTATCGTTCGAGCGGACGTCGGTTCACCCCTACCTGCATGGGGGCACCACTTCAGCCAACCCGGCGTTCCGGTGGTCGATGGGTCACCCCAACGTGTGAGGAGACCTCCGTCCCGCAAAGGTACCTAGGTTCCTTGGTGGCGAGGTACCTCCACACACGTGGGGCTCTGCTTCGACTCCGGCGTCGCTGTCGCCAATCGTTCGCCCGCCTCAGCGCACAGCACGTCAACGGGGCCACTGCATATGGGTTACAACGCAACCTCAGCTACGTACTTGTGCCAGCACTGGTCCGTAGCCGCAGCGCCGCCTGTAGCGCGATTCAGACACCGGCGTCCATTGCCAGGTTGGTCTTCTCGGCCGGAGCGCTAGGAACCTATCGAACGGTTGACGCCGATGGGCCAGCCCAACGTGGGTAGCAAAAACCGAGTCATGACGGGGAAGCGCTCGTAGAGTTAGATCCGGTCCGGTCCAGTCAGCGGCGGGGCCACTACCTGCTGGGGGGCACATGGCGATTTCACTGACTGATCGCAAGCGGTTGTGGGCACGTTCGGGTAATCAATGCGCCTTTCCTGGGTGCTTGAGAAGTCTGACCGGTGACCTTAGCGATTACAGCAAGGTTCCCGGCGTGCGCGAGGGAGTAGCGCTTGGCGAGGAAGCTCACATCGTTGCCGAATCTGATACGGGGCCGCGTGCAAACCCTGGAATGGCGCAATCTGCACGGGATGCATATGCGAACATAATTCTTCTGTGCGGAGAACATCATAAGGTAGTCGATGCTGCTGGTGGGCGGGATTTTTCGGTTGAAGTGCTTTTAACAATGAAATACGAGCATGAGAAGAAATTCGTCAGCCAGGGCGTATCTCCGCAGGCGGAGGCGGAGGCTGCCCAGCGAGCCGAGATATTCGTATCCGAGTGGGAGCGCCGTGTCGAACTGGCTTGCTGGGAAGTCTGGACATCTTGGTTACTTACCCCATCTCCGGTCATGGATCGGGAAAGGTTCGATCGCTTCTCTTCAAGTGCGCGATGGTTTGCGGTCAGGGAGTGGCCTAGCATGAACTTCCCAGAAATCCAGCGGGCGTCGAAGATCTTCTGTGAAATTTGGCAAGATTTGATCGGAGTCATCGACAAAGAATTTAGGCCACATCGAATCATATCCGATCGCTTCTGCTTGCACGAGAAGCATAAGGACATTCCATGGGATCCGCAGCTTTACAGGAAGTATGGTGATGAGTATAACTTCAATTGCGACCTAATCCATAATTTGGTGTTCCATTTGACGGCTGCTGCGAATCTTCTTTGTGAGAGTGTTCGTGGTGAACTGGATGCAAATTATCGCTTCAGTGAAGGTAGATTGATGATTTCTCGCGGTTTGACGGAAGATCTAGGTTTCGAGCATTTCAGCCCTATCTATTCGACTGAGCAGCGTGCTTCTGGGCTGCCGTACCCAGGCTTTAGGGCGGTGCGAGCCTCTATAGCGCAGGCCGCAGGGCGCAGACCCTAAGGCTCTGTCATGTGCTCCCGGTGAGCCTCAAGCGCCCTTTGCTCTGCGCTGAGGGCCGCGAGCCTAGGGTCGTTCTGACCGCTCGGCACCGAAGGGCTGCGGAATGGTGGGTAGCCTGAACGTCGATTCTGAGCGTGGGAGCAGGTCACGGCATAGTGCAGCCCTAGGCTCGGTCTCGCTGTAAATCTGCCCATGCGTACCTAGATGTTCGAGCCGTACGCGGCCGACAGGTGATCCGTGTGGCGCCTGCGCGCGACGTGGAGTAGTTCCTCCGCGAGTTCGTCGCGGTTGACGCCTCGGGTTTTCAGAGCGTGGCAGTTGGGGCAGAGCGCGATCATGACTTCGGGGATGTCCTGGCCGCCGCGGGCGAGGTCGTGGACGTGGTCGACCTCAAGGATGGGTTGGCCTGCGGTGGTGAGTTCGGTCGGGTGGCCGAGGCAGCGTGGGTTTTCGCAGGCTCCGGCGCTGCGTTCGATCACGGCCTGGCGCGCGCTGTGGTTGCGGGCCCGCCTGACGATTGCCTGTACGACGGCGCTCCCGATGCGGTCGTGTGCGCCCTGTGTGGCTCTTTGGTTGAGCAGCGCGTAGGCATTTGTGGTGTTGCTCTCGGAAGTGCGCAGCTGTTCGTTGACGGCGTCTTCGAGGGACGACGTGGCAAGGAGTTCGTGGGCCTCGGGCGGCCAGGATTCGGGGTCGGCGGAGGGGACCGGTCGCAGCAGCCAGGAATCCCCGTTCTGGCGGGAGGCCGCTGTGTCGGTGGACAGTTGTGCGCAACGTCCGACGACGACTGCCAGGGTCTCGAAATCCCAGCCTCCCACTCCGTCAGGGCGATGCACGCGGATGGGGCGGGTTGCGGCGCGGGCACGTTCGAGCGTTAGGTCTGTGCGGGTGTCGGGGGCGGTGTATCCGACGAGGTCGGTTTCGGGGATCGGCCCGTCCTGGTTGGGGCCGCCGGGTTCGTAACGCAGGTCCGGGCTTTTGCCTTCGGCGTCTTCTGTGACGCCCGGTCCGTGTGAGGCAGGGTCCGCGTCGGGGAGCGCCCAATCCGAACGTGCCCACTCGACGAGTCCGGGCGGTACGGGATCGGGGAACTTCGACAGTACGAGTTCGATTGCGGCGTCGAGGACGCGGGATTCCTTCGTGAGCAACTTGTGGTCGGCGGCGGGGAATCCCATCGTCGGGTTGGACCGGTTCAGTTCGCCCAGGTTCGGACGCTGCGACGCCGTCAGGTGCTCGGTACCGTCCACCTCCCACAGACCGTCATTGCGCAGGGCCCAGACCGGATACAGAGCCTGGGCGTTCGCGTCCCGAGCGTTGCCGAACTTCTTGCCGACGACCGTGAGAGCGCCGCGCACGACGGACCACGGCTGTCGGGGATCTGCCTCCAGGCGAACTTGTTTCAGTGCCCACAGCAGCATCAAGGGGCGGTGCAGCGCGGTTCGGTCCGCGAACCTCTGCGGAGACACCGCCTTCACGCGCGACAGGAACTCCGCCCCGGCTGCGGAGTTCTCGGTATACCGATCGATCACCACGAACCCCAGACGCTCCATGACGGCGTTCGCCGCCGCGTGCCCGCCACTGAACCGGTCGTTCGTCAAGGGCCCCCGCTCCGGGAACTGATATCCGTACGCAGCTCCGACCAGCGCCTTGACGTCGTAGAGAGATCCTTCGTGGTCGACGAAGTAGCGAGTCGACCGGCCGTACCTATACCGCGCCAAGAACGTGTCTCGCCCGATCTCGTCGAACTCGTCGATGGCTCGCAGCACCGCGCCCGGCTCCGTCAGCTCCCTGAGGACCACAGTTGCTCCCCGACTCCGAGTGGATTCAACTCGACGCTCGCCAGGCTAAGGCCGGGTACCGACATGGCGCGGCCCGTCCCACGATGGGGTGTTCGTGAACCACCGAGACACTCACGGCGCGCTCCGAACCGTCCGCCCACCATGGTTACGGGTCGATAACTTTCGGTACCGGCTGGCCGGGCTCGCGTGTGTATTGCGGGGGCACTGAGAGGCGTTTGCCCAGGTCACAGCCTCGGAATTCTTGTTCCAAGGTGCTGGGGTGGCTCAACTGGCGCATGCGTCCGGTGGCGGGCCACGCTTCCTCACATGCCAAGGAAGAAGCCCCCGCTGCGGTATGCCACACCACAGGTACCCCTCAACGAAAAGCAGTTTCATTACGTCGCCAGTGAGTTGTGCGGCACAGTCCTCGTAGAGGCGTCCGAGGTGACCCCGGCCTTCGCTGAAGAGGCGCGCGTCGACTACTGGCGGCTCACCGGGACGTGCGGCCTGACGCCCACCCCGGATGGGTGGGGGCTGCTCCACTGCACCGTGTTGGATAAGGCGCGCGGACGGCGTCGCCGGATTACCCTCGCGACCGAGGATCTGACCTATCATCGCTCGTTCTTCGCGGCCTGCCGCGCGAAGAACCGGACCACCTCAACCGACCTCGCGATGGTCCGCTACCCGTACTGGCGTTGGGGCTGGCCTGGACCGGCCGGCCAGAGCGGCAGTTGGCCGGGTGGTAACTCGATTGTGTGGCGACCTACCTATCGCGACGCCGCTTTCCAGCCCGGGGATCCTGATGATCGCCATCTGCACGGCGTGCTGTGCACCAGCGGCAGCGAACCCCGCCACGTGTATTTGGATTTCAGGGCCGGTTCCAGCCGAAAGTACGGAAAGTGGCTCATTTTTACTGACGGTCCGTTTCCCGGTTTCTCGGTGGTGATCGTCCCCGACGCGAACATTGAACTGCTCGTCCCGCCCGAGGCCGAGGTCCTGCCGGGCTGGCCAGTGCCGCCGCCTGAGGGCCCGTGCTCGCGCTGCGACTAACCGAAGGACTCTACGTGTACGAACTCGGCTACCACCAAGCCGTTATGGCCGTCCTGTCCGTGCCAGCCCTGATCTGGTACGCACGTCAGGTGCGGCGCGTCGCAGTCGCCACCCGCGGGCGGCTGCACCGGATCCGTGCCCAAGTGCGCAACCGCATCCACCGACGGGTGCTGTCTCTGCTACATGATGCCCCGCCCCAGGCGAATGGCGACGCCCTGGAAGTCCCTCCCCGGCCGTCGGTCGACCCCGGCTGAACAAGGTCGAACCCCGAGCCGGAGCCATGGGTGTCACTTGCGATACCGCAGCAAAGTACAGCAGCCGCAGCGGTTCTACGCCCCCGTTCAAGACCCTATATGGCGTCTGACCTGCGCTGTAGCTCTCCGCGATCTTAATGCGGGTAGTTCGTGCCGAAGTGCGTCGGCAATGGTGAGGTACGTGCCGCGCGGACTGGCGCCGCTCACCTGCTCTCCCATCGTTCGAGTGGACGTGGGTCCGCCCCCAACCGCGTGGAGACTTCACCAACCGTGCCGCCGACCTGCTGGCAGCTGGTCAGCTCGCACGCTCCTGCGGCAAATACGCGGCAGAGGGACGTGAGGACAGTCCAGCGGTCCCGCTAAGCCGCAGGTCAGGGAGCCGAGAGCGGCGAATTGACCAAGCGCCTTCTAAGCACTTGGTCGCAGGTTCGAGTCCTGCCGGGGGCACAGTCACGCCGCCGTCCGCCGCCCGCACCCCCGGGCGGCGTCCGCGCAGGTCAGCGCCTTGGTCGGGAACGTCGTGCGGCGCCGAGCCGCTTCGGCGCCGGCCGTCGGCGGGCCGATGGTGTCCGACCGTCACCGTGCTTGCGCGAGCGGTGACAGAACGCGTGCGACGACCGGAACCCGCGCGCCGATATGACCTCTTCACGCTCTTTGCGCGGCGTGGACCGCCGGCCGAAAACACACCGGCCCCGGCGCGTGCGCGATCCGGCCCGACGGGCCGCCCGTGCGTTCAGGCGGCCGGACCGTTCTGGCTCAGGGCGAAGGCGGTGGCCTGGAGCGCGATGGCGGCGAGGGACAACGGCAGGGTGATCGTGACGCGACGGCCGCCGCGGCGGCGGGGACGGCGGACCAGGGCGATCAGGGCCGTCACGAAGCTGAGCGCGAACAGGCCGAAGACCCAGGGAAGTCGGGTGCCGTACCAGTCGCGGCACGTCTGGTTGGCGCAGGATTCGGTGGCGCCGCCGAAGCCGATCAGGACGAACAGATCGACCATCGCGACCACGACGAAAAGGAACAGGCCGACGACGAACGCCGCCGCGCGGGCGAAGCCTTCGCCATTGCTGCCCGGGGTGGGAGGCGTGTAGGTCATGCGGATCACGCTAGGCGGCGGGTCCGACGCGAACATCCGTACAACTACTCACTTCCGCCCTTCACCCGCCCGGACGGCACCCGCCGCGCACCGGACACATCGAATGCATCGGACACACCGGACCTCTCGAACACGGCGAACACGGCGAACGCACCGGGCACATCCGCCCCGACCGCCCGTCTCGGCCCGGCTTCCCCTACAACACCACCACCAGCGGCGTCCCGGTCCGGGGGTGCGTCCGGATGTCCGTCTCGATCCGGTACACCCGCTCGATCGTCGGTGCCGTCAGCACCTGCGCCGGCGTGCCGGTCACCACCTCCCGGCCGTTCGCCAGCAGGCAGATCCGGTCGCAGAACATCGCCGCCAGGTTGAGGTCGTGCAGGGCGACCAGCACGCTCACGCCCAGCCGACGGACCAACCGCAGCAGTGCGAGCTGGTGGTGGATGTCGAGGTGGTTGGTCGGCTCGTCCAATATCAGCAGGCCCGGCTGCTGTACCAACGCCCGTGCCACCAGCGCCCGCTGCCGCTCACCGCCGGACAGCAGCGCGAACGCGCGCTCGGTCAGGTCGGCGAGTTCCAGCAGCTCCACCGCCGCCGCCACGATCGCCCGGTCGGTCGCGTCGTCCGGGTCGAGCAGGCCCTTGTGCGCGGAGCGGCCCATCGCGACCACGTCCCGCACGGTCAGCGGAAAGTCGGTGGGCATGTCCTGGAGTACGGTGCCGATCCGGCGTGCGGCCCAGCGCGCCGAGTGCGTCCACACGTCCTCGCCGTCCAGGAGTACCCGGCCCGAGGTCGGCCGGTTCACCCGGTACACGCTGCGCAGCAGGGTCGACTTGCCGCTGCCGTTGGGGCCGAGCAGACCGACCACCTCGCCGGGCTCGACGGTCAGCGACGCCGCGTCGACCAGGGGCCGGCCGTTGATCGCGAAGGTGACGTCGTCCAGGACCAGGCGTGCCGCGGGCCCGGTCATCGTGCGCCCGCTTCCCGTCGCGCGTCCCGGCGCAGCAGCCAGACGAAGAACGGGCCGCCGACCAGCGAGGTCACGATGCCCACCGGCAACTCCTGCGGCGCGAGCACCGTACGCGCCACCAGGTCGGCGCAGATCGCGAACACCGCGCCGAGCAGCGCGGCCACCGGCAGCGCGCGCCGATGATCCGCGCCGACCAGCAATCGCACCACGTGCGGCAACATCAGGCCGACGAAGCCGATCACGCCGCTGACCGCGACGACGACCCCGGTGAGCACCGCCGCGAGCAGGAACATGCCCTGCCGAAAGCGCTGGACGTCCAGGCCGAGCGCGGCCGCGCTCTCCTCGCCGGCCAGGAGCAGGTTGAGGTTGCGCGCCTGGAGCAGCAGCACCACCAGGCCGATCGCGAGCGCGAGGGCGGGGACGAGCAGCAGGGTCCAGCGGGCCGAGCCGAAGCCGCCCAGCGTCCAGAACAGCACCTGGGCGGCGAGTTGCGGATCCGGTGAGGTCAGCACGAGCAGGCTGGTCAGCGAGGACAACACGGCGCTGACCGCGACGCCGGCCAGGACCAGTCGCACGGCGGTGACCCGGCCGCCGGAGCGGGCCACCGAGAAGACCACGAGCAGGGTGATCAGTCCGCCGGTGAACGCGGCCGCGTTCAGGGTGAGCGCGCCCAGCGAAAGGCCGCCGATCGACGCGACGCCCCAGCGCATCACCAGGACCGCTCCGGTGGCCGCGCCGGAGGAGACGCCGAGCACGTCCGGACCGGCCAGCGGGTTGCGCACGATCGCCTGGATCACCATGCCCACCACGGCCAGCGTCGCGCCGACGACGGCGGCGAGCAGCACCCTGGGCAACCGGGTGTCGGCGATGATCAGGTCGTGTGCGCGGCTCCACGACGGCCGCACCCACGCGTCTCCGCCGATGCGATGCGCGAGGATGCGCCACGTCTCCGACCAGGGCACCGACACCGACCCCACCAGCAGCCCCGCCGCGGCCGCCGCGAACAGCGCGACGAGGAGGCCGCCGACCACCAGCGGAAGGCGGACCCGGCCGCCCGGGACGACCGCCGCACGGCCGACCGGTGGTGTCGGCGGGCCCTCGCCGCGCAGGACCGCGACCCGTACCGCCACCGGGTCCCGAAGGACCGTCACGGCCGGTCGGGGTGCAGTTGCCTGGCGAGTTCCTCGACCGCGTCCACCGAGCGCGGCCCGGGCTGCGCGACGGACAGCGAGATCACCGGGAAGGCGTTCGCGCGCAGCGCCGGTACGTCGGCGAGTACCGGAGTGGCCTTGAGGGTGGCGATCTTGGCGTCGACCGGCGGCGTCACGTAGTCGTAGATCAGCACCACGTCCGGCTTGCGTTCGGCCACCTGCTCCCAGGAGACCTTGGTCCAGCGCTCGTTCAGGTCGGCGAACACGTTGGTGCCACCGGCACGGGTGATGATCTCGTTGAGCATCGAGTTGCCGCCGGTGGTCTGCGCGGCGTCGGCGCCCGAGTTGTACACGAACACCTTGACCGGCGCGGCGCCGGCGAGCCGCGCGGTGACCGCGTCGAGCCGCTGCCGGAACGCGGCGGCGGAGCGCTCGGCGCGCTCGGGCACGCCGAAGATGCCGCCGATGGAGCGGAGTTCGCCGTAGAGCTGATCGAAGGTGACCGGCGCCTTGGCGCAGCCCTCGGGGTTGAGGTGGGTCTTGATGTTCAACTCGCCGAGCCGCGCCCGGGTGTGGCCGGACGACTCGGAGAAGCCGTCCGGGTAGCCCGAGTAGACGAAGTCGGGGGTGGCTTCGAGGAGTTTCTCCAGCGAGGGTTGCGCGTCGGCGAGCACCGGGATCCGCGCGTACGGCTCCTTGTACTTGTCGCCGATGGTCCGGCCCTTGAGGTAGGCGGTGCCCACCATCCGGTCGGCCAGGCCCAGTTCGAGCATCAGCTCGGTCGCGTTGGAGGTCAGCGTCGCGGCGCGCTGCGGCGGCCGGTCGTAGCTCGTGGTCACACCGCAGTTGTCGGTGTCCGCGTACGGCTTGTAGGCGGCGGGTGCGGGAGCGGCGGCCTTGTCGTCCCGCACGGCGCCGCCGCACGCGGTCGCGAACAGCGCGAGGGCGGCCACCGCCGCGGCCCACGAATATCGGTGTGCCGCCGGCATCCGCCCGGGTATCTGCGTACGCATCGTCGAAGCTCTCCCTTGCGAGTCCTCGTCGGGGGAACTCGGGAGGGAGTACGGCGGCGGACACCGCACGGCGCCGTCGTCCGACGGACCCGCCCGCGAGGTCCCGGAAGTCCGCGTGCGTGAGGCGTACGCGGGCGACGGCAGGTCTTCGGACTCGTGGGCGGGTCCCGGGAGCCACGGGTGTGGCCGGGATGCCTACCGGTCGTCGCTTCCCGGGACCCGTTCGACCGGGGCCCAGTGCGTGATGACGACTTTCGTTCCCACTTACCGCTGCGGGGCAGTTCCGGATTCGCACCGGATTCCCTCTTGCGACACCCGGAATCGGTCGAAGCCGGGTGAACCGTTCGCAAGGGCAGCCTAACCAGGGCGCCTCGACCGTCGAGCGAGGGGGCCGGGACAGGCGCGCCGAGGGTCGCGGTGGCCGAGTGAAGGGCCACGGCGGGAGGACCGGCTCGGGTCCGGGCAGGGTCCCGCGCTCGGGTACGTGCCCACCCTTACCCGCTTCGCGCCGTGCCCGCCTACTCCGCGCGCTCCGGTACATGCCCACCCCGCACCCGCTGCGCGCAGCGGCCGCCTACTCCGCGACCAGGATCTCCAGCCCCACGTCGCGCAGCGCGTCGAGCGCCTCCGCATCGGCCGCGCCGCTCGTGATCAGCAGGTCGATGTCCGCCAGCGGGCACACCTCGGCGAGTTCGACCCGGCCCAGCTTCGAGCCGTCCGCGACCACGACCCGGCGACCCGCGGCTCGCAACATCGCGCGTTTGGCCTCGGCCTCGGGCAGGTTCACATTGGTGATGCCCCCGGTGGGATGCACGCCGTTGCAACCGATGAAGACCGTGTCGGCGTGGATCCGCTCCAGAATGTGGTCGCCGAGCGGATTGATCAGCGAGTGCTGCAACGGCCGCAGCGTGCCGCCGGTGACCACGACCGAGAACCGCGGGATCGCCCGTTCCAGCTCCAGGGCGATGGTCAGCCCGTTGGTGAACACCACGAGGTCGCGCAGTTCCTCGCGGTCCACCAGCGCGCGGGCCACGAACGTGGTGGTCGTGCCCACGTCCAGCACCACGCTCTCGGACGGCGACACCAGTGCCGCGGCCGCCCGCCCGATCAGCGTCTTCGCCGGCGACGCCGAGGTCAACGCCTCCTCGAAGGACGGCTCCACCCGGGGGTCGCGGCCGGTGAACATCGCGCCGCCGCGGACCCGGCGCAGCCGGCCCTGCCGCTCCAACACCTCCAGGTCGGCCCGGACCGTCACCCGCGAGATGCCGAACGCCTCGGCCAGGTCGGTGACCTTGGCGAAACCCCGGTCCGCGATCGTCGCTGCCATCCGGGCGCGGCGGCCCTCGGCGGGCAATCCGTCGGTGTCGTCGTCAGGCATGGGCAGCATCTTGCGGACACCTTTCGAAACTTGTCAAACCGCAGGTGACCCCCGGTCGATCCCGCCAAATGGCAAGCCTTCCAGGCTCTTTCCTTTCTCATTGACAAGTTTTGGAAAGCTTCGCAAAATGAGCTCATGAAG
This sequence comes from Embleya sp. NPDC050154, assembly GCF_044460165.1. Classification (NCBI taxonomy): domain Bacteria; kingdom Bacillati; phylum Actinomycetota; class Actinomycetes; order Kitasatosporales; family Streptomycetaceae; genus Embleya; species Embleya sp. NPDC050154. The sequence goes on from NZ_JBITJP010000006.1 coordinate 170,211, forward strand.
AAGACGCAGGCCGTCATGGCCGACGGTCGCGAGATCGTCTACTACGACACCCGGGACGACGCGGTGCGCACCGCCGTCGACCACCGCGATCTCGCGCCCGTGGTCAGTGGCTCGGAGATGCGCTACGACCGACTGCTCGACGAATGGGTCATGGTCGCCTCGCACCGGCAGACCCGGACCCACCTGCCCGCCGCCGACGCGTGCCCGCTGTGCCCGTCCACGCCCGAGCGGGCCACCGAGGTCGCCGAGTCCGACTACGAGGTCGTCGTCTTCGAGAACCGCTTCCCGTCCATGTCCGGCTCCTCCGCGGCCGCCGGCGGTCCGCCGGCGGGCCCGGAACCCGGCTGGGACCACGCCCCGTTCCCGCGCCGACCGTCCGGCGGACGGTGCGAGGTGGTGTGCTTCACCCCCGAGCACGACGCGTCCTTCAAGGACCTCACCCCCGAGCGTGCGCGCCTGGTCCTGGACGCGTGGACCGACCGCACCGCCGAGTTGTCCGCGCTGCCCGGCGTCGAGCAGGTGTACTGCTTCGAGAACCGCGGCCGGGAGATCGGCGTGACGCTGCCGCACTCGCACGGGCAGATCTACGCCTACCCGTTCGTCACCCCGCGCACGGCCGCGATGATCGCCACCACGACCGCGCACCGGCACCGCACCGGCCGCAACCTGTTCGACGACGTGCTGGCCGACGAGCGCGCGGACGGGTCGCGGATCGTGGCCGAGGGCGGGCACTGGACGGCGTTCGTGCCCGCCGCCGCGCGCTGGCCGTACGAGGTGCACCTGTACCCGAACCGCCGGGTGCCGGACCTGCTCGCGCTGGAGGAGGCCGCGCGCGCCGAGTTCGGCGCGATGTACCTGGACCTGCTGGGCCGCTTCGACCGGCTGTTCGACGGCGAGCCCGCGCCGTACATCTCCGCGTGGCAGCAGGCGCCGGTCCGCTCGGGGCGCCAGGACTTCGCGCTCCACCTGGAGCTTTTCTCGATTCGCCGGGCACCGGGCAAGTTGAAGTACCTTGCCGGGAGCGAATCGGGGATGGGTGTGTTCATCAGCGACGTGCCGCCGGAGACCGCGGCGGCACGACTGCGGGAGGTCGGCGAATGAAGCTCATGGTCACCGGCGGCGCGGGCTACGTGGGCAGCGTCGTCGCCGCCCACCTGGTCGCGGCCGGCCACGAGGTGGTGGTGCTCGACGACCTGTCCACGGGGCATCGGGACGCGGTCCCGGACAAGGCGCGACTCGTCGAGGGCCGGGTCCAGGACGCCGCCGAACATCTGGACGCCTCGTTCGACGCCGTGCTGCACTTCGCCGCGTCCTCCCTGGTGGGCGAGTCGGTCACCGACCCGGCCGAGTACTGGCACAACAACGTCGGCGGCTCGCTCGCGCTGCTGGACGCGCTGCGTACGCACGGCGTCACCCGCTTCGTGTTCTCCTCCACCGCGGCCGTGTACGGCGCCCCTGAGGTCTCGCCGATCACCGAGGACGCGCCGTGCGCGCCGACGAACCCGTACGGCGCCTCGAAACTGACGGTCGATCGCCTGATCACCTCGTACTGCGCCGCGTACGGCCTGCGCGCGGTGAGCCTGCGCTACTTCAACGTCGCGGGCGCCCACGGCCGGTACGGCGAGCGGCACGCGACCGAGACCCACCTGATCCCGCTCGCGCTCCAGGTGCCCAACGGCACGCGCGGCTCGGTCGCGCTGTACGGCACCGACTACCCGACGCCCGACGGCACGTGCGTACGCGACTACATCCACGTCGCCGATCTGGCCGACGCGCACCTGCTCGCGCTGGACGCCACCGAGGCGGGTGGCGCCGCGACCGGGCACCTGATCTGCAACCTCGGCACCGGCACCGGCTTCTCGGTCCGCGACGTGGTGGACGCGGTCCGCACCGTGACCGGATGCGCGGTGCCCGCGCACGAGGCGCCGCGCCGGGCGGGTGATCCGCCGGTCCTGGTCGCCGCCGCCGACCGGGCGCGCGACGTGCTCGGCTGGCATCCCACCCGGACCTCGCTCGAGGACATCGTCGCGGACGCGTGGTCGTTCCTGCGGGACGGCGAGGCCGTGCGATGAGCGAGTTCCGTGTCGAGGGCGTCTGGGCGGCGCCGGGCCGGGTCAACGTGATCGGCGAACACACCGACTACAACAACGGGTTCGTGCTTCCGATCGCGATCCCGCACACCGCGCGCGCGGCGGTCGGGCGACGTACGGACGGCCGACTGCGGCTCGCGTCCGGCCACGCGGGCAGCGAATCGCTCGACGTCGCGATCGAGGACCTGGCGCCCGGCGCACCGGCCGGCTGGGCCGCGTACCCGGCGGGCGTGTTGTGGGCACTGCGCGAGGCGGGACACGAGGTCGGCGGCGCCGACATCCGGATCGACAGCGACGTGCCGGTGGGCGCGGGGCTGTCCTCGTCGGCGGCGCTGTCCTGCGCGGTCGTGCTGGCGCTCGACGACCTGTACGAACTGGGCCTGGATCGCGTCGGGCTGGCCCGCATCGCGCAACGCGTGGAGACCGACTTCGTGGGCGTCCCGGTCGGGATGCTGGACCAGATGGCCTCGCTCGGCTGCGTCGCGGGCCACGCGTTCTTCCTCGACTGCCGCGATCTGACGGGCACTCATGTCCCGTTCGACTGCGAGGGGGTGGGGCTGCGTCTGCTGGTGATCGACACCCGGGCCCGACACGCGCTCGTGGACGGCGGGTACGCGGAACGGCGGGCCTCCTGCGAGGAGGCGGCAGGACTGCTCGGGGTGCCGTCGCTGCGCGAGGTGGCCGACCCGGACGCGGCCCTGGCGGCGCTGCCGGACGGGCCGCTGCGCCGTCGGGTGCGGCATATCCTCACCGAGAACGCGCGGGTGCTGCGGGTGGTCGAGGCACTGCGGGCCGGCGACGTGCGGGCGATCGGGCCCGAGTTGACCGCGTCGCACGTGTCGATGCGGGACGACTACACGATCTCCTGCCCCGAACTCGACACCGCCGTGGACACCGCGCTGGCCGCGGGCGCGCTCGGGGCGCGGTTGGTGGGCGGGGGCTTCGGCGGCTCGGCGATCGCACTGGTCGACGCGGATCGGTGCGCGGCGGTCGCGGACGCGGTGGAAAAGTCCTTCGCGACCCGGGGATTCACCGCTCCGCGCTTCTTCCAGGCGGTGCCGTCGGCGGGTGCCCACCGGGAATCCTGACCGCTCCCGGGCCCGCCCGGGAGCACGAGGGCGTCGACCCGGCTGCCGCTCCCGTCGTGTCGGCCGGGCTCACGTCACCTCGGCCGCGGCCGCGCGGAGCAGAGGCCGGACTTCGTGCGCGGTGCGGCGCATGACGGGCAGGAGCGCGGCCGGGGGCAGCCGGGCGGGCTGGGTGTGGCACAGGAGCTCGGTGGCGTGCGGATAGCCGGGGTCCGCCCGCAGGGACCGGGCCACGGTTTGCGGGGTACCCGTGTACATGTTGCCGATTGCCAGGTAGTCGGTCGGCGTGAAATCGACCGGGAAGCGGCCGGCGGCTCGGCCCCGGGTGATCCACGGGATCAGCCGCTCGGTCAGGGCGGTCGAGGCGCCGGGGTGCACCGGACGGGAGAGGGCGACGCGGGTCGGGGTGTACCGGGCCAGGTGTTCCGCCGCCTCGCGGTCGCCCGGGAGCGGGCCGGCGGGGCCGCTCGAGCGGCGGCCGGAGAGGATGCCGAGGCCGCGTTCGACCGCCCACGCGATGCCTTCGGGACTGCCCGTGCCGAGCCATATCCGGTCGCGCAGGGTGGGTGCGGACGGGACCAGGTCGGCGCCGGTCAACAGGTCGAGCACGGTGTCCACGGTCTCCCGGAGCCGGGCGTGCCGAGCCTGGTACGGGACGCCGAACGCTTCGAACGTCGCGGGGTCGGAGCCCGCCCCGAGGCCCAGTTCCAGCCGGCCGGCGCTGAGTGTGTCGAGCGCGGCGGCGTCCTCGGCGAGCCGGATCGGGTGCTCGGTCGGGGCCACCACGACGGCCGTACCGAGACGGATCCGGGTGGTGCGTTCGGCGATCGCGGCGAGCAGCACGAACGGGGAGGGCGCCGACGCGCCCTGCGCGCCCAGGTGGTGTTGCGCGACCCAGAACGAGTCGTAGCCGAACTCCTCTGCGGCGACCGCCAGTTCGATGGTCTCGCGATAGACCGCGCGGGCGTCGTCGCCGGCTCCGGCCACGTGGGTGAGGAAGCCGAGCCGCACGCGTGTCATCCTTCCGAGCCGCGAAACGCCCCGGTGGCATTCGCGGGATCGTCCGTTTTCCACCCATCCCAGGGCGATACCGATCCTAGGACGTGACTTCGCCGTCCTCGCCGCCGGCCCCCGCCGGGTTCGTGCTCCCCACCCGCCGGGTCCGTGGGCCGACGTCCCGGTCCGCGTAGCGTTGGCGCCATGAGCAACCTCGATACCCAACCGACCCTGACCACGTGCGGTGGCCGGGCCGACGTCCCCGGCGCACCCGTCCACGAGTTGCTGAAGTCCCGCGAGGTGCCGCTGGGCGAGAGCCACATGGTCCGCCGGCTGCTGCCGAGCCTGGGCCGGCGGATGATCGGCGCGTGGTGCTTCGTGGACCACTACGGCCCGGACGACATCGCGGACGCGCCCGGCATGCAGGTCCCGCCGCACCCGCACCTGGGGCTCCAGACGGTGAGCTGGTTGCGCGAGGGCAGCGTGCTGCACCGGGACAGCCTGGGCAGCCTGGCCACCGTGCGACCCGGCGAGCTGGGCCTGATGACCTCGGGCCGGGCCATCTCGCACTCCGAGGAGTCCCCGCGCGAACACGCCCGACTGCTGCACGGCGCGCAACTGTGGGTCGCGCTGCCGGACGCGCATCGGGGCGTGGACCCGCACTTCGAGCACCACACCGAGCTCCCGGTGGTCGCCGGCGGCGGACTGACCGCCACCGTGATCATGGGCACGCTGGACGGGTCCACCTCGCCGGGCACCACCTACAGCCCGCTGGTCGGCGCGGACCTGACCCTGGCGCCGGACACGGACGTACGGCCGCCGCTGGAGCCGGACTTCGAGTACGCGGTGATGTCGATGTCCGGCGAGGCCGAGGTGGACGGCGTGCCGCTCGCTCCCGGCGGGCTGCTGTATCTGGGCTGCGGGCGGACCTCGCTCTCGATCCGGTCGACGAACGGAGCCGACCTGATGCTGCTCGGCGGCGAGCCCTTCGCCGAGGAGATCGTGATGTGGTGGAACTTCGTGGCGCGCACGGGCGAGGAGGTCACCGCCGCGCGCACGGCGTGGGCGAACGGGTCCGACTTCGGCACGGTGAACGGCTACGACGGGCCGCGGATGGACGCGCCCGCATTGCCGTCCGTACCGCTGCGGGCCCGGGGTCGGGTTCGCTGACGTCGAGGCGGGGTGCCGAGGCGAGGTGCCGACGCGGGGTGTCGGTGCCCGATCCGGCCTCGTCCTCGATCGGGCACCGGATGGGCCGGGCCGGACCCCGCGTCGGGTCCGGCCCGGCCTCGGGTCGGCGTTGCCGCCCGGGTCAGCCCTTCGGCGTCGCGAAGACGCCCGGCGGGAACGCGCCGTTGGCCAGGGCAGTGCCGGTGAGCATCGCGGCCAGGTCGGTGAGGCGGGCGGTGTCGGTGTCGCCGAGGTGGTGGAACGGGGCCAAGCCGAGGCGATCGGTGCGTTCCTCGACGGAACGACGCAACTCGCGCCCCGCGTCGGTGAGCGCGCCGGCCGCGTCGACCAGGCCGCGCGTGGCCAGCCGGTCGCGGGCCGCCTCCCACTGCTCGACGGTCCAACCGCGATTGCCGATCGCGAACTCCGGGACGAACCCGCGCCCGGTCGCGGTGTGCGTGAACAGCGCCTCGATGCCGTCCAGTTCGGCCTCGACCAGGGCCACCAGGTGCCCGTCGCCGCGATACTCGCGGATCAGCGTGGCGGCGTGCCACAGCGCGACGTGCGGCTGCACCGCCGGGTCGGGCGGGTCGAGTTCGGCGTGCGCCGCGTACAGCGGCCGGGCCTCCGGACCGCCCGCCCACGCGCAGGACAGCGCCAGTTCGGCCGCCTCGCGCAGTTCCGCCGAGCGCACCAGGTCCTCGCCGAGGACCCGGCGCAGCGCCTGGTCGACCACCCGCAGTCGCGCCGCGTATACCGCCTCCGGCGTGGCCAGCGCCCATGCCGCCGGGATGTGCCGGCCGATCAGCACCGGGCCGAAGTTGTAGAAGGTCGCCCGGACGGTGGCCGCACCGACCGCCCCCATCGGCGCGGCCCGGGACGCGAAGTAGCCCATCCGTCCCTTCCGCAACCCGACCGCGACGAACTCGGAGTCGGCCTCGGGCGCGAAGTAGACCAGCGAATGCAGCGGATTCAGTACGGTGTGGCAGCGCCTGCCGGTGCGAGCATCCATGCCCCGACCGTAACCATCGGCGCGGGGCCGCGACAGGGCACGGTTGCTGTCCGCGACCGGTCGCAGCCGTGCGCGGCGACCGTCAGCGGATGCTCGCGACGGTGCGCCGTGCGGCCTCGACGATCTCGTCCAGGTGACCGCCGTGCGCACCGTGCCAGTACACCCGGTCGCACGCGCGGCATCGGGCGAACGCGTCCACCCGGTCCAGCGTGCCCGCCTCGACCTCGGACTCGACCTCCTCGCGCGTCGCCGCCCGCAACTCGCCGTTGCACGCCGTACAGCGCGTCCAGGGTGCGAGCGGCAGCGCGAACCGGCGGAGCAGGTCGTCGAGTTGGCCGTCCGCGCGGATCCCGTACACGTACGCGCCGAACCACAGGTTCTTGCGCCGGAGCAGACCGCGGTCCTGGGTGAGCAGCACCCGCCGCTCGGCGTTGGCCTGGATCACCAGGGTCGGGTCGTCGCAGTCGTTGTGATAGGCCGTGTCGATCCCGATCAGACGCATCCGACGGGCCAGCGCGCCGAGGTGCACGTCGAGCAGGAAGCGCGGCGGCGCGTCGGCGAATTCCGGGATGGCCTGCGGGCGCCGGATCGGCAGCACGTCCACGACCTCGCCGCCGGCCGGTCGATGCCCCGGCCCGACCTCGCGACCGTCCACCAGCAGCGCGCCGACCTCGGGCAGCGGCGGTCCGGCGGATTCCACCAGGTGCCCGAGGGTCGAATCCCCGTCGGCGGGGATGGTCACCGGCAGTCCACGCAGCCTCGGCGGCAGGAACTGTTGCAACTCGGCGGGGATCTGAAGCAGCACGTCCGATCGATTCACCGGGCCAGCATCGCATCGCGCACCCCCACCGCGCCCGGGGTTTCCGGGGCGATCTCGCGGTCGCCGGAGCGTGTCCTCGATCCCCCGCCACCGCCCCGCCGGCCGATGCCGCGCGCCTACCCGCCGCGCGCCGACGGGGTGACCCTCCCCCACGTGGAAGCCGTGGAATAACCGGTCGTCCCAATGCCTTGAAGCAGCCATCGGGACACACTTCGAAACTCCGGGAGGCGTCCATGGCTCGCAGTGAGCTTCGTCCGATCGTGAAACTTCGGTCCACCGCCGGGACCGGTTTCACCTACGTGACCAGAAAGAACCGGCGCAACGACCCCGACCGGATGAGCCTGCGCAAGTACGACCCGGCCGCCGGAAAGCACGTACTGTTCCGCGAAGAGCGTTAGGCAAGGCTTCGAGCGGAGCGACAGGCCGGAGGGAATAACAGCCGGCGGAACGTCGACGCGAAACAGCCGGACCGCAGGGGCCGCACACCACCATGGGTGTGCGGCCCCTGGTCGTGCTCGATTTCGCTATCCGCCCGATTTTGGTTCGTCTCTCGCGTCCGAACCGCGTTCGACCAGGTCGTCCCACAGGCCCAGGCCGCGCAGCACCTCCACGCCACGCGGCCCGGACGCGGCAAGGCCGGCCACGATCGCCTTCCGTAGTTGATTGCGCTCGAAGTCGTCGGCGTCGCCGAGCAACGCGAGCAGTTCGGTACTCAGGGTGGAATCCGCGGCCGCGGCCGAATCACGGCGATCCAGGTGCTCCACCACCGCCTCGATTCGATCGGGAAACCGGGTCAGCCAGTACGCGATCAGCGCCTTCGGCCCCTCTCGAATCAGCGCCTGGTGAAAATCCAGCCGCATTCGGGTGAGCCGCTGTCGCTCCTTTTCCAGAGGCACCGCCCAGCGCGCCTGGTCGAGCGCGTCCCGGATATTGTCCGGAATCGGCTCGGCAAGCAGGATCGCGCCCGCCGGGCGATAGCCGAGTCCGTATTCCGCCAGCACCGTCGGCTGAGCCGCCACGAGATCGAGTTCGCCCTGGACCCGGCCCTCGTCGGCGTCGTGCGACACGGCCATCGCCTTGCGGATCCGGTTCTCCACGTCACGGCGAATGAAGGCGACCGCGTCCACGGGGCGAAGACGCGCGACCGTTGCGGGGTCGTGCACCCACCAGTGCAGCTGTACCTGCACCCGACAGGCACGCTCGCCGTCCGGTCCGGCCCGCAGCTCGAACTCGCGGATGTCGGCGAACTCGCGTACCGCCACCCACCACAGCTCGCGCGCCTTGCGCACCTCCGCGAGGGTCGGTCCCGGCTTCGCGCTCGACGGGACCACGAGCACATGATCGGCGCGCGACCCGAACCGATGGCGGAGGTAGGTCAGGATGCGCGAGCCGGTGGCGGGCCGGACCAGGGCAATCCGGTCGTCGGTCATGCGCTTGCTCCCCCGTTCGCTCGGGTCGGCGGCTCCTCGAACGCGGTGATGGCGGGTTCGAGCACCTTGATGTCGATCACGCCGCCGTCGGGCAGCCCCCGGTGGGCCAGCCGGGTCAGGTCGTACGCGAGGCGTTCCAGTCCGTGGCCGCGGCCACGGCCGGTGCGAAACAGCAGCACGAAGGACGCGCGCAGCGCCGCGGCGCGGGTCGAGTCGCCCCGCGTGGTGCCGAGCAGGTCGGTGAACAGCCGGGCCACCACCGGGTATGCGTCCCGATCGCACACCGCGTGCCGGACCACGGCCAGGAATCGCTCGCCGGTCAACAGTTCGCCGTCGGCGTCCTCACCGACCAGGACGGCCGCCACCTCGGCGGCGGCCCGCGCCTCCTCCCAGTCCTCCACCCGTTCCAGCACCGACTCGGCGCGCATGCCGTCCCGGCACAGCGCCGCGAGACCCTCCCGGGCCGCCGCCGCCACCGCGCGATCCCCCGTCCGGGCGAGCCGGAGCAGATCCGTCAACGTCCGGCCGGGATAGACCGACGCCAGCCCCGGGTACGCCCGGGCCGCCATCAGTCGCAGCCCCGAGCGGGTGGTGTCCCGACTCCAGCCCGCCAACAGGCGCCGCACCTGGGTGGCCACCACCGCGTCCTGGGCCGCCGCCCGCAACGCCGGCACCGCCATCGCGCGCCTGGCGTCGTCCCGGACCCAGCGCAGCACCGGCGCCAACGGCCGGTGCCCGCGGCCGGTCGCGATCAGGTCGCCCACGGCGCGCGCCGCGACCCGGTGGACGTCCGGCGGATGCCGCGGGGTCGCGGCCAACCAGTCCAGCAGCGGGTCGCGCAGGTCCGGGTAGGCGTCCCACACGTGCGCCCGAACCGACGCCGCCCAGTGCGGTCGATCGAAGGCGACCACGTCGAGCCGGTAGCGGGCACCGTCACGCGTCGCGTCGGCGGCGATCGTGGTCGCGTCGATCAGGTCCAACCGGGCCGCCCGGGCCCGTGGCGGCCAGTCCTCGGCCGGTTCCTCGGCCCCGGTCGGCAGCCGCTCGGTCAGCGTCTCGCGCAGCGCCCCCGCGCGCTCGGTGACGATGCCGTAGTCGTGCCCCTCGAAGACCGCCGCCGCGATCATCAGCGCCCAGTCGGCGCGCCCGGGATGCGCCCGCAGCCAGCCGGCCACGGCCGCGTGGTCGCGATCGCGCAGCACGTTCAGCACCTCGGTCCTGGTGAACCTGCCGTCGGCCAGATCGGCCAGGTCGCCGGCGACGGCCGAGGCCCGGTCCGGACGGCCCCCGTCGGCACGCACCAGTTCGGCGATGTCCTCGTCCACCAGGTCCAGGTGGCGGCGCTCCCAGTCCCGACCCAGGTGGTGGGCGAGGTGGCTGTGCAGCACCTGGAGCGGGTCGGGACGTTCACACGGCACGTGCCAGGGTGCCCACAGGGCGAGCACCGGGGCGGTGGCGACCGCGGTCACGACGAGCACGCTGTCGCGTTCGACCAGGCGACCGCGCAGCAGTTCGAGGTCGTGGCGGGCGTAGCCGGCAAGCGGGTCCGCGGCGGCGGAGTCGACCACATAACCCCGGCCGCGCTGGATCCGGTGGGTGGTCAGGTCCTCGTCCGGGTCGAGCGCGATCACCTTCCCGGCGTACTGGTCCTGCATCAGGTGCAGGGCCAGTGTGCGCTTGCCCGACTCCGCCTCGCCGGTGAGCAGGATCAGGTGGCGGGCCATCATGCTGCGGGCGCGCAGGTAGCCCTTCGGCGGCACGAACGTGCGCCGGACGAACTCGCTCTCCTCCGGCCAGATCGGACCCTCGCGCGCCTGCCGCAACCGGCCCGCGCTGCCGGGGCCGGCCCCGGAGGTCAGGTCCGCGAACATCCGTGCGCCGAAGACGTGCGTCCCGGTCGTGCCGTCCAGGTTGACGATCACCGTGCCGGCCGCGTCCGGACGCACGAGGTCCTCGTCCGGCCGGTCCGTGTCCGGCCGGTCCTCATATCGCCCCTCACCATCCGCTCGGTCCCGGTCGACCTGTGCCGGGTCGATCCGCCGCTCGGACCGCAGGGGTCCGGCGGCGCCCTCGCGCGGCGGGACGGCGCGAGCCGAGGCGGCCGGGTCGAGCGGCCGCTCGTCGGGAAGGCTCATCTCACACGCCCCGGGCCGAGCCGCCGACGTGCGGCTCGTCGTCCGGGTCCCGGCGGTGGTGCGTGAACCTCTCGGTATCCACGGCGAACAACGCCCGGATCGACGGTATGTCGGACACGGATTCCCCCTTCGGCGAGCGTGTGACCACGCTGGGTTCGACGGGTCCACCGTGCCGCAGCCGCGCCCGCGGCGCCGCGCACTTCCGCCTTCCCGTGCCGGGGTCGTGGCGCGGCAACCGGCCCGGTCGCCGACGGGTGTCCCGGAAATCACTCGACAGCGGCCCGGTGTTTGTGCCGATAGTCACGAATGTCGAGCCGACTTGCGCTGCCCACGTGGGCGAGCCGCAACTATGTGTTGCAGACCGGGGCCACCTTCGTCACCGGGCTGGGTAATTCCGGGGCGCTGATCGCGGCGGCCTTCGCGGTGCTGGAGGCCGGTGGCGGCGGGACCGGTGTCGGGTTCGTGGCCGCCGCGCGGACCCTGCCGCTGGTCGGGTTCCTGCTGCTGGGCGGTGTGATCGCGGATCGTTTCCCGAGGCATCACGTGATGGTGCTCGCCAACATCGCGAACGCGCTGTCCCAGGGTGTGTTCGGGGTCTACGTGCTCACCGGAGGCACCCGCCTGTGGGTGATGATGCTGCTCTCCGGCATCGGCGGTTCGGCGCAGGCGCTGTATCTGCCCGCCGCACAGGGCTTGTTGTTCGCCTCGATGGAGGCCGAGCACGCCGGGCCGGCACTGGCCGCGTACCGGGTCGCGGCGACCGGCTCGCAGATCGGCGGGGCGGCGCTCGGCGGGGCGCTGACCACCACGATCGGGCCCGGGGTGGTGCTCGTGCTGGACGCCGCCTGCTTCGTGTCGGCCGCGGTGCTGCGGCTGTTCATGCGGTTGCCCGCGTCCGGGCCGGTCGAGGACGACTCGGTCTTGCGGCAACTCGTGGACGGTTGGCGGGCGTTCGTGGCGCGGCGCTGGTTGTGGGGGATCGTGCTGCAGTTCGCGTTGCTGAACGGGGTGATGACCGCCGGCGAGACGGTGTACGGGCCGTTGGTGGCCGAGGAGCACTGGGGCGCGGCCTGGCCGTGGGGGGTGGCGCTGAGCGCGCTGGGCCTGGGCGCCCTGGTCGGCGGTCTGATCCAGGTGCGGTATCGGCCGCGCCGACTGCTTCGGGTGGGCAACTGGGGCCTCCTGCCGGTCGCGCCGACCTTCGTCGCGCTCGCGATCCCCGCGCCGTGGCCGCTGCTCGCGTTGTCGATGTTCGTCTGCGGGGTGGGCATGGAGGTGTTCGGCGTGTGCTGGATGTCGGCCCTGCACCAGGAGATCCCGCCCGAGTACGTGGCCCGCGTCTCGGCCTACGACTGGCTCGGCTCGATGGCCCTGGCCCCCGCGTGCACCGCACTGGCGGGCCCGGCGGGCAATGCCTTCGGTTACCCGAACATGTTGTGGGCCTGCGCGGGCGCGTGTGTCGTGCTGGTGCTCGCCGTGTTCGTGATCCCCGAGGTCAGGACGTTGTCCCGAGCACCGACCGGGCAGCGGGTGAGCGATCCGGTCACCACGGTCGACGCGTCCTGACCCGGCCCCACGATCGGGCGACGTGCCCGGCTCCGACACCGGTGCCGCGCCCGGATCCTGGCTGTGGTGCCCGGCGCAGGCGGCCTGACTCTCGGCCATGCCGCCGCCGGGCCGCACAGCCAGGCTCCGGGCACGCGGCCGTGCTGCCGCCGGGCCGCACCGCCAGGCCCTAGGCTCGCGGCCATGGTGATCACCGTCGATCCGGCCTCGCCCGTCGCGCCGTTCGAGCAGATTCGGGCCCAGCTCGCCGAGCAGGCCCGGGCCGGCACGCTGCCCGCCGGCACCCGGCTGCCGACCGTACGCGGCCTGGCCGGCGACCTCGGCCTCGCGCCCAACACCGTCGCCCGCGCCTACCGCGAACTGGAGGCCGACGGCGTGATCGAGACCCGGGGTCGTTCCGGGAGCTTCGTCGCCGCCGTCGGCGACACCGCACACCGGGCCGCGAGCGAGGCCGCGTTGGAGTACGCCCACCGGGCACACCGGCTCGGCCTGACCCGCGACGAGGCGATCACCACCGCGCTGGCCGCGTTCGACGCGGTCTACGACGCCTGAACCCGGTCCTCGAACCCCGGCCGGCACCGCCCGGTCGGGAAAAAGCGCTACGCGAAAACCTCTGTACGGACGGCCCGGGGCACCGGATCATCGAATTCATGTCGATGCCTCGCCAGACGTCCCGCCCATCGGATGGGGCGCCGAGCTCAGCCGGTGACGACCCCTCGACGCTGCTGCCCTTCGTCTTCGGACTCGACGACGCGGACACCCCCTACGACGCCGTGGACGGGCTCGCCCTCGCCGCCTTCGTGACCGGCGCCCAGCCGTGGGCCAGGACCACCCGCCTGGACCGGGTCAAGCCCGGCGCCCGACTCGTGCCGCGCGGCGCCAAGGTGGTCCGCGCCGTCGAGGAGGACGACCGCTCCTCCCAGCTCGCCGTCGGCGACGGCTGGACCCTGCGCTCGGTGCGCTGGCGCAGCGGTGGCGGCGAGGTCACCGTGACCGCCGTCGACGAGAAGGTCGGCCGCGCGGTGCTGAAGAAGGCGGTCAAGGGAGCGGCGGCCGATCCGCCGCCCAAGGACGAGGCCGTCGCGATGGGCTTTTGGTACTTCTCCGCCCGGCGCGGCCCGTACCGCACCACCCGGGCGATCACCGCCGCGCCGTGGGAGGACATCCGGCGCAACTACACCGCGCCGACCGCCGGCGCGTTCGACCGACTGATGAAGGTGACGCCCGACGACGTGTCCGGGCGATTGATTCTGCTGCACGGTCCGCCCGGCACCGGCAAGACCACGGCCCTGCGCGCGCTGGCCCGCTCGTGGCAGGACTGGTGCCGGATGGACTGCGTACTCGATCCCGAGGCGCTGTTCGGCGACACCGGCTACCTGATGGACGTGGCGATCGGGCGCGGCGACGAGGACGAGGAGACGCACGACAAGTCCAAGAAGCAGCGGTGGCGGTTGTTGGTCCTGGAGGACTGCGACGAGCTGATCCGCGGCGAGGCCAAGCGCTCGGCCGGTCAGGCGCTGTCCCGGCTGCTCAACCTCACCGACGGTCTGCTCGGTCAGGGCCGCAACGTGATGGTGGCGATCACGACCAACGAGAACCTCGGCCGGTTGCACCCGGCGGTGGTGCGCCCCGGCCGCTGCCTGGCCCAGATCGACGTCGGCCCGCTGGACTTCGCCGAGGCGCGCGAGTGGCTCGGCACCGCCGACGGCATCGGCACGCACGCGACCCTCGCGGAGCTGTACGCGCTGCGCAACGGCGCGGCGCCGGTCGAGGTCGAGCGGCCCCGGCACGATGGCGAGGGGTTGTATCTGTAGCGGCCGTGGTCCTGCCGGCGGGATCCGTACCGGCGGCCGGTCCCGGAGACGACGCGCGGCCGGCTCCGGGACCGGGTGGCCGGCGGCTACACGTCCAGGTCCACCACGACCGGCGCGTGGTCGCTGGTGCCCTTGCCCTTGCGGGCCTCGCGGTCGACGTAGGCGTCGGTGGTCGCGGTGACGAACGGCGTGTTGCCGTAGACCAGGTCGATCCGCATGCCCTTGTTCTTCGGGAAGCCCAGCTCGCGGTAGTCCCAGTAGGTGAACGGGACGTCGTACTTCAGCGCCCGGGGCATCACCTCGCGCAGTCCCACGCCCTCCAACGCGGTGACCGCGTCCCGCTCGGCCTGCGTCACGTGGGTGGAGTTCTCGCCGAACAGCGAGATGTCCCACACGTCGCGGTCGGTGGGCGCGACGTTGAAGTCGCCGAGCACCGCGAACGGTCGCGAGCCCGCCGCGTCGGCGGCGACCGCGGTGCGCAGCGCGCTCAGCCACTCCAGCTTGTAGGCGTAGTGCGGGTTGTCCACCTCGCGGCCGTTGGGCACGTACACGGACCACACCCGGACGCCGCCGCAGGTCACGGAGATCGCCCGAGCCTCGTGCGGGCCGTCGACCTCGGGGAAGCCCGGACCGGCCTCCAGCCCGAGGGTGACATCGGCCAGGCCGACCTTGGACAACACCGCGACACCGTTCCAGCGCCCACCGGCGTTGACGGCCGACGTGTAGCCGGCCTCCTCCAGTTCCTTGCTCGGATAGGCCTCGGGTGTGGACTTGAGCTCCTGCAGACACACCACGTCGGGCGCGGCCCGCTCCAGCCACTCCAGCAGCTTGGGCAGCCGGGCCCCGATCGAGTTGATGTTCCAGGTGGCGACCCTCATGCGAACCTTCCAGGGCGGACGACGGCGGTCGGGGCGGCCGGACCGGCCGGACATACCCCGCGGCCATTCTCCCTCGCCGGGGTGACACCACCGGTGCGACCGGGGCGCGTCGGATGCGGTAGGCATGGGGCATGGACACCACTCCCCCGGCCGATTCCGAACTCGCCGAACTGACCGCCGCGCTCGCCGCCTTCGCCGCCGAGCGGCACTGGCAGCCGTACCACACGCCGAAGAACCTGGTGATGGCGCTGAGTGTGGAGGCGGCGGAGCTGGTGGAGATCTTCCAGTGGCTGACTGCCGAGCAGGCCGCCGACGTGATGTCGGATCCGGAGCGCGGCGAGCATGTCCGGGAGGAGATCGCGGACGTCCTCGCCTACCTGCTCGGACTCGCGGGGCAGCTCGGCATCGACCCGGCGCAGGCGCTGCGGGACAAGATGGTCAAGAACGCGATCAAGTACCCGCCGGGCGCGCCGGGGTTGTAGGCCGGACCGATCCGCGCGCCGGGGTTGTCGGGCGGACCGATCCGCGCGCCCTGGCGTGACACGCCGGGCCCGGGCGGATACGACCGCCGTCCGGGCTACGCCCGGCGCAGCCGGATCCAGTGCCGCGCGCGGGTGATCCGGCGGGAGACGCGCGGCCCGCGCGGGTCCGGCTTCGCGGCGGTCGTGGCCACGAGCCTGGTCTGGGTGCGCGGGGCGTCGGGTTCGTAGGGCAGGGCCCCGAGGTCGCCGGGCAGACCGTCGACCGCGGACCGGGCGCCTTCGAGCAGCGTGTGCGTCATTGGTGTTCCCCCGTTCGGGATCCCACGGACCCCGTCGTCTTCCTCGATCCCGCCGTTTTCCTCGATCTCGTCGATGTCGTGGATCGCGCCGATCGCGCCGACGGTGTTCATCTCGGCGTGCGGCGACTCGGTCTCGGTCATCACGCGTGCCCTCCCGAACAGGCGTCCATGGTGCGACGGTCCCGTCGCACCTCGGCCGGCGTGCCCTCCGCAACCACGCGGCCGGATTCCAACAGGGTGACCCGATCGCACACCGCGTCGACGAAGTCGCTCTCGTGATCCACCACGAGCAGCCCCACGCCGTCCGCCGCGACACCGCGCAGGAGCAGCAGCAGGGCCTCCGTCTCGCGCGGTGTCAATCCGGCGCTCGGCTCGTCCAGCAGCAGCACACGCGGTACGGCCACCATGCCGCGCGCGATGTCCAGGAGCCGTCGTTCGCCGTACGTGAGTACGCCCGCGTTCCGCTCGGGGCGACCGCGCGGGCCCGCCCGACCCGGCGCGGCCGGCCCGCCGGGTCTGCGCTCCTGCTCGACCCGCGCCATCATCGGGCGTAACAACCACGAGGCGAGCAGCAGCCGGTGTCGGGTCTCGGAGCCGGCGAGCACGACACTGTCCGCGCCGGATAACGCGCGAACCGGCTGCGGGGTCTGGAACATCCGGACCAGGCCGGCCCCGCGCGAGCGTTCGGGGCTGCCCAGGCGGACCGGCCGGCCGTCCACGAACAACTCGCCGCCGGCGGGCACCACCCCGGTGATCGCGTTGAGCAGCGTGGTCTTGCCGCTGCCCCGCGGGCCGATCACGCCGAGCACCTCGCCGCGATCCACCGTCAGGGACACGTCGTCCACGGCGCGTAACGCGCCGAAGTCCACCCGGATGTCCCGGACCCGCAGGACCGGTCGTCGCGCCTGATCGGACGCGACGGCCGGGACCGGCTCGGGCCCCGGGACGTACCGGCGCGCCGGGTCAGGCATGGTCGCCCCCCTTGGCATGGCCCGGATCCCGCGCGTGTGCAACGGTCGTTCGCACCCGCGCGGGCGGGCCCGCGAGTGTCGCTTCCCCAAGCGACACCTGCCGCGCCGCGACGGCCGCCCCCCGGCCGCGCGGCTTTCCGGGGCCCGAGCCGAGGCGCGCATGCGGGCACGCCCCGGCGTCGGACCCTTCCCCCGGGCAGCGCACGGGACCGGACGCCATACCTGACACGGCGTCACCCCCCACCCGCGCGCCACCCGTATCGGAGGCCGATCCGGAAGCCGGATCGGCGCTCGAACAGGGCTCCCCCACCCCGTCCGATACCGACCCGGACGTATCCGGGACAACCTCCGCGAACCGGACAGACGCCGACTCCCCTCCTGACCCGGCGTCACCTCCCGGCCACGACACATGGTTGGTACTGGTTCGGAGCAACCGGCCGCCCCCGGCCCGGTCGACGCACCCGAGCACGACCCGATCGGGACGCGTCGCGAACACCGAAGTCGGAACGAGGGATGACGGCGCACCCGAGCGACCGGGCAACCTACGCCCGGCGAGCCGGAGTCGGCCCGGATCGGCCCCGAGGCGGCCGGACACCGCGCGGGCGGCGAACGGCGCGACGAAGGTGACCATGGTCAGACCGCACCGTGCACGAGTGCCGGGAGCTCGGTCGACGCACCGCCGCGAACGCCGGTGACCGGCGCGGTGCGAGCGGACACGACGGGGCCGCCCGTCCGGAATCGATTCCCGGCGGGTCCTCGGCCTGCTCGTGCCGCTCTGGTGGTGCGTGTCGTGCGCACGGCATGCGCCGTGCGTGCCGTCCATCGAGCCATGGGAGCCAACGCCTCTCGCGTCGTCTCCCCGCCCGGCCATCCCCCACGGAGTCCCGGATGCGGCACAAGCTAGACCGCAACGCCCTTTGCTCGCAAGGGCCTTGACAGCGATTCGAGAACTGGCGTAGAAGGTTCAGCACAATCTAACAAATGTTAGATAGGCAGTTCGGTTCTCCCTGAAGGCAATCCCCCACCGATCAACGGCAACCGCTCCACCTGCGGTTAGGCTGCACGCACCGCACGACGCAGCCGCATCCACCCGCCGGACCGAGAACGGGCGCTCATGTCACGCAGGAAGACGGAACCCGAAGCACTTCCGCGCCGGGAGGTGATCCTGTCCGAGGCGGCAACGCTGTTCGCCCGCAAGGGAGTCGTCGCGTCGACGGTGCGCGAGATAGCCGACGCGTCGGGGATTCTCGCGGGCAGCATCTATCACTGGTTCGGCTCGAAAGAGGATCTGATCGACGAGATCCTCACCGGCGCGATGCGCGACCTGTCGACCTGGTACGACGAGGCGTTCGCCGACGCGCGCACCTCGAGCGACCGGTTGCGCGGACTCGTGCACGCCGCGTTCCGCACCATAGAGCACCACCCCGACGCGGCCACGATGTACGTCCGGGACTACGCCTACCTGGCCACACTGCCGCGCTTCGCGCATCTGGCGGCGGACGGTGCCCGGGTTCGCGACCTGTGGCTGAACACCCTTCAGGAGGGCATCGAGTCCGGGGAGTTCCGCGCCGATCTGGATCCGGAGCTGGTCTACCGCTACCTGGCCTATCCACTGTGGCTCACCGCCGGTTGGAAGTCCGGCATCGACCGCACCCTGCCCGAACTGGAAGCCCAATTCACGGCGCTCGTGCTGGAAGGCGTCACCCCCCGAAACTGACGAGGCGACGGCTGCCGACCACGCCGACGCCGGTGGGGGACCCCGAGCGTTCGCGAAAGGACCACACCATGCACGTCGACGGTTTCGTCGCGCCCGGATTCGCGCCCGTACAGGCCGCGTTCGAGGAGAACTTCGCGATCAACGGCGAGGTGGGCGCCGCGCTCGCGGTCCATCTGGACGGGGCGCCGGTGGTGGACCTGTGGGGCGGACTGGCCGAACCGGACACGGGACGCGATTGGGAGCCGGACACCGTGCAGGTGGTCTGGTCGGTCACCAAGGGCCTGGTCGCGACGTGCCTGGCGGTGCTGATCGATCGCGGCCTCCTCGATCCCGCGCAGCCGGTGTGCCGCTACTGGCCCGAGTTCGCGGCGGCCGGCAAACGTGCCGTGACGGTCGCCCAACTGTTGTCGCATCAGGCCGGGTTGCCGTACCTGGACGAGCCGATCACGCTCGACCAGGTGGCCGTACCGGACGCGCTGGCCGACGCGCTGGCCGCCCAGCGGCCTGTGTGGGAGCCCGGAACGGCACACGGCTATCACGCGGTGACCTGGGGCTTCTACGCGGGCGAGCTGATCCGCCGGGTGGACGGCCGCACGGTGGGCGCGTTCCTGGCCGAGGAGGTGGCCGGCCCGCTCGGCGTCGACGCGCACATCGGCCTGCCGGCGACCGTCGTGCCCCGGCTCGCGCACCTGACCACCCTCGCCCCCATGGACCCCGGTCTGCTCGACCTCGGCTCCGATCTCGGCCGGGCGATGCTCGCGCTGCCCGAACTCGCCGCCCCCGGTGCGGATCACGATCCGGACGTGCTCGGGTGGGAGGTGCCTTCCGGGCTCGGCGTGACCAACGCCCGGGCGCTGTCCCGGGTGTACGCGATGCTCGCCGGAGGCGGCACGCTGGACGGTGTGCGGCTGCTCTCCCCCGCGACCGTCACCGAGGTGACCCGCACGGTGGTCGAGGGCCGGGACCGCATCCTGGGCGACCACACCGCGTTCAGCCTGGGTTTCATGAAGCCGGAGACCGCGTTCTTCGGCGTCTCCCGCGACCCCGCCGCGTTCGGACACCCGGGCAGCGGCGGCCCGTTGGCGTTCGCCGACCCGGCGGCGGGACTGGCCTTCGCGTACGTGACCAACGGCCGGTCGCCCCTGCACACGGACGTACGGGCACTCGGACTGATCGAGGCGGTGCGGGGCTGTTCGTCGCGCTGAGGCGGGACTTCGAACGCGACGCCCAACACCGCGGCACCCGGTGCCGTGGCGCATGGGCGTGCCGTGGAGACGCCCGCAGGATTGTTCCATTCGCGTGTTTCGCCGGGACGGCGAGCGCGGCGAGCGCGGCGAGGAGCCCGAAGCGCGGATGCGGTGCCGGCGGCGTGCTGCTCGGCGGGGAATCGAGCCACGCGCCGGAGCCCGACCGGCGCAGAGGTCAGTCGCGGCGGCGAGCGGCGGCGAGCAGGAAGCCGCCGAGGAGAAGCAGAAGGCCGGCCGCCACGCTCAGCGGCAACGCCGGCGCCGAGCCGGTGTTCGCCACATGGTCGGTGATCGCTCTGCGAGCGATCACCGCGGGTCCGTCGTGCACCGCCCGCTTGGCGGCGGCGCCTCGGTCCTTGGCCGCGCCCTCGCGGCTGCCCGGGGGCTTGGCGCGACGCGGGGGCTTGCCGGCCGCCGCCGGGCGGGGGGCGCCCGCCGGGTGACGAAGCGACCCGGCACCGGCTCGATCGGCCCCCGACCCGGTCGAAACGGCGGACGACACATGCGGCGCGGCGCCCGGATCGGCGCGCCGGCCCGGATCCCGCAGGCCCCGGCAGTCGTCCCGGGCCGGTTCGGCGCCCGGGACGCGGGCCCGTTCGCGCAGCGTGGCGGTGTCCGGCCGGCCCGCGCCGAGCGGGTCCGCCGCGGTCGCCGGGTTCGAGTCCGGGCAGCGCGCCGCGCCGACCGTGTCGGTGTTGGGGAGTCGGATGCCGGGCCGGAGCGGGTGATCGGTCGGAAGCGGCGACAGCGGCGGCGGGATCGGGCGCAGACGTACCTCGGCCGACCCGCGCGCGAGCGCCGAGCCGGCCTGGACCGGCGCCGCGGCGGCACCGATCGGTGTGGCGATCGAGGTGAGCACGGCCACGCCGAGCACAACCGCCGGCGACGTCGCGCGGAGCCTTCGGTGTCTGCTCACCCGACCACGCTAGCCGGCCCGGGCAGCTCGGGGCCGGCGCCGCGCGTACCGTTCCCCCCTTCGGCCCAACGCGCGTCACCCGCCCGGGAGGACCCGGGCCACGACGCCCGCGTCGCGCAGCAGCCGCGCGAGGTGCTCGACCTCGACCCGGGTGCCCGCCCAGCCGTTGTCCAGCGCGGCCGCGGCCATCCGGCCGGCGGTGGCGAGGTCCACCGGGAACTCGTCCCGGAACACCTTGAGCACCCGGACCCGAGGGCCGCCCGGCCCCGCGCCGCCGGCGTCGACCACCAGGTGCGCGAGCCCGTGCTCGGCGATCAGTGCGGCGCGGATCACCGCCGGCGTCGGCTCGCGTCCCGAGTCGTCGCTCACCAACCCACAGGCGCCGCACTGATAGCTGTCGTCCCAGGCCGGCCGGCCGTCGACGATCTCCTGGGTCAACCAACGGCGGATCGAGGCGCCGCATCCGCCGCACGCCGCGACGATGCTCGTGGACTGATGGCGCATGGTCCGCCTCCGGATCCGGGCGGCCGCCGGTCCCGAACCGTCGGCCACGACTGGTGCTGCGAGGTACGCCGGCGGCCGGCACCCGCCCGCGGGAACCGGGGTCGACCCGTGGCGACCCACGGCGACCGGTGGCGCCCCGTGGCGCAAAGCCACCGATCACCCGTTCGGGAGACTCGCTGCGGAGCCGATCGCCCGGCGGCAATCATCCTTGCAGGGACCGAACTTCGGCGCGTGGCACGCGACGCGCAGCCCGCCGGCCCCGGGTCGATCGTCGTCCCCGAGGAAACGTGTGCACAGGGAGCCACCGTGGCGAAGGTGTCGGCGGGCCGGTATCGGCTCGTCGAGGCGTTGGGCCGGGGCGCGATGGGCGTGGTCTGGCGCGCGGTCGACGAGTCACTCGGGCGGTCCGTGGCATTGAAGACGCTTCCGCCCGCGTACGGTGATCCGCGCGAGGCCGAGCGCCTGGCGCACGAGGCCCGCGCGCTCGCCCGGATCGCCTGCCCGCGCGTCGTGGACGTGCACGACTACGGTCGGGACGAGGACGGCACGGTCTTCCTCGTGCTCGAACTGGTCGAGGGCCGCACGCTGTACGACGTCATCGCGTCGGGTCGGCTGCCCTCGATCCCGGTGCTCCTGGACTGGGCCCGCCAGGTGCTCGAGGCGCCGGACACCACGCACGCCGCGGGTCTGCTGCACCGCGACATCGAGCCGGCGAACATCATGGTCACGCCGTCGGGCGCGATCAAGCTGCTCGACTTCGGCATGTCCCGCTTCCTGCGGGATGGACTCCCGCCGCCTCACCCGCACCGGCTTCGCCGCCGGAACCCCGGCGTACATGGCGCCGGAACAACTGGATCCGGACACCGAACCCGACGGCCGGGCCGACCTGTTCGCGCTCGGCGTGGTGCTCTACGAGTTGCTCACCGCCCGGCGGCCGGAGCGCGGCGCACCCACGCCGCCGAGCGCGCTGACCGCGACCGCGGTGCCCGACGTCCTCGACGATCCGGTGCCGGCCGCGCTGGCGCCCACCCGCGACGCGCGCCCCTCGAACGCGCGGACGGCGCGGGTCGGGGTCGAGTACGCACTGCGCTCGTGGCCGGCCGAGCACGTGTCCACCGGGCGGGCCGGGCGGTTGTCCCCGGGGGTGATCGAGGACCCGGCCCGCCTGCCGGGGGGCCTGCCCAGCGGCGCCGACCTGCGCGGCGCCTCGCTCGCGGCGGCCGACCTGCGCGACGCGGACCTGTCCGACACCGATCTGCGCGATACCGACCTCAGCGGCGCCGATCTCACCGGGGCCGACCTGTCCGGCGCCACCCGGTTCCCCGGCACCCGCCGGCCCGTGGGCGCGGAACACCTGCGCCGGATCTCCACCCCCCGTCCTCCGTCGACATCCTGCGCCTGCCCCGGCACGCCGTCTTTCGACCCTCCATGAAAAAGACAGACAGCCTTACCTTGTAACGGTGTCACGATTCGAGCGACAATCCCCGGACACCGGGTCCCGACCCGCGTCCGGGTTCGCGTCCCGTCGCGTCCGGTGCGGGTTCGTGCCGGGTTCGTGCCGCTCCGAGGGGGTCTTCGCCATGCGTGTCTTCGACGCCGACAACCACTACTACGAGGCCATCGACGCCTTCACCCGCCATCTGGACCCGAGGTTGGGCGAGCAGGTCATTCAGTGGTGCGAGATCAACGGCCGCAAGTACCACGTGATCGGCGGCACGGTGAACCACGCCGTGGTCAATCCGACCTTCGACCCGATCGCCAAGGCCGGCGCGATGGCCGAGTACTTCCGCGGCAACCCCTCCGGCCGCAACCCGCTGGACTACCTGCGCGAACGTGAGCCGATCCGCCCGGAATACCGCGACCGGGACGCGCGCCTGGCGGTGATTGACGATCAGGGCCTGGACGGGATCTGGCTGTTCCCGACCCTGGGCATGGTCTACGAGGCGGCCCTGGCGCACGACCCCGCGGCGGTCGGGCAGTTGTACTCGTCCTTCAACCGCTGGCTGGAGGAGGACTGGGGGTACGCCTACCGGGACCGGATCTTCGCCGCGCCGTACATCGCGCTCGCCGACCCGCGGACCGCGCTCGCCGACCTCGACCGCGCGCTGGAGGGCGGCGCCCGGATCGTATGCATGCGCCCGGCGGCGCCGAACACGGCGGACGGCCCGTACCCGCCCGGGCATCCGGTCTTCGATCCGTTCTGGGCCCGGGTGAACGAGGCCGGCGTACCGGTGATCGTGCACGCGGGCGACAGCGGCTACTCGGCCAACGGCTACAGCCGCAAGCAGGGCCTGCGCACCGACTTCAAGGGCGGCGGCGGCCCGTCGGTGACCATGTTGTGGACGATGGAACGGCCGATCTTCGACTTCCTCGCGTCGCTGATCCTGGACCGCCTGTTCGAGCGCTTCCCGAACGTGCGGGTGGTCTCGGTGGAGAACGGCTCCGAGTTCCTCGGCGACCTGTTCCGCAAGCTGCGCTCGGTCGGCCGCAAGATCCCCGGCCTGTTCCCCGAGGACCCGGTGGAGACCTTCAGGCGGCACGTGTGGATCAACCCGTTCTGGGAGGACGACCTGGTCGAGGTGGTCGACCTGATGGGCCCCACCCGCGTCGTCTTCGGCTCCGACTGGCCGCACATCGAGGGCCTCCCGAACCCACGGGACTACGAAAGCGAACTCAAGCCCTTCGACGAACGAACCAAAGCCATGATCATGGGCGAAAACGCGAAGGAACTGAACACACCCCGCCCGATCTGAACCCGGCGCCTCCCGCGCACTGTCGCACCTTCCCGTTTGTCACATATCGGGAAGGTGGATCCTCGTACCTCGGTAAGGTGGGCGGCGTTCAGAGTCGTCCACAGGAGGCATCGACATGAGCAACGGCCCCCAGTCCACCGACTCCGGTATCGCTGCCCTCTTCGAGTCGATAGAGGCACCCGAAACCGTCCGGGTGGAGCTGATCGGAGGCCGCATCGTGATGTCACCCACTCCTGTCAGCGGGCACGGAGGGCTGCTGCGCCGACTGTTCTCACGGTTCCTGGAACCGAATCTTCCCGAAGGCATGGACGTTCCGATGTCCCCCGTCACGATCATGCTTCCGGGCGTCGGTGGCGACGGATACGTCCCCGACATGGTTGTCTTCGACGAAGACGCGAACTGGGACTTCGACGGCTGGAAGCTCCCCGCCGATGTCGTCCACCTGGTCGTCGAGGTTGTCTCCGCCGGCCGGGAGAGTCAACACGACGACCGTGAGGTCAAGCCGCTCGGCTATGCCTCCGGTCCGATCCCGCTCTACCTGCTGATCGACCCGCTCCGTCAAGAGGTCACGCTGTTCGCGTCCCCGTCGGACGGCAAATACCAGGAGCGGCACACCGTGCCCTTCGGCGGGCGTATTCCGGTACCCGACCCCTTCGACGCCGTGCTGGACACCTCGATCTTCTTCCGCTGAGCGCGGCTGTCGATCGGTCAGATCAGGACGGCCTGGCCGCCGGGGCCCTCCTCGGTGATGTCCAGGACCGTGGGTGGGCGGCGGGTCGCGGGGGCGGGTGGGAGCAGGGCGGCGGGGTCGAGGGTGGGGCCCGCGGCGGCCCGGATGCGGAGTTCGGCCTGCTCCTCGGTCAGGTCGGTGAGCAGGCCCAACACGTGGAGCAGGTCGATCAGTTCGCTGGTCAGGTCGGTCGACCAGGTACGTTCGCGAATGCGCTCCAGGCCCTCGCCCGGGGGTTCGGTACGGGCCGCGATCCACGGCTCCAGGATGCCCAGGTCCCACACCTCGCGCGGGACGGGACCGATCCGGCCGGAGCCGAGCAGGAGCGTACGGGTCTCCTCGTCGTAACTCGCGCCCGCCGGGCGCGCGGGGACCGGCTCGCGCACGAACGGGCGCCGCCCGCCCGGCAGTCGGGGCTTGCCGTCGCCGGGACGGCCGAACCGCGCGCCGAACGTGTACAGGCCGATCAGCCGGCGGCCGAGTTCGACGCCCGCCGCCCACACCGTCGGGTCGGCGGTGAGCGGCACCCCCGCCGGATCCACCGTCACCGCCACGATCCAGGCGAACACGTCCTCGGCCGCGACCGGGACGGCCAGCCGCTCCGTGAGCAGGCCGACCAGACCGGGCGCGAGGTTGGGCACCCGGCCCGCCGGGTCCCGATACAGCGGCGCGACCCGCCCGCCCCGACCGCCGTGATGGGCCGCGTCCGGCAACAGCGCGCTGCACAACAGCGGCCAGGGATCCCCCGCTTGACGTTCCGTCAGGTAGACCTGCCGATCCCCGCGCACCCGCCACAGTTCGGGCCGGGCGAAGTCCACCACGCGGTGGTCCGCGACCAGCCACTGCCGATCGAAGGGCCGCCGGGCGACCCGCACCAGCCGAGGCGTGGGCCCGACCTCACGCGCCAGCGGCCCGATCGGCGCCGCACACCCGGGCAGCGGCGCGGGCCGGGACCCGTCCGTGCGCGAACGCGTGGGCTGCAACAGCGTGTTGCGGTCCTCGGCGGCGGCCAACCGGGCCCAGCGCCGACGCAGCGTCTCCCGTTCGGGCGCGTACACCCAGGTCCGTCCCGTGCCGATCCCACTCGTGCCCCACGGCATCAGATCCGCCAGCGGAGGCGGCCCACCCGGGCTCACAGCGCGTGGTCCCACACCCGCCGCTCCTCCCGATCCGGATCGCCGACCACCGTCGCCGGCACGTCGAGCAGCATCGTGCGCCGCTCGCTCGGGTCGTACCGGGGCCACGCCGGCAGACCGTCCGCCACCGGCGGCCCGCCCTTGACGAACGCGACCCACGCCTGCTGGATGCGATCGGACAACTCCCGCGCGGCGGGCGGCACCCCGCCGGTCAGCCAGCGGCCGAGCGGCGTGTCCAGCGTGCCGAACACGAACGGGATGTCGATCGCGTGCGGCGACCCCAACCGCTGTGGATGGGCCTTGGGCGCCCAGCGGAAGCGGTACATGTACGCCGTGCCGCCGGCCGCGAGCTGCGCCTCGGCGAGGCGCACGGTCGGTATCCCGTACGACTCGGCGGTGAGCAGCCGGATCCGCCGCGAGCGCCCGTTCAGGTCCGGGTACATCTCCGCGTAGGTGCGCACCAATTCGGCGAGCGCGTCCGGGCGGCGCAGGTTGGCCAGGTCGGCGGGTCCGGGCTCGCGTGCGCCCGTCCCCTCGGTGACCGCGAACATCTGCTCCTCGTCCTGATTCGACCCGAGCAGGATCGGCACGTCGCCCCGGATCGCCCGCAACGGCGTCACCGGCAGCGGCCCGGCGGGATCGACCACCGGCCGGAACACGAACCGCGCCGTACCGCGCCCGATCGCCTGCTCCTGCGCGTCGAGCAGATCGGTCGACGGCACGTCGATCAGTTCGGCGGCCCGGTCCGGGCCGAGCCCGAGCGCGGCCAGCACGTGCCCGGTGGCCTGCTCCGCCTCGGGCACCGTGCGCACCGTGTGCGCTCCGCCGCTCTGCACGATCGCGCGGTGGAAGAGGCCGCGCGCGGCGGGCAGCGCGAGCAGGTTGGCGGTGAGCTTCGCGCCCGCCGACACCCCGCCGAGGGTGACCCGGTCGCGATCCCCGCCGAACGCGGCGATGTGCTCGCGCACCCAGCGCAGCGCCCGCACCACGTCCAGGAGCGCGTTGGTCGAGGAGGCGGCGTACTCGTCGCCGAGCAAGTGCCGCAACTGCAACAGCCCCAGCGCGCCCAGCCGGTAGGCGACGGTGACCACCAGCACGCCGCGCCGGGCAAGCCGGCCGCCGTCGTAGACACCCTCGAACGAGGCGCCGGAGGTGTAGCCGCCGCCGTGCACCCACACGAGCACCGGATGCGGGCCGGGCTCGGCCGGCGCGTGGATGTTCAGGTACAGGCAGTCCTCGTCGACGGCCACCGGCGCGGCCCCGTACCGGCCGATCGGCTGCGGCGCCGCGTGGGCGAACTCGCGCGCGTCCCGATCGCCGGTCCAGGCCGCCGGCGGCCGGGCCGGGCGAAACCGGGCCGGGCCCACCGGCGGCGCGGCGAAGGGCACCCCTCGAAAGATCCGGACCCCGTCCGACTCCTCGCCGACCAGGCCACCCAGCGACGTCCGCACACGCACCATGGCATCGAGCATAGAACCCGCCGTCACAGCAGACCCGCGAGCTTGTAGGCGACCAGGGAGCCGGCCACCGCGACGTTGAGACTGGTGCCGGTGCCGACCATCGGAATCTCCACCATCTCGTCGAGGTGCGGCAGCGCCTCGAACGGGATGCCGTCGCTCTCGTGGCCGAGCACGGCGATGGTGGGACAGCGGGCGGGTTTCAGGTCGGCGAGGCGGACCGCGTCGTCGGCGAGTTCGACGCCGACCACCCGGGCGCCGCGCTCGCGTTGGGCGCCCAGCCAGGTGAGCGGATTTCCCACGCGATGCACGCAGGTCGGTCGGCGCAGCGTGTTGCCCCGGGCCAGGGCTTCGGGAACCCAGGGCAGCCGCGGGACGACGAGACACGCGCCGACCGCGTCGCACGTGCGCAGGAGGGTGCCGAGGTTGACGCCGTACTTGGGCCACAGCGGCGCGAGATAGAGGTGGTCCCAGCAGCCGTGCGCCTTGCCGCGGCGCTGCCGCTTGAGTTCGGCGCGGGTGTTGACGTGATACGCGGGGCCGGCCGGGCGCCTCCCGCCGGGCGCGGTCATCGCTCCCGGGAGGAGTGCCTCCCGTCGCGGTGCCGCCGAGCCCGATCGGTGCGGTGCGACATGTCGTCGCTGTTCTCGATTCGCTTCACGAGTGGGCCACTTCGCGGCGTGACCGGGCCATCGTCGGGTGTGTCACTACCGCGTCAGGATACGGGCAACGGCGTCGCGTTGCTCCTGCGGGAGCAACCTCGGATACTCCGCGAGCCGGATGCCGGCGCCGGCGCGGGCGTGACACGCTTCCCGGGAACCATCCATGCACCCGGGAGTCCCCCTTGACCGTTGTCCTGGTGATCATCGCGGCCGTCGCCGTGCTCGCGCTGCTGGTCGGCGTGCACCTCTACGTGTGGCGGCGACTCGTGCGCGACACCACCCGGTCGGGGCTGGTGCGACGAGTCGGCGCGGGCGTGGTGATCGCGCTCGGGGTGTCGATGGCGGGCGCGCTGGTGCTGCCCAAGGTGTTCGGCCCGCGCGGCACGGAATGGATCGCGTGGCCGGGCTTCGTCTGGATGGCGCTGCTGTTGTACGTGGTGATGGCGCTCGGGGTGCTCGAGGTGCCTCGGGTGCTCGCGCTGCGGGCGCTGCGGCGGCGCGGGGCGGGTGAGCGGCCGGCGGAGGTGCCGCGCTCGGTCCCGGTCGCGGTCGGTGCCGACGGGGATGCCGTCGGCGAGGTCGCGGAGCTTGACGCCCGGTCCGACGCCGGGTCGCCGGTCGCCGCGTCGGGCACGCCGCTGGGGCCGGATCGGCGCCTGGTGCTGAGCCGCTCGGTCGCGCTGTTGGCGGCGGGCACCTCGATGAGCGCGGTCGGCTACGGGATGACCCAGGCCCTGGGCGCGCCGCGCACGGTGCGGGTGCGGATACCGGTCGCACGGCTCGATCCGCGCCTGGCCGGCTTCCGGATCGCGGTGGTCGGCGACATCCACCTGGGCCCGCTGCTCGGGCGTGCGCACACCACGCGAGTGGTGGAGACGATCAATCGGACCAACCCCGACCTGGTCGCCATCGTCGGCGACCTCGCCGACGGCACGGCCGGGCAACTGGGCGACGACGCCGAGCCGTTGCGGCGGCTGACCAGCCGATACGGCAGCTTCTTCGTCACCGGCAACCACGACTACATGTCCGGCGCGGCGGACTGGGTCGCCGAACTCGCCGAGTTGAACGTCCACACGCTGGCCAACGACCGGCTGGAGATCGCTCGGGGCGGCGCCGCCTTCGATCTGGCCGGCGTCAACGACGTGACCGGCAAGTCGCACCACGACGGCCCGAACTTCGCCAAGGCACTGGGCAACCGCGACCCGTCCCGCCCGGTGGTGCTCCTCGCCCACCAGCCGGTCCAGGTGGACGACGCCGCCAGGTACGACGTAGACGTACAACTCTCCGGCCACACCCACGGCGGCCAGATGTTCCCGGTGCAATTCCTGGTCAAGCTCGACCAGCCGGCCGTCGCCGGGCTGCACCGGGTCGACGACACGATGCTCTACATCACCAGAGGCGCCGGCTTCTGGGGCCCTCCGGTCCGCCTCGGCGCACCCCCGGAGGTCACGGTGGTCGAACTGCACCCGAAGTAGCGAAGCCGAACCACCCGTACCCATCCCCGTCACCGCATCCGCAGCAACGTGCCCGGATCGAGGGCGACCGGCGCAAACGCGGGAAGCGTGGTGACGACGCCCGGCTTGGCGGTACCCGAGGGCACGTACTCGTCTCCGTCGAGTGTGTAGGTCTCGACGGTCAGGGCTTTCGGGTCCACGACCCAGTAGGACGCGATCGCCCACTCGGCGTACCTGGCGAGCTTGTCGATGCGGTCGGCGCCCTCGTGGCCGGGCGAGAGAATCTCGACGGCCAGGAGCACGTCTTCGGGGGCGAAAGCCACCTCGTCCGCTTCGAGACCCTCTATCCCGGCAGCACGAGTCACCACGGCGATATCGGGCTGGAGCAAGTCCCGCTCTCCTCGACGAACATTGACGTTCTCGAAGACCATGACGGCGACCCCGGAGTCGGCTGCCACCTGTTCGAAACGGCCCGACAGCGTCGAAGACACACGTTGGTGGCGCAGCCTGGGCGCCGGAGACATCATCAGAACGCCGTCCAGGAGTTCGATGCGGTATGGCGAGGTCTCCTGAGCGGCGATCACGTCGTCGGCAGTCCACTCGTGGTCGAAGGCGGGTTGCACAATCTCTCCCGAACGCTCGGCTTCCTCATCCACAGGATCACCACCACTTTGTCAGGGATTGATCTGCCGTATGCCCGGTTTCCCGAATCACGATCATGAACACTCGGGGCAGGGCGACGTCCCTTCGGGAGCCGGCCCTGCCCCGATCGATCAGACCGTCTCCGTCATCCCGCCGTCCACCATCAAGTGTGTGCCCGTCACGAAGGACGCCTCGTCGCTCAGCAGGAAGCGGATCGCGCCGGCGATTTCCTCCGGGCGCCCCAGCCTGCCCAGCGGGGAGCTGTTCTCCATGCGCTCGCGGGTGCCGGGGCGGGCGAAGGAGCGGGCCAGCATCGGGGTCTCCACGTAGCCGGGGCAGACCACGTTGCTGCGGATGTGGTACTCGGCGAGCTTGGCGGCGATCGAGCGGTTCAGGCCGAGCATGCCGGACTTCGACGCGCAGTAGGACGGGTTGAGCGCGTTGCCGACGATCGCGTTGAGCGAGGCGATGCCCACGATCGCGGAACCGGCGTGTTCGCGCAGGTGCGGGGTGAGCGCCTGGACCAGCAGCGCGAACGAACGCAGGTTGACGTCCAGGACGCGGTCCCAGTTCTCGGCGGTGACCTCGGTGATCGGGGTCGAGTCGACGATGCCCGCCGCGTGCACGAAGCCGCCGATGGTGCCCAGCGCCTCGGCCGAGGCCTGGATCGCGCCCGGGTACGCCTCGGTGTCGGTGACGTCCAGGGCCAGACCGAGCGCCCGCACACCGTGCTCGGCCTCGATCTCCTTGGCGGCCTCCTCGACCGGACCCGCGGCGATGTCCCACAGCGCGACCGGGCGCCCGGTGGCGGCCAGCGCCCGCGCGGTGGCCCGCCCGATGCCCGAGGCACCGCCGGTGATCACGACGCCGGTCTCGGGTGATGTCTTGTGCGTACCCATTTCTTATCTCCTCCGTGGACGGGTGGACTCGACATCTGACATACCGTCAGAACAAAACCAGTGGTAGCACGTCGCCGAGGATGCTCTGCTGACCGGCATGGCAAAACGACTGATGGACCTGCTCCTGGTGATCGACGTCGAGGCGACCTGCTGGGACGGCCCGACTCCCGAGGGACAGCGCAACGAGATCATCGAGATCGGCCTCGCCACCTTCGACATCGCCACCGGGGAGCGTGTCGACCGACACGGCATCCTGGTGCGTCCGACCCACTCCACCGTCGGCGCGTTCTGCACCGAACTGACCACGCTGACCCAGGCGGACGTGGACGCCGGCCTGCCCTTCGCCGACGCGTGCGCCCTGCTGCGCGCCGAGTTCAAGGCGCATCAGCGCATGTGGGCGAGTTGGGGCGAGTACGACCGGCAGCAGTTCGAGCGGCAATGCGCCGCCGAGGGCGTCCCGTACCCGTTCGGCACCCGCCACCTCAACGCCAAGTCGCTGTACTCGCTCGCGCACGGCCTGGACCGCGAACTCGGCATGGCCGGCGCCCTGAAGCACGCCGGCATCCCGCTCGAAGGCACCCACCACCGAGGCGTCGACGACGCGTGGAACATCGCCGCACTGCTCGGCGGCGTCCTGCGCGCCCCACGCCGGAACCGCCCGACCGCCGTCGACACCGGCGCCGACGTCTAGGCCCTGTCCGGCGGACCCACCAAGATCCGCCGGACAGGGCCTAGTCGCCGGTCACCAGCATCGCCGCGCCCACGATCCCCGCGTCGTTGTGCAGCTTCGCGGGGACCAGGTCGGCCCGGATCTTGATGTACGGCAGGAACCTCTCCGGCTTCTTGCTGATCCCGCCGCCGATGATGATCAGCGACGGCGAGAAGAGCATCTCCACGTGTCGCAGGTAGTCCTGCACGCGCCCGGCCCACTTCTCCCAGGACAGGTCGTGCGTCTCGCGGGCCACCGCCGAGGCCCGGTGCTCGGCCTCGTGCCCGTCCAGCTCCAGGTGGCCCAGCTCGGTGTTGGGCACCAACTTTCCGTCCACGAACAGCGCGCTGCCGATTCCGGTGCCGAAGGTCAACATCAGCACGGTGCCGGCGTGGCCCGCGCCCGCGCCGAACCGCATCTCGGCCACCCCGGCGGCGTCCGCGTCGTTGACCATCGACACCGGCCGCCCCAGCGTCGCGGAGAACAGCGCGTCGGCGTCCAGGTCGATCCACGACTTGTCCACGTTCGCGGCGGTGCGCACGATACCGTCCCGGACCACACCCGGGAAGGTGATGCCGACCGGCCCCTGGGTGTCGGCGAACTGCTCCAGCACCTCGCGGACCACACCGATCACCGCCCGCGGTTCGGACGGTTCGGGAGTGAGCAGGCGCACCCGCTCGTGGGTCAGCCGCCCGGCGCCGGCGTCCACCGGTGCGCCCTTGATCCCGGTCCCGCCGATGTCGATGCCCATGACCGGCACGTGAGGCTCCTTCGCCGTCGCAAACCATCCAAAGCCGTGCACACCGTCCACACCCTGCGCACACTCTCCACAACGCGGCCCGGGGCGACCGCGTCCACCGGCGGTTACCCCGCCGACGCGGGCCGATTCACCGCAGCTCGGGCAGATCCTCCGGATGCAGCGTGCGCAGCTCCTCCATGCCCGCACCGGGCAGTTGGGCCAACCGGGTCGCGTGTCGCTCGATCATCGCCTCGAACGTACGCCGCGCCTCGCGCGCGTTGCCGAACGCGGCCCCGCGCGGGAGCCGGCGGAAGTAGCCCAGCAGCGCGTCGCACGCGTCGTCGGTGAGCACGTACTCGTGCTCGCGCACCTGCTTGCGGGTGATCTCGACCAGGTCGTCGGCCGAGTAGTCCTGGAACGTGATGGTGCGCGAGAACCGGGACCCGAAGCCCGGGTTCGCGCCCAGGAAGCGCTCCATCTCGTCGGTGTAGCCGGCCACGATCACCACGACGTCGTCGCGGTGGTCCTCCATCAGCTTCACCAGCGTGTCGATCGCCTCGCGGCCGAAGTCGCGCGAGGGGTCCGCCGGGGCCAGGCTGTACGCCTCGTCGATGAACAACACGCCGCCCCGGGCCCGGTCGAAGACCTCCTTGGTGCGCGGCGCGGTCGAGCCGATGTGTTCACCGACCAGGTCCACCCGGGAGACCTCGACCAGGTGGCCCATCCGCAACACGCCCAACGCCTTGGCGATCTCGCCGTACAGCCGGGCCACCGTGGTCTTGCCGGTGCCCGGGGAGCCGGTGAAGACCAGGTGCCGGCGCAGCGTGGGTGCCTTGAGTCCGGCCTCCTCGCGCCGCCGGCCGACCGAGATCAGGTCGATCAGGTTGCGCACCTCGGCCTTGACGCCGGCCAGGCCGACCAGGCCGTCGAGTTCGGCGAGCAGTTCGTCCACCGCGCGCGCGGGCGCGTCGGCGGCGGCCTCGTCGGCGGCCGCACCGTCCCGCGCGCCCGGGATCGGCAGCGTCGCGGTGAGCTTGGCCACGCCCTGCGGCTGCGCGTCGGCCGCCTTGATCGGGCTCGGCGTACCCAGGATGCCGCCGGCGGCCGGCGACTGACCGCTGCCGGCCCCGTCACCCTGCGACGTGCATTCGACCGCCACCGGCCCCGGGCCGGCGAACTCGAACCCGCCCTTGGCGTTGTCGCGCGTGGTGCAGCGGGTGAACACCGGATGGCAGCCCTCGCGCACGTTGACGCCGTAGCCGCGCCCGCCGAGCACCTCGCAGTCCTCGAAGTCGCCGCGCCCGCCACCGGCGATCCGGATGCCCTCACCGGACGCCCGGTCCACCCGGACCCGGCGCACCGTGGGCCCGGCCGCGCCGGTGACCGAGACGCCGTCCGTGGTGTCCTCGATCGTGCAGTCGGCGATGATCCCGCCGCAGTCCGACTCCATGAACCACACGCCCGTGGTGGCCTTGCGCACCTTGCAGGACTTGACCGAGACCACCGCGCCCGCGCCGATCCCGATGCCGGTCTCGTCCACGTCGTGGATCTCGCAGTCGTGCATGGACAGGCCGGTACCGGAGCCGGCCACCTTGACCCCGTCCAACACGTCGTGGATGCGGCACTCGCCCAGCGCCGCGTCCGCGCCGTCGGCGACCCACACGGCCGGCTTGCCGCCGGTGGAGTCGTGGAACTCGCAGTCGATCGCGGACGCGCGGGCGCCGTGGTCGGCGAGCGAGAGCCCGTTGCGGCCGAAGCTGCGGATCGTGCAGCCGCTGAGGGTGACCTCGGAGTGACCGTGCACGTCGACGCCGTTGCGGCCCATGTCGCGCAGCCGACAGCCGACCAGGGTCAGGTTGGCGCCGCGGTCGACGGAGACGCCGTTGCCCTCGGCGTCGCGGATCGTGCAGTCGTCGAGCGAGAACGTGGCCAGGTCGTCGGCCTGGACGCCGGTGCCCTTGACCGAGGTGATCTCCGTACGCGAGAGCGATCCGGCGCTGCCCTGGCCGCCGACCGAGATGCCCGCCCAGCCGACCCGCTCGATCCGCGAGTCGGCGATGATCGGCGCGGCGCCGCCCGCGACGCAGATCCCGCCGCCGCCCACGTCGTGGATGTGCAGGCCGGTCAGATGCGGCGAGGCTTGGTCGCCGACGAACACCGCCGGCTCCGCGTCCGAGCCGTCGTGGATCTCGCACTCCTGCACACTGCCCGTGGTACCCGGGCCGGTGAACCGCAGCCCGTGCCCGGACGCGTCCCGGACCCGGCCGCGACGCAACGTCGGCGCGCTGCCCTCGCGGACGTCGAAGCCCTCGCGCCCGGTATCGCCGATCTCGCAGTCCTCGAAGGTGCCGCGCGAGCGACCGGTGACCCCGATGCCCACACCCTGCGGGTTGCTCACCCGGCAGCGGCGCACCATCGGGTCCGCGCCCGCGCGCAGTTCGACCCCGACCACGGAGGCGGCCCGGACCACGCACTCCTCCAATATCGGCGCGCAGCCCTCGATCACGATCGCGGGCGAAAGCACGCCCGCGCCGCCCTCGACGACCAGCCCGTGGACGGCCGCGTCCGAGGTGATCGTCAGCGCGACGCCGTCGGCGGCGGTCAGCACCACCGTCCCCGGCCCGTCCGATCCGACCACCGTCACCGGGACGGCGATCGACACGTCCTCGCGGTACGTCCCCGGCGCGACCAGGATCGAGTCACCCGCCGCCGCCGCGCCCACCGCGGCTGAGATCGAGGTGTACTCACCCGTGCGTCGTCGCCAACGAGTGCCCTGCACCACCTGAAGAACCCGACCCGTCATGGCGCCCCTGCCACCAGCCCCTCGGTCCGCACCCAGCACCCTCGCGAGTCCACCGTAAAGCGTCGCGGGCGGCCCCATGACCGGGTCTGCCCGGAGGGCCCGGTCGCTGCGTCGTCGGCGAACCCCTGCACCGTACAGTTCAACGACCAGGGGTCACGGCCCGGTGACGGTTATCGCCCCGCAGTGCCCTGATTCGTGCCACCCGGCGAGGCCATTCCGGTCGCGGTGGGTACCGGCGCCGGAGCGCCGTCGCGCAGTGCGGTGAACAGTTGCGCGGCCTCGGGCTGCTTGAGCGCGACGCGGTTGGGGTCCGGCGCGTAGTCGGTCAGCGGCGGCGTGGTGAAGTTGATCCTGTCCAGCGGGATGCCGCGCAGGCCGTTGGCGAAGTCGTACAGGCTGACCAACGAGTTGATCCCGGAGTCGGTGGTGATCGCCTTGGTCGCGGCGTCCATCACGTTGTACGCCTTGGCCGGGTTGGTCAGCAGGTTCTCGTCCTGGACCTTCTTGATCAGCGCCTTGAGGAACTCCTGCTGGCGGGCGATCCGCTGGATGTCGCTGCCGTCACCCATGCTCTTGCGCACCCGGACGAAGCCGAGCGCCTGCTCGCCGTTGAGGTTGACGTCGCCGGCGGGCAGTTGCAGATGCGCGGCCTTGTCGTCGATCGGCTGGGCGATGTGCATCGGTACACCGCCGAGCGCGTCCACGACCTTCTTGAAGCCGGTGAAGTCGATGGTGATCTGGTGGTCGATGCGCGCGCCGGTGAGCCGTTCCACGGTGGCTGCCACACACGGCACGCCGCCGACCTCCATCGCGCTGTTGAACTGGCCGAAGTAGGCGCGCTCGGTGCCACCCGCGGCGGTCCGGCACGAAGGCACGTTCACCATCAGGTCGCGCGGGAAGCTGACCGCGGTCGCGCTCTTCCGGCCCTCCGGCACGTGCAGCAGGATCGTGGTGTCCGAGCGCTGGCTGCCGCCGTCGTCCTGCCCGTACGCGGCATTTTCGCCGGCCCGCGAGTCGGACCCCACCAGCAGCACGTTCAGGCCGCCGGTGGGCGGCGGACGATCGGTGAGCTGGTCGGCGAAGTCCTGCGTGCGGATGTTGCCGTTGAGGCGGTCGTACAGCCACCAGCCGAAGCCGCCGGCGGCGAGCAGGACGGCGACGAGCCCGCCGGCGGTCCAACCGAGGATGCGCCGCCGGCGGCGTCGCCGGTCCCGGGCGCGCCGTTCTATGCGGCTGGGGCTCTCCTGCCCCGGCTCCTCGGCCGACGTCCCCGGAACGGCCGATGCCGCCGGGGACGTCTCATCCTTGTCCTGCACGTCGTCGTCGCCTTCGTCGGGCCCCCGCGCTCGATGTGCGCGCGGCTCGATGGCCCGAAGTGCGCGCACAATTACACAATCATACGTTCTTCCGATCGTTACACGCCGAATGACGCCAATTGGTTTCCACCCCCCATCACCGGCAATCCCTCCGAAGGCGTCGAAACGGGGCGGGCCGCCGGGTGGTGGCGGGCCGGGTTACGGCGCGGTCGTGCCCGTGGCCTTGGCGGCGGCCCGGTCGCCGAGGACGCCGAGGGCCACGTCGACGATGCGGCCGAGGCGTTCGAGTTCGGTGCGATGGAAGGCCGGACCCTCGTGGCGGACCACGTACAGGGTCAACCACGAGGCGCCGATCGGTGCGGCCGCGCCGTGGCCGCTC
This sequence comes from Embleya sp. NPDC050154, assembly GCF_044460165.1. Lineage (NCBI taxonomy): Bacteria > Bacillati > Actinomycetota > Actinomycetes > Kitasatosporales > Streptomycetaceae > Embleya > Embleya sp. NPDC050154. Next base: position 207,025 of record NZ_JBITJP010000006.1, read on the forward strand.
GCGTCACCCTCGTAGGCGAAGGCCAACGGGCGCATCGGGGTGAGCGCGGGCAGCGCCGGCGCCTCCGGGGCCCGCCAGCTCTGGTGCACCAGCTGCCGGCCGCGCCCGCCCCGGGTGGCGACCGCCCAGTCCGCGTGGAAGAGCGTGGGCGCGGCGTCGATCAGCGTGGCCACCGCCCGCCCCGGATCGCGCGCCACCTGGCCGAGCACGTCCAGCTCCGGTGCCGACCCGGGCACCTCGCCGGCCGCCCAGCAGCCCTCGACCCGCACTCCCACCGATCGCTCCATCGCCGCAACCAGCGCTGCGATGTCCCGCTCGCCCGCCCAGGAGACGGTGAACTCGTCGACCGCGCGACCGCCGTGTTGTTCGAGCACGGTCATCTGCATCACGTCGGCGCCTGCCGCGCCCAGCAGTTGCGTCACCCGCGCGAGCGATCCGGGCCGATCCGGCAGCGACACCCTCAGTCGGTACAGCACGCGACACCTCCTCCATCGACCTGCCCTTGTATCCTGACTCTTCCCCGTTTCGATCACGTTGCGTACATATGACGGTCCAAAGTGATCGTTTGACAACCCATCAGAAACAGGGCCGGCACACTCCCGCAACGTCCGTACCCAAGGCTCCCATCGACACCGCCCCGGGTGTCGGTTCGCGGCCGATCCGGCCCATCGCGAACTCGGCGTCGAGGTACGGCCGTTCCGGGGCCGGAACGCCGACGCGCGATCCACCGGTCGGACACGCGTGCGGGGCGCCACCGAACCATCCGGTGGCGCCCCGCACACGTCGTGACTACTTCTTCTTGTCGAGCTTCCCGGCCGAATCTCGGGCGGACTCGTCCGGCCCGTCCGGCTCATCCGATTCATCCGACTCGACAACCGCGGCAGCCTCCGGCTCCGACCCCGAGCCCGCCGCCGGCTCCGCCGGACGAGCCGGCGCACTGACGTGCGTCGGCTCGTCGTCGGGCGCCACGCTCGTCACCCGGGTCACCGCGCTCTCCGCCGGTTCGGGCGTCTTCGCGGCGACCCCGACGACCGGTCGGCCCGCCTCCGCGTCCACGTCGGCATCCGGATCCACGTCCGCGTCCTTGATCGGGCCCGTCCGTACGCCCGGCGCGGCCGACACCGCCGCGTTCTCCTCGGTGTCCGGGGTGAGCCCGGCCATCGGGGCGAACGCGGTGACGTCCCCGTCCGGTTCCGCGGGAGACGGCACGGCGGCCGAGGCCCCCACCGAGACCACCTCGCCGGCCGCCGCCTGGGCGGCCGGCATCGACGCGGCGACCTCCGCCGACACGGGGGGTCCGCCGGCCTCCGAAGGTGCCGGTTCGAGCCGCTTCGCCTTCGACAATCGACCCGGCTTCGGCGGTTTCGCCGCCTTGGCCGGCTTCGGCGGCTTCGGCGGCTTGGGATCCTTCGCCGGCCGCCCGGCCCGTACCGAGGTGTTGCCCACCGCCGTGGCGAACACCGGCGCCGGATCGTTGGCCTTGGGGCCGTACGTCCACCACATCAGCCCACGCCGGGCGTTCTCGCTGTCCGGATGTTGCTCGCCGAGCGCTCGGGCGCAGTCCGCGACCAACTGGGTCAGCAGCGTCCGGGCGCCCATCGGGTCCCCGGACTCGCCGGTCCAGTGCGCGTGGTTGTGCCGGATCACCAGCGTGTCGTGGTGATCCGGCCCGAGCACGCGCGTGGCGTCCTCGACGAGCTGCATCAGCGCGTCCCGGGCCACCGACACGTCGCCGGCCTCCCCCGCCCACATCGCGCGGTCGTGACGGGCGGTCAGCGCCGCGGGGTCGTCCGGCTCGTGCACCTCGCCGCGCTCGTCCGCGACGACCGCCATCAACCGGGCCGCCTGGATCGTCTCGCCCGAACGACCCACCCAGTGCGCGTGCTGGTGCCGGATGGTCAGCGTGTCCGGGTGCACCGGCCCGAGCGCGTCGGTCGCCTCCTCCACGATCGGTCGCAACATCCGGGCCGCACCCGCGGCATCACCCGCCTCGCCGATCCACCGGGCCCACCCGGCACGCACGTTCAGCGTCTCGGGATCGTCCTGACCGAGCACCAGGACACAATCGGCCGCCACGTCCCGCGCCAGCGACTCGGCGGTGACCGCGTTCCCGGACAGACCCAGGCAGTAGGCATGGTTGTGCCGGGCCAGGAGCGTGTCGGGATGCTGCGCGCCGAGCACGCGCGCGTAGTCGCCCGCGAGCTCGCCGAACATCCGAGCGGCCTCTGCGGGCCTGCCCTCGTCACCGACCACCCGGGCCCACGCGGCGCGCGCGTCGAGCGAAGCGGGGTGATCGGGCCCGAGTTCCCGCACCCGGGTCTCGGCCTCGGCCCTCAGTTTCTGTATCTCCTGCTCGTTCATCGCCGCTGATTCTCCCTCCTCCACCACAGGTGGCAAACCCGCGGTACCCCCTGATTGTGGGCGACGTGCACGGAGCCGACACGGTTGCGCTCCCCCGGTACAACCGTACGGGGGAGCACATTGACCCATCAGTAGTGCGCGCTCACAACTCCACGGCCGGTTTCAGTGACGCCATCGTCCACATCCGCCGGTATCGGACCACGAACGTGGTCGCGATCAGCGCGACCACCAAATACCCGCCGAGCACCGCGAAGGCGACCGCCAAACGCTCGCCCTCGCCACCCGTGAGGGTGACCCGCAACCCATTCACCAGGTACGTCATCGGCAACACCGGATGCAGCGCCTGGAACGGTTCGGGCGTCGTGGTCACCGGGTACAGCCCGCCGCACGAGGTGAGCTGGAGCATCAGCAGGACCAGGATCAGCACGTCGCCCACCGCGCCGAGCGCGGCCCGCAGGAACTGCGCGATGGCCACGAACGTCACCGCGGCCAGCGCGACCAGCAACAGACTCAGGCCCGGATCGTCGGCGTCCAGGCCGAGCCCGAGTTGAACCACCGCGTACAGCACGAACGCGCCCAGCAGGCCCAGGGCCGCGGCCGGCAACCAGCCGGCGATCGCCACCTTGACCGCGCCCGCCCGGCCCGCGAGCGCGCGCGGGTTGTACGGCCGCAGGAGCAGATACCCGACCAGACCGAACACCCACAGCGCGATGCCGAAGAAGAACGGCGCCAGTCCCCGGCCGTACAACACCGCCGGATGCGTGTTCGTCACCTCGATCAGCACCGGCGCGCCGAGCACCCGCGCGTCGGCACCGGCGTCCTGCGCCGGCGGCGGGGCCGGCACCGAGGCGTTCAACGCGTCCAGGTCGCCCGCGAGCCGCTCGGCGCCCTGCCGCACCTGATCCGGCGGCACGACATCCACGCCGCCCGCCAGTTGCCGCGCGCCGTCCGCCGACCGGGCCAATTGCTCCTTGAGCGCTCCGGTCTGCCCGTACGACTGCTGCACCAGGGTGCTCTGCGTGGTGGCCGAGATCTGCTGCTGGAGCTGCGTCTTGGCGACCTCGGCCATCTTGCCGATGATGAAGCCGTTGGCGTCGTCGAGGGTCATGGACAACTTCGCCTGCCGGGGCTGCGCCGTGGTCGTGGTCGCCAGCGTCGCGCTGAAGTCCGCGGGCACGGTGACCACGAAGTGGTAGTCGCCGTCCTCGAGTCCCTCGCGGGCGTCCTTCGCGTCGGTGACCCGCCACCGGAAGTTCCGGTCCGTCCGGATCACCTCGGTCAGCCGACCGCCCGCGTCCAGGTGCTGCCCGCCCACGTCCACCGGACGGTCCTCGTTCACGAACGCGACCGGGACCTGGTTCAGCCGGCCGTACGGATCCCAGTTGGACCACAGGTACAGCGCGCCGTACAGGGTCGGCACCAGCATCAGCATGACCGGGACCAGGCGGGGCAACGGGCCCCGGAAACGCCGTAGTTCGAACCAGGCCAGGCGCAGCACACCCATCAGGCGATACCGCCTCTCGGATACAGGTGGTGTCCGGGCAGGTCCACCACCGCGTCGGCGCCGGGCGGCGCCTCGGTCGCGGTGGCCACGACGGTGACGCCGGTGTCGGCCAGCTCGCGCAGGGCCCGCCACGCCCGGGAGAGATCGGCGCCGGCGATGCCGCTGTCCACGTCGTCCACCAGGACGGCGCCCGGATGCGTGGCCGCGGCCAGCGCGACCGAGAACAACAGCTGCTCGACCGCGGCCAGGTGCTCGACCAGGACGTGGCCGGGCGGATCGATCCGCAGCAGGTCGTACATCCGCGTCAGCGCGGGCTCGGTGGGCCGGCCGCCGCCGATGGCCCGGCGTTCGGCGACCGTCTCGGACACGAGCAGGTGCGGTTCCAGATCCAGACCGGGTCGGGCGCGGGCGAGCGCGGTGTGCGCCCGGGCGGTCGCGGCGCTGTGGCTGCCCGCGACGGTCACGCTGCCCGAGTGGGTGCGGAACCGGCCGCCGAGCGCGAGCAGCAGCGAGGTGCGGCCGGCGCCGGCGGGTCCCACGAGCACGGTCAGGCCGGCCGCGGGCGCGGTCAGCCGGACGTCGCGAAAGATCGTGCCGTCCGGCCCGTGCGCCGCCAGGCCGACCGCGCTGATCTCCACCCCGGAGGTGGCTGTGGACACGGGTCTCCCTCCGTCGGTGGACGTCCACCGAGGAGTAACCGGTACACAGGTTGCCAAACGGGCGAAATGGCTGACAATGACACGTGAGCCCGCCTGACAAAGCGTCAGGTGCGGCTCGGGCGCGGTGTCGGGCGAGGGTTGGGACCAGGCGTCAGCCGCGCTGCTCCGGCAGCGGCTCGGCAAGCCGGTCCAGGTCGAACTCGCCGTCGCGCACCCCGAGCACGAACGCGGTCCACTCGCCCTCGGTGAACCGCAGGATCGGCCCCTCCGGGTGGATCGAGTTGCGCATCGCCATGCCGCCACCGGGCAGTTCGGCGGTCTCCACGATTCCCTCGCCGGTGGTGTCCTCGCCGTAGCCGATCCACGTGACACCGCTGATGTCCATGGCGTACAGCGCGGCCTTCTCGTCGTCCAACTGCTGCCGCGACGGCTGCTCGGACTCGCCGGTGCTCATGATCGAAACCTCCCGATGACGCGTGCGTGACGCTTTGGTGACCGCACGCTACGCCGCGTGCGGCGCCGCACACAACGCGAACGCCGACATCGGGCGCATCCCCGGGCGCCGGGGGCGCACCCGGCGCACAACGAGCGAGGTCCCGAGACACTCGCGTGTCTCGGGACCTCGTATGGGGTGAGTGACGGGACTTGAACCCGCGACTTCCTGGACCACAACCAGGTGCTCTACCAGCTGAGCTACACCCACCATCGCCGAGGCGTTTCCGTCCCGGCGAGGAAAAGTGTACAGGCTCGCGGAGGCTGCTCGCCGCAGGGTTTCCGGGAGCCCGCGCCCGGGCGGATTCTCAGGCCCGCTCGGCCGGCTTGTGCCCGTACTTGGCCGAGATCGCCTTGGCGGTGTCGCTGTCCGGACCGGGGTCCGGGACGAAGATCGCCTCGCGGTAGTACCGCAGTTCCTCGATGCTCTCGTGGATGTCGGCCAGCGCGCGGTGGTTGCCGGCCTTCTGCGGACTCTGGAAGTAGACCCTGGGATACCAGCGGCGGGCCAGTTCCTTGATCGAGGAGACGTCGATCACCCGGTAGTGCAGGAAGCTCTCCAGGTCGAGCATGTCCCGGGCGAGGAAGCCCCGGTCGGTGCCGATCGAGTTGCCGCACAGCGGCGCCTTGCGACCGTCCGGGACGTACTTCTTGATGTACGCGAGCACCTCGGCCTCGGCCTCGGCCAGGCTGACGCCCGCCTCCAGCTCCTCCAGCAGACCTGAAGCGGTGTGCATTTTGCGCACCACATCGGGCATGCCGGCCAGCGCCTCGGCGGGCGGGCGGATCACGACGTCGACACCGTCGCCCAGGATGTTGAGTTCGGAGTCGGTGACGAGGGCCGCCACCTCCACCAACGCGTCCCGGGACAGGTCGAGTCCGGTCATCTCACAGTCGATCCAGACCAAGCGGTCGTTCATAGGGTCACCCTACGGCCCGGGCACACACCTCCTCGTCCCCGGTCTCCTCCGGGCTGCGGGTGCGGAAGGTCTCCCGGTAGGAGGCCGGCGGGACACCCAGTTGTTTGCGGAAGTGGCCGCGCAGCGCGACCGGCGAACGGAACCCGCAACGACGGGCGATCTCCTCGACCTGGAGATCGGTGGTCTCCAGCAGCCGCTGCGCCTGGAGCACCCGCTGGGTGAGCAGCCATTGCAGCGGGGCACTGCCGGTGAGCGTGCGAAAGCGCCGGTCGAAGGTACGCCGACTCATGTACGCGCGGGTCGCCAACTGCTCGATGTCGAAGCGCTCGGCCAGGTTCTCCAGCGCCCACGAGATGACCGTGGCCAGCGGGTCGCCGCTGATCTCCTCCGGCAGGGTCAGGTCCATGTACTGGGCCTGGCCGCCGATCCGGTGGGCCGGTACGACCAGCCGGCGGGCGAGCGCGTTGGCGGCGTCCGGACCGTGGTCGAGGCGGACCAGATGCAGGCACAGGTCGATGCCGGCCGCGGTGCCGGCGCTGGTGAGGATGTCACCGTCGTCGACGTACAGCTCGCGCGGGTCGACCCGGACCTTCGGGTAGCGCTTGGCCAGCGCGGGCGCGTACATCCAGTGGGTGGTCGCCGGACGGTCGTCCAGCAGGCCCGCGGCGGCGAGCACGAACGCACCGCCGCACAGGCCGACGATCCGCGCCCCCTCGCGGTGCGCCCGGCGCAGCGCCTCCAGGACGGGGGGTGGCGGCATCCGCGACGGCGAGTGCCACGCGGGCACGATCACGGTGCCGGCCCGGGCGAGGGCGTCGAGGCCGTACGGCGCGATCAGTTCGACGCCGCCGGTGGTACGGAGCGGTCCGGGTTCGGCCGCGCACACCAGTAATCGGTAGTTCGGCACGCCGGCGTCGCGTCGATCCACACCGAACACCGATATCGGGATCGAGCTCTCCAGGATCGGCGAGTTCGCGAACAGCAGCACCGCGATCGTGTCCGGGCGGCGCCGACCGAGCAGCGGGCGCTCTCGCCCCGGGGCCAGCACGCCCTCGGCGTCGGGGTCGTACTCACCGTCCAAGTCGATGTCGTCGGCGAGGTCGGCGTCGTCCTCGATCGAGTCGCCTTCGGGCGGAGCCTCGGACAGCACAGTGGACGCCGCGACGATCACCACCGTGTCCTCGTCGCCGACCGGGACGGCGTCGACCGCGTCGGGCGCGGCCGGGTGGTCGGCATCGGCCACCCGGGCTCGCCCCCGTCGCCGATCCTTGCGGCTGTCGATCCTGCTCATGGCCCCGATCGCCCCCTTCACCCCTCACGCCCCAGTAGGTCACAGGCGTCACTCACGTAACCCAAGATCGGAACTTACTCTCTCTTACCTTGTCTATGCATGGTGTTCTCTACGTGACGTTATGTAGATATGCACGTTTGTGACGGTGGTCACATCGCGGAACTTATCGACATTCGCTGTCGCGGTCAGGCTTCCGGGCGCCGGCGGGCCGCGTGCAGCAGGTGCAGGGCCGCCTCCGGGAGCTCCCGACCGCGCGGCCAGACCGCCCGCAGCACCCGGTCCAGCACGGGCAGATCGGCCACCGGGACGGCCACCAGGCGCCCCTCGGCAAGGTCCTCGCGCACCGCGAGATCGGACAACACGGCCGGCGCGGACCCGGCGATCGCCGCCGAGCGCAGCGGCGCGGTCGCGCCCAACTCCAGGGCCGGGACGGCCACTCCGTCGTAGGCCGCCAGCGCCCGCTCCAGCGTCTCCCGGGTGCCCGAGCCCGCCTCGCGCAACAGCAGCGGCGTCGCGGCCAGTTCGGCCGCGGCGATCGCACGTCGGCGCCGGGCCCACGGGTGGGTCGGCGCGACCACCACCACGAGCCGATCCCGGCCCACCGCCGCCGACTGCAGGTCGCGCGGGACCCACGGCCCCTCCACGAAGCCCAGATCCGCCTCGCCCGCCCGCAGCGCCTCGATCACGTGCAGGCTGTTGGTCACCTGGAGCCCCACGTGCACCCCGGGCACCGCCTCGCGCAGCATGGTCAGCCAGCCGGGCACCAGGTGCTCGGACACGGTCAGGCTCGCCGCGACCCGCAGCCGGTCCTGCTGCCGGGCCTTGAGCGCCGCCGCGCCCTCCACGAGCGCGTGTGCCTGATCGAGTACGCCGCGCGCCCAGTCGGTGATCACCAGCCCGGCCGCGGTGGGCACCGAGCCGGTGGTGCTGCGCTCCAGCAGCCGCACCCCGAGCCGCCGCTCCAGGGTGCGCATCCGCGCGCTGGCCGAGGGCTGGCTGATGCCGAACCGGCGGGCCGCGCTGCCGAGGCTGCCGCTCTCGGTCACCGCGACGAGCAGTTCGAGGGTGTACAGGTCGGGCAGTCGGTCCGAGGGGCGCGCCGGCGAGCTCATAGCCAAACCCTATGACCTGCCAGGCAAGCGACCGCTACCCGCGCGAGGCGGGCGGGCCGAGGGTGGTGATCATGACCCTGACGGCCGCGCACCGCGCCCACCCCGAGCAACTTCCGGCCACCGCCGCGACGAGCCGGTCGCGATTGTGGCCGGGGCTGCTCGCGGCGGCGGTGGCGGTGGCCGCGAGCTGGGGTGCGCACCGGCTCTGGCCGCAGCTCCCGATGCTCACCGTCACCGTCGCGCTGGGCATCCTGGCCGCCAACGTGCGGGCGCTGCCCGCCGCGACCGCACCGGGACTGGGCTTCGCGGGCAAACGGCTGATGCGCGCCGGCATCGTGCTGCTCGGGCTCAAGCTCGCACTGGGCGACGTCGTCGGGCTCGGCTTCGCGCCGGTGGCGATGGTGATCGTGGTGGTCGTGCTGACCTTCTTCGGCACCCGGTGGTTGGGCCGGCGCATGGGCCTGCCCGGTGATCAGCCGCTGCTGATCGCGACCGGCTTCTCGATCTGCGGCGCGTCCGCCGTGGCCGCGATGAACGGCGTCAGCGACAGCGACGAGGAGGACGTGGTCACCGCCGTCGCGCTGGTCACCCTGTGCGGCAGTCTGGCCATCGGCGTGTTGCCGCTGCTCCAGGCACCGCTGGGGCTGGATGCCGTGCGCTACGGCGGCTGGGTGGGCGCGAGCGTGCACGATGTCGGCCAGGTGGTCGCTGCGGGCGGCGTGGCCGGGCCGGTCGCGCTGCACACCGCGGTCGTGGTGAAGCTGATGCGGGTGCTGTTGCTGGCGCCGATCGTCGTGGGGACCGGGTACGCGCTGCGCCGCCGGGCCGCGCGGGCCGGCGGCACCGGGCCCGAGGGCACGCGGCGGCCTGCGCTGATGCCGCTGTTCGTGGTCGGCTTCCTGGCCATGGTCGCCGTGCGCGGCACCGGCCTGCTGCCCGCCTCGGCGCTGGAGGTCGCGGGCACCGCGCAGGACCTGCTGCTGGCCGCCGCGCTGTTCGGCCTGGGCAGCATGGTGGACGTGAGCCGGCTGGTGCGTACCGGTTGGCGCGCGCTGCTCCTGGGCTTCGCGTCCTGGGGGCTGATCGCCGGCGCGGCCTACGGCGGCGTGCTGCTCACCATGTGAGGCTCGCGCGGGCGTGCGCTCCCGCCGCTCGTGCCGTCCCGCCCTGGGCCGCAGCCGCCGGAGCCGCCCGGCGAGGGTGCCGGGCCGCGACACGCACGCGTCCGGAAGTACGTCGAACCCGCCGACGGCCCGGCGCGTGACGGGCCGTCAGACAGGTTCGACGTCGGCGCCGCGGCGCGGGTCGGCGTGAGGGAGGGTCGGCGTCCAACCTGCGGATCGCCGCCCGTTTCGCGCGGTCGCCCGGACGCACGGTGTCGCCTTGACCAACGCTCGGGCGGGGTCCGGGGTAACGCCCGTTCCCTCCTGCGGCGTCAGCGCGCACCCCCGAACGGTCCCGGACGCCCGCCCCGAGCGGCCCCGCGACCGGCCCGAACGGGCCCGATCCGGGGCACGTACCGGGGCTGCCGACCGCCCTCCGTGAGCGTCGCGAACCGACCGCAACCGGATCACGATCACCCACACGGCGTCGCGGGTCTCCCCATTCGGGGCGTTGTCCGGCTAATGTGCGTGTCTCGCCGAGGCTTTGTCGGGGGCGCCATCCCCGTGCGTGGTCCGGCGGAACGCTTCATGCCCCGCCCGGCACGCGTCGTGGTGTCTTTTTTGTCCGGGAGAACCCCGGTTGGCACTTCGAATGTGCGGATCGGCGCAGTAATCTGGTTCAGGAAGCCCCGAGGCGCCCCTCCACAGCAAAGACGCCCGATTCCCATGGCTGCTTTCGAGTTCAGTGACCTTCCGGACGGCACACCGTTGCTCCGTCCCGACTCTCCTCATCAGCGCGATCCCGCGTTCCAACACCCTGTCGTGGTCGGTTTCGACGGGTCCGAGTCCAGCGAGCGTGCGCTCGCGTACGCGTCCGGCATGGCGCGCAGACTCGGTGGCGGATTGGTGATCGTGCACGTGGCCAACCGCATTCCGGCCACCGTGTGGGCCGGCTGTGAGCCGCCGGTCTTCATCGATGTGCCGGACAGTCGCTCCGAGGCCCTCGGTCTCGAGCTGGCGTGCGCGGATCACCTCAGCGACGTGCCGTGGATCCTGGTCGAGCGCGGGGGTGACATCTGCCACGAGATCGAGGACGTCGCGCGCGAGTTCACCGCCGACGCGATCGTGGTCGGTGGGTCCACCGGGCTGGCCAGCCGCATCTTCGGTTCGGTCGCGTGCCGGTTGGTCAAGCACGCCAAGCGACCGGTCGTCGTGATTCCCTGACCACCGCCGTCCGCCCGGTCCGCCCGCGCGGACCGCCGGAACGTCGTTTCCGGGCCTTTCCCGCGCCTTTCGGGTCACCGTGTGATCGAACCTCGAACGCATCTGCATTACGTTGGCCGCGGACACGGGGCACGAGGATCGCGAGGCACGAGGTTGGCGGAGTACCGGATCGAGGACCTCGCCCGCGAAGGGGGCACGACCGTACGCAACGTACGGGCGTACCAGGATCGCGGGCTGTTGCCGCGGCCGAGGCGGCAAGGGCGGGTGTCCCTGTACGACGACGGCCATCTGGGCCGGCTCCGGCTGATCGGCCAATTGCTGGAGCGCGGGTACAGCCTGGTCAGCATCAAGGAGCTGCTCGACGCCTGGGACGGCGGACGCAGCCTCGGTGGGGTGCTCGGCCTGGTCGCCGAGGCGAGCGGTCCGTGGAGCGACGAGGCGCCGGAGCGGATGACCCGGGCCGAGCTGATCGCGATGTTCGGTGGCCTGTCCGATCCGGTCGCGCTCGCGGGGGCGGTGCGGCTGGGCCTGCTCGAACCCGAGGACGACTCGCTGACCGTGTTCCGGGTGCCCAGTCCGCGCGAACTCGCGGTGGGTGCCGAGTTGCACGCGGCGGGTGTGCCGGTGGCCGCGGTCACCGAGCAGCTGCGGATGTTGCGCGCGGCGATGGAGCACGTGGCCGAGGGTTTCGGCCGGCTGATGGAGTCGCACCTGCTGCCCGCCGACGGCGACGCGGACGAGACGGCGGAGATGATCCGCCGGATGCGTCCGCTGGCGCTGCGCGCGGTGGAGGCGGAGCTGGCCCGGGCGATGCGCCGCACGGCCGCGCGCCGGCTCGGCGAGGAACTCGGGAAGGTGCTGCGCGAGGAGCCCGCGCCGACCCGCGGCGGCCCGGAGCCGGTCGACGACGAGGAGCCCGCGCTCGATCGGCACCCCTTCATGTCGGACGCGTGGATAGCGGCGGTGTCCCGGCTCAGCCGGCTGATCACCCCCGATCCGGAGAAGCGCACGCCGCACCCGGCGATCGTGGACATCGTGGTGAGCGACGTGCCGGACCGGGACGACCCGGCCGAGCTGCACCTGGACGTCTTCCAGGGGCGCGTTCTGGTCCGCCCCGGGCTGTTGCCGGGCCCGGACCTGATCGTGCACATGGACTACGACACCGCGCGCCGGGTGATCCTGCTCAACGATCGCCACGCGCCGCGCGAGGCGCTGGCCACCGGCCGGATGACCGCGCGGGGCGACCTGTTCGGGCTGACCGTCTTCCGCGAGGCGCTGGCCGGGCTTTCGAACTGGGACCTGGGCGCGGTGCTGCGCGAGCTGACCGCGGGCGAGGGCGCGACCGGCGCGGCCGTGTAGCTCCCGATCGCGCTGCCGCGGGGGTCCCGGGCCTGGGGCCGGCGGCGATCCGTGCCCGGCCGGGCCGGCCCGCGCCCGGGGATTCAGGCCCGGATGCGGCGCAGGAGCTGTTCCACGTAGTCGTGGAACAGCGTCGCCATGTCCACGTGCTCGGGGTCGAGCAGCCATTGCAGTTGCAGGCCGTCCATCATCGCGAACACCTGCGCCGCGACCGCGTGCGGATCGATGTCCGCGCGCAGCTCGCCGCGGGACCGTCCGGCCTCCAGGGAGGCGGTCAGGCTCGCGCGCAGCACCGCGTAGCGCTCCTTGGCCCAGCCGTGCGCGGGGTGGTCGGTGGTCACCGCCTCGCCGGTGAGCACGGTGAAGAGCTGGACCAGGCCGGGGATGTTGCGGTTGTGCTCGGCGAGCTCGATGAGCTTGGCCAGGGCCGCTTCGCCGCCGAGCGGGAGCACACCCACGTCCAGGTGCTCCATGTCCATGCGGTCGCGCAGGTCGAGCACCGCCACGAGCAGTTCCTGCTTGCTGCGGAAGTGGTGCAGCAGGCCGGCCTGGGTCAGCTCGGCGCGCTCGGCGATCCGGGCCAGTGAGGTGCCCCGATAGCCGTTCTCGGCGAACTCCTGGAGCGCGATGTTGAGGATGCGCGTACGCCGGGCATCGCCGGACGCGTAACCGCGCCCGCGCGGTCGCGCCCGGGTGGCCCGGGCGGGGGTCGGGGTCGGGGTGCCGGGCATCTCGTCCCGTTGCGCGTCCATGAGCTCATCCTGCCGTGTCCCGAAACGGGCTCGTCGAGGTGTGTATCACGTCAGGATAACAAAGCTACCGTGCAATAGGTTTTTGCGGCTACCGTACGAACGGATCCCCGGCCGGCCCGACCGGCGGGTCACCCGGGATGCGGGTCGATCGGGAACGCGAGCGGAAGGCAGACGATGGCGTCTCACACCACACCCACCGGCAACGAGGCCACGGACGACGAGCTGCGCGACCTGGTGGCGCGGCTGACCCTCGAGGAGAAGTTGTCCCTCGTGGTCGGCGAGGACTTCTGGTCGCTCCCGGAGATCCCGAGCATCGGCCTGCGCAAGCTGCGCGTGTCCGACGGCCCGGTCGGCGTGCGCGGCGTCACGTGGGACGAGCGCGACACCTCGCTGCTGTTCCCCAGCCCCACCGCCCTGGCCGCCGCGTGGGACCCCGAGGTCACCCGGCGGGCCGGCTTCGTCATGGGCGCGCAGACCCGCGACAAGGACATCCACGTCCTGCTGGCGCCGACCGTGAACCTGCACCGCAGCCCGCTCGGCGGCCGGCACTTCGAGTGCTACTCCGAGGACCCGTTGCTCACCGCGCGGATCGCGACCGCCTTCGTCGAGGGTGTGCAGTCCGCCGGCGTCGGTGCCACGATCAAGCACTTCGTGGGCAACGAGACCGAGGACGACCGGATGTCCTACGACTCGCGGATCGACGAGCGCTCGCTGCGCGAGGTCTACCTGGTGCCGTTCGAGGAGGCCGTCCGCACCGGCCGGGTGTGGCTGGTGATGAGCGCGTACAACCAGGTCAACGGCGAGACGATGACCGAGAACTCACGACTGGTCAACGGCGTTCTCAAGGACGAGTGGGGCTTCGACGGGGTGGTGATCTCGGACTGGATGGCGGTTCGCTCGACAGAGGCCGCCGCGGCCGGCGGCACCGACATCGCGATGCCCGGCCCGACCGAGGTGTGGGGTGAGCCGCTGCTCGCCGCCGTGCGCGAGGGCCGGGTCGCCGAGTCGCTGATCGACGAGCGGGTCACCCGGATCCTGCGCCTCGCCGCGCGCGTGGGCGTGCTGGGCGAGCGCACCCCGGCCACGACCACCACCCCGGACGACGCGGTCGCCACACTGCGCGCGATCGCCGCACGGGCGATGGTGCTGCTCGGCAACGACGGCACCCTGCCGCTCGACCCCTCGACGCTCTCCCGCGTCGCGCTGATCGGGCCGAACGCGCTGCGGCTGTCCGCGCAGGGCGGCGGCAGCGCGCATGTGAACCCCTCGCATGTCGTCTCGATCCCCGACGGCCTGCGGGCCGCGCTCGGCGAGAGCGTCGAACTGACGCTGACCGAGGGCGCCTTCACCCACCGCGCGCTGGCCGACCTCTCGCTCGAAACGGCCCGCGACCCGGAGAGCGGCGAGCCGGGCCTGCGCGCCGAGTTCCTCGACGCCGAGGGCACCGTGCTCTCCTCCGAGCACCGGCTGGGCTCCAGCCTGATGTTCTGGCCGGACAACGTGCCGGCCGGGGCCACCGTGATCCGGCTGCGGGTGAGCGTCACCCCGACCGTGTCCGGCACCAACATTCTGGACGTGCGCGGCGCGGGCCGCTTCGAGGTCACCATCGACGGCGCGACCCGCACCGTGGACATGACCGCGCCCGAGGGCACCGACGTGATCGAGACGATCATGCGCCCCCAGGCCACCCGGATCGAGGTCGAGGCGACGGCCGGCACGCCGGTGGAGATCCGGGTCGACTTCAGCCAGGGCGGGCGGTTCTTCATGGCCGCGCTCGGTCTGGGCTGGGCGGACCCGCGCCGGTCCGAGGAGGCCGAGTTGCACGCCGCGGTCGAGGCCGCGCGGGCCGCCGACGTCGCGGTGGTCGTGGTCGGCACCACCGACGACATCGAGTCCGAGGGCTTCGACCGCGCGGATCTGGCCCTGCCCGGCCGCTCGGACGAGTTGGTCCGGCGGGTCGCGGCGGTCAACCCCAGGACGGTCGTGGTGGTCAACGCGGGCTCGCCCGTGCTGATGCCGTGGCGGGACGAGGTCGCCGCCGTGGTGTGGGCGTGGCTCCCCGGTCAGGAGGGCGGCGCCGCGCTGGGCGACGTGCTCACCGGCGTGGCCGAGCCGGGCGGTCGGCTGCCCACGACCTACCCGGCGGCCGCCGCCGACGTGCCGGTGTACTCCACCGCCCGGGTGGACAACGAGCACCACTACGCGGAGCAGTCCAGCAATATCGGCTACCGCGCCTGGGCGCTGGGCGACGCCGCGCCGGCGTACCCGTTCGGGCACGGTCTGGGGTACACGACCTGGGCGTACGAGGGCGTGACGGTCAAGGGCGACGCGACCGGCGTGACCGTGGAGGTCACCGTGGCCAACACCGGCGAGCGCGCGGGCCGTGAGGTCGCGCAGGTGTACCTGGAGACCGCCGACGGCACGCTGATGGGCCGGCCGGAGCCGATCCGCCTGGTCGGGTTCGCCTCGATCGAGGCCGACCCGGGCGCCCGGGCCACCGCCACGATCGAGATCGACGCACGCACACTGGCCCGCTGGGACGAACAGGGCGCGGCGTGGGTCACCACTCCGGGCACGTACACGCTGCGCGTCGGTCGCTCGCTGGGCGACCTGCCACTGAGCGCGGAACTCGCGCTCTAGCCACGAGCCCGACCACCGGGCGCGGCACCGTACGCCGGGCGAGGGGCGACCGCCCCTCGGCCCGGTTCGACGCGGTGCGGCTCGCCCCCTCGGACACGGCCGCGTCGGCCGGGGAGTCACGGCCCCGAACGACGCGGCCGTTCGTGTGCCCCGTGCGGCGACCCGGGCGGGTCCGGCGGCTCGGGCACCCGTGCCGATTCCGGTGCCGGACAGGGGCCTTCCCGACCCCGTGCGTGTGGCGGGTGGGGCCGGTGGGACGATCACGCCATGCGACTTCCTCGCGCCCGGCGGCGGATCCCGATCGCGCTCGCGCTGATCCTGCTGTCGGCGGGCTGCGCCGGATTCGGCGCGCCGGACACCAAGGACTCGGCGGTGATCTCCGCGGACGGCGTGCGCAGGATCCCCGCGGGCAAGCGCGCCCTCTCGCCGAACCTGTCCGGCGAGACGCTCACCGGCGAACGCCTCGACATCGCGTCGCTGCGCGGCCGGATCGTGGTGCTGAACCTGTGGGCCTCGTGGTGCGCCCCGTGCCGGGGCGAGGCACCGGCCCTGCAACGGGTCTACGCCGATCTGCGGCCTTCCGGGGTGGAGTTCGTCGGCCTGAACACCAGCGAGTCGACCCGGGAGAACGCGCGGGCCTTCGAGGCCCGCTTCGGCATCGGCTACCCGAGCCTGTGGGACCCCGACAATCGCAACGTCCTCGAGTTCGGCACGTACGTCAACGCCGCGGCACTCCCGAACACCGTGGTGCTCGACCGCTCCGGCGCGATCGCCGCGTCGGTGGTCGGCAGGGTCTCCGAGGGTCGACTCCGCGACGTGCTGACCCCACTGCTCGCGGAGCCGGCCGTATAGGGCGGGTGTCGTCGGTGTCAGCAGCGTTGGCCGAAGGCCGGGTTGATGAAGCCCAGCAGGTCGGCGTCGTTGCCGCAGAGGCCGCCCGCCGTGTCGATCGTGTCCGCCTGGACCCGGTGCGTGTCGGCGCCGTCCGGTGCGGCGACCGACGCGGTCACGCCGACGATGGGCGTCGCGATGACGGCCGTGCTGACCAGTAGGCCGCGGACGATGCGCTGCATGGAACGGTTCCTTTTGTCGAAGTGGCGGTGCCTCGAAGTCACGGTGCCTCGAAGTGGCGGTCCCGAACGCCGAGGAGGGCCCGACTCGCCAACGCGGCGCCGCACCCGCAGGACACGGCGGTTGCGCTGAATGGAAGATGCGTCCGCTTCGTTCCGACGGTGCGCGGATCGGCGTCCCACCTTCGGGGGATCGGGCTCGGGCGAAATGCGGTCCCGTGCGTCACGGCCCCGGCGCGCGTCGCGCATGCAGCTCCGCATCGGTACCCGGTCCTCCCCCA
Source organism: Embleya sp. NPDC050154 (assembly GCF_044460165.1). Lineage (NCBI taxonomy): Bacteria > Bacillati > Actinomycetota > Actinomycetes > Kitasatosporales > Streptomycetaceae > Embleya > Embleya sp. NPDC050154. Next base: position 223,793 of record NZ_JBITJP010000006.1, read on the forward strand.
TGGCCCTCGCCCCGGCTCGGCGAACTCCCTGCCGGCCGAACCGGACGCGGGCGAGTTCGACGCGCCGATCCCGGCCGTCGCGGGCCTGGGACGCATCGGCGAAGGGCTGCGCGTCGCCCCTGACCACCAGTCGGAAGTTGCCCGCGGTCGGCGCGGGCGACCTGTCACGGCTGCGAGCCGGACGAGTTCGGCGTCGCGGTGGCCGGAGAACTACCCGCCCGAGGCGCCCGGGCGCTGATCGACGCGCGACCCCGCCCGCACTGAGCGATCCGGCGACCCGGCGACTCCGTGACCCAGGATCCCGCGACCAGGCGACGGAACACGAGCCGTCCCGCCGCCGGGCCATGTGCGGTCGGCGACGGGACGGCTCGTGCACGCCGGGCGGCCACGCCCCCGCGCGGCCCGGCGGATGTTCGGCGTGCTCAGCTGTTGAGGCACTTCTGCACGGTGGACTGCAACTCGCCCGGCAGCTTGTTGGTGCGGGCGTACTCCTGGTCGAAAGCGTTCATCTGAGCCTGGCTGTATTTACTCTTCAGCTCGGTCAACGCGCACTGGCAGTACTTCGTGTTGTTGCCCGAGGTGCTCAGGCAGCCGTTGAGGAAGTTCGTCGAGTAGAGCGAGCTCCAGTCGCCGCCACCGCCGCTCGCACCGGTCGAGGCCGGCGGATTGGGCGCCGTGGTGCGCGGGCGGGTCGTGGTCGGGCGCTCGCTGACGGGTGGCGCCGGCGTGTCGTCGTCGGTGGCCCGGCTCGTCGGGGTCTTCCCCGTCGGCGTGCTCTCCCCGGTCGCGCTCTTGGTGTCCTTCGGTTCCCCGAGACCGAAGCTGCTGCCGTCCCCGTCGCTCCCGCAGGCCCCGACCGCGCAGGTCAGAATCACCGCAATCAGGCCAACTTTGAAGGTGCGCATGCATTTCCCCCTAGAACGATGTTGGTCGAGACTCTCCTCCCCTGGCTTTGCCGGTCACAAGGGGATCTTTTCGGCCATTGCGTAACGGTTTCGTCGCCGGGACCGTTACAAATGCCGTGACGCCTCGCCGGCGTGACCTCACGCGAGACCGATCCGGGTCGTCGATGGGCGCACCCGCCCGGCATCCCAGTGGCGGGCGTCGCGCGGGTTTACCGCTCGACAAACATCCACAAACCGGGCACCAACGTGCTGATCGTCACATTCCATAGCGTTTACCGATCGAATCTGTTCACTATGGACGGGTTGCCTCCCGTCGGACGGCAGAAAGGAACGGCACACCATGAGCTTGACGCCAGAGCACGTGGCCGCGCTGCGCGGCCTTGCCGCCGATGTCTCGGCCCTGGGCGCGGAAGGCGCCCAACGGCATCCCGCCTTCGCCGGTTCCGCCGGTTCGATCGCCGACCGCGCGGACGCGCTCGCGAGCGAGGCGCCGCCGTTCCACAAGGTCGCGCTGCGCCGGATCGGCGACGCGATGCGCGCCTGCGCCGAGTCCCGCGAGGCCGGCGACCCGACCCGGGTCGCCACCACCCAGCGCACCGCCGCGCACCTGGCCGACCGGCTCGTGCACGCGCTCGACCGCTACGCGTCCGCCTCGCCGGCCGCGACACCGGCCGTCTGCACGCGCTGCGACGAGCCGTACATCGCCCAGTTGATCCCCACCCAGCGGCGTTACCTGTCCCGGATCGACGCCCCCGTGTCGGGGCACGTGTTCAACGCGTCCGGCACCACCTACGTCGTCGAGCGGCACGTCTTGTGCCCGCTCCAGGACGTGGCCGGTCTGTCCGACCTGCCCGAGCTCGAGAACCTGGACGACCTCGACAACGCCTGATCCACCCCGCCCGGGCGCGACGGGCACACACGACCGAGGCCGGGTCCCCCAGGGAGCCCGGCCTCAGTCATGGCCCCGATCCTTGCGATCCTTCCGCAGCCGTCGCAGGTATTCGCGGGTCCACCCGGTCACCTTGACCACCTCGGCCTGCTTGACCCCCGCGGCCATCGCGCGCACCGCCGCCCGTTTGAGTTCTTGACGCGCCTCTTCGTGCGCCTTCTCGGTCCTTCGATACGCCTTCGCGGCCCGGACCAGGCCTTCTCCGGCGGAATCGGGGTGCTCGCGGTCGACATCCTCGTGATCCACACTGTCAGGATGCCATATGGAGGGCCACCCCCGTAGGCCAACAGAGTTGACATTTCCGCATCCAAGAAGGAAACTGGGGACCGAACCAAAGGTGAACGGAAGGTTAACGTCACCAGTCACGGAGGAGCCGACATGCTCAAGACCCTCACCGCCCCGGCCATGTGCACCCGCTGTGGCGAGCCGTACGTCGCGGCGCTCAGCCCGCGCTCGCTGGTCACGCTGCAAACGCCGGTGTTCCGCAGCCCGGAGATCGTCGGCGGTCGGCTGATGACCATCGACGACACCGTCTGCCTGGTCGAGCGGCACGCCCCCTGCACGGGTCTGGGCAACTACCGCTGATCCTCGGCGGCGCCTGCCAACACCGCCGCCAGCATCCCCAGCGTCGACCAGTCGACGCACCCGTCACGCAGCAGTTCGCCGTACGTCGTGATCTCGACGTGAGTGCGTTCCCCGTCCCCGGCCACACCATGTGGGCCGGGGACGCTGCGTAGCAGGGCCAATTCCGCTTCGGTGAGTTCGGCCGAGTACACGTGTGCGTGATGCGCCGCCAGGGTCCCGGCGAGCTGGCGCGAGCCGTGTGCCCGCAGTCGCTCCGGCGCGAGCGCCAGACCGGTCTCCTCGGCGACCTCGGCACACCCGTCCACCGCCGTGCGCCCGCTGCCGCCCGGGAACTCGCGCACGAAGCCGTCCCCGGTCCGCGCCGCCGACCGGAACTCGCGCACGAGCACCACGGTGCTCGCCGGTACCGGCTCCGCCCGCCGATAGAGCACCACCGCGGTCACGTCCGGCCGGCCGAGCACCACCTCGTCGTCCTTGACCCGGCCGCCCTCCGCGGCGATCGCAACGCGTACGTGCGCCGCCCACAGCCAGGTCGCCGCGCGCCGCCGCCACACCCACGCGATCCGGCCGCCGAGCAGCGTGTTGCCCGCCGCCCGCTGGGCCGCGTACCAGTCCGCGAAGGCCCGGGTCAGCCACACGTTCAACGGGATGTCCCGCTCGCCGTCCGCGCGCGGCTCGCCCGCGCCCACCGCCTCCAGCACGGTGTCGATCGTCTCGGCCAGCGTGTCCCGTACCGGCACGTCGTGGCCGAGCGCGTAGGCCCGCTGATAGCGCACGTGCGGCGCGTCCGGCGGCGTGCCCAGCACCGCGCGGCCGGAGTCCTTGAGCCAACCCCACTCGTCGTTGGTGGTCAGCCCCGGCAGGTCGCGCAGGTCGCGCGGGATCCAGAAGAGCACCCGGTCGCTGCGGTCGAGGTTGCGCAACTCCCAGTCCCGCTGCACCTGATGCGTGGGCCACGAGTGCCCGTCCGCGGGCTCGGGCACGAACACCACCAGGCGGCCCGGGCCGCGCCACCGCTCGCCGAGCAGCTTCAGCGCGGCGGGCCGCCAGGAGGCGACGTGCGCGGCACGGGGTGTGGGGCCGGCCAGGAAGACGCTCGCGTCCCACTCCCGCGGCGGCTCGTCGGGCGAGTTCACGACAACGATCTCGGTCATGGCCCCGACCGTAGTGGTCGTTCCCGAGGGTGATCGAGGGTCGGGCCGATGCGCGTGGGACGGACCCGATCCCAGTCCGGGTGGTGATGTCGCATACCGTTCCCCGCACGCACGCTGCTACGAAAGAATCACATCCACAAGGCGCGTACGGGGAGGCGTTTGCGGTGGCTCAGTTGTGGCTTGGCAGCCGATATCGGCTGGACAAGAGGCTGGGCTCGGGAGGCAACGCGACCGTGTGGCGGGCCTGGGACCAGAAGATGCAACGGTTCGTCGCGGTCAAGGTGCTCAAGGAGTCGTTCGGCGCGTCCAACAACAGCGTGGACCGCTTCGGCCGCGAGGCGATCATCGTCGGCGGGTTGTCCTCGCCGAACATCATCGTCGTGCACGACCAGGGCCGGAAGGCGGTCGTGGAGCACCGGACCGGCCCGCAGGCGCCCGGCCCCGAGCCGACCGAGCCGAACCGGCCCCGGCCGAGCGGCCGGACCGACCCCGAGACCCGGGTGTTCACCCACGACGCCGAGACGGTGCACGACGCGCAGGTCACCTCCGCGCTCGGTCCGGGACCGGGCGAGCTGCGCCGCACCGACGGCAAGGTGATGTACCTGGCGATGGAGCTGATCACGGGCCGGTCGCTGGCCCAACTCGTCGCGGACGGCGCGTGGCTGCCGCTGGGACACGTGGTCGGCTGGGCGATCCAACTGTGTGACGGGCTCGACGTCGCGCACGCGGGCGGCGTGCTGCATCGCGACATCAAGCCCGCGAACGTCATGGTGACCTCGCGCGGCGTGGTCAAGGTGCTCGACTTCGGGATAGCGCGATACATGGAGAAGGTGTCCTCGCGCGCGGGCATCACACTGCCCGGCAGCATGATCGGCACACCCGCGTACATGTCGCCCGAACAGATCCTCGGCGGACGCATCGACGGCCGCGCCGACCTGTACAGCGTGGGCTGCGTGCTGCACGAACTGCTGACCGGCGCACCGCCGTTCGGCCTGGACCATCCGCATTCGATGATGCAGGCCCACCTGGGACGCACGCCCGAGTCGGTGCGCAACACCCGGCTGGAGGTGCCCGACGACCTCGCCGCCCTCGTCCTCGCGCTGCTCGCCAAGCGGCCGGAGAACCGGCCCGCGAGCGCGGCGGAGGTCCGCGACCTGCTGTTGGAGTTGTCCGTCACGCCACCGCGCAACCTCGCGCCGCAACCGTGGGGCATGCCGGCGTCGGAACCGGTCGCGGACGACGACGCGCAGCAGACCCAGGATCAGCCGGTGCGGCTGCTCCCCGAAGGGAGCGAGCCGCAACCGACCCGTGCCGAGGCGCCCGAGCCGCGGCCGGCCCGGGCGAGCGATTCGCTCCAGGTGATGCGGGCCGAAGTCGGGCGGCGGATCCGGGAGTTCGGCAAGGACCACCCGGACACGCTGCTGCTGCGCGAGCAGTTGGCCGCCCGGCTCGGCAAGGACGGGGACCCGCTCGCGGCGATCACCCTGCTGCGCGGGGTGATCTCCGACGGCGGGCGGTTGCGCGGCGCGCTGACCCCGGACACGCTGCGCGCCCGGCACGCGCTCGCGCACTGGACCGGCGTCGCGGGCCGACCGGCCGAGGCGGCGCGGCTGCTCAAGAACCTGCTGCCGGACCAGGTCCAGGTACTGGGCACCGACGACCTGGACACCCTGCGGATCCGCCGCGAACGGGCCCGCAGGGAGGGCGAGGCGGGCAACTTCGTCGGCGCGGTACACCACCTGCGCACACTCGTCCCGGACGTGATTCGGGTGCTGGGCCCCAATCACGAGTTGGTCATCGAGGTCTGGGACGAACTCACCTACTGGGAGCACCGCCTCGACGGCTACGGCGTCCGGGACCAGGCGTGAGTGTCGCGCCCGCCGTCACAACGCCAGCATGTCGCGCAGTTCGCGTTTGAGCACCTTGCCCACCGCGTTGCGCGGCAGCGCCCGCTCGGTGAAGCGCACCAGCGTGGGCACCTTGAACGCGGCGAGCCGGCGCGCCACGTGTCCGCGCAACTCGGCCGCGGTCGCGGCGCCGGCCACGTGCAGCAGCACCACGGCGGCCACCTCCTCGCCCAGATCGTGGTGCGGCACCCCGACCACCGCGACGTCGGCGATCGCCGGATGCTCGAACAGCACCGCCTCGACCTCGGCCGAGTAGACGTTCTCACCGCCGCGGATGATCACGTCCTTGAGCCGGTCGACCACGTACAACAGCCCCTCGGCGTCGATGTGGCCGAGGTCGCCGGTGCGGAACCACCCGTCCGGGAACGCCTCCCGGCTCTCCGCGGGCCGATTCCAATAGCCCCGGACCACCTGCGGGCCCCGGATCCGGATCTCTCCCGTGTGCCCGGTCGGCAACTCCTCCCCGGTCAGCGGATCGGCCACCCGCAGATCGGCGGTCGGCACCGGCCGGCCGACGCTGTCCGGGTGCGCGTAGTAGTCGTCACCGGCGTTCGCCACCACCACACAGGTCGTCTCGGTCATCCCGTAGGCGTTCAGCGGCACGATGCCGTTGCCGGACATGGTGCCCACCTGCGCGACCAGGTCCGGCGGTACCGGCGAGCCACCCGCGCCCAGGGTGGTCAGGCTGGACAGGTCGCGACCGGCTCGCAGCGGCGATTCGACCAGCCTGCGCAGCAGCGTGGGCACCATGTTGGCGGTGGTGATGCGCTCGGTCTCGATCAACTCCAGCGCCGTGGCGGTGTCCCACCGGTGCATCAGGCACAACTTCGCGCCCTGGGCCGCGCCGATATAGAGCCCGGCCAGTCCGGCGATGTGGAAGAACGGGTAGACCTGCAGGCTGCTCGGCGTCGGCAGGCCCGCGGCCATCTCCTCGAACACGGCCGGACCCTTGGCCAATTCGGCGGCGGGCAGGCCCAGTCGGGCCAGGCCGATGGCTCTCGTCAACCGCATCGTGTGCAGGTTGGTGGTGTGGTTGTGGTGCGTGGCGACCGCGCCCTTGGGCCGTCCGGTGGTGCCGGAGGTGTACAGGATGGTCGCGTCGTCGAACGGCTCCGGACCGCTCGCCGGCAGCGCGCACTCGCCGGTGAATCCGCGCAGCAGCGCGGACAGGTCGGTCTCGCCGACGACCGGCGGCCCCTCCGGGCGGACCACCAGGACCGCGGGCCCCGTGCCCTGGTCCAGGTGTCCCCGGATCCGCTCGGCCCGCTCGCCGTCGCAGATCAGCACGGCGGCGCCGGAGTCGTCGAGGGCGTAGCGCAGCTCGTCGGCGGTCCACCACGCGTTGAGCGGCACCGCGACCGCGCCCAGGACCTGGGTCGCCCAGAACGCGAGCGGCCATTCCAGGTGGTTGCGCATCGCGATGGCCACCCGGTCGCCGCGCCGCACCCCGCACTCGCCGGCCAGGTGTCGGGCCAGGTGGGCGACCAGGCGATGCTGCTCGGCGTAGTCGATCCGCTCGTCCCCGGCGACCAGGGCGTCCCGGCTCCCGTACGCCGCCAGATCCTCGAAGACCGCGCGCAGCGTCGGCGGGGCCTTGCTCAGGACCCGCCAGGGGATGCCGTCGTGGACGACCTCCTCGATCGCGTAGGCCGATTCGGGTCCCGTGAGTTCGGCCAGGGCCTGTGTGCGATCCAGCATCCGGTGGGTCCACCTCCTGCACGCTGCGAGCGACTGGGGTACCGGGGGGTTAGGAGCCCATCAAAGCTAGTGCGGAGATCGCATCCCGGGAACCCTGGCAATCGAGGTGATCACGCGGCAGGGTGGCCGGACGGGTATCGCCGGCACGCGTTCGAACCTGCGGGGGGCTTGCGTGGACTACGAGGAGATCTCGACCTCGATCGAGGCCGGCGTGCTGACCGTGACGCTGGACCGGCCGGACCGACTCAACGCGTACACCTACCGGATGGGCCGGGAGATATCGCACGCGTTGGATGTCGCGGACGAGGACGACGACATCCGCGCGGTGGTGTTCACCGGACGCGGGCGGGCCTTTTGCGCCGGGGCCGATCTGGAGATGGGCGCCGACGCGTTCGACCCGGGCGCGCACGCGAAGCGGTTCGACGACGCGGTGGACGACGCGGAGGCGTTCCGCGACGACGGCGGTCGGCTCGTGCTGCGCCTGTACCGCTCGAAGAAGCCGCTGATCGCGGCGATCAACGGTGCGGCGGTGGGCGTGGGCGCGACCATGACACTGCCGATGGACTTCCGGATCGCGTCCTCCGCGGCCCGGTTCGGCTTCGTCTTCGCCCGGCGCGGGATCACTCCCGACGGCTGTTCGACGTGGTTCCTGCCCCGCGTGGTGGGGCTGGACCGGGCTCTGGAATGGTGTTTCACCGGCCGGGTCTTCGACGCGGCGGAGGCCGCGGAGGCCAGCCTGGTCCGTGCGGCGGTGCCGCCGGAGGAGCTGCTCCCGCGCGCCCGGGAACTGGCCCGCACGATCGCCGAGAACACCCCGGCGGTGGCCATCGCGCTGACCCGGCGGTTGTTGTGGGGCATGCAGAGCGTGCCCGACCCGGAGACCGCCCACCTGCACGAGTCCCGCGCGCTGCACTGGACCGGCGGCTCCGCCGACGTGCGCGAGGGCGTGGTCGCCTTCCTGGAGAAGCGCCGCCCGGACTTCCGCCTGCGGGTGAGCACGGACCTGCCGGATCTGCCGCCGATCCCGTAGTCCGAGACCGTGTGTCCGAGACCTTGCGTGGGTGCCCCGCGCGGCGGACTCGGCCGGGCCGGGGCATCGTGGAGATGCCGGGTAGGGGCGCGCGCCGCGCGGCGTCGGACGCCATTCCGGTGCCCATTACAGCTTGTTGTGTTTTGCAACCGTTTCGGGCACTCTTGGCGCACATTCAGGGCGCAAGGTGTTGAGGAGCAAGGCGATGTCGGACAGCGTTGAGCGGCGAGTGGTCCGCGAGGTCGGTGCGGCCACCCGGTTGATTCGGCTGTTGATGGCTCCCCCGCTGCAAGCGGCGGGAATCACCCAGGCGGAATACCACCTGCTCGCCCACCTGGAGGAACGCGGCACCTCCACCGGCAAGGAACTCGCGTGCCGACTGAGCCTGGACAAGACCACCATCAGCCGGCAGTTGACCGCGCTCGAGGAGGCCCGGCTGATCGCCCGCACCACCGATCCGACCAACCGCCGATCGCACCTGATCACCCTCACCGACGCCGGCCGACTGCGCCTGGCCGACGCCCGGCAACGCAGCCTCGCGGTGATGGCGGAACGGTTCACCTCATGGCCCAAGGAGGAGTTGGGCGCGCTCGCCGACCACCTGGCCCGGTTCAACGACGTACTGCGCGGCGACTCCACCGAAGCCGCCGAGCAACAGCGGCAACAAGCACAGCAGTAGCGGACGCGCGAGCCGCCGGGCCTAGTTGTCCGCCACCCGCGGATGCACGCGCGGCCGGGCCCGGTAGACGTCGTAGACGCCCTGCACCCGACGCAGCGCCCGCAACAGCTTCGGCAGTGTCGCGAGGTCGGCCAGCCGGATCGTGTACGTCTGCCGCACCCGCATCTGTTGCGGCGGCGCGATCGAGGCCGAGGTGATGTCGGCACCCTCCGCGTCGATCGCGGCGGTCACGTCGGCGAGCAGCCGGGGGCGGTCCAGCGCCTCGATCTGCACGGTGACCCGATAACCCTGATCGGCCTGGTGCGGCAGCCACGACGCGGCCACCACGTCGCGGCCCGCGCGGCGCATCTGCTGGACGTTCGTGCAGTCGGAGCGGTGTACCGCGACCGTGCCGCCGCGGATCACGAAGCCGGCCAGTTCGTCCGGCGGCACCGGGGTGCAGCAGCGGGCCAGTCGGACCGGGGCTCCGGGCGAGCCCGGCACACTGACCACGGCCTCGCCGGGGTCGGCCGGTGGGCGCCGGGTTCGGGCCGGGGCCTGCGCGGCGTCCGCGGGGGGCCCGGCAGGCTCCGGGACGGTCGTCGTCGGTGCGCCCTGCGCGGCTTCGCCGGCGGCGGCCAGATTGCCCAGCGGTGGGGCCAGCAGCGGGTCCATCCGACCCTCGACGCCGTGCGGGTACTTCGCCAACCAGGCTTCGATCGCGACCCGGGCCAGTGGGCTGCGGACGAACGAGAGCCATTCCTTCGACGGTGCCGCGGCGCCGGGCGGAGCGGTGATGATGGACACCGTCTCGCCGTCCGCGAGCACCGAACTCAAGGCCACCAAGCGGCCGTTGATCTGCGCGCCGATACATCGGTGCCCGGTCTGCTCACCCATCGCGTAGGCCGCGTCCACGCACGTGGATCCGGCGGGCAGGGTCAGCGGGCGGCCGCCGGGGGTGAAGACCAGGAGCTCGCGGTCCGCCGACAGGTCGGCGGTCAGCGAGCTCCAGAAGACGTGCGCGTCCAGGATGCCGCCCTGCCACGCGAGCAGCCGGTGCAGCCACGCGAGCTGCTCGGGGGCGTCCGGCCCGGTGTCCGGTTTGCCGGTGTGCGCGACCACGCCGAACTCGGCCAGTCGATGCATGCGCCGGGTGCGGATGAGCACCTCGACCTTGTCGCCCTCGGGCAGCGTGATCGCGGTGTGCAGGGACTGGTACAGGTTGAACTTGGGGGTGGCGATGTAGTCCTTGAACTCGCCCGCGATCGGCGACCAGCAGGTGTGCAGTACGCCGAGCGCGCCGTAACAGTCGGTGTCCGCGTCGACGACGATCATCAGCCGGGACAGGTCGAACGGTCCCAGGTCCTCGCGCCCTCGACGCTTTTGTACTCGGCGCACCGATACGTGGTGCCGCGCGCGCGGCGATACCTCCGCCTCGATCCCGGCGTCCCGCAGCGCGCGTTTGACCGTCGCGCACAGCTTGGACACGGCCTCGTCGGTGGCCGCCTGGCTCGCGCCGACGGTGCGCGCGGTGGCGGCGTGCTCCTCGGGGCGCAGCGTCGCGAAGACGATGTCCTCCAGCTCCGACTTGAGCACGTGGATGCCCAACCGCTCGGCGAGCGGGATGAACACCTCCTGCGTGGCCTCGGCGGTGCGGATCTGACTGGCCCGGCGGCGATATCGGATCGTGCGCATGTTGTGCAGCCGGTCGGCCAGCTTGATCACGGTCACCCGCAGGTCCCGACCGGTGGCCACGATGATCTTGCGCATCGTCTCGGCCTCGGCCCGGTCGCCCAGGTCCACCCGCTCCAGCTTGGTCACGCCGTCGACCAGGTGCGTGACGTCGTCGCCGAACGCCGCGCGCACCTCGTCCAGGGTCAGGTCGGTGTCCTCGACCGTGTCGTGCAGCAGCGCGGCGACCAGCGTCGTGGTGTCGGCACCCAGCTCGGCCAGGATCGTGGCCACCGCGAGCGGATGCGTGATGTACGGCTCGCCGCTCTTGCGCATTTGCCCGCGATGGGACAACTCCGCGACCGCGTACGCCTCCTGAATGGCCGTCACATCGGCCTTCGGGTGGTGCACGCGATGCACTTGGAGCAGTGGTTCGACCGCGTCCGGCGTGCGTCGGCGGCTTCCGGTGAGGAAGGTGACAGCGGCCAGACCCAGGCGTTGGATGGGTTGTTGGACAGGCCGGCGGGAGAGTCGTCCGACGCGGTCGGACATGCTCCGGCTCGGAACGTCACCCTCGGCTCGCGGCGCACCCTTGGGCACACCCGCACCGGCCGGCGGGTCGAGTCCCCCGATCGTCATGCGGCACCTCCGGCAGCTACCCCCGGAGTCGCCCCCGGTGATTCATGCTACCGACAACAACACGGACCGTGTCCGCGTGATGTCGCCCGTCACACACGATCACCCGCACGGGTCATGGCGCCCGCTACGGATGATGGTGAAGAGCCCAGCCTAACCCCTCGGGATCTTGTCCGGGCGCGCACCCACCGGGACCGGGGGGCGCACCCGTCGCGCGGCGGGCGTGCGAGTCGTGGTGACAGGGCGTCAGTTCCCGTCCGGGCGCTCCCGATACGTGCCCGCGATCATGGCCTCGATCAGTCCCCGGTGCAGCACCGTCTCGTCCAGGTCGGCCGGCTGCTCGCGCTCGCCGAAGTGCCACTGCCGGTGCGCGATGCGAGCCATCACCACGCCGTGCCGCACGGCCGCGTACATCTCGAAGTACCGCATGTCGCGCGGCGTGTGGCCGGTGAGCTTCTCGTACTGCGCGCACACGTCCTCGGTGCGCATGAAGTCGGGCAGGCCCGGCATGCCGTAGCGGGTGGCGATGTCCTGGAAGAACGCGTGGATGAAGATCATCCAGGCGATGTCCAGCTCGCGCGGGCCGACGGCGGCCATCTCCCAGTCCAGTACCGCAGTCGGTTCGAAGTCCACGTAGAGGATGTTGCCGATCCGCGCGTCGCCCCAGCTGATCACGTCCGGGCCGACCTCGGTCGGGAAGTTGTCCTCCAGCCACGCGAAGGCCCGGTCCAGGAGCGGCACGCGCTGCCCCTCGATGCCCCACTCGTAGAACGCGCGCAGGTCGTCCAGGTGCCGGCGCAGCGCGTTCTCGCCGGTGCCCTCGTACTGGAGGAAGGCGATCTCCTCGGGCGTCGTGTCGATGCCGTGGATCGCGGCGACGACGGCGACCGACTCCTCCTGGAGCCGGCGACGCTGCTCGGGCGTGGCCGCGAGCATCCAGCCGTCGATCGTGTACGGCATCACGTCCGGCGGCGCGGCGCCCTCGGCCCGGCGCATCACGAAGAACGGGGCGCCCAGCGCGCCCTCGTCCGGCTCGTTCCACAACAACGCGGGCACCGGGATCGAACAGCGCTCGCCGACCAGGGTCATCACCGCGTACTGCTTGTCCAGGTCGTAGGTCGGGAAGACCGGCTTGGCGTCCATCGACGGGCGCATCCGCACCACGCAGCGCTCGGTGCGGCGCTCGCCGTCCACCGTCCAGGTCGCGTCGAACAGCAGGGTCTCGCTGGACATCCCATTGCCGGAGGGCGCCTTGAGCTCGGATATCTCCGGGTCGGCGCCCTCGGGCAGCCGACCGGCCAGCCACGCGAGCAGTTGGTCGTGCACCGTCGCCAGGTCCCGTGTGCTCGTCTGCGGACGGGTGACCTCGTCGGGGTCGGCCACGACAACCTCCGGTATCCACGTCGCGATGTGCGACGGGCGCTGCCGGACGTCCCTGCCGACGCCCGGTCCCCGCCCTGCCGGCGGCGGTTGCCCGCCGGAAAAGTGAAACACGTTCTATCATGTGTGACACGTGTCATCAATGGCCGCGCGGCCCGCCGCGGCCCGGACGCCCGGGGGATCACCGGCCGGAACGCCCGGACGCGGTGCCGGGTTCGGGTCCCGGGTGTTGCAGACTGGACGGATGCCCCCAACCTCCGCCACGGTCCGCCGGCGCCCGCGCTGGTGGACCGAGTTGCTGCTGATCGCGGTGTTGTACGAGGCGTACTCGCTGAGCCGACTCGTGGTCCGCGGCGACGTGGACGCCGCGCTGCGCAACGCCGAGCGAATACTGCACGTGGAGTCGCTGACCCACCTGGATCCCGAACGCGTGCTCAACCGGGTCGTCACCGACCACGTGTTCATCGGCGTGGTCTGCGACTACGCGTACGCGACGCTGCACTACGTGGTGACCCCGGTGGTGCTGTTCTGGTTGTGGCGCAGACGTCCCGAGCGCTACCGAGGCGCCCGCACCACGTTGGCGATCGCCACGGTGGTCTCGCTGGCGGGCTTCATGCTCTTCCCGACCGCGCCGCCGCGGATGATCGACGGCTTCACGGACACCATGGCGCACTTCGCGTCCTGGGGCTGGTGGGGCGCCGGCGCCAGCGCGCCGCGCGGCATGGAGCACATGACCAACGAGTACGCGGCGATGCCGTCCCTGCACGTGGGCTGGGCCGCGTGGTGCGGATGGCAGTTGTGGCGGCACGGACGCGGTCCGATGTTGCGCGGGCTGGGTGTGGCCTACCCGCTCTTCGTGGTCCTGGTGGTGCTCGGCACCGCGAACCACTACCTCGCGGACGTGCTCGCGGGACTCGCGGTGATGGGGCTGGGCGCGCTCGCGTCGCCGTGGGTGCTGCGCGGACTGGATCGGGCACGCGACGGGGTGGCGATGCGCCGAACGGGATCGGAATCGCCGGGACAACCGATCGTCATCGACCACAGAGATGCCGCTTAGTACCGCCGATTCGCGGCCGATAAAACGATTTCGATCAAGGTCGGCCTGATGCGACCTTCGAACGACGCTTGCCTGGCAGGCAAGCGGTACCTTCTGGGAGGTCCCGTGCCCGGCAACGGGAAGGATTCCGTCATCGGGTACACGCCGATCGGACAAGCCACCACATCGGTGGACGAACCCGATCGGGCTCGGCCTGACCGGCCAGACCCCGCCCGACGGACCCAGGGGCACGGCGAATCGGAGACGGGGCCGGCAGGCGACGAGAGCGGGGAGCTGTAATGCGGATCAGCGCCGTGGTGTTCGACGTGGGCGAGACCCTCGTCGACGAATCGCGCGAGTACGGCACGTGGGCCGACTGGCTCGGGGTGCCCCGACACACGTTCGCGGCCACGTTCGGGGCGGTGATCGCCCAGGGCCTCGACTATCGCGAGGTGTTCCAGCGCTTTCGGCCGGGCTTCGACCTGACCGTCGAGCGCGCCGCGCGCACCGCCGCGGGCTTTCCCGAATGGTTCGGCGAGGAAGACCTCTACAACGACACCCGCCCGTGCCTGAAGGCGCTGCGCGACCAGCACGTGTGGCTCGGCGTGGTCGGCAACCAGACCGTGAACGCGGGCGTCATCCTGCGCGGCCTGGATCTCGGCGTGGACCTGCTCGCCACCTCCGACGACTGGGGCATCAGCAAGCCCGAGTCGGCCTTCTTCGAGCGCCTCGTGGCCGAGTGCCCCTGCCCGGCCGAGGAGATCCTGTACGTCGGCGACCGCCTCGACAACGACGTCCGCCCCGCCCACCTCGCCGGCCTGCGCACCGCCCACGTCCGCCGCGGCCCCTGGGGCTACCTGGTAGCCGACGACCCCGAACTGATCGAGGTCACCGACCTACGCCTGGAATCCCTCGGCGAACTCCCCGCCGCCGTCGCCCGCATCAACGGCATCACAGAACCGTAACCCGCACCCCCAGCCCGGCCGGCACCGCAGCCAAAAACACCGACCGAGCAAACCGTCAGCCCGGTCGGCGCTCGAGGCCACCTCGGCCGAAGGCCAGGCAACCCAGCCCGGCCGGCGCTTGAGGCCAAATAGCCCGGTCGGCGTTTGAGGCCACCTCGGCCAAAGGCCAGGCAACCCAGCCCAGCCGGCGCTTGAGGCCAAATAGCCCGGCCGGCGCTTGAGGCCAAGCAGCCCGGCCGGCGCTTGAGGCCACCTCGGCCAAAGGCCAGGCAACCCAGCCCAGCCGGCGCTTGAGGCCAAATAGCCCGGCCGGCGCTTGAGGCCACCTCGGCCAAAGGCCGGGTAACCCAGCCCAGCCGGAGGCCGAGTGCATCAGGCCGCCCCCTCCCCGACCTGCCCACCACCACCGCCGCCGCCGGCCCGCCCCCCACCCCCCGAGCGCAACCGATCGTCGACGTCCCGTACGAACGACTCCCCCGCCCAAGGCGCCAGCGAAGCCCGCACCGTCCGCACCCGATCCACCGCCGTCGCATACCCCTGCACACCGACCAGATCGAGCGCCTCCTCCAACAGCCGACACGCATCTTGCGGCTCACGCGCACCGACCGCGGTCGCGGCCAGCTCCGCGAGCGTCATCGCCCGCTGCTTGTGGCTGTGCGCCGGCAGCCCCGCGAGCGTGCGCTCCAGACTCGCCCGGGCCTCGGCCGAGCGCCCGGCCGCCACCTCCGCCGCGCCCCGGAAGCCCTCCAGACGCGCCGCCGAGAACCAGTCCAGCCACGCCGGCGGCCCGGTAGCCGTCCACGAACCGGGCGTCTCCGGCGGCGCGTACGTGTCGGCGGCACGATCCAGCAGCGGGAAGGCCGCGTCCGGCGTACCGAGCCGGACCTCCGCCTCGGCCGAGATCGCGTCCAGCCACGCCCGCAGGGTGGGCCCGGCGTCGCCACTCGTGGTCCGCTCCCGCGCGGCGGCCAGGGTGTCCCGGGCCTCCCCTCCCCTTCCGGTCCAGGCGGGCGCGAACGCCATGTGCCCGAGCACGGCGGCGGCCAACGAGCCGTCCCGGCCCCGGTCCGCCGCGTCCAGCGCCAGTTCCTGCCAGCGCCGCACGTGCGGCCCGCGCAGGCTCAGGTCGAAGAAGGCGATCCGGGACGCGAGCAGCGCCGTCTCCGCGATCGCGGACTGGTGCGCCCCATCCGGCCCCTCGGCCAACAGCCGGGCACCATTGCGGGCGTGTTCGGCCACCACCGGTAGCAGTCGTCCCGGTTCCTCGATCCAGTAGCGGGACCGCAGCCGGGCGGTGGTGGCGATGTAGGCGGCGGGATCGGGCAGATGAGCCGCCGACCCCGAGGATGCGTATGCGGCGGAATTCTTCGCCGTGAGGCCGGCGACGGCGGCGCCGGCCAGAAAGGTACGTCGTTGCATCGCGTCCTCCATACGCGTGGTGGTGACGGACATGCCTGCGTGGACCCGGTCACGCGAACCACCGGGCCCGTACGCTCCGTACTGGATCTCGATCGTGACCCCGTCCCACCTGCGGCGTCATGCCTCTAGCCCGTTAGGGCGGCAAGAGTCCTCAGCGCGTCCTACAGGAGTCCCACCGCGGGCCTCGTCACACGGTGTGCCGGCCTGGTTGCATCTAGGGCAGAAGCGGACGTCCCCGAAGTCGGACGCTTCGGGCTCGTGCAGGACGAAGAGGACGCTTCGAGGACCTCCCGGCCCCCGAGGACGATTCCGTTTCCACGACGAAACGAGAGGACCGCCTCACCGATGGACGCCGACGTGAACCGAACGACGCTGGCAGCGCTGCCGCAGGACGCGCTTCGGAACCCGTACGCCCCTCGCCTGGTAGCGGCAGGCGAGACGTTCGACGTGATCGAGGTGGAGGACCGGCTCGGCCGTGAGGCCCTGGCCACGCTGCACGCACACCGCGTGCCGGTCGGGCCGGTCATCTTCGATCGCCGTTACCGCCGGATCGGATTCCTCGTACCGCCGACCACCGTGATGCCGGTGCGGCCGCGCGATCGTCGGCTCGGCCCGCGCCACCACGGCCGGGGTGCCTGGATCACCTTCCCGCCGCCGCCGGAGCAGAACGACGGGCCGCTCGTGTGGCTCGTGCCGCCGACGCCCGACAACCGCCTGACGACGCTGCGACACGTGCGCGCGGCGATCGCCGAGGCCGCCCGCGCGCTCGCCGAGCGCCACCAGCAGGCGATCTGAGGTCGCCCAGGACGTACCGGTCGGGGACCTGACATCACGAGCGGCTCCCCCAATACCTGCTCGACCCGACCGGTACCGGTAGGACGCGATGCGCCCCCACGCCACAGCGCGTGGGGGCGCATCCGCTTGTCCCCACCTGCTCCGATCCGACCTGCTCCGAGAGGTTTACCGGGCGTCGAAACACGCCCGCGGCACCCGGTTCGCGCCGCCGAATCGGGGTTTATCGAAGCGGGGTCCGAGGTCTCGCGCCTCTTTCGGGCAAGGGTCTTTCGGATGGCGTCCGGTTGGCGACAATGGCAAGGGCACGGGATCTTGCGGACCCTCCAGGGTCGACCGATCCCGTCGCTCCCCCCGTCCGTATTCGTCGTCAGCACGTCTGCACTGTCGGAAGGAATCCGCGCATGCCGTCCGAGTCGCGCAAGCCCCGTATGCGGCCCGCGCCGCTGTTGTTCGAGCCCTCGGTTCCCGAGCCGCCCGACGAACGCTTCTTCGACCTGGACGATCTGACCGATCCCCAGGAGGTGCTGACCCGCTCCACGGATCTGGCCGAGGCGTTTCGCGCGGCGGCCGACCGGGCGGTGGACTACCAGGCGATGGCCGCGGCCCGGATGGCGGATCCGAATCGGTTCGACCACCTGACGACGGCTCAGGTCGCGGCGCGGGCGGGGTGGGGCGAGGAGTACACGGCGAAGATGATCGAGCACGGCCGGAAGCTGCTGCTGGAGCGCGGCGAGTAGCGCCCGACCACGAACGCCGGCCGGGCATGGCCCGGCCGGCGTTCGCACGTCCCACCCCGCCCACACGGACTCCCCCACACGGGCTCGCCCCGACGACCGACCACGCAATCCCACCCGACCGCGCCGGCCCACTCGGCGCCCCGACCTCACCTCGACAGCGCGACCCGGTGCCCCGCGAGTTCGGCCAGCACCGCCTGGTTCGCCTCCCAGCCGTCCGGGAAGTTGACCGGGACGCCGAGGTGGACCGGGTCGGCGGTGGGGTGCGCGTCGAGCAGTTCGGGGATGCCGGCCCTGGCCACCACCAGGCACGCGTGCCGATGCCGTGAGGCCAGCACGCACAGCCGCCCGGTCTCCAGGTGGAACTCGGTCGCGTCGCGCCGACCGGAGAGCGGGTGCAGCACCACGGTCACGTCGAACTCGCGACCCTGGAGCCGGTTCGCGGTGTCCACCACGATCTCCGCCGCGCCGAGCGTGCGCAGCGCCGACTCGACCCGGGCCCGTTGCTCGCGGTGGCTGACCCCGATCGCGATGCGTGACGCGTCCAGCGCGACCCCGTCCGGCGTGCGCTCGCCGATCGCGGTTCCGCCCCGCGCGAGCAGCCGCGCGGCGAGCGTCGCGACCGCGTGCACCGCCTCCTCGTCGGCCGCCGCGGTGAACCGCGCGGGCAACTCCAACAGGCCCCAACCGGAGGTCGCCGCCACGTCCACCACCGCGTCGTACGCGTCGTCCTCACGCGCCGCCTCGAAGCGCAGGAGCCGCTCGCCCGGACCGGTCCCCGAACGAAACGGGGTGAACGGATAGAACGCCTCGGACACCAGCGGCGCCGCGCTCGCGGGCAGCCGCCAGGACACCGGAAGCCGATGCACCGGCAGGTCCGGGTTGTGCCGGCGGAGCACCACCACCGCGCTCTGCGAGGGGTCGTAGGTCAGGCTGTGCCAACGCGAGGTGTCCACGGTGGCGAACGGGTCGAGTTGGCCGGGGTCGCCCACGAACAGCGCGCGGTCGAACAGCCGGGCCACCAGCAGCAGGGCGTCCGAGCGCATCTGGTACGCCTCGTCGACGATCGCCCAGGGCCAGCGCCGGTCCTGGACCAGCGCCCACTTGGCGGCGGTGGCCACCACCACGGCGCACGCGTCCAGCGCCTCGGCCTTCTCCGCGTTCACCACCGACGTGCCCACCAGCGCGGGCGGCAGCCGGTACCCGGTGGCGGACAGCCGACCCACCGTCAGCCCGGGGTGCTCCGCGACCAGCCGCACCAGCAGGTCGTCGACCTGGTTGTTGGTCTGCGCGACGATCATCAGCCGCTCGCCGCCCTCGGCCAACTCTCCCGCCGCGCGCACCACCAGCGTCGACTTGCCCGCGCCGGGCGGCGAGTCGACCACGACGCCGCGATGCGCCCCGGAGCCGAGGTCGGCGAGCACGGCGTCGGTCGCGGCGGCGGCGAGCGCGGCCGGGTCGCCCTCGGGATGCCGGGCCCGCACGACCGTCACGACCACTCCTCCAACGCGTCGTCGTCCGCCTCCGGGGCGGCCTCGGGTTCGGGTTCCGGCGGCGGACCGCCGTGCGTCCAGGGGGTGTCCTCGACGGCGGGCCAGTCCGGACCGCGTCGGAACTCGGCGATCAGCGAGGTCCAGCACAGGACTTCGCCCGGCTCGGGCACACTGCCCGGCTTGGGCGCCTTGCCGCCGCCCATCCCGCCGCGCAGTTCCAGCACGACCCGCCCGGGCTCGGTTTCCAGGACGCGCGCCTTCGCGTCCGGGCGCTCGACACACGCGAGGTCGGTCCCCGGTCCGAACAGCGGTTCGTCGTCGGTGGCAAAGCTCAACAGCGGGCGTGGGCGCGCGGTCTTCTTCCCCGGCTCGGCGACCATGCGCTCGGCGTCCACCGCGATCAGTTCGCCGCGGAACGCCTCACCCGCGAGCCGGACGGCGGCCATCAACAACGGGTCGTCGCGCACCTGTTCGGCGTCCAGTCGGGCCTGCGCCCGTTCCCGGGTGGCCAGTTGCGCGGCGGCGGAGATCGCCCCGGGCACCCGCGGCTGCGGGCGCGACTCGGGGTCGGCCAGATCCGCGGCGAAGAAGCTGTACGAGGCCCGGTCGGCCTCCCACCGCCCGGCCACCGAGGCCCCCACGGGCAGCGCGCCGAGCAACTCCACGCCGCGCCACATGCGATCCCAGGTCGGCATCAACTCGGCGGCCAGCGCGTCCCGGATCGCGTTCTCGGCGTCCCGACCACGCGGCCCGAGGTCGGCGCGCACACCGGTGTCGGCCGCCTCCTCACCTCGTTCCGCGGCCACCGCCTCGTCGAACGCGGCGATCAGCGGCACCAGTCGCTCGTCGAAGGCCGGATCGGTCGCGGGCCCCGCGGTCGGCCCACCCTCGACCTCCCGGGCCGCCCGGTCCCCGCGCTGCCCGGCCGGCGGGTCGATCCAAGCCAGTAGCGCGCCCAGTTCGCCGTCCTCCAGCGCACTCTGGCCGGTCGCCCACATCTGGGTGAGCAGGTCGGTCATCGCCAGCAGCACGCTCGATCCGGGCACCCCGGCCCGATCGGCGAGCCACGTGCTCCACCGGCCGAGCAGCGGGACCTCCGCGGCCACCGCGAACTCGCCCTCGGTGCGCCGGAATCGGGTGGAACGGCCGAGCAGCCGCAGATACTCGACACCGCCCGATGTGGGCACCAGCACCTGGGGCGCGTCCACGCTGCGTTCGTACGGGTCGTCGCCGCGTCGCTCGATCGTCTCCGTCTCGGCGGCGAAGGCGCCCAGATACGGCAGCAGCAGTCGACCCAGCTCGGCCGCGTGCGCGAACCGCCGGTCACGGTCTCGCGGTTGCGGTACGGCGAGCAGGTGCGGCCGCTCGCGCTCGGTCCCCACCAGCACGGCCAACGGCGCGAACGCCTCGCCCGCGAGCACGTAGGGCACCAGCACCACCGGACGAGCGGACAGATGCCGGTGTCGGACGGTCGCGGCCGGTTGGGCCACCCCGGTCGCGGCGGCACGCAGTCGGCCGAGCGCGGCGATCGCGCTCACCCGACGCCGCCGAGCACCTCGGAGCGCAGCGCCTCGGCCCGGCGGAGCAGTCTGGCCACGTCCTCCTCGCCGGGCTCGGCGGCACGTGTGCCGTCGGCGAGCGCGAGCGCGTCGGCGATGTCCTCGATCCCGCCCAGCGCACCGCGCACCGCCGTGCCGAGCGTGCCCACGCTGCCGCCGCCGGGTGCGCAGCCGCGGGCCTCGTGCCGACAGAACAGCGCGAGTTCGCACGCGGAGAGACAGTCCGGGACGTACGCGGCGGGCACCTGTGCGACGGCCGCTTCGGCCCGATCGCCCTCGACGTCGAAGGTCAGCGTGTCCGGCAGTTCGCCGAGCAGGTCCTCCACCCCGGACAGGCGTTCCAACCGGCGCCGGGTGGTGGCCAGTTCGCGCCGTACGTCGAGCACGACGGCGACCGGGCGATTGGAGAAGTCCTGCGCGCACACCAGCACGATGTCGGTGGCCACGATCGCCGGGTCCAGGCCCAGGTCCGCGGCCAGTCGGCGCAGCGCGTGCACGTACACCGCGGACTGCCGGGTGGCCGAGGCGAGCTTGCCCGGGTCGGCGGACCCGTCGATGATCGCGAAGGACTTGATCTCCACCACGTACAGCCGCCCGGCCACCCGGCACGCCATCGCGTCCGGTTCCAGGTAGGCGCGGCGGCCGGCCACGTCCAACGGCAGCAGCGGGTGGTCCAGGATCGCGCACGCGTCGGGTTCGCCGCGGGCGGCCCCGAGCAGCGCTTCGCGGGTGCGGGCCACCCGTTCCTCGCGGCTCGGCCGGCCGGTGTTCTCGTGGTCGACGTCGACCAGCGCGCCGCCGTCCGGGTCGGCGCCCAGCGTCTCGGCGAGCAGTCGGCGCAACTCCGCTCCGCCGTCCGCCTTGACCCGGGCCTCGAACACGTTGCCGCGCCCGATCGCGAACGGCGATCGGCCGTAGCGTGGCGGGAAGCCGAGTCGATCGGCGAGCACGGTCTTCTCGATGCCCGCCGCGTCGAGCACGCCCCGGCGGGCGCACCCCGGGTTGGCCGCGAGGGCGGCGACCGTGCGGGCGTTGTGATTGCGGGTGGGCAGTGTGCCGCGCAACTGCTCCAGCCTGCCGGCGATAGCGCCGGTGGTACCCGTCGTGCGCATGTCTCGTGTACGGCTTTCGTCGTCGAACCGTCCGGTCCCGGGTCAGTGTGGACCATGTCACCGACACGGGGAACTCAGGTCTGCTCGTCCGCTCCGGGCAGGGCCACGAATCCGGTCTCGTCGGTGGGCGCGAGTTCGCTGAACGACTCCAGCGCCTCGTCGAGTTGGCGCACGGCGACCGAGTTCCTGTAGGGCTCCAACTGTTTGCGGGTGATCCGTACGCGGTCCATCGCCATCGAATACCAGTGCACGCGCAGCATGTCGACGGCCTGGAACAGTCGGCCGCACGCCTCGTCCACCTGGCCGGCCTGGAAGGCCGCCTCGGCCAGGTCGGCGTACATCACCGCCCGCTGCTTGTCGCCGTTGGGCGGCAGGTTCTGCAACGCGTCGTTGAGCGAGCCCTGGGCCTGGTCCATCCGGCGCGCGGTGAGTTCGGTCTTGCCGCGAAAGCCCCACAGCCGGGAGGCGTCGAAGAAGTCCAGCCACGGCGGCGTGGGCGTGTTGTCCGGATGGCACAGCAGGTCCTCGGCCCGGTCGAGCAGGTGCAGCCCGCGCTCGGGGGTGCCGCGCAGCGACTCGAACTCGGATTGCACCGCGTCGAACCAGGCGAGCATCACCATCGGCGCCCCGCGCGTGGCCGTCTTGCGGGCGAAGTCGAGGATGTCCTCGGCCGCGGAGGGCGCCGCGTCGAAGGCGGGGATGAACGCGGTGTGCGCCAGCACGGCGGCGGCCAGCAGGGTGTCGCCGGCCTCGTTGGCGGCGCGGTAGGCAACCAGGTAGTGGTCCTGCGCGTCGTGCGGGCGGTCGAGGTCGAAGAAGGCCATCCGGCCGGCCAGCATCGCGGTCTCCGCCAGCGACGCGCCCAGGATCCGCCGGGCCCGGGCCGGGCCGGGGGCGTTGAGCAGCTGGGTGCCCAGGCGCACGTGCGCGATCACCGACGGGTAGGCGATGGCGGCGGGGGCGACCCAGTACATCTGCCGGTAGGTCCGGGTGAGCATCGCGTACTGGTCGGCGCCGACCACGGTGAGCTGGCCCGCCCGCGAGTGCATGGGAACCGCGAGGGGGCCCGGGTCGGGGGTGTCCCGGAGCAGTTGGCGCAGCACCGCGGGGGTGGCGATCTCCAGCGTCCGGGCCGGGGGCTCGGCGGCCGAGGGGCCGATCGCGCGCAGCGGCGGGCGGACCGGCAGGCCCGGTGGGGCCGGTGGGCCGTCTCCTTCCAATCGACGACCGCCGACCACGGTGGGCCCGGTCTCGAAGGGGGACCGGGGTGGCACGATCGCGGGTCCGGGAGGCGGCACCGGGCCGGGCGCGGGAGGGGGCCCCGGGGGTGGCACGGGGCCGGGCGGCGGCACCGGGCCGGAGCGCGGTGGCGGCACCTGTCGCTTGACCCCGGGCGCCGGGTGGGTCGGTCCGGCCATCGCCCCGCCGACCGGACCGCCGGTGGCCGGCGGCTGCCGGCGCACCCGGGCCTCGCCGTAGCCCGGATACTCCGGGCGATCGGGCGCCCGCCCGGTTTCCCGGGCGGGCGCGGGGAACGCGGGTGGAACGGACGGTTGCTCCAGGGCGGGCGGTGCGTCGGTGTAGCCCTGACCGTACTCGGCCAACTCGGCCTGCCACGGAGGGGTGAACCCCAGGTCGGTCAACGGCCGCTCGAACAAAGCCTGCAGGACCTGCTGATAATCGGGGGTCGGCCAGGGCGGATCGGCACTTTCCCAACGCCGTACCTGCCGCACGCTGACGCCGAGTCGAAGTCCGCATTCGAGCGCCTTCTTCTCGAAGGCGTCGGCCAATTGTTGCTGGGAAACCCAGCCATGCGAGTGCCGTAGGGCCTTCAGCCGGACATTCCCGGACGAAGGACCGGCCCCCTGCCGCATGGCCATCGGCCCTCCCGGTTACGACGTGCGGTGTGCTGTGCAGGCTGTGATGCCGACGGTACCCGCCGTGAGACGGGCCGGGGGACCTCTTTGCGGATGTCCGGAAAGGGGCGTCCTCCCCGTGTCCTCAAAGAAGTCCTACGAGGGACCTTGCGCGCCCTCGATACGCTCCCCGCGCGCCCCCGCCCGCGATCCGAGGCTGTCGATGGGTGTCGATTTTCGATCACCGCCGACCCCTGCTAATGTTTCCCACGCAACGCAAGCGCCGCTAGCTCAGTTGGTTAGAGCAGCTGACTCTTAATCAGCGGGTCCGGGGTTCGAGTCCCTGGCGGCGCACCTTGCGAAACAGCGATGGGGCCCTCGGTTCACCGAGGGCCCCATCGCCGTTTCCGCGTTCTCGCATTGTCGCTTCCCCGCGTCGAATTCACGAACATTTGTTCGCCCGAATGAATACGTGGGCGTACGGACGGGGTGGACCCCGGGGTGTGCCGATCCATAGCCTGGTCGGGTTGGTTGATGATCTTCGATTGCGTTGTTGGACAAGGGGATTCGATGACCGCCCTGGACGTGCCAGACATACTTTCGCCCGAGTTCGCGGCCGATCCGTATCCGCTGTACCGCCGGATGCGCGACGAGCATCCGTTGCTGTGGCACGAGGGGATGCAGAGTTGGATCATCTCCCGTTACCAGGACCTCGAACGGGCTTTCAAGGAGCCGGTGTTCACCACCGACAACTACGACTGGCAGTTGGAGCCCGTGCACGGGCGGACGATCCTGCAGATGAGCGGGCGCGAACACTCGGTGCGCCGCGCGCTGGTGGCGCCCGCGTTTCGCGGAAACACCCTCCAGGAGACCTTCCTGCCGGTGATCGAGAGCCACGCGCGGCGGCTCGTGGACACCTTTCGCGACCGCGGATCGGTGGACCTGGTACCGGAGTTCGCCCAGCGTTTCCCGGTCGACGTGATCGCGGACATGCTCGGCCTGGACCAGGCGGACCACGCACGGTTCCAGGGCTGGTACACGTCGGTCATCGCGTTCCTGGGCAACCTGAGCCAGGACCCCGACGTCGCCGCGGCCGGGCTGCGCACACGCGAGGAGTTCGCCGCGTACCTGCTGCCGCTGATCGCCGAGCGACGCGCGAACCCCGGCACGGATCTGCTGTCCACGCTGTGCCTGGCCGAGATCGACGGCACCCGGATGAGCGACGAGGACATCAAGGCCTTCTGCAGCCTGCTCCTGGCCGCCGGCGGCGAAACGACGGATAAGGCGATCGCGAGCCTGTTCAAGAACCTGCTGGAGCATCCCGACCAGCTCGCCGCGGTGCGCGCGGACCGGTCGCTGATCCCGCGGGCCTTCGCGGAGACGCTGCGCTTCTCGCCGCCGGTGCACATGATCATGCGCCAGCCCGCCGAGGACGTCGAGTTCGGCGGTGGCGTGGTGCCCGCCGGCAGCACGCTCACGTGCCTGATCGGCGCGGCGAACCGGGACGACCGGCGCTACGCCCACCCGGATCGCTTCGACATCTTCCGCGAGGATCTGACCGCGAAGACCGCGTTCTCCGCGGCGGCCGACCACCTGTCCTTCGCGCTCGGCCGGCACTTCTGCGTCGGAGCGCTGCTCGCGGTGGCCGAGGTCGAGGTCGGCACCAACCAACTGCTCGACGCGATGCCCGATCTGGCCTTCGCACCGGGATTCGCGCCCGCCGAGAAGGGCGTGTTCACCCGCGGCCCGGTGGCGCTGCCGGTGACGTTCACGCCGGTGGCCTGAGCCTCGACGGGGGCGGGATCGTGCCCGCCCCCGCACCGGCCCGGATCAGCCCACGTACGCGGGGGTGAACTCGACCGGGAGGTTCTCCAGGCCGCGCATCCACACCGAGTCGCGCCAGACCAGCTCCCGGGTGGGCACCGACAGGTTGACGTCCGGCAGCCGGTCGAGCAACACCTCGATCGCGGCGCGCGCGATCACCTCGGCCAACTCGGGTGCCGGGTAGGGGCAACGGTGCTCGCCGTGGCTGAACGACATGTGCGCGTTGTTGCCCGCGGCGCCGAGGTGCGAGTCCGGCCGCACCTGCGGATCGGTGTTGGCCGCCGACAGACCCAGCACCAACAGGTCGCCGGCCTTGATCTTGCGACCGCCGAGCACGGTGGCGCGCACCGCCCACCGGCCGATGAAGTTCTGCGTCGGGGTGTCCTCCCACAACACCTCGTTGAGCGCCTGCCCGACGCTGCGCCGGCCGCCGGACAGGGTCAGCGCGAAGCGGTCGTCGGTCAACATCAGCCGCAGGGTGTTGCCGATCCAGTTCGCGGTGGGCTGCTGGGCGGCGGCCATCACCACGAGCATGTCCTGGATCAGTTCCTCCTCGGCCAACCCGGCCGGGTGCGCGAGCAGCCGCGAGGGCACGTCGGCGCCCGGCCGTTCGCGCTTGCGCTCCAGCAGCCGGGCCATCGTGGCCCCCACCCGCAGGTGCGCGTCGACCGCGCCGTCACCGCCGTCCAGCGACGCGGCCAGGTCCTGTACCAGCGCCGGGGTCTCCTCCTCGGGCAGCCCGAACAGCCGGGCCACCACGAGCGAGGGCAGCCGGTGCGCGTAGTCGGCCATCAACTCGGCCTCGCCCACCCCCGCGAACTCGTCGACCAACCGGTCCGCGATCCGCTCCGCCTGGGCACGCAGCTCGAACTGGTCCACCGCCGCGAGCGCGTCGCTGATCGCCCCGGAGCGCCGCCGATGTTCGGGCCCCTCGGTGAACATCACCGACGGCTGGTAGCCGACGAACGGCATCAGCGGCCAGTCCGGCGCGATCGTGTCCCACGCGTGCCAGCGTCGCGAATCGCGCGCGAAAAGCTGGTCGTTCGCGGTCACGTGGTGCACCTCGCGGTAGCCCAGCACGAACCATGCGGGGATGTCGCCGTCGAGCAGGATCGGCGCCACCGAACCGTGCTCCTGACGCAGCGTGCGGTATATCCGGTGCGGGTCCTGCCACAGGCCCGGGCCGGCCAGCCGCGCGGCGCCCAGGTGCGAGGGGTCGAGCGGCGGTCCGTCCACGTGCGCGGGGCAACCCTGCGGCGGCACGGCGGCGTTCGGGTCGTCGATGTCCGAAGGCGTGGTCACAGGGCGCGCTCCCGGGCGGCAGACAACGTGTAGAGGTGGTTCACCAGCGCGATCAGCACGGCCTTGCTGGACTCGCGGCTGCGCGCGTCGCAGTCGATCATCGGGATGTCGGCGGGCAGCGACAGCGCGTCGCGCACCTCGTCCAGGGTGTACTCGGGCGGGCCGAAGTTGTTGCGGGCGAGCACGAACGGCATCCCGTGGTGCTCGAGCCGGTCGATCGCGTACCACGAGTCCTCCAGCCGCCGCGGGTCCACCAGCACCACCGCGCCGAGCGTGCCCGAGAACAGCCGGTCCCACAGGAACCAGAACCGCTCCTGGCCGGGGGCACCGAACAGGTAGAGCACCATCTCGTCGTTGAGCGAGATCCGACCGAAGTCGAACGCGACCGTGGTCGTGGTCTTGCCGTCCGCGGCACGCGCGTCGTCGATGCCCACGCCCGCCCGGGTCATCGTCTCCTCGGTGTTGAGCGGACGGATCTCGCTCACCGAGCGCACCATCGTCGTCTTGCCGACGCCGAACCCGCCCACGATGGCGATCTTGAGCCCGTCGCTCGCGGTGCTCGCCAGGGGGGTACGGACGGCCGGCTCGGACGGGGCGAGCTCAGAGGTTGTGGAGTCCAACGAGCACCTGCTTCAGGATCTCGGTATCGGGTAGTTGCGCCCGGCGCGGGGACAGGCGCGGGTGCCGCGCGGTGATTCGCCCCGTGTCGAGCAGGTCGCACAGCAGGATCTTCACCACGCCCACGGGCAGGCCCAGTTCGGCGGCGATCTCCACGACCGCGGTGGGGCGATCGCACATCCGCAGGATCCGCACGTGCTCGGACTGCATTCCCGGGGTCGGTTCGCACTCGCTGACGATCAGCGTGACCAGGTCGAACGCGTCCTCGTTCGCGTGCGTCCGACCGTTGGTGACCGTGTACAGCCGGTCCGGGTCCCCGCTGTCGACTGGTCGCCGGATCATGCCGATCGGCCGCCTTCGCCGAACTCGCGGGCCGGTGCGCTCAGGTACTCGCCGATCTGCTCGACCAGTTCGTTCATGTTGTGGCCGACCACCCCGGCGTCCGCGTCGTCGTCCGCGATCACCGCGAGGTGCGCACCCTCACCGGCCTCGACGATGAACAGGATGCCGCCGTGGAACTCGGTCATCGACTGTCGGACGCCGCCGCTGCCGTCGCCGAACTCGATGGAGGCACCGTGCGACAGGCTCTGGATGCCGGACGCGATGGCCGCGAGCTGGTCCGCCTGGTCCACCGTCAGGCCCGAGGTACGGCACAACTTGAGGCCGTCCTTGGACAACACCAGCGAGTGCCGGGCGCCCGGAGTGCCCTTGATCAGGTTCTCCAGCAGCCAGTCGAGTTCCCGCTCGGGCTGCCGCTGCGTGCCGATCGGCTGTGCGTCGGTGCCGTGTGCTGTTGCGCTCATAGGGCTTCCGAGGCGGACATCCGGTCCGGATGGCCGACCCCTGCCTCCGTTCTCTCGTTGCGTACGACCCGGCGAAGGGGCGATCAGGAATTGTCGTCGGGGGACGCCGTCACGTCCCGACCCGGCTTCTCGCCCTGGACCGCCTGGCGGAAGGCGCCGAAGCGGGCTCCGGGCGCGGGGCGCGGCTTGGCCGTTCGGGAAGCGGGGTCCGAGCGCCCTTCGGCCCGCTCCGCCGCCTTGGCCGCGGCGGCCAGGGTCTGTCCGGGGCGGCGCTTGGCCAGCCCGGAGAGCCTGGGCGCGGGCGCCGCCTCGGGCGCCTGCTCCGGCTCGGCCGGTGGGTGCCCGGCCACCGGTTCGAACACCGGCGGGGCCGCGGCCGGCTGTCGGGGCACCGCCGCCGGTGCCGGCGGTCGCGTGCCGGGCTCCGCCCGCTTGCGCGGCTCGGGCCGGGCCTCGCCGACCAGTTGCCGGGGAATCATCACCACGACGCCGGTGCCGCCGCGCGAGGACGGGCGGAACGACACCGTCAACCCGTGCTTGCGGGCCAGGCAGCCGACCACGGCCAGGCCCAACCGGGTCCCGGACAGCGTGGTCAGGTCCAACGCCTGTGCCGCGACCGCCTGTTCGGCCCGCCGTAGGGCGAACTCGCCCATCACCAGGCCGCCGTCCTCGACGGTCACCACGACGCCGGCGGGCACGTCCTCGACGTAGACGTGCACCTGCTCGGAGGGTGGCGAGAACTTGGTGGCGTTGTCCATCAGTTCGGCGAGCGCGTGCATGACGCCCTCGGCCGCGTAGCCGGCCACCGTCGCCTCGCTGGTCGAGTGCACCCGCACCCGCTGGTAGGCGCTGATCCGGCCGACCGCGCCGCGCAGGATGCTCTCCATCACGATCGGCTTGGTCCACCGACGGCCGGAACGGGCGCCGGTGAGCACCGCGATGCTGTCCGCGAGCCGACCCGCCTGGGCGGTGCTGTGATCCAGCCGCAGGAGATCACCGAAGACCTCCTCGCCGTGCCGCCCCTCCATCTCGCGCAGATCGGCGAGCATGCTGGTGGACAGCGCCTGGACCCGCCCGGCGGCGTTCGCGCACGCGGACATCGCCGCGGCGCGCATGCGCTCGCCCTGGCCGACCTCGCGGGCGACGGTCGTCAACATCCGCTCCAGCGCCTCGTGATGCGGGGTGGGTACGCCGGCGAGCGCGGTGTCCACCGACGCGCCGTCGCGCAGCAGCGCCACCAGCGCCGGCAGCGTCTCGTCGGCGAGCCGGGTCGCCTCGGCCTCCAGCGCGGACATCCGGTCCCGGTTGTCGTCGTTCCACCGAGCCGCGTCGCCCTCCATCTCGGCGATCCGCGCGCGCAGCCGATCCGCGCTGCCGACCGCGTACACGGTGGCCGCGACCGCGATGGCCAGCGCGAGCGCGACCGCCACGCCGCCCACCGCGACCGTCGTGCGATGTTTCGAGCCGACGGCGGACACCGCCCACACGACCGCGCCGGCGGTGATGATCGACACAGCCGCGAAGGCGAGCAGTGCCCGTCCCGTGGGCGGTCGTTCCGACCGGGCGCGAGGGGGCGTGTGTGCAACTGACATCAAGCGGATCCTCGTTGCCGGGGGCTGGTCGGGCGTGAGCCTACCCGCGCGATCCGGACGTTCCCAACACCGACCTTCCGGACGCAGGCGTAGCCTGACGTGTCGTCAACCGCCCTGATTTGTCCATGACTTACCCTTCTCGACGGGACGCCCTTCAACGCGCCACAACCCTCTCGGCGACCGGTCCCGGGCCACCACCGCAGGGGCCGGCCGGGGGCGCGCGGAGAGCTCCGATCCTTACGACCGACGGGTCGCGCCGATCGCGCCGGGCGGGCCCGATCGCCGCTCGCCCGCTGCCCCACCAGCACACCGGTCGGCGGCGTGCTCGATCCGGGAGAGCGGCTCGGGACCCGTCACCCACCTGCACGGGGGCAGTCGGACCCACCCGGCCCGCGGTCGGGCGAGTCCACCCCGACGACCCGCGACACGGCGCGGCGTGTGCCGGTCGCACCGGGCACGGATCCGGGCGGATCCCACCGCCGAGAGCCCGGACGGTGATCAGTCTCACGTCGACGGCGACGCCGTGCCGCCGCCGCGTGTGGCCGGCCGGAATCCGTCCATCCATACCGATTTTCGGTCGATACGGAGGAGGTCCGGGCATTCCGCCCGACTGCGATGCGGCGCGTATATCTTTGCCGATGTCGTCCGCGCAAGCCGCTATGCGCGGGGACGATCGGGCCCTACGGTCGTCCCGCCCGACCCGGACGCGGCCCCCGAACCGGGTGTCGACCCGGGAATTCCCTGTGCCGTCGGGGCTCGACCGCCCTCGCGGGCCCCCGACCACCGCCTCCGGACGCGGCCCGATCCGGGCTTGCCACGTTCGATACGAGACGTACATCACATCGCCCGGGGAGCAACCTGAGGGGCCCTCCGACAGTCAATGATGCGGAGACTCGCGTCGCGCGACCTCCATCTTTTCGACCCGTTTGAAGGGAATCCCGAAACGTGGCAGGTAAAGCGATGCGACGGCGCACCGTTCCGGCCGTCCTGGTCGCCGGCGCGATCCTGTTCACGGGGGCCTGCGGGCTGCTGGGCGGCGAGGACAAGGGCGACAAGACGAGCAACGCGGGCAGCGATTCCAAGGTGACCCCCGGTACGGCCGGTGCCACCGCCGGAGCCGAGTCCGGCAAGCCGCAGGATCCGCCCAAGGGTGCCGCCCCGCAGGTGACCATGACGCCCGAGGACGGCGCGACCGGCGTCGACCTGGGCGATCCACTCACCTTCGCGGTCGAGGGCGGCAGGATCGCCTCGGTCAAGGTGCTCAACGCCAGGGGCGAGGCGGTCGACGGCACCCTCTCCGCGGACGGCAAGTCCTGGAAGCCGAAGGTCCCGTTCACGCCCGGCGGCCAGTACACGGTGAGCACCACGGCGAACAACCCGGAAAACCAGCCGACCACGATCTCCACCAAGTTCACCACCCAGACGCTGGGCAAGGAGGTGACCGCGTCGATCTTCCCGGACGGTGGGACGGTCGGCGTCGGCCAGCCCGTCTCGGTGCGCTTCGACCGGCCGATCACCAACAAGGCCGAGACGGAGAAGGCGATGAAGGTCACCGCGACGCCCGCGGTGTCCGGCGCGTGGCACTGGTTCGGCAACACCCGCGTGGAGTGGCGACCGAAGGATTATTGGAAGGTCAACACCAAGGTCAAGGTCGACCTCAACCTGCGCGGCGTCGACCTCGGCGGCGGCGCGGGCTCCAAGCAGTACAAGAGCTTCAACTTCGCGATCTCCGGCGTGGCCCGGATCTCCACGGTCGACGTGGCGGCCAAGACGATGACCACGACCGAGAACGGCAAGGTCGTCAAGACGACCAAGGTCACCACCGGCGAGTCCCCCAAGTACGACACCTGGGGCGGCGT
This sequence comes from Embleya sp. NPDC050154, assembly GCF_044460165.1. Taxonomy (NCBI): domain Bacteria; kingdom Bacillati; phylum Actinomycetota; class Actinomycetes; order Kitasatosporales; family Streptomycetaceae; genus Embleya; species Embleya sp. NPDC050154. The sequence goes on from NZ_JBITJP010000006.1 coordinate 255,333, forward strand.
GATGGTGGTGATGGAGAAGTACACCCAGACCCGGATGAACTCCGCGACCGTGGGACTGGGCAAGGAGTACGACATCGCCGACGTGCCGTCGGCGGTCCGGATCACCACGTCGGGCACCTTCGTGCACGGCAACTACTGGTACGACAAGGCGAACCCGCCGTTCGGTCGGGCCAACACCAGCCACGGCTGCGTGAGCATGACGCCCGAGGACGCCAAGTGGTTCTACGACCACGCGGATCGCGGCGACGTGGTCAAGGTGGTCAACTCCAAGGAGCGCACCGTCTCGGCCGACAACGGCTACGGCGCGTGGAACCTGACCTGGGCCCAGTGGTTGTCGACCAGTGCGACCAAGGAGTGAGCCGGGCGTGACGATCGCGCCACGCGACAGGCCCGCGTCGCCCGGCGATCCTCCCGAGTGATCGCGATCACAGGGTCCCCCGCGCAACGCCGGCGGCGCCGGCAGCGTCCCTCAGGTGAGTTCACCAGACGGCCGAGCACGGGGGACCCTGTCCATGTCTCGAATCATCCGACGCACCGGAGTCGCCACACTCGTCGCGGCGTCGCTGTTGTTGACCGGCGCCTGCAACAAGGACGACGCGAAGAAGACGACGCCGGACCCGGCCAAGGCCGCGGGCGAGAATCGGGCCGGACCGGCGGAGCCCGCCGTCGTCACCCTGACCCCCGCGGACAAGGCCACCGGTGTCGACCCGGGGGCGCCGGTCACGATCGCGGTCGGCGGTGGCAAGGTCGCCGAGGTCAAGGTGACCAACGCGAGCGGCGAGAGCGTGGACGGCGCGCTGGCGGGCAACGCGTGGAAGCCCAAGGTGCCGTTCATGTACGGCGGCAAGTACACGGTGACCGCGACCGCGACCAACGCGGACAACAAGCCGACCACCGCGACCTCGGCGTTCACCGTGCTCAACCCCACCCGGCCGGCCACCGCGACGTTCATGCCGGACGCCGACTCCACGGTGGGCGTGGGTCAGCCGGTCTCGATCACGTTCGACGAGCCGGTGAAGAACCACAAGGCCGTCCAGGAGGCGATCAAGGTCACGCCCACCCCGGCCGTGGACGGCGCGTGGCACTGGTTCGGCAACTCGCGGGTGGAGTGGCGGCCGAAGGACTACTGGCAGGTCGGCACCCAGGTGAAGGTGGACCTGAACCTGCGCGGCGTGGACCTCGGCGGCGGCGTGATGTCGAAGCAGTTCAAGAGCTTCTCGTTCAAGATCTCGGACACCAAGCGGATCGCCGTGGTGGACGCCAACGCGCACACGATGACCGTCTCCGAGAACGACCAGGTGGTCAAGACGATCCCGATCACGGCCGGCGAGGACCCCAAGTACACGACGTGGAACGGGATCATGGTGATGGAGGAGCGCTACCCCACGCTCGACATGAACTCGCAGACGGTGGGCCTGGGCAACGAGTACGACCAGAAGGCCGTGCCGTTCGCGATGCGGATCACCGAGTCGGGGACGTTCCTGCACGCGAACACGTGGGCGACGACGAACCCGTTCGGCAACGCCAACACCAGCCACGGCTGCGTCAGCATGACCCTGGAGAACGCCAAGTGGTTCTACGAGCGTTCGATCCGCGGTGACATCGTGCAGGTCAAGGGCAACGAGGAGAAGCCGGTCGCGGCCGACAACGGCTACGGCGCGTGGAACCTGACCTGGGAGCAGTGGACCGCGGGCAACTGACCCGCTCCGACCCGCTTCCGGCCGGCCCCGACCAACGGGGCCGGCCGGCGGTACGTGCGCCCTACACGCGAACGTGACCGAGACCACGGCTATTACTGCGCCCGAATGAGCGTATGAACTGTTGAATACATCGACTACGGGTACGCCTGCCACGGAACGAGCCACTCGACCACCCCGCTGAAAGGCGTCCCGACAACCCTCCCGACCACAACCTTCCCTGGCGAGACGAGGCAGCCGTGTGTTGGAGCGCCGAAGCCGATCTCGTGATGGGCAGTGCCATCACGGCCGTGGGCATAGCGAGCGTCGCGTCGGTGCGACGGATCAACGACCTTCCGATGGCGATGCTGCCGGTGATCCTGGGCGCCCACCAGTTGATCGAGGCGGTGGTGTGGAAGGGCGAGCGCGGCGCGGTGTCCCCGGGCACCGCCGAGATCGCGCGCGAGGCCTGGGCCGTGATCGCCTTCCCGCTGCTGCCCGCGTTCGTCCCGCTCGCCGTGTTGGCCGCGCAATGGCCGCTCGAGCGCGGCCGGGAGCGGGTCCGGGCGACCGTCCTGATCGTGCTGGGCCTGGTGGTCGCCGGCGCGCTGGGACACGCGGTCGCGACCCGCCCGGTGAACGCCGAGATCTGTGGGCACACCGTGCGCTACTCGGTGGGCATCCCGGCCGCCCCGTGGGTGATCGCCGGCTACCTGGTCGCGACCCTGGGGTCGCTGTTGCTCGCGCGGGACCGATTGCTCCGCATCCTGGGGCTGGTCTGCGCCGTCGGTGCGGCCGTCACGATGCGGCTGTGGTTCCACTCCTTCGCCTCGACGTGGTGTGCCGTGGCGGCCGTGGCGAGCGTGATCGTGCTGTGGTGGGTGCGCTCCCGGCGCGATCTCCCGCCGGGAGGCACGGGACACCGACACGGTCCGGTCTCCGAACTCGTGCGGTGAACTCGGGCGGTACCGCGTGCGCGCGTCGGATCGTCCGGGTCGGGCGTCGTCCGGGTCAGGGAAGCAGCAGCGTGCTGTCGCCGAACTCGTGCCACAGATAGCCCTCCGCGAGGGCCTCGTCGTACACCCGGCGCAGCACCGTCGGGCCCACCACCGCCTCCAGCAGCAGCAGGTGGGTGGCCTCCGGCGCGTGCAGGCCGCTGATCAGGCCGTCGACCACGCGGGCCGGTCGGTCCGGGCCGAGCAGCAGGTCGGTCCACCCGCTCGCGGGCGCGATCTCGCCGTCGTCGCGCACCGCCGATTCCAGCGCCCGGACCACCGTGGTGCCCACCGCGACCACCCGGCGGGCCTGCCGGACCATGGCGGCCGTGTGCTCCGGCACGCTGAACCACTCACGCAGCGGCGGCTCCCCCACCTCCTGCGAGGACACCCCGGTATGCAGCACGATCGGCGCGATGGCCACGCCGCGCGTGATCAGGTCGACCACGAGTTCGTGGGTGAAGGGTCGTCCGGCGCTGGGCATCTCGGCGCTGCCCTCGTCCCGCGCGAAGACGGTCTGATAGGCCGTCAGAGGCCAGCGCTCGCGCAGGTACGAGTAGGCGATCGGGCGCCCGCGCTCGGCCAGGAAGGTCTCCACCCGCGTTTGCGGGACGGTGATCCGTGCCTTCCACAGCCGCTGCCGGGCGTGTTCCTTCGGGTACGCCTCCAGCAGCAGCGCCATCCCGCATCCGGTGCCGGGGAAGCGCACCGCCTCGAACCGGCGCACACCGTCCACCGGTCCGGGCGTGCCGTCGGCGTGCCGCAGTTCGAGCACCCAGGTCTCGTCGTCGAGCCGGGTGGCGAAGTGCACGGTCACCGGCGAGCCGTCGGCCCGGTAGCCGTCCACCGCGGCGGGCAGCGTCGCGGAGGTGTTCACCACCAGCAGGTCTCCGGGCCCCAGGTGGCGACCGAGGTCGCGGAACACGGTGTGCTCGACCCGCCCCTCGGAGTGCACGAGGAGCCGGATCCCGTCCCGCGCGAGCCCGCGCGCCTCGGCGGGTTCGGTCGCGTCGTGGATGACCGGGGTGCTCACGAGGTCACCGCCGCGGCGAACTCCGCCACGGTGTACCGGCCGCTCACCGGCCGCTCGTCGAGCAGCCGCAACAGCGCCGGCACCACTGTCGCGGCGGCCGGCCGATCGGAGATGTCCTCGCCCGGGAATGCCTGTTGGTGCAGATCGGTGTTCATGTCGCCGGGATCGAACGCGTACACATCCAGGTCCGGATGCTCGGCGGCGAGCGTCGCGGTGACGTGGTCGAGCGCGGCCTTGGTGGAGCCGTAGCCGCCCCAGCCGGGATAGGCGTTGACGGCGGCGTCCGAGCTGATGTTCACGACGGCGCCGCGGCCGGCGCCGAGCAGCAGCGGCAGGTTGGCTTGGGTGAGCGCGAGCGGCGCGAACACGTTCACGTCGTACGTCCGGGCCAGGTCGGCGACGGAGTGGTCGGCGAGCGGCGGCATCGGGCTCGGGCCGAGCACGCTCGCGTTGTTGACGAGCAGGTCGAGCCGACCCGACTCGCGGATGACGTCCCGCAGTTCGCTGCGGTGCGCGGGGTCGGCCACGTCGCCGGCGACGGCGATCACGTCCTCGGCCCCGAGGTCGCGCAGTTCGTCGGCCGCGCGGGTCAGGTCGGCGGCTCGACGGGCGTCCAGGACCAGGGTCCAGGATCGGGCGGCGAGCGTGCGGGCCAGGGCCAGGCCCAGTCCCCGCGAGGCGCCGGTGATGAGTGCGACAGGCATGGTGATCTCCAGGGGAATCCACACCCCACCCGGTGATGGGCTGCCCCTCTACACTGCAAGTTCAAGTGCACTTCAGGTCAAGCGGACGAATCCGGAATCGACCGGACCGCCGGGCCGGGATCTCAGGAGGCGGCGTGCTCACCGGGACGGATTTGTTGACGGTCGGCCAGATGACCGCACGCAGCGGGTTCGCGGCATCCGCGTTGCGCTACTACGAGGCCGAGGGGCTGATCAGCGCGAGTCGCACCACCGGCGGCCAACGCCGGTACGAACGGCACATCCTGCGGCGCCTGGCGTTCATTCGCGCGGCGCAGAACATCGGCCTGTCGCTGGAGGAGATCAAGGACGCGCTCGGCAAGCTCCCGGAGGGCCGCACGCCCACGCCGGCCGACTGGGCGAAGATCAGTCGGGCCTGGCGTGGGCGTCTGGAGGAGGAGATCGAGGCTCTGGTACGGCTGCGGGACGGCTTGGAACAGTGCATCGGCTGCGGCTGCCTGTCGATGAAGCGCTGCCGCATCTCCAACCCCGACGACGTCGCCAGCCGCTACGGCTCCGGCGCGGTGACCCTCCCCGAACTCCTCCGCGAGGACCGCCGCCATCCCCACCCACACGGCTGACACCGACCGGGTGCCGCCCCATCGCCCGGTGGCCTCAAGCACCGGCCGACTGAAATCAGCCGGCCGGCGCTTGAGGCCACCTCGGTCACGGACCGAGTCCCCCAAAGCGGCCCGCGTTCGAGGCCACCCCGTCGCAGACGGTCGCTCCCCAGCCCGGCCCGCGTTCGAGGTCACCCCAGTCGCAGACCGGCTTCCCCGCAGCCCGACCGGCGTTTGAGGCCACCCGGGCCGCAGGCCCGATCAGTACCGGTCCCGCACCGCCGCAGCCCGTCCCCCACCGGAAGCCGCAGCCGGAACCGCGGGAGCGTCGGGCGCGGAGCCGGCAAGCGTCGACCAATCAGGCTTCGCCCCGACGTCGTACGTCCGCAGCTTCGAGAGCACCGCGGGATCCTGGACGTCGAGCCAGTCCACCAGGTCGCGGAAGCTCACACACTTCGTCTCCGGCCGAGCGCACGCGGTCCGCATGGTGCGTTCGACCGCCTTCATGTAGATGCCACCGTTCCAGCCCTCGAAGTGGTTGCCGATCATCAACGGCGCCCGGTTCCCGGTGTACGCGCGCTCGAAGCCCGCCATGTAGCTCGCGTACGCCTGCTCCTCCCACTCCTGGAACTTGGCCGGGTCGCCCTTGACCGTGCGCGACTGGTTGAACATCACGTTGTAGTCCATCGACAGGACCTCGAACTTGCGCCCGGGCAGCGGGATTTGCTGCAACGGCAGGTCCCAGATCCCGTTCACCTTGGTCGGCCACACCTGGCGCCCACCGGGCGAACTCGCGTCGTAGCGGAAGCCCAGCGACGGCGCGGCGTCGAGCAGCGCCTTCTGGCCCTCCAGACACGGCGCCCGGCCGCCGATGAGTTCCTTGTCGTAGTCGAACGGAAGCGCCGGCAGATCCGCCCAACCGGTGTTGGTCTTCCAGTTCTTGACGAACGCCTTGGCCTGGTCGACCTCGCTGCGCCAGTCGTCCGCCGACCACGAGCCGCCGCCGGTGGGGCCGCAGAAGTGGCCGTTGAAGTGCGTACCGATCTCGTGGCCCTCGTTCCACGCGGCGCCGAGTTGTTCCAGCGTCATCCGCAGGTGGACGTCGTCGAGGTAGCCGATGTCCGAGGCGCCGATCGGCTTGTGCGGCGGCAGGTACTTGGCCCGCTTGGCCTCCGGCAGCACGTACACCCCGGACAGGAACAGCGTCATCTTCGCGTTGCTCTCCTTGGCCACCTGGCGGAAGCGGGAGAACAGCTTCTTGTCGTCCTCGCCGGCGCCGTCCCAGGAGAACACCAGGAACTGCGGCGGCGCCTGGCCCGGTGCGAGCTTCTCCGGCTTGAGCCGGCCCGGCTGCTCGCCCGTGCTCGACGTCGAGCCGTCGCCGATCAGGGTGACCGGCCCCTGCCCGGGCTGCACCTTCGGGGCACCCTGGGCGGGCGCGGCGGCCTTTTGCTTCGGGTCCTCGCCATGCCCACCGGCGAACACGACGAAGCCGATGGCGGCGACCACCGCCACCACCAGGACGATTGCGGCCACGCCGCGGGATGATCGCACGAATGCCCCAAATGATCGGAAATATAGGGAAATCCATTGCAGGCTAAATCGCCCATCGTCACGGTTGGGGATATGCCTGGCCGCGCGCACGATCATGATCACCACATGGGATGAAGGGGTACGGCCACTCGGCGGCAACGGGACCGCGCTCTTCGGCCGGCCGAGGTGTCCGTACGTCCCGAACGGGCTATGGATAACCGGGCCGGTGCTCGGGGCCGGGCACAGGGCGGCCGATCCGGAGGGACATCGATGCGCGAAACGCTTCGGGAGGCCAAACACACCCTGATGCCGCCGCGCGACGACCCGCACGGCCCGCTTTCGCCGCTGCTGATCGTGCTCACCGTGGTGACCGGCCTGGTCGACGCGCTGAGCTACCTCGAACTGGGTCGGGTCTTCGTCGCGAACATGACCGGCAACGTGGTCTTCACCGGCTTCGCCCTGGCCGGCGCCCCCGGCCTGTCGGTGTCCGCCTCGCTCGCCGCCCTGGCCGCGTTCCTGGTCGGCGCCGCCGGCGGTGGCCGCCTGGGCGCCGGGTTCGGCGATCGACGACTGCGCCTGCTCTGGGTCGGCTGCGCCCTCCAGGCCGTCCTGATCGCGGCGGCCCTGACCGTGGCCGCGGCGGTGAGCGGGCTCGGCACCGGCGCGCGGTACTCGCTGATCCTGCTCCTCGGCTTGGCCATGGGGCTACAGAACGCGGTGGCCCGGCGGCTGGCCGTACCGGACCTGACCACCACGGTGTTGTCCCAGACGCTCACCGGGCTGGCCGCCGACCTGCGCCGCTTCGGCGGACCCGGCTCGCGCGCGGGCCGTCGAACGCTCTCCGCGTTCGCGATGGCGCTCGGCGCGTTCACCGGCGCGACGCTGGTACTGCACGTACACATCCTCGTCGCCTTCGCCGCACCCCTGATCCTGCTCTTCGGCGCGGCAGTGGCCGGGTACGTCCTGGACCGCCGCGCCGGTCCGGCCGCCTCCGCGGATCCGGCTCCGGACGACGCCGCCCCGGATACCGGTTCCGGGCCACTCGTCGCGCCGGACGGGAAAAACATTTGAGGTCCTCGGCGTCCGAGGGTTAGCCTGGACCGGTCACATTGTCGTCCGTCTGGATGGTCCGTTGCGCATCTGAGGTCCGGACATCGCGCCGCTCGAGCCCCTGTGTGCTCGCGGTCGCGTCTCGACCTCGGTGTGGCCGTCCCGGACGATCTTTCACGTCCGGCCCCCTCCCGATCCCGCCGCGCGGTGTCCCACGCGATCCGTTCACCACGCGTCCATGGGAGCCACTCCATGTCATTTCCGACCGCACCGGCGATCGTATGTTCCGACCTGTCCTTCGCCTGGCCCGACGGCACCCCCGTCGTCGCGGGCCTCGATCTCGCCATCGGCGGCGGCCGAACCGGCCTGGTCGGGGTCAACGGCGCGGGCAAGTCGACCCTGCTCAAACTGATCGCCGGCGTCCTGTCGCCCACCTCCGGATCGATCACGGCCGGCGGCGACCTCGGCTACCTCCCCCAGCATCTGCCGCTCGACGCGGACCGTCGGGTCGACGACGTGCTGGGCATCGCCGGCACGCGCGCAGCGCTGCTTGCGATCGAGGGCGGTGACGCCGACGTGCGGCACTTCGACGCCGTCGGCGACGACTGGGACGTCGAGGAGCGGGCCCGCGCCGAACTCGACCGGCTCGGACTGCCGCACGTCGACCTCGATCGCACGGTCGGCACGTTGTCCGGCGGCGAGTCGGTGCTGCTCGGGCTGGCCGCGCTGCTGCTGCGCCGGCCCGACGTACTGCTCCTGGACGAGCCGACCAACAACCTCGACGGCTCCGCGCGCGAGCGGTTGTACGACGCGGTGCGGGGCTATCCGGGTGTGCTCGTCGTGGTCAGCCACGACCGCGTGCTTCTGGATCTGGTGGACCGGATCGTCGAACTGCTCCCGGACCGGGCCCGCACCTACGGTGGCAATCTGAGCGCGTATCTGGAGGTCCTGGCACAGGAGCGGGCGACCGCCGAGCGCCTGGTCCGCACCGCGCAGACCGATCTGCGCAAACAGAAGCGGGAACTGGCCGAGGCCCAGGTGCGATTGGCCCGCCGGGTCCGGACCGGCCGCAAGGCCCAACTGGAAGGGGGCGTGCCCAGGATCGTCGCGGGCAACCTCAAGCGGGCCGCCGAGGTCTCCGCCGGCAAGCTCAGGGGCACGCAGGAGGGTCGGCTCGACGACGCCCGAACGCGGCTGTCCGAGGCCAGGGACGCGGTGCGCGACGACAAGGAGATCCGCATCGAGTTGCCCGGGACCGAGGTGCCCGCCGGGCGCACGGTGCTCGTCGCCGAGGGTCTGAACACCGCGGATCTGCTGTACGGGCCGGACGGCCTGGACCTGAACGTGCGCGGTCCCGAACGGATCGCGCTGACCGGCGACAACGGATCGGGCAAGACCACCTTGCTGCGGCTGCTGACCGGGGCGGAGCAACCGGCCTGGGGCAGCGTGCGGATCGGCGTCGACGGGGTGCGGCATCTGCCGCAGCGGCTGGACATCCTCGACGAGGACGCGAGCGTCCTGGCCAACCTCCGCCGCTTCGCGCCCACGGCGTCGGACTCCGAACTGCGCGGCCGGCTCGCCCGCTTCCTCTTCAAGGGCAATCGCCCCGAACAGCGAGTCGGCACCCTCTCCGGCGGCGAACGTTTCCGCGCGGTCCTGGCCGCGCTCCTGTCCGCCGACCCGCCCCCACAACTACTGATCCTCGACGAGCCCACCAACAACCTGGACCTCGCCTCGGTCCACCAACTCGAACAGGCCCTCAACGCCTACCAAGGAGCCCTACTGGTAGCCACCCACGACCGCCCCTTCCTCACCAACATCGCCATCACCCGAGAACTCCCCCTCCACCGAGGCCACGGCCTCAATCCCCCCACCGAAACCCCAACCGACGCATGACACCACCCAGCCGGGCCGGCGCATGAGGCCAACCCAGCCCGGCCGGCGCTTGAGGGCAACCCAGCCCGGCCGGCGCATGAGGCCAACCCAGCCCGGCCGGCGCATGAGGCCAACCCAGCCCGGCCGGCGCATGAGGCCAACCCAGCCCGGCCGGCGCATGAGGCCAACCCAACTCAACCCACATCCCGCGCAGACCCATCGTCGTTCCCCCGCCGAATCGTCCGAACCCGCGCGCCAGGCCGCCAAACCCGCAGGACGATCTCCTCGCCGTCCACCCCCACCCCACTCACCTCGTCGAGCTCGACCCGAAACAGATGAAATGGCACCGGCGCCCCCGTCTCGCCCGCGTACGGCCCCTTCACCGCGTCGTCCACGACCTCGACCGCCCGCCCACTCACCCGCACGTCACCGTGCGCCAGTTCGGCCCCCGCCCCCGGGTTCGCGAAGATCGAGAACCGCGGATCACGCAGCAGATCCCGCGCCTTCAACGAACCGGGCATCATGCCGAGCCACATCTGCTCGGACCGGAAATCCACCTCCAACCCGCTCAGCCGAGGCGAACCGTCCCGCCGCACCGTGCCCAGCACATGGTGCTTGTACATCCCGAAGCGCTCGCGCACCGTCGTCGCGAACTCCGGCTCGGCCTTCTCGAACTCCGCCCAACTCGTCATACGCACATCGTGCACCGCCATCCCTGACAACCTTTGGCAAGGATTCCGGGTTAGTTTCGAGTCATGCGATCCGGCCGACTGGTGGCACTCCTGCTCCACCTGCAGAACCGACCCGGCGGGGCCACCGCCGCCGAGCTGGCCGACGAGTTGGAGGTGTCGGTCCGCACCGTGTACCGCGACGTCGCCGCGCTCCAGGCATCCGGCGTACCGCTGTGGACCGAGACCGGACCACGCGGCGGGATCCGGCTCGTGGAGGGCTGGCGGACCAGGCTGGACGGACTCACCGGCGACGAGGCGGCCGCGCTGTTCCTGTCCGGCGCGCCGCACGCCGCCGACGCGCTGGGCCTGGACACCGTGCTCGTCGCGGCGCAGACCAAGGTGATGGCCACCCTGCCCGCCGACCTGCGCACCCGCGCGGGCCGAGTCCGGCAGCGCTTCCACCTGGACGCACCGGGCTGGTTCCACCGCGACGAGGACGTCCCGTACCTCACCGAGATCGCGAGCGCGGTGTGGACCGGCCGCCGGCTGGATCTGCGGTACGCCCGCCGCGACCGCGAGGTGTCCCGCCGGCTGGACCCGTTCGGTCTCGTCCTCAAGGCCGGCGTCTGGTACCTGGTCGCCCGCCATCGCACCGACATCCGCAGCTACCGGGTGTCACGGGTGGTGGCCGCGAGCAGTCGGCCGGAACGTTTCGAGCGCCCGGACGGCTTCGACCTCGGCACGTGGTGGGCACACAGCAACGAGGACTTCGCCCGATCGCTGATGCAGTTCGCCTGCGTGGTCCGGGTGTCGCCGTCCGCGCTGGGCCGATTGCCGCGGATCTTCGGCCCCGTGGTCGCCGCGGACGCGCTCGCCTCGGCGGGGCCGCCCGACCCGGACGGGTGGCGCGAACTGCGGCTGCGCACCGAGTCCGAGGAGGTCGCACTGGGCCAACTGATCGGTCTGGGCACGCATATGGAAGCCGTGTCGCCGCCGAGCCTGCGCCGCGCGGTGGCCGGGATCGGCGCCGCGATCGTGGCCCACCATCGGACGCCGGAAGGTCCCTCGCAAGACTGACGCCACCCACCTCGGGGAGCGCGGCGAACCCGGACCCGACATTTGGGGAACCCCGGGTCGGATGCGGATCGTTGGTACGGGCGAGGTCCACACAGCGTGACGGATCGTCGACTCTTCCCCGGGACGTACCCCACCGGTACGGGGCTCCCCTTAGGGGAAGGGTCGTTCGGCGTACCCGGGGTCCTCCCTGCGTAGGACGGCCGGATCTGTCCTTGGAGAGGATTCGCCGGAGCCCCATCCCCCCTACGGTGATCCTGTGCACTGCAAACCGCGGAGCGCGCCACCCTTTCACCTCATCTGGGGGACAGACTCGTGACCACGGCCACGGCTGCCATGACCGACGCGGACTCCAGGGGCACCATCGCCGCCCGCGCGCAGCAGCTCACCAAGGCGTACGGCGAAGGCGAGACCCGAGTCGTCGCTCTCGACAGCGTGGACGTCCAGATCGGTCGCGGTCAGTTCACCGCGATCATGGGCCCCTCCGGCTCCGGCAAGTCGACCCTGATGCACTGCCTCGCCGGTCTCGACTCGGTGAGCGGCGGCAAGAGCTGGATCGGCGACACGGAGATCACGAGCCTGAAGGACAAGGCGCTCACCAAGCTCCGCCGCGACAACATCGGCTTCATCTTCCAGGCGTTCAACCTGCTCCCGACGCTGACCGCGCTGGAGAACATCACGCTGCCGATGGACATCGCGGGTCGCAAGCCGGACAAGGCCTGGCTGGACACCGTGATCGAGACCGTCGGCCTGCGCGACCGGCTCAAGCACCGCCCGAGCGAACTCTCCGGCGGTCAGCAGCAGCGTGTCGCGTGCGCCCGCGCGCTGGCCAGCCGGCCCGAGATCATCTTCGGTGACGAGCCGACCGGAAACCTCGACTCGCGCTCCGGCGCCGAGGTGCTGGGCTTCCTGCGGCGCAGTGTCAACGAGCTCGGTCAGACCATCGTGATGGTCACCCACGACCCGAACGCGGCGTCCTACGCGGACCGGGTCCTGTTCCTGGCAGACGGTCGAATCGTCGACGAGATGCTGCGTCCCACGTCCGACGCCGTACTGGAGCGCATGAAGCGTTTCGACGGCGCCCGGACCAGCTGAAACAGGCGGAGAGTCCCCCACCATGTTGAAAGCCACGTTCCGCAGCTTCCTCGCCCACAAGGGGCGAATGGTGCTGTCCGCCCTGGCAGTACTCCTGTCGGTCGCGTTCGTCTCCGGCACCCTGGTATTCACCGACACGATCACCAAGACGTTCGACGAGCTGTTCAAATCCACCGCCTCGGACGTCTCGGTCAACCCGAAGTCCGAGTTCGACAAGGACGACCTCGCGCTCACCGGGCAGACGCCCACGCTGCAGCGCTCGGTCATCGACAAGGTCGCCAAGGTCGACGGCGTCAAGGAAGCGCACGGCGACGTCAACCTCGAGTCGGTCACCGTCGTCGACAAGAACAACAAGTCCGTGGGCCCGTCCTCGGGCGCCCCGACCATCGCCACGAACTGGTACGAGACCGACCGCACCCCGGTCAAGGTCACCAGCGGCAACCTGCCCAAGGGCCCGGCCGAGGTGATGATCGACGCCGACACGGCCGACAAGAAGAAGGTGAAGATCGGTGACGAGCTGCGGGTGATCGCACCGATCGGGCAGTTCCCGGTCAAGGTCACCGGCATCATGACCTTCACCACCACCAACCCCGGTGCGGCCCTGCTCTCCTTCGACTCGGCGACCGCTTCGCAGCGGCTGCTCGGCGACCCGAACCTGATCACCTCGATCTCGGTCTCCGCCGCCGACGGCGTCTCCGACAAGGTCCTCAAGCAGCGCGTCGAGCAGGCGCTCGGCGACACCACGAACTTCGAGGTCAAGACGGCCGCGGAGTCCGCCAAGGACGCCGGCGACTCGCTGAGCGGCTTCCTGAACGTGATGAAGTACGCGATGCTCGGCTTCGCCGGTGTCGCCGTACTGGTCGGGATCTTCCTGATCTTCAACACCTTCTCGATGCTGGTCGCCCAGCGCACCCGTGAACTGGGTCTGATGCGGGCCATCGGCGCGAGCCGGGCGGACGTGAACCGCTCGGTGCTGGTGGAGGCGGTCCTGCTCGGTGTGGTCGGCTCGACGCTCGGCCTGTTGGCCGGTCTCGGTCTGGCCGTCGGGCTCAAGGCGCTGATCAGCGCGGTCGGGATCAACCTCAAGGGCACGTCCCTGGTGATCAAGACCTCGACCCCGATCGTGGCCTACCTGGTCGGCGTGATCGTCACCGTGATCGCCGCGTACGTGCCGGCCCGCCGCGCGGGCAAGGTCGCCCCGATGGCGGCCCTGCGCGAGGCCGGCGCCCCGCCGCAGAAGTCGATCAAGACCCGCTCGATCATCGGCCTGGTGCTGTTCGCCCTGGGCGCGCTCGCACTGGTCGCCGGCGCCACTGCGGACAGCGGCAGCCAGGGCGGCGGATTCCTCGGCCTGGGCGTGATGTTCACCCTGCTCGGCTTCATCGTGCTGGCGCCGCTGCTGGCCCGCACGGTGGTCCCGGCGCTGGCGTCCTGGTACCCGAAGGTGTTCGGTTCGATGGGCCGGCTCAGCCGGGAGAACGCGCTGCGCAACCCGCGCCGCACCGGCGCCACCGCGTCGGCGATCATGATCGGCGTCGCCCTGGTCAGCGGCATGGCGGTCGCGGCCTCGTCGATGTCGGCCTCGTTCGACAAGCAGATCGAGAAGTCCCTGGGCGCCGACTACACGATCCAGTCGCTGGTCGGTACCTTCCCGGAGGACGTCGTCCAGGCGGCGAAGAAGACCCCCGGCGTGGGCGAGGTGGTCAGCCAGACGCTCAGCAACGCTACGCTCACCGCCGACGGCAAGAGCAAGAAGGACTTCGTCGTCGGTTCGGACCCGGGCATGGACGACACGCTCAAGACCACCTACCTCCAGGGCAGCGGCAACGCGGCCATCTCGGCGGGCAAGGCGGCCATCGGCGAGAACTTCGCCAAGGATCACAACCTCGGCATCGGCGGCAAGATCGAGATCGCCTTCCCGAACGGGCAGAAGACCACGGTCGAGGTCGGCGCGATCCGCAAGAAGTCCGAGGGCGCCGACATCGGCGCGGGCGACACGACGATCATCCCGAACACGGTGATGAAGCAGTTCGTCCCGAACGTGCAGTACCAGATCATGATGGTCAACGCGGCCTCCGGTCAGGACGCGTCGAAGGTCGGCGCGGCGCTCAAGTCGGCGCTCGATCCCTTCCCGCAGGTCAAGGCCCGTGACCAGAGCGACTACAAGGAACTGATCGGCAAGCAGATCGACACGTTCCTGTATCTGATCTACGGTCTGCTCGGCCTGGCGATCATCATCTCGATCCTGGGTGTGATCAACACGCTGGCGCTGTCGGTGGTCGAGCGCACCAGGGAGATCGGCCTGATGCGGGCGATCGGCGCCTCGCGCCGGCAGATCCGCCGAATGATCCGCCTGGAGTCCATGGTCATCGCGACCTTCGGCGCCCTGGTCGGGCTCGCGCTCGGTATGGCGTGGGGTATCGGGGCCCAGCGCCTGCTCGCCAAGCAGGGCCTGGACGTCCTGGAGATCCCGTGGGGCACGGTGATCGGGATCGTGATCGCCGCGGCGGTGGTCGGCCTGCTGGCCGCCGTGATGCCGGCCTTCCGGGCGGCGCGGATGAACGTCCTGCGGGCGATCGCGACGGACTGACCCGAATCGGGTGTTCCACCCATGAAGCAGCCGGCTCCCCATCCTCCCCCCTTGGGGAGCCGGTGACCGAAGAGCCCCCCGAACCACCTTGCGCAGGTGGTTCGGGGGGCTCTTCCATGCCGTCGCGGTGGTGGCGGCGGCATCGTCCCGGCGGAGCACCGTCGGGTGGGCGCGGGCAGGTGCGCGGGCCGGCCGGCGGTTTACGGCCGGGTGCTCTTCAGCGCCTGGCGGCAGGCCTGGTCGGCCTGGCGGGTGGTCTCCGGGAGGCGATAGCGCGGGGTCAGGGCCAACACGTGCGCGCAGGCCGTGTCCAGGTCGACACCGTGGCCGATCGAGACGAACACCGGCTTGATCGCGTCGCGGGTGCGCAACACCCGCCCCACCACGTCTCCTTCGTACAGGACGTCGGCGGCGTCGCCGCGCTTGTCCCCCGGCGTCTCGTAGGTGCCGACGAAGTGCGTCTTGCCGACCCCGACGGTCGGCAGCCCGGTCAGCACGCCGAGGTGGCAGGCCAACCCGAACCGGCGCGGATGGGCCAGCCCCTGACCGTCGCACACGAGCAGGTCCGGTGTGGTGTCCAGCCGTTCGAGCGCGACCGACAACGCCGGGATCTCCCGGAACGCGAACAGCCCGGGCAGATACGGAAACGTCGCCACGCCATGCACCACCGACCGCTCCACCACGGCGTGCGTCGAGGCGTCCAACACCACCACGGCGGCGGCGAGTTCGTCCGAGTCCTCGGCGTAGGCCACATCCAGCCCGGCCACGAACCGCACCTGCGCGGGCCCCGGCCCGGGCCCGACCGTGTCCACCAGCGGCCGCAATCGATCCTGCACGGCCAACCCCTCGGCAGCCGTGCTCGGCCAGGGCTCGCTCGCGTCGATCGCGAAAGAGGTGCTCATCCGCGAAACGCTACCGCCCGCGCGCGACCCTCGGTGGTGCGGCCGATATCCCCGACCGCACCACCGAGGGTCGCGCTCGACGCTCACCGCCCCGGCAGCGGGACCCGGGCGTGCACGCCGGTGCGGCTCGTGCCGAACTCGGCGGCGGCACCCAGGTAGGCGCGGGCCTGATCGCGCGTCAGGCCGTGGCCGCAGCACAGCAGTTCCTCGCCCTGGGCGGCGCATCGACGCAGCGCGAGGGCCGGATCGGCGCCGATGCCCAGCGGGATCAGCGCGTCCGCCGTGCTCACGAACGGGCCGCGCGGGTTGCCGAATCGCGCGCGGGCCCGCTCGTACGGGATCACCTCGACGCGCAGAGTGACCTTGAGCGCTCCCTCCAGCGCCGCGCCGTGGCCGTGTGCCAGGCGGGGGCCGCCGAGGTAGAGCAGCGCGCCGGCGGTTTGCACCGGCAGGTGGAGCGTGCTGCCCGCGCCCAGGATCGGCAGGTCGAGATTGCCGCCGTGTGAGCCCACCCGGGTGGACAACCGGCGCAGGCCGTCGGAGGTGGCCACACCCAGTACCGCCAGACTCGGCCGCAGTCGCAGTGTCAGGTCGCCGGTCGCGGTCGGGATCCGGGCCCGACCGTCCCGGATCGCACACACCGTGACCGGCGGCGCGCCGCGCCCGCGACCGTGCCGCTCGGTGAGTACGCCGTAGGAGGTCCGCGGGCGCAGTTCGAGCAGGTGCACCGCGAGGACGTCGCCCGGGCGGGCGCCGGCCACCGAGATCGGGCCGGTGATCACGTGCGGACCGTCCACGGCGCGGTCGTGCGCGAGGTCGGAGGCGGCCAGTGCGCGGTGGTCCTCCGGGACACGATCGGCCCGGATGTGGTGCCGGCCGAAGAAGGCCACCGGGTCGCGGCCCTGGTCGCCGAGCAGGCCCTCGTGCGAGACGGTGTCCGCGGTGAGCGTCTCGCCGGATTCGACGAACGCCACCGGCCGGTCCCGGGCACCGGGCAGCCAACCCCACAGGACGGTGCCGGGCCTGGACGACAAATGTTGCCGGTGCCGTCGGGGACCCGGTACGGCGACGGGGCGCGCCTCGGTGATGGTCATGGGGTCGGTTGTACGGGTTCGCCGTTGCCGGTCGGCGTCGCGCACGTTACGTGCCCGTTTCGCCCCCGAAGGGGTGGTCCTTAACGGCGCCGAAACGCCGCCGCAACAGCGCCCGGTCACAGTGGGTCGGGCGGCGCGGCGACGCGGTATCGGGGCGTTTCCTCGACCCCGCGTCGGATCGGGGTCGCGGATTCGAGTCCCAGGGGGTAGCGATGAGCGACACGATCACCCTGTTCGGCGCCACGCTGCCGGATGGGCGTACGCGTGACGTGGTGCTGCGCAACGGTCGGATCGGGGTGCTGCGCGAGCCGGGTCGACCGTACTCGCGGGCCGGCTCCGGGCTGGATCTGACCGGCTATCTGCTGCTGCCAGCTCCCGCCGAGCCGCACGTGCACCTCGATCGCGCGCTGACCTGGGAGCCGGTGGGCTCGGATCCGGACGGACGCGACGGCGCGTGGCGGTCCTGGCAGGTGCGGCCCGCCCGCTATCGACCCGGCGATCTGCGCCGGCGCTCGCGCGAGGTGTTGCGAACGCTGGTCGTCCGCGGGGTGACCGCCGTGCGCACGCACCTGGACATCGGCGAGGGCCGCACGCCGCTGCGCTCGGTCGAGGTGATGGCCGAACTGCGCGCCGAGTTCCATCGGCTCCTCGACCTCCAGATCGTCGCCGTCCCGACCCCGGGGACGAGTGATCGCACGATCGTGGACGCGGTGGGCGCGGGCGCGCGGGTGATCGGCGGACGACCCAGGTTCGCGCCGGACTGCCGGCAGGAGATCCGCCGGCTGCTGCGGCTCGCGGATCGTGTCGAGGTCGGGCTCGACCTGCACCTGGACGACGGTTTCGATCCGCGCCTGCTCGTGGTCGGCGACCTGGCCCGGCTGTTGCGCGCGTCGGGCTTCGACCGGCCGGTCACGGCCAGTCATCTGGCCGGCCTGAACCGGCTCTCGCCGTCCGCGCTGGGTCGGGTCGGCGAGACGATCGCCGCGTCCGGGATGCGCGTCGTGGCGTTGCCGTCGGAGCGCGGTTGTGGGCTGCCGATCCGCGAACTGGTCGCGGCGGGCGTCACGGTCGCGGCTGGCGGCGACCATCTGCGCGACGCCGGGCACCCGATGGGTCTGGCCGACCCGCTGGCCACCGCCGCCGCCACGGGGTTGGCGCCGGCCCGGGCCTGGGCCGCGGTGGCCGGGCACGCGCGGGGCGTACTGGGCGTGGAGGCCGGCGGTCTGGAACCGGGGGCCCGCGCCGACCTGTTCGCGGTCCGGGCGCACTCCCTGCCCGAGGCGCTGCGCACCCGCCCGCAGGACCGCGTCGCCATCCGTGCCGGCCGGGTGGTCGCCGGCAGCACCCGCCTCGCCCGTCTCGCCGGCACCGCGCGACCCGGGCGAACGGGCCGCGCGGTGCCGGAGGCCGCGTAGCTCGACCCGGACCGGCGCCGAACGCGGGCCCGCACGCCGCCGGGCGAGCCGTTGCCGCCGACCCGGGAACACCGTCGCCCGACCGGCGCGGCAGGGCCCCGACGGACATCGAACACGATCGCCGGCTTGGTCGGGTCAGGGACGCGCTCGGATTGCCGCCGGCAGCGCCATGAGCGCGTCAACGGGTGGGCCGGGCGGGCGGATCCGGGGGAAGGCTGGGGGTGGTCGAAAGGAGGCCGCCATGTTCGCCGCAATTCGTCGGGTCGACGGGATCCGCCGCACCGCCTCGATCCGTCGGGCCGGTGCCGCGCTCCCGAGGGCGGTCCTCGGGTCGTCATGGTGCCGATCATGCGGATGGACGACGCCGCCGTCGCGGAGCTGACCGCCGCGCGCGGGACGGCCGGGCGGGCGATCGCCGTGCACGTCACGCACGCCGGTGAGCGGGTCGCGCGGGAGGCGTTGGTGGCCACGCGGGAGGCGTCCGGGGTGGACGCGCCGTTGAGCGTGGTCTTCGACGAGCACGATCGGCTCGTCGAGGCGCCGGCCGGCATCGTCCGAGGGTTGCCGGAGCGGCGGGTGGCGGTGTTGTTCCCGGCACGCGCCGAGCCGGTTCGCACGCGCGACCGGCGGCACGACGTCCTGGTCGAGTCGTTGCGCGCCGAGGGTTGTGCGATCCGGGTGGACCGCGCCGAGGCGCGTGCCCTCGTCTCCCGGGATCCGGTGGTCACCGCCGCCTGACGTCGGCCTGCGGATCCAGGACGACGCGGTCGCCGCGTTCACGCTCGGCGGCACGGACCCCGAGCGGGCCAGGCAATACCGGTACGTGTTCGCCGCCGCCGTACTGGGCTGGTCCGCGATCGAGGAGGGCGGACGCTTCCCGGCCGATCCGCCGATGGACTTCGAGGTGCTGCTCGACGTCCCGATGCGCGGCTACCAAGCCTGAGCCCGCGCCCGACGGGTAGACGCCGCCTCGTGAACGAAGTGGACGAACGAGAAGGGCCCGGGCCCGGCACGAGCGGGAGCGCCGGGCTGCCCGGCGACGACAGCGACACCAAGGGCACGGTCCTGGTCGCGCTCGGTGCGAACCTGGCGATCGCGCTGGCCAAGGTCGTCGGCGGACTGATCACCGCGTCGCCCGCGCTGCTCTCCGAGGCCGCGCATTCGGTCGCGGACAGCTGCAACGAGATCTTCCTGCTCGCCGCGATCCGCCGCAGCAAGCGCGCGCCCGACGCACGACACCCGTTCGGCTATGGCAAGGAGCGTTACTTCTGGTCGCTGCTCGCCGCCGTCGGCATCTTCGTGATGGGCGGCTGCTTCTCCTTCTACCAGGGGCTGCACGCGATGCGGGAGTCCGGCGAGGAGAGCCCGACCGGCTACCTGGTCGGCTACGCGGTGCTGCTGGTGGCGCTGATCGCCGAGGGCGCGTCGCTGGTCAGGGCGGTGCGGCAGATGTACCGGGACGCGCCGAGCGGTGCGCGCGGGCCGCTGGCGAAGGCGCGGGCGATCCAGGACCCGGCGTTGCGCACGGTGCTCGCCGAGGACGCCACCGCGGTGCTCGGCGTCACGCTCGCGCTGATCGGGATGGCGCTGCACGAACTCACCGGCAACGTGGTGTGGGAGGGCGGCGCGTCGATCGGGATCGGTCTGCTCCTGGTCTACGTCGCCTATCGGCTCGGCATCGCCTCCCGCGACCAACTCATCGGCGAGGCCGCCGACCCGGCGCTGCAACTGGAGGTACAGCGCTTCCTCGACGAGCAGCCCGAGGTGGACACGGTCACCAAGGTGTACACGATGCGGATCGGGATGGGACAGGTGCTGCTCGCGGCACGCGTGGACCTGACCGAGGGCGTGGACAGCGAGGACGTCGAGATCGCCGCGGTGCGGATCAAGGCCGCCATCCGCGAGCGATGGCCCGAGATCGAGCAACTGTTTCTGGACATCACCGACGCGGGCGAGCACGATCGGGACCGGGCCGCGGCGCGGCGCCGTGAGCTGGAGGAACAGGTACGCGTCGCCGATCGCGAAGGGTGACCGTTTAGGCTGCCGGGGCGTTGTGCCCATCCACCGGAGGCCGAAGTGACCGAAAGCAGAGCAGGCGGATCACCCGCGCGACGTGGCCCCGGCGAGTTGGAGTCCGAGATCCTGTCGCTGCTGTGGACGTCGCCGACGGCGATGGGCGCGGGCGCGGTACAGGAGCAGTTGTCCGGCGAGTTGGCGTACACGACGGTGGTGACCATCCTGTCCCGCCTGCACGACAAGGGCGTGCTCCAGCGCACCCGGTCGGGCCGCTCGTACGTGTACGCGCCGGTGTACGACGAGGCCGGGCTGGCGGCGCGACGCATGCGGCAGGTGCTGGACAAGGAGGGCGACCGGCAGGCGGTCCTCGCGCGGTTCGTCTCGGACCTGTCCACCGACGACGAGGCGCTGCTGCGCCGACTGCTGGACGAGAGCGGGTCGTAGCCGCGTGCGTTGGATCGTCTACCTGCCGTTGCTGCTGCCGATAACCTCGGTGCCCGTGGCCCGGCTCGCGGCCGACCACCTCGCGCCGCGCCGGGTGGTGGTCCTGCTCACCGCGCTGACCTCGGTCCTGGCCCTGTGCGCGACCATCAGCCTGGGCCTGCTTACCGTGGTGGGCACGGCCCAGCTCCCGGGGGTACCGCTGCCCGATCACTGGTCCGATCCGCAGGTGCGGGCCTCGATTCCGAACGTCCAGGTGATCGGCTCCCTGGCGAGCGCGGCGCTGACCTCGGCGCTGCTGTGCGCGGCGGTCGTCCTGGGCCGCCGCCGACGCGCGCTGACACTGCTGCGCGCGGGGGTGCCGACGGCCGGCGGCACCGAGTTGACCGTGTTGCCCACCGGACCGCCGACCGCGTTCGCGCTGCCGGGCAGGCGGCCGCGGATCGTGGTCTCGGCGTCACTGCTCGCGCGCTTGGACGCGGACGAGCGGCGAGCGCTGCTGGCCCACGAGCGGGCGCATCTGAGCGGCCGGCACGATCGGGTGCTGCTGGTCGCGACACTGGCGATGTGCGCGCATCCGCTGCTGCGGCCGATGCGCACGGCGATCGGCTACGCGCTGGAGCGCTGCGCGGACGAGGACGCCGCGCGCGTGGTGGGTGACCGTCGGGTGGTGGCCCGCGCGGTGGGCAAGGCGGCGCTGGCCGGACCGGCCGCACCGCGTGGCGCGATGGCCGCGACCGGCGGCCCGGTCCCGCGCCGGGTGGCCGCGCTGCTGGGCCCGTCTCCGACCGACCGCTGGCCCACCCCGTGGAGCCGCCCCGGCGCGGCCACCCTGATCGCCCTCGGCGGCGCCGCCCTCTCCACCTGGGCCACCTGGGACGCCGCCATCGACCTGCACGCCATCCTGCGCACGGCCGACCACGTGTTGTGAGGCCGGCCGCGCGATCAGTACATGGGAAAGTCCGCCGTCGCGATCGCGAAGCCGAACCGCGGCAGCGGTACGTCCTGGCCGAACGCGTAGGCGGCTCGCGCGGTGTAGCGACCGCCCTTCGGCTCGGAGTACACCGCGATCGTGCCCTGACGAGGGTCGATGATCAGGTAGACCGGGATGCCCATGCGCGGGTAGTCGCGCAACTTGGCCTCCCAGTCGTTCTCCGGGTTCGACCGTGAGACGACCTCGACGGCAAGCCGCACGTCGGCGGCCGGCACATGATTCTCGACGGTGAGGAGATCATCCTCCGGAAAGACGCAGACATCGGGATTGCGCCTTATCAGGTTGGCGTCGTCCAAGACGTCCATCCCCCCGTGAACCGCCATCCCGGCCCACTCCTCGCGTCCGGCGATACCGCGCTCGATGCGCATCCGCAGCCGGCGCACGATGAACTCGTGGATGCCGGACGGGCCGGTCATCATCACGAGCGTGCCGTCGCTGATCTCGATCTTGTAGTTGGACGGCGTGCGGACAGAATTGGCGATGGCCGTCAGCCGGTCGAACTCCTCGCGGTCCATGTCCCCCATGGTAGGTCGCCGGGCTTCGCGACCATGGTCCGTCCGTGCGCCACCGAGCACCCGGCTCGTCACCCCGGTTTCCGCGCCGCGAGGCGTTTGCTCGCGACGTCGAGGAGGCGGCGCAGGTCCGCTTCGCGGGGGAGTTGCGCCGGGAGCCGTTCGCCGTACGGCAGGCGGGTGCGGGCCTTGCGCCACAGGCGGTCCGGGAGGGTCCTCGGGTCCTGGTGGTAGCGGACCTTGGTGAGCAGTTGGCGGGCCTCGGCGTCGGCCGGGTTGAGCGCGAGGGTGACCGCCAGGTGTTCGGCCGCGGTGTTCCAGCGGCCACGCCGGGCCGACCGGACCGCGTCGTTGAAGTGCCTGTCGGCCAACTCGACGAGGCCCGCGAGTGCGCCCAGGTCGCCGCCGCACGCCGGGCAGCGCTCGGTCAGGTCGGCGATCCGGCGGCGGCACAGGGGGCAGGTGATCGCGAACGCCATGTCATTTCTCCAGGGAGCTCTTCGGGAGCCGCAACCCGATGTGCGGGGAGCCCTCCCGGATCTGTTCCATCCAGCGGTCCGCCCGGGCCCGCAGCGGCATGATCCGACCTCGATAGATCTCCACCAACCGGCGGTTGCCCGCCGCCTCGTCCCGCACGTCCACCTCGGCAGCGTCCTCGGCGATGGTGTC
The DNA here is from genome assembly GCF_044460165.1 of Embleya sp. NPDC050154. NCBI lineage: Bacteria > Bacillati > Actinomycetota > Actinomycetes > Kitasatosporales > Streptomycetaceae > Embleya > Embleya sp. NPDC050154. The sequence goes on from NZ_JBITJP010000006.1 coordinate 278,268, forward strand.
CAACTCGCGCAGATAGCCATCCGCGTCGGCCCGGTGCCGGCCGGCGGAGGCCTGGTCCATCTCCTGGATCGAGCGGCGCAGGTACTCGACCTCCTGAAGCACCGCGACCTGGAACTCGGCGGCGGTGAACTGCTGCGGCGAGCGCCCCCCGTGCAACATCCGCTCGGCCGCGTTGATCCGGTCCCGCACCGCCTCGTTGGCCAGGTGCCAGTCCATCTTGTTGCCCGCCGCGTACGCGGCCCGCCCGGTCGCGCGCAGACCCGGGACCGCGCCCCGGAAGCGCTCCGCCTCGACCGGGTCGTGGTCGACCAGCCGGTCGGCCAGCCGGGCCAGGAAGGCGAGGTTGTCCTCGAACTCACCGATCGCCGGGTTCAGCGCGCTGCCCGCCGTGGTGGCCACCCGCAGGCCCTGGACCAGCGTCTCCGCCTCCAGGATCTTGTGGTGCGTCTTGCCCGCGTCGATCCGGTCCCGGACCAGTTCGGCGATCTCGGCCAGCAGTCGATCCAGCGCCGGGCCGACCCGGATCGCGTCCGCCGGCGGGATCGCGTCCCGCTTCTCCGCCCAGCCGGTGAGCACCTGCCGGTGCCGCTCGGCCAGTTCCGGCCAGCCCGGGATCTCCCGACGCGGGATGTCGATCACCGCGCTGCCCTCGGCGCCCACCTGCGGCAGCCGCGCCTCGGCCCGGATCGTCCAGCCCGCCTCGAACTCGAGCGTCACCTCGACGGTCGAGCCGACCGACACGTCGGTGGGCAGGTCCCGGATCGAGACCTCGCCGATCGGCACCAGACCCTCGACCAGACCGACCCGCAGACTGGACCCCTGCGAGGCGGTCTCCAGGCGGAAGTCGGTGCGGTAGGGCACCATCGTCCCGGCCCGGACCACCACGTGCAGCCCGTCCACCAACTCGACCGAGAAGTCGTGCGCGAGCACATCGCCGGTCGCGTCCGAACGGGGCTTGCCGTCGGACTCGATCGTCAACTGCCGCGACTCGATCTCCCGTCCGTGCGCCAACACCTGCACGGTGAAGCCGTTCTCGCCGTCGCGCAACGGCACGTCGGCGAACAGGAAGCGGCCCTCCGCGTCGGCCGTCTCGGTCAGGTACACCCGCCCGTCGTCCGAGCTGAGCAGCACCTGAGCACCCGCCGGCGAGGCCAGCGCGGGTCCGGCCAGCACCCGGCCGCCGATGTCGGTCTCCGGCGGCAGCGCCTCGGGGCGGTCCAACTCCAGGTGCCCACTGCGGCTGGGCACGTTCGCGGCCTTGAGCGCGGCGCCCAGCGCGACGCACAGGTCGGGGTTGAGCAGCCGAGGGCCGCGCCCGAAGTGCTCGGTGAGCATCGTGGCCACCAGCGGGATCCGGGACGAGCCGCCGACCATGACGATCTCGTCCAGGTCGGCCGCGGTCATCCCGGCCCGCGCCAGCGCCCGGTCGCAGTCGTCCAGCGTGCCGCGGATCCGGTCCGCGATCATCTCCTCGAACTCCTCGCGGCGGATCGGCAGTCCGATGTTCATCGGGGTACCGCGCCGGTCCTCGCAGTACTGGCTGACGATCTCCGTCTCGGGGTAGCGGGACAGGTCGTGCTTGGCCCCCTCGGCGACCGACAGGAGTTGTGCCTCGACCTTGCCGTCGGCGGGGTTCTCGCTGTCGATCGCCAGGTCGTACTCGGGCAGTTGGGCCGCGATCCAGGACACGATCCGCCGGTCGAAGTCGAACCCGCCCAGATAGCGGTCGCCGCTGAACGAGCGGTTCTCGAAGCCCACCTCGGGATCCCAGGTGACCACCGAGGTGTCGAACGTGCCGCCGCCGAGGTCGTAGACCAGGAAGGTCTGCGGCTCGGTCAGCTCGCGGGCCCGCTCGTGGGTGTACGCGAGGGCCGCGGCCACCGGCTCGATCAGCGTCTCGACCACCTCCAGGCCGGCCGCCTGTCCCGCGCGCGTGGTCTCGTTCTTGGCCCGGGTCTCGAAGAACGCCGGGACGGTCACCACGGCCCGCTCCACCGGCACGCCCAGGGCCTCCTCGGCCACCTGCTTGAGGTGACGCAGGATGTGCGTCGACGCCTCCAGCGGGGTCAGGCGCGCGTGTCCGGCGGTGACCACCTGGTCGGTGCCCATGTTCCGCTTGAAGAACATCGCGGGCGGGGCGCCCGGCAGGCGGGCCTTGTTCTTGGCCAACTGGCCGACGATCGCCTTGCCGCTCGGATCGATCCACACCGCCGAGGGTGTGGTCGGCGAACGGTCCGGATTGGCCACGATCAGCGAGTCGCCGACCGGCCGCAGCCGGCGGGCCGCGATCAACTCGGCCTTTCCGGGGATCTCGGCGTCGGCCGGTATGGCGATGCACGAGTTGGTGGTGCCCAGGTCGATGCCGACCACGATGCTCATCCGGTGGTACCGCCTTCGTGGTTCGCGTCGTTCGAGGTGTCGGGATTCGGCGGGGTCGGATCCGACCCGGCCGGGGGTTCTTCGGCGGTCGACCGGGCGCTGCCGGCTCTCGGCTCGGGCTCGCCCGGCGCGTCGGTCTCGGCCCGGGTCTCGGGTGCGACCGGGGTCTCGGGCTCGGCGGGGGTCTCGGGCTCGGCCGTAGTCTCGGGCTCGGTCGACGCGGTGGACTTGGTCGGTGCCTCGGGCTCCACCGGCGCGTCGGGCTCCACCCGCGCATCGGGCTCGGCCGGAATACCGGAATCGGCGGGTCCCCGCTCCGCACGCGCTGCGTCCTCGCGTTGGGCCGCGGTGGGCACGAAGCCGAGCACGACCTGCGCGCGCCTGATGACCTCGCCGTCGTCGAGCAGCACGCCCGGCCGCAGCGTCCTGGCCACGATCATCGCGCTCTCGTCGCCGCTGTCGGGCGCGTGCGCGACGTCCACCCGACGGCCCACCGCCGCGTACGCCTCGCCCACCGGGTCGTCGAAGCGAACGCCCGCGCGGTCCAGCGCGGTGGCGAACCGCCGGGCGATCGAGGCCAGTACGGCCGGTACCGGCTCACCCTCCAGGCTGCCGCGCAGTTCGTGCAGCGCGACCGCGGCGTCCGCGGCCAGACCGGTGTAGCGCTCGTGCGTCGACTCCAGCCGCTTGCGCATCTCCTCGCGGCCCGCCTCGCGTTCGCGCGCCGCGCCGCGCACCACGTCGTACACGAGCGCGAACGGCGGGTCGAGCGGGCGCTCGGGCACCGGCCGTTCGCTCTCGGTGATCGCCATCGGGTCCGCCTCGGGATCCGCCGGCGGGTCCGCCACGAGGGGGGCCCGCTCCGGTGTCGCTGCCATCAGTGCGCCCCTTCTTCCGTCCACAACGGTACGAACTCGCGCGGCGCGGGCGCCGGCACCAGACCCGCGAGCACGCGTCGATCGATCCCGATCCGCACCGGGCCGGACGCCTCCGGCGGATCGAACTCGGCGAACTCCTCGGCCAGTTCGGCCGGATCCGCGCCGGGCCGCTCGGGCCGGTGGGTGAGCAGTTCGGCCGACAGCCGCCCGGCCGGATCCGCCAGTGTCTCCTCCGCCGCGTTCACGTCGGCCGGGGCGAGCACCCGACCGTGCACCGGGAACCGCTCCGCGCCGCGCGCGATCCGCTGTCTGCGCTTGCGCACCCGCGCCTTGATCGCCGCCCGGCCGGCCAGGTCCGGAGCCAGGTCCAGGATCTGGAAGGCGGTGCCCCGATAGGGATTTCGGCCGGCCTGCCAGGCCCAGGGGTTCTCCCGGGCGGGCTCGTTGACGGCGCTGCTCATGGGGCGCTCAACTCCATTCGGGCCCACGCGCCGAGGCCAGGGACAGGACGACCCCTCGGAGCGCGTTGGCGATGTCGGGATGGTTCGCGTCCGGATCGGCGGCCACCTCGTCCGCGAGCCGGCGGGCGGTGGCCAGATCGTCGGGCGACACGGTGTCCAGGTTGATCAACACCCGTGCCATGAAAAGCCGTCCCCACGGCCCCGGCGCGGACATCGCCAACGCCCGGCGCAGCGCGTCGCGGACGTGACCGTCCGGCAGGCCCTGACGCTGTCGGGCGGTGGCGGCCAGCGCCCATTCCTCGGCGGCGAGCTGTTCCACGTCGCGGTACATGCTCTTGACCGCGAGATCGCGGTCAAGTTCGAGCGCGCGCAGCAGGTGCCGACCCGAGCGCAGCGCGGCCTGTTCGAGGGTGGCGGGTTCGGTGGCCGGGCCGGATTCGAGTTCGCGCACCACGATCCCGCGCCAGTACTCGTGCCGGGCCAGCTCGACCGCGAACGAGCCCTCGGGCGTGCCCACCTCGTCCCAGGCCGGAAGCACCAGGCGGGCCACCCGCTCGACCAGCGCCTCGATCTTGCGCGCCCAGCCGGGCGCGGCGACCACGATCTCGATGTGCCGCCGGGTCGCGTACAGCAGGGCCCGGGCCAGTCCGAGGTTGCCGGGATCCACCGCGAGCCAGGAGGCGAGCTGTTCGACGACGTCGTCGAAACGGCCCTCCTCGACGTCCCGGGACACCTCGGCCAACACCTCGCGCACCAGGTCGCCCCGGGCGCCGAGGATCGCCGAGCGCGGGAAGCCGGACTCGCGGACCAGGTCCAGATGGGCCCGCGCGCGCGGCGGATCGCCGACCCGGTGTTCGGCGGCCAGCGTCAGGTGCGGCGCGAGCAGGTCCCGGGGCAGCCGCTCGCGCACCTCCTGCACGGTCCCGGCCGGGACCGGCGCGCCGCCGACCGTCTCCAGGTGCTCGTGCATCCGGTCCCAGAACGCGCTGTCGTGGTAGAGCTCGGCCCAGTGCGCCAACGCCCGCTTCCAGTACGGGAAGGCCGCCTCGTGGTCGGCGGCCAGTTCGAGGTCGTAGGCGCGCGCGTGCAGCGCGACCGCGAGGTGGTGGGTGCGCCACAAGCCGCCGCCGGCGGTCCACAACTCCTCGGCCCGCGCGCTCCACGGCTGCGCCTCCGCCCCCTCGCCCAGGCTCTCGTACGCCTCGCCGTCCACCGCGTCGGCGTCGGCGCCGTACTCGCGCAGGCGGGCGGCGAACGCGCGCAGCGTGGCTCGGTCAGTCATCGTCGCTCCCCACCGCGAGCGTGTCCGCCACGACGCGGACCCGGACCGAGGTGATCGGCCTGCCGGCCGCGTCGCCCTCGTCGAGCAGCCGCAGGACGCCCGGCACGACCGCGTTGACGCAGCGGTTGACGCCGCGCGCGGCCTCCTCCGGTCGGCCGCGCCAGGCCACGGTGGCGATGTGGTCGGCGGCCTCGTCGGTCCAGCCCAACTCGACGCCCAGCTGCTCGCGCAGCCGCGCGGCCAGCCGGGCCAGGCCGTTCTCGGCGATGCCGCGCAGTTCGGTGGGGCCGAACGGCGAGTACAGGATCACCTCGTCCACCCGGTTGAGGAACTCGGGCCGGAAGAAGCCCTCCATGGTGCGCCGCAGCCGGGCGCTCGCGGCGCTGCCGCCGGTCGAGCCCTCGGCCAGGATCGAGCCGATCAGGTTCTCCACGCTGTCCACGTCGTCCTCGACCGCCTCGGCCGCCGAGTGGGTCGCGCCCAGGTTGGTGGTCAGGATCACCACCGCGTCGTGCGCCTCGCGGACCGGGCCCGCCGGATCGCTGATCCGGCCCTCGTCGAGCAGTCGCAGCAGCGCGTCGAGCACCCGCGCGTCGGCCTTCTCCACCTCGTCGAACAGGAAGACCCGGCGCGGGTTGTCGCGCAGTCCGTTGGTCAACTTGCCCTCGCCGAAGCCGACATAGCCGGGCGGCGCGCCGATGAAGTTGTTGATCGACTCGCGCGCGCTGAACTGGCCCATCTCGAAGACCAGTACGTCCTCCTCCGAGCCGTAGACGACCTGTGCGAGCAGGCGCGCGGTCATCGTCTTGCCCGAGCCGCTGGGCCCGCACAGCAGCAGCGCGGCGCGCGGCCGGTCGTCCGGCCGAAAGCCCCGGGTCAGCGAGCGCTTGATCAGCTCGATGTGGAAGGCCAGCCGCTCGACCACGCTCTCCTGACCGATCAGCCGCGATCGCACCCAGCGCACCGCCTCCTCCGGGGAGAGCGGTTCGGCGGTCCGGCTCGGCTCGGGCTCGGCCGGCTCGCGGTAGTAGGTGTCGGCGAATCGGCGCAGTCGGTCCAGGTCCAGGCCGATGTCGCGGAAGAAGCCGGCCGCCAGGCCGCTGGGGGTGTCCAGGAGCGCGGCGAGCAGGTCGCGTTCGGTGATCGGGGTGCCCACGTCGGGGTCGGCGCCCGGTTCCCCGCCCGGGCCGGCTCCGGTCGCGGCGAAGGTCGCCGCCCGGCGCAGGGTCGACCGCAGCGACTCGTCCGGCTCGGCCGGACCGGCGCCCGCCGCGCCGTGTCCTCGGGTACCGGTGAGCGTGATGGTCTGTTCGCGCAGCGCCCGTACGTCCCGACGCAGGAACAGGAATGCCTGTTCGAGCAGGCCACCCGGGGTGGTGGCCAGCGCGTGCAGGAGCATCGCGATGCCGTACCGCTCGTGGCCGAGGCCGGCCGCCTCGGTCGCCATCATCGCGAGCACGCGGCGGGCGCCGGGACCGAACGCGGCGGGATCGATCGACCCGTCGGGCCGGAACACCTCGACCACCCGGCGCGGTGTGGCCACCTCGGCCTGCCACGCGGCCAGGTCGACCCGGCCGTAGCCGACGAGCAGGTCCACCGCGCCCGCCTCGAGGCGGGGCAACAACTCGACGAGCAGCGCCCGTTCGTCGATGAGCCCGGCATCGGCGGCGGCCGTGAAGGCGGCACGCAGGTCGGCGGTGACCGGCAGGCCGCCGAGCACGCCGGCCGGGGCCCGGCCGTTGCGGCCCGGATCGAGACCGACTCGATCGGCGACGAGGGCACCGGCGGATCCGCCGCCGAGCCCGCCGGAGCCGAGCAGGCCGGCCGCGAGCACGTCGGGCGGGATGCCCTGGCGGTCGAACAGCCCCGCGGCTCGACCGCCGTCGATCCGGGCCAGCGCGATCAGCGCGTGCGCGACCTCGACGGTGTCCGCGCCCAGTTCGCGCGTCACCGCCGCGGCGGTGCCGAACCGACGCGTGGCCGCGAGCAGGCCGCTGTCGAACACCCGCTCCGGCACTCCCAGGATGTCCGTGTCCACGTCGCCTTCTCCCCCGCCTCGCCGGCCGTCCACGTCGCGTCGGTTCACGCCTCGTCGCCGCCGGTCAGCAGTCGCTCGGCCAGCTCCGCCCGAGCCCGGGCCGATTCCGGTCGGCCCGCGCCCAGGGCCCGCACGCCCAGGGCCAGTATTCGGTACGCGGCGGCGGTCGAGACGGCCTGGCCCAGCCGGCCGGCGCGCAGTTCCGGCGGCAGCGACTCGACCAGCGCGGCGGCCAGTTCGGGGTCGGCGCGGGTGACCCGGTGCAGCACCAGGCCCGGGCCCAGTGGCGTGCGCCGCGACCAGGCCGCGCCGTACCGCTCGAACAGGTCGCGCGCGGCGCCGGCCACCATCGTGTCGTGGTCCTCCAGCGCGCCGAGCAACAGCCGGACGGGCCAGGTGTCCGGGTGCGGCCGGTCGGCGGCGCCGCTTCCCTTCGCGCTTCCGGCCGCGGCCCGGGCGTCGGCCTCCGCGTCGGGCAGACCGCGCCGCAGCAGCCGTACCGCGCCCATGTCGTCACCGCGCTCCAGCAGGTCGACCGCCTCGGTGAACAGGGCCGCCGCCGAGCCGGGCCGAGCGCCGGCGGCCGGCCCGCCGTCCCGGGCCGCGACGGCGGCACGGTGCAACTCGCGGTACTCCGCGTGGTCCGGGTCCAGCATCGCCGCCTCGTACAGGAACCGGACCGCGCGGGCCGGGTCGCCGGCGGACAGCTCACGATGTCCCTCGACGGCGAGCCGGTGGGCCAGTCGCGGCGCCGCGGCGGCGTAGCCCTGCTCGAAGGCGAGCCGGTAGCAGGTCCGCGCCTCGGCCTCGTCGCCGCGCGCCGCCGCCCGATCTCCCAGCACGCACGCCCAGTCGCCGCGCCCGGTCGGCGCACCGGGTGGCGCGACCACCGGCAGCAGCCGCCACAGGTCGTGGTCGGGGTGTCGCGAGGGCTGCTCGAAGCGCTCCTCCAGGCGTTCGAGCACGCGCGTGGTCGCGGCGACCCGCCAGTGCCGGACCGGCGCGCGCGGGTCCAGGCCGCCGAGAACGTCCAAAAGTGCCCGCTCCAGCGGGCGCGGGCCGTTCGCCAACGCCCGCTCCAGCGTGTTCCAGGTCTCGGTGAAGCCGTCGCCCGGCTGTACCACCCACCAGCGCAGCACCGCGTCCACCGCGCGCGGATAGCGACCCTGCGGGTCGCGCCCGAGCACCTCCGCGAGCATGCGCGCGGCGGTCTCCGACTGCTGTGCGGCCACCGCCTCGATCTGACTTTCGATCAGGCCCCGGTTGCGGGCCACCTCGGCGTCGGAGGCGTTGGCCAGAAAGTCGCGCATCGCGACGAGTCGAGGCTCCACCTCGCCCTCCCGATGCGTGGCCGTCCGGAACGCCCGTACCGCCCCGGCATCCGACATGGCGTCTCCCCCGCGAGCACGACCAGCCCGACGGGACCGATCGCGACGACGTACAAGCAGCACGGTACTCGGCCACACCAACACCAGGGAGCGCACCCGGTGAACCCGTCCCCGTAACGTGATCGTCACCGGCGGTGAGGCCCCTCGTGCCGGGAAACCCGGGTGAGAACGGTCCCGAACATCGGGTAGTATTTCTCTCGCAGCAAGCGCCGCTAGCTCAGTTGGTTAGAGCAGCTGACTCTTAATCAGCGGGTCCGGGGTTCGAGTCCCTGGCGGCGCACAGCGGCAACATCGAGAAGGGCCCGCCGATTTCGGCGGGCCCTTCTCGTCGTCCACACCCTCTAGGGCGGGGCACTCGCGGAGCTGACGCTGCACGCTGGGGATTCGTAGGGTGTGCCCGCCCGCTCCGCCCGTCGCGTCACGCACCGAGCCCGCGGGTGCACCGCGCTCCGGCGCGGCGCGCTCGGGCCCGCCGCCGTGCGTCGGGGCGGTTCGGGTGACGGTCTGGGTATCGGTGGGGACAAGGACGGGAGCATTCCGTGGTTGCTGTGGTCGGGTTGTTGTTGGCGGCCGGTGGTGGGCGACGGCTCGGGGGGCGGGCCAAGGCACGGTTGACGCATCGGGGCCGGCCGTTGGTCGAGTTCGGAGTGGGCGAACTGGTGCGCGGCGGGTGTGAGCGGGTCGTCGTGGTGCTCGGCGCCGAGGCCGACGCCGTACTGGCCGAGGCGGATCTGACCGGCTGTGTCGTGGTGCGCAACGACGAGTGGGCGAGCGGTATGGGCTCCTCGCTCGCCGCCGGAGTGGCCGCCCTGCCCACCGACGCCGACGCGGTCGTGGTCACCCTCGTGGACATGCCCGGCGTCGGCGCCCCGGCCGTCGCGCGCCTGATCGCCGCGGCCGGCGACCCCGAGGACCTGATCGCGGCGGGCTACGCCGGCACCCGCGGCCACCCCGTCCTGCTCGGCCGCGCCTGGTGGCCCGAGTTGATCCGTACCGCCGAGGGCGACGCCGGCGCCCGGGCCCTGCTGGCCGCGCAGCGCGCCCGGGTACGTCTGATCGAGTGCGCCGATATCGCCGACCCGTACGACATCGACACCCCCGCCGACCTGGACCGGCTCGACTCCTGACGGGGCGCGAACCCGGGCCGGCGGGGCCCGGGTCCGCGCGAGGCGTTGTGTGCGGCGCGGGTCACGCCTGGTTGAAGAACCCGTCGTGGTTCTGCTGGGACGGGTCGCCCGTCAGCAGCCGTGCGTCGGCCGGCATCAGCAGGAAGACCCGCTTCGCCAGCCGCTCGATCGCGCCGCGCCGACCGAAGGTCAGCCCGGAGGCGAAGTCGACGACCCGCTTGGCGTCCGACTCGTCCATCGCCGTCAGGTCGATCACGACCGGAATGTCCTGCCGGAAGTATTCGCCTATCGCCCTTGCCTCGTGGTAGCTCTTCGGGTGTACGACGGCGATGCGCGTGCTCGGCCGAGCCGGCGTCTCCGTGGCGGCCGCCCGCGCGGCGAACACCTCCGACGCCGGAACCACGCTGCCCTCCAGGGCACGCGAACGCGACTCCTCGGGCTCGTCGTCGTAGACCCAGCGCGACCCCGTGTCGTCGTCGTCTGCGTCGTATGTACCGGTCTCGTAGGCACCCGCGCCGGTGCGGTACAGGTCGTCGTCCACGTCCCCCGAACCGATCCCGAGCCACGAGCCGGCCTTGCGCAATGCGCCCATGGGCACCTCCGCGTCCGCTCGTCCCGGCCCCGTCCGGGCTATCTCGTCATCCTCCACTCGACCGAACTGTATGCGAGTGCCGGGTCTGATGCGTCGAACGACGCGCCTATAAACGGACAGATCATCCAAGCAACCTCGAACGGGCGTACCCAGTGCGGCTTCTGACGCCATTTGAGATCTTTATCCGTGCATTCCGAATCGAACCGCATCGTAATTCCGACCCGCGCCGGTCGAACACAATAACTCGAACTGATGTACGAAAGTCGGGAATTCCGACGCCGTGCGCAGGAAACGCGCGAGGATTCGGGCGGAGAACGGAAGCGGAGGCAGGCGCGGAAGCGGAAGCGAACGCGGGCGCGGATCCCAACGAGGAAGCGAGCGCGGCACCGGAAGGACGGCGGGCGCGGAAGCACGCGAGGAACCGCACGCCCCACCGCCTTTCCACCTCTCACGCCCGGTCCGCGACGCTCGGCCGAACCCCGGCCCGCAGCAAAGCGTTGGGATGACCGAACCCCGTTGACCAGCAGGGCCGTTGCGGATCACCGACGTGCCCGCGCGAGCCCTCGGCAAGCCCCGTACCCGACCCCGGGAATCCCGTGCGGTCCGCCCCGGCGCACCTCTACCGGTGGACCGGGGGCAGGTCGCACACTCGGATGCGACATCTTCGGAGGTGAGCATGGATTCGCCTTTCCGCATCGTGCGGCCCCCTCGTCCGCTCGAAGAGCCGTATCCCTCACGGGCCCGCATCAACGAACAGGTGGGAGTCGTCTGGGATTGGGGGATGCGTGAGGATCCCGCCGCGGCCATCCGGCTCTACCACCACCTCGGCGAGGTCGCGAGCAGGGTGCTCGGCAGCACCGATCGCGACACGCTCAACATCCGCCGGGCGTACGCGCATTTCGTCGGCCAGGACGGCGATCCCCGGCGTGCCGCGCAGTTGCTGGCCGGCCTGATCCCGGTCGCCACGCAGCACCTGGGCCCCGGCGACTGGGTCACCCTCGACATGCGGCTGTGTCACGCCCGGTTCACCGGCGAGGGCGGCGAGGCACCGCGCGCGGTCGCGCTGTTCATCCAGATCGTCGCCGACATGACCCGCGCGTTGGGGCCGGAGGCGGAGAGCACGCTGACCGCGCGCAGCTTCCTGGCCCGGTTCACCGGCGAGTCCGGCGATCCGCTCCGGGCCGCCGGGATGTACGGCGCGCTCGCCCTGGACTCGATCCGGATCCTGGGCGCCGACTGCCTGGAGTCGCTGGTGGCGCGCGCGGGCCACGCGATCAATCGCGGACTCGCCGGCTACCGGGGCGAGGCGCTGGCCCTGTACGACCCGCTGATCGCCGACTTCGTCCGGGTACTCGGCCCCGACCACGCGGAGACCCGACAGACCCAGGTCTGGCAACGGTATTTCCGAGGGGGAAGCGGCTGAATTCGGGCCGACGGGCGGCGGCTAAAGTAGCCACTCCTGTACGGCCGGAACGGGGAACGGTAGACATGGAAGAACTGCGCGACGGGGATCCGATACGGCTCGGGCCGTATCGGCTGCGCGGCCGGTTGGGCGAGGGCGGGATGGGCGAGGTGTTCCTCGGCACGTCTCCGAGCGGAGTGCGGGTCGCGGTCAAGACCGTCCGTCCCGAGTTCGCGACCGACCACGGATTCCGGGACCGGTTCCGACGTGAGATCGACCTCGCCCGGCGGGTGGACAGCGCGTGGACCGCGCCGATCGCCGAGGCCGACCCGGACGCGCAACCCCCGTGGCTGGCAACCGAGTTCCTGACCGGGCTGTCGCTGTCCGAGGCGATCAACCGGTACGGCCCACTGCCCGAGGGCGCGCTGCGCATCCTGGGTGCCCAGTTGGCCGAGGCGCTGATGGCGATCCACCGCGCGGGCCTGATCCATCGCGACCTCAAGCCGTCCAACGTCGTACTGGGCCGCGATCGGCTGCGGGTGATCGACTTCGGCATCTCGCGCGCGGTGGACGAAGGCGGCCAAGGTCTGACCGGGACCGGACGGGTGGTGGGGTCGCCGGCGTTCATGTCGCCGGAGCAGGCGGGTGGTCGAGCACTGGGACCGGCGAGCGACGTTTTCTCGCTCGGCTCGGTGCTGGTGTTCGCGGCCACCGGGCAGGGTCCGTTCCACCAGGACGCGCCGGTGCCGCAGTTGCAGATGATGATGCGGGTGCTGCGCGACGAACCGACACTGGCGGAAGTGCCGGACGGCGTACGGGACTTGCTCGCCGAGTGCCTGGACAAGGACCCGGACCGGCGACCCACGCCGACCGCCGTGCTGAATCGCTTCATGGGCGACGACGAGCCGCCGGCCACGACGTCGTGGCTGCCGGTTGCGCTCGCGGCCGAACTGGAGCGGCGGCACCTGGGAGACCCGGCGGCACCGGCACCGGCGTCGGGGTCGGCGCTCTCGCCGGTCGAGCCGACGGGCGAGGTCACGGAGCCGCCGACCCGGGCGCTGGGCGTCGGGGTGGAGAACGGCGCGAGCGCCGGGCAGACCCGGGCCGCGGAGTCCGCGCCGCCCGCCGGCCGGAAGAGGCCGCCACCGCAACCGAGCCTGCCACCGACCGTCGGCATGCCGGAACCCCCGCCCGAGAAAAGGGCGTTGGCCCGTCGCGCCTTCCTGTTCGGCGGCGGTGCGCTCGCGGTGGCCGCGATGGGCGGTGGCGCCGGGTGGCTGCTGATGGGCGACGAGGCCGATCCGGGCAAGCAGGTGTGGCAGTACGCGGCCGGCGCCGCCGCCGCCTCGTCGCTGAAGGTGCAGGGCGATCTCGTCTACCACGTCGCGGACGGTGTGGGCGGCGCCAAGGGCCAGATCACCGCGATCGACGCGGAGTCCGGCAAGCAGGTCTGGCGCAAGGCCACCGCGGGCAGCTCGGTGTCCGCGCCGCTGACCGCGAAGGACCACGTGTTCGTCGTCTCCTGGACGGTCGACGGTTCGGCGTCGGCGGAGAAGACCCAGCCCTCGATCTGCACGGTGCACGCCTTCGCCCTGGGCGACGGCGAACAGCGCTGGAGCCAGGAGTACGCCGCTCGCTGGGTCAACCTGCCGGCGGCCCTGGACGGCGACGTGCTGTACCTGGGCGTCTCCGAGGAGAACTCGACCTCACCCGATGCCGGCCGGATCGTCGCGATCGACGTGACCAGGAACAAGGAGGTGTGGAGGGCGGAGATGACCGGCGACGCCGGAATGCCGTCGACGCCGGTGTTCACCGGGAGCATGGTGTACGTGTTCGCCCAGCCGAGGTACTCCTCGTACCCGTCGGTGATCCGCGCCTACGAACGCAACGGGAACCCGAAGTGGGAGATCCCGTTCAAGGACTGTCCCTGGGGCCGCGACGTGGTGGTGGCCGGCGAGCGGGTACTGACTGTGGTGACCTCCGGAAGCAGCGGCGGTGTCTACACCTGGCAGCGCTACGCCCGGTTCGCGGCCACCGGCGCGCCGGCCTGGGGTCCGATCTCGGTCAAGGGCGGGCAGAGCCGCGGTTTCACCCTCGCCGGCGACATCGCGTACCTCGCCTACGACGGCGCCGACGACACGGCCAAGTCGGGCGTGGTGGCGGTGGATCCGGTGACCGGCGCCGAGATGTGGAAGTACGAGATGGAGGCACGCAACGTCGGCGAGATCACCCGGGTGGGGGACGTCGTCTATGTGACGAACCACCCCTCCAAGGTCCAGGCGGGGGTGAAGCCGAGCAGCACCGCGAGCGCGTCGCCCACGGGCGAGCCGCCCACGTCGGTGACCAGGAGCAAGGTCTACGCGCTGAACGCGAGGACCGGCGTGGTGGTGTGGTCGCGCGAGTTGCCGTCCTTCGGCGTACTGGGGACACCGGTCGTGGAGAACGGCAAGGTGTACGTCTCGATGGACGCCACGGCGGCGGACGCGACGGGTGACGATGTCGCGCAGTTGTTCGCGCTGCGGGTGAAGACCGGTGAACCGGCCTGGAAGGTCGTGTTGCCGGCGCCCGTCTCGTCGCGGGTGGTGTTGGCGAAGGGCAACGCCTATCTCGGCCAGTGGCAGTCCTCGAACTCCGCGAGGCCGGCGGCATCGGTGGTCGCGTACGAGGCATGAGCCGGGGTCGGCGGGTCGAGTCACCGAGCGACGGCCCCCACCGTGACCCGGGGACGGAGCGCCGGGCGAGGGACGGACCGCTCCATCCGTGACACATGAAAGCGCGCGCAGCGGGAACGGGAACGAGGTTGCGGGCATATGCCCGTTTCCACCGACGCACGTGCTCCGCGAGACACCTGCTCCCTCGGACGCGTACGCCGCAGAGCACCTACTCCCCGAGACGAGGAAGCATGGTCGAGTTGGGACCCGTCGACGCCATCGTGTTGGGCTTTCCGGGCCAGCGGCTGACCTCGTCCGTACTGGACGCGTTCGAGGCGGTCGAGGAGCGCGGCGACGTGCGGTTGATCGACGCGCTGATCGTGGTCAAGGACATCTCGGGTGAGGTGACCAGCCACGAGGTGAGCGAGTTCGAGGGGCTGCGCGACATGGCGGCGGAGTTGGCCGCGCGCGAGATGCTGGGCCTGGCCGGGGCCGAGGACGCCGAGCAGATCGGGCAGGTCATGCCGCCGGATTCGCTGGTGGTGGTGCTGTTCGTGGAGAACATCTGGGCCCGCGAGGTGGCCGGTCGAATCCGCGACTCGGGCGGTCGGTTGCTCTCGTACACCCGGTTGCCGCAGTCCGTCCTGGACGACGCGGAAGAGGCGCTCGCGGGTACGTCGGACGGCAGTTGAGGGCGAGTGGGGGCGGGTGGCTTCGGCCGGTGCCGGCGGCGTCCGCCCCCGCCGACTGCCGTCGGCCTGCGTCGGCCGGTCCCGGCCGCGAAGGAACGACTTGATTTCCAAAGGGTAAAGCCGGGCAAAGTCCGGCAACCCGCCCTACCGGTTGGGCGTCTCCACCGGTGCAAGGGCACAACCCCCCAGCAAGCGGAGGTCGACATGACCACCAGGATTCGCCGTACGGCCGCCATCACCCTGGCCGCCGGACTCCTCGTCACCGCCGGCGCCGCCGCTCCGGCCCTCGCCGCCGACGGCTCACCGCCCGGCGAGCAGCAGATCCGCAGGATCGGCGTCGTGGAGAAGGTGACCGCCTTCTACGACCAGTACCTGTCCGCCGTCAACGGCACCAACCCGGACATGAACCCGACCGAGGTCCGGAACGAGTTCCTCACGCCGGAACTCAACGCGCGCCTGGACGCGTGGGCCGAACAGCACATGGCCGACCCGGTCTTCCGCGCCCAGAACACACCGCAGAGCCGCGACGTGCGCTACGAGGGCAGCGGCGCGGGCAGCGCGTCGGTGGTCGTCACCGAACACTTCGGCGACTCCACCATCGACGTCTGGTACCGGGTCCCCCTGTCCGGCGGCCGAATCACCGACCTGACCGACGCCCCCCGGTAGCACGCCCCAACAGCCCTGAGGCCCACCGCGCACCCGGCGGGTCACCGATCCGACACACCGTCACGAGGGCGCCTTCGCCGCGGCGAAGGCGCCCTCGTCGTGCGGTCGTGGATCAGGCGGATTCGGTGGGGAGGCCGGCGTTGGTCCAGTCCTCGATGCCCTCGGCGTACTTGCGGACGTTGGTGTAGCCGAGGTGGGTGAGTCGGTCGGCGACCTGGCCGCTGTTCGGGCAGGCGGGATTGGAGCAGTACGTGACGATCGCGGCGTCGCGGTCGGGAAGCAGGGTCGGGGCCAGCGTGTCGACCTGGTCCCGGACCAGGGCGAGTGCGCCCGGCAGGTGCTGCTTGGCCCAGTACTCGCCGCCGAGCGCGTCGACGACGGTCACGCTCCCGGCGGCGATCTCGGCGCGCAGCTCGTCCCGGGTGATCAGTGCGGTCATGGCATACCTCCAGAGAATCGGACTATAGTCCGGTTGTGGCTCACGACGACATTAACGGACCGCAGTCCGCTTCTGCAATCCCTCTGGATCTGCTCCGCACCCCGCCCCCCAAGGAGCGCGCCGACGCGGCTCGCAATCGAGCCGCCATCCTGGAGGCCGCGGCCGGGCTGTTCGCCGAACAGGGCGTCGCGGCCGTGTCGATGGACCAGATCGCGGCAGCGGCCGGCGTCGGCAAGGGCACGCTCTTCCGCCGCTTCGGCGACAAGTCCGGCTTGGCCACAGCGCTCCTCGACGCCCGAGAGCGCGCCCTGCAAGAGGCGGTCCTGCACGGCCCACCACCCCTGGGCCCGGGAGCACCGGCGGAGGAACGCCTCACCGCGTTCCTCGACGCCTACCTCGACTACCTACTGGAACACCTGGACCTGATTCGCGTGTCGGAGACCTCGTCCCCCGGCGCCCGCTACCGCATCGGCGCCTACCGCTTCTGGCACCGCCACGCGGCGATCCTGCTGGGCTCGGCAACCCCCGACCCGGACTACACCGCGCACGCCCTGCTGGCCCCGCTGGCTGCCGAACACGTCACCGCGCTGCTTCCGGAACTGGGTCCGGAACGGATCCGCGCGGGTGTACTCCGGTCGGCCCTGGCCGAGGTGCACCCCGGCCGCGCCTGACGGATCCCCGGCGCGCGCACCCCGGCGCTTCGCGCATCGGGCCCGAAGGATGGGACCTCAGCGGGCGACCGCCGGCACGGAGCGTGCCCGCCAACTCTCCTCGTACGGGATCCGGGTACCCGGCGTGTGGCCCGCGTCGATGTGCGCGAGCAGGGTTTCGACGTACAGGTTTTCACCGTCCGTGCGCATCGGGGTGACCTTCGCGCCGGAGAACTTGCGGACGATGCTCGGGTCGGCGTCCGTCCACAGGCGGTCGGCGGCGAGCGCGAGACGGTCGAGGAGGTACTCGAACGTGGCGTGGGAGAACTGGAGTTCGGACCCGGCGGGCGGTTCCAGGGTGGGATGGGCGGTGAAACCGCGAAGCTTGACCAGGGCGTCGGACTCGGGGATGTACCGCCCCTCCTCGGCCGGCTCCAGGTTCTCCAGATAGCCCAACCCGTTGCGCAACCGCTGCGTGACGCCCTGCTCGGTGCGCTCCGAGACGCACCGCCCGACGAGTTCGGCACCGTTGAGGGACAGGGACGCGGCGGCGAGGTATTGCCCCTGCGCCACCAACAACCCGGCCGACACCATGAATTCGCGCAACACGCCGGCCGTGTACAGATACTTGCAGCCGTACGGCGGTATCCCGTACCGCGCGGAGACCGGCGCCCAGAGCTCCGCCTCACCTCGCGGCAGCGCGTGCCGGGTACGTCGAATCGATGACTTCATGGCCCCATGGGTACCGGTGGCCGCAGCTCCCGGACAACCGGATTTCGCGGCCGAACCACCGCCGCCGAAGGCGACCACGCACGGCACGACTTCCCGATTCCGGGGCGTCCACCGATGCCGCCGGCCGGACGCCCGTGCCCATCCGCGATCCCCGACCGGGACCGACCGACCTGCCGACCTGCCGTACCGCCCACCAACGGCCGGCGTGTTGTACGCGGGGGATTAACGCCGGACACGCACGATGTTGTCCCAGTGATCGCATGCGCCGATCACGGATCGGCCCGCGGCCTCGACGACCGCCCCGATCCCGCCCTCCCTCCGGACGGACGTCCGGACCGACAGCAGGAGTTGACGAAGAAGATGGCGGAGCGAGCTCGCATCGGCGTGACCGGACTGGCCGTGATGGGCCGCAACCTGGCCCGCAACTTCGCCCGACACGGGCACACCGTCGCCGTACACAACCGAACCTCGGCCAAGACCCACGCGCTGGTCGAGGAGTTCGGCGGCGAGGGCACCTTCCTACCCGCCGACACCGCCGAGGAGTTCGTCGCACTACTCGAGCCGCCCCGGCGGCTGGTGATCATGGTCAAGGCCGGCGCGCCCACCGACGCGGTGATCGACGAGTTCGCCGCACTCCTGGAACCCGGCGACATGATCGTCGACGGCGGCAACGCGCACTTCGCCGACACCCGCCGTCGCGAGGCCGCACTGCGCGAGCGCGGCATTCATTTCGTCGGCACCGGGATCTCCGGCGGCGAGGAAGGCGCCCTGCTCGGCCCGAGCATCATGCCCGGCGGCTCCCCCGAGTCGTACGCCGCGCTCGGCCCGATCCTGGAGGACATCGCCGCGAAGGTCGACGGCGTACCGTGTTGCGCGCACATGGGCCCGGACGGCGCCGGCCACTTCGTCAAGATGGTGCACAACGGCATCGAGTACGCCGACATGCAGCTCATCGCCGAGGCGTACGACCTGCTCAACCGCGCGTTGGGGATGCAACCCGACCGGATCGCCGAGGTGTTCAAGACCTGGAACTCCGGTCGGCTGGAGTCCTATCTGATCGAGATCACCGCCGAGGTGCTCGCGCACACCGACGCGGCCACCGGCAAGCCGTTCGTCGAGGTGGTCCAGGACCGCGCCGAGCAGAAGGGCACCGGCCGCTGGACCGTGCAGACCGCCCTCGACCTGGGAGTTCCGGTCAGCGGTATCGCCGAGGCGGTGTTCGCGCGATCGCTCTCCGGCCACGCCGACCTGCGCGCGGCGGCGCAGGGGCTGCCCGGACCGACCCGGAGCACGCTCGACGGGGACGACGCCGACCGCTTCGCCGACGACGTCGAACAGGCGCTGTACGCGTCCAAGATCGTGGCCTACGCGCAGGGCATCCACCAGATCCAGGCAGGCAGTGCCGAATACGACTGGTCGATCGACCCGGGTACGGTCGCCGAGATCTGGCGCGGCGGCTGCATCATCCGGGCCCGCTTCCTGAACCGGATCCGCGAGGCGTACGCGGCGGACCGAAAGCCCGACTCCCTGCTGACCGCCGAATACTTCCGCAACGCGATCTCCGGTGCCCAGGACGCGTGGCGCCGGGTGGTGGCCACCGCCGCCGAACTGGGCATCCCCACCCCGGGCTTCGCCGCCGCGCTGTCCTACTACGACGGCCTGCGCTCGCCGCGGCTGCCGGCCGCGCTGATCCAGGGTCAGCGGGACTTCTTCGGCGCGCACACCTACCGCCGGGTGGACCGCGAGGGCTCCTTCCACACCGAGTGGTCCGGCGACCGCAAGGAACACACGGTCTGACCCGAAGCCGAAGGCCGCCCCCGGCGGGGACGACACACGTCCCCGCCGACCGGCCGAGCCCGCCTTACTCCCGGTGCCCCGTACCCACGCGCGCCCGGCGCCGCCTCACTCCCAGCGCCCCGCCAACAACCGCGTCGTCGCACCGGTCAACACCCCGCGCAACTGCCGCCGCACCGGCGGAGCCAGATGCCGCAGCCACAGGTGCGCCGCCCGGTCACCCATCAACCCCGCACACAGCAACGGATCCTCGAACAGAAACGCCGGAGCGTGCCAGTTCACACACACGTCCGGATCGGGATCCACAGCCGGCACCCGACGCACGCCGACCGCGGCGAGGGCGGTCGTGCAGAGCAGACAGCAGCCGCTCGCGACATCGGTGAACTCGCCCGTCTCCAAGGGCAGTCCGAGCATTCGGGCCTGCTGGAGGCAATCCATCTCGGCGTGCAGTCCGCGCTTCGGCGAGCCCTCGAAGACCCGACGGCCGAAGCTCATCACGCAGTCCGCGCCGGGCTCGGCCGGCAGCGCCCGCCCGGAGGTGACGACCCGCGCCTCGGCGACCCGCGCCCACCCGACCCAGTCACCGGCGATCTTCGGCACGATCATCTCCGCGGGGGGCGTCTGCGCCCGGCCGCCGGAAACCTTCGGACAGTACTCGCAGTGCATGGCGCCTCCCCAGGGACGACATGCCGCAAGCTAGCGCGCGCGAGGTCGGGGTCGCCAGCACAAGACCGGCCGAAAATCACCGGAAAATCACCACTTGTGCGGCCGAAGGGACTCGAACCCTCATATCCTCTCGGACGGCAGGACCTAAACCTGCTGCGTCAACCAATTGCGCCACGGCCGCGCGCGACCGACCTGCGCGACAACGCCCCGAGGTCGACCAGGCTTCATGCTAGTGCCCGCCGCATCGAGCGGCCGGCACATATCCCCCCGCGACCAACCATCCGGCCGAGCCGGAGCCCGAGTCCGAGAGCCCGAGCCGACCCCCAGCCCGCCCCCAGCCCGAGGCGACCCCGGCCGCCCCCGAGCGATCCCCCGCGACGCCCCCTCAGCGAAGAAGCCGCCCGGTCGCCCGCCGCGCCATCGCCAACGCGCCGTCCCGAGTCGTCCCGCCCAACCCGAGCACCGTCCGCGTGCTCAGCCCCTCCAACAACGCGAGCAGCTCGGACGCCTCCGCGACCGGGTCGTCGATCCCCAACACGCCCTTGTCCGCGCCCCGGACCAGGACGGTGACCAGGTCGTCCTGCCACCCCCGGTCGATCTCGTCCTGCGCGACCCGCAGTTCCGCGTTGCCGGCGGTCCGCGCCCACAGCTCCACCCACAACATCCAGCGCGGATCGCGCGGGCCGGCGGGCAGGTACAGGCCCAGGAACAGATCGAGCTTGCGGTCCGCCGGCACCCGGCGCGCGAGCAGTCGCGCGCGCTCCTCGGCCAACCGGTCCTCGCTCCAGCGCAGCGCGGCCAGCAGCAGCTGATCCTTGCTGCCGAAGTAGTACAGGATGTGCCCGCCGCTGGTGCCCAGGCGCTCCGCGAGGCCGGACATGGTCAGCTTGGCCAGGCCGTGCTCGGCAATCGCCGCTATGGCCTCCTCGAGCATCCGGTCCTGGGCGATCCGACCGTCGCTCCGCCTCGTGGCCACCACCGACACCCGCCTCTCGACCGCGCGGCCGACCCGCTCGCGCAAGGGCTCGACCCTATCCCGCCGGCGGCGTCGATCTTGAACAACAGTCAAATTCCGGTCCGATTCGTCACGAACTCTTGACACCTCGCCGACCCACAGCGCACCTTGAGTGGCGTTCAAAGTTCTTGAATGACATTCAAGCTTCCGGTCCGGCCGGCGCACGCCCTCGAAGCCGAACCGCACACCACGAAGAGGAGGTCCGGTGACCCTGCCCCACACGGACTCCGCGAGCGACACTCCGAGCGCCGCCACCAGCGCCACCCCGGCCGGCTTCGGTACGGGGGTCGCCTCCGACGAGCTCTTCCAGGTGGAGGTACACGGGATCGACCCGATCCCGGACGCCGAACGACACGGCAGTGCCAAGGATGTCTTCTGGCTCTGGTTCGGCTCGAACCTGTCCTTCACGTTCGTCATCAACGGCACCCTCGCGGTGATGTTCGGCCTGTCCTTCTGGGCCGCCATCGCCGTGGTCGTGATCACCGGCCTGGCCTTCTTCGCGGTCGGCGCGCTCGGCTTCGCGGGCGTCCGCACCGGCACCGCGACCCTGGTCATCTCGCGCGCCGCGTTCGGCGTACACGGCAATTTCCCGGCCGGCCTGCTCAACTGGGTCGTGGGGATCGGCTATACCATCCTCAACACCGTGGTCGGCACCTTCGCCCTGGAAGGGCTGTTCGGCAAGCTCGGCTGGGCCGGCGGCGACCTCGCCCGGGTGGTCGCGCTCGCGATCACCCTCTCGCTCACCTTCGCCGTCGCGATGTGGGGCCATGCCACCGTGCAGGCCGCCGAGCGCTGGCTGGCCTACGTCCTGGGCATCGGCTTCGGCCTGCTGATCCTGTTCGTCGTACCGGGCCTGGAGACCGGGTCCGCGCCGGAGACCTCGAACAACTTCCACGCGATCTCGCTCGCCGTGCTCGTCCTGGTCGCCGGCCCGATCTCCTACCTGCCGATGCCCTCGGACTACACCCGCTATCTGCCCCGGGACACCTCGCTGCGCTCGATCACCCTGTGGGGCGCGGCCGGCGGCATGCTCTCCTCGGTGCTGCTGGGCGTGGTCGGCGTGGCCGCCGCCACCCAGGCGGACATGACCGACCCGGTGGCCGGCGTGGCCGGTCTGGTGCCCGGCTGGTTCGAGGCGCTGTTCCTGCTGCTCGTGGTGGGCGGCTCGATCACCAACTCGATCCTGACCCTGTACTCCTCCAGCCTGAACCTCCAGGTGCTCGGCATCCCGTGGTCGCGTGCCAAGGGCATCCTGGTCAGCACCGCGTTCATCCTGGTCGGCTCGTTGTGGGCGCTGTTCAACGGCAACTTCACCGACAACCTGACCAGCTTCCTGTCCGTGCTCGTGGTGGTGTTCGCGCCGTGGGGCGGCGTGTTCATCGCGGACACGCTGATGCGCCGCTGTCGCTACGACGACGCCGGACTGCACGACATGCGCGGCGGCGCGTACTGGTACACCAGGGGCTTCCATCCCGCCGGGATGATCGCGCTCGCCGCCGGCATCGTCTTCGCGTGCCTGACCGCCGAGTCCGCGCTGTGGACCGGCGCGCTGGTCGAGACCTTCGACGGCGACCTCACGCTGCTCGGCGCGGTCGTCTCCGGCGTCCTGTACTGGGCACTCGCCCGCCGCGAACCACAATTCGCCAAGCGCTGACCGACCGCGCGCGGCCCACCCGAAGACCCACCCCGCACCACGTTTCCGCACCACCCTGGAGTCACCGTGTCCCACACCGCCGATCTGGTCCTGCGCAACGCCCGCATCCACACCGTCGACCCCGACCTGCCCGAAGCCGAGGCGCTCGCCGTCCGCGCCGGCCGGATCGCCTGGGTGGGTGCGGACGCCGACGCGGCGGCCTGGATCGGCCCGGACACCACCGTGCTCGACGGCGCCGGGCGGCGGGTGCTGCCCGGCTTCATCGACGCGCACAACCACGTCCGGCTCGGCTCGGACGACGCGTGCGTGCAACTCGCCGGCGTGCGCACGCTCGCCGGCATCCACGAGCGGATCGGTGCGTGGCTGGCGGCCAACCCGGACGCCGAGTGGATCGAGGCCGAGGCGTTCGACTACTCGGCGATCCCCGACGGGCGGATGCCGCGCGCGAGCGACCTGGACCCGGTCACCGGCGACGTGCCCGCGTTCGTGCTCAGCTACGACGTGCACACCGCGTGGCTGAACAGCGCGGCGATCAAGCGCCTGGGGATCACCCGGGACAGCGACGTGCTGCCGTTCGGTCGGGTGGACAAGGACCCGGAGACGGGCGAGCCGACCGGCTTCGTCAAGGACTTCGCGATCCGCGGGCTTTCCCGCGAGGGGCACCGGGCACTGCGCGAGCTGGGCCTGCCGTGGGCCTCGGCGGACCGGCAGTACGGCCGACTGGCCAAGAGCCTGGACGACGCGATCCGGTTCGGCATCACCACCGTGGTCGAGCCGCAGAACTCGCTCGACGACCTCGCGCTGTACACCCGCGCCCGGCACGAGGGCCGACTGCGCTCGCGCATCGTGGCGGCGCTGTTCCACCCGCGCGGCACCACCGCCGCGGACCTGGACGAGTTCGCCGAGGCGGCCCGGGCGCACAACGACGACCGGCTGCGGGTGGGCCCGCTCAAGCTGTACATCGACGACGTGGTCGAGCCGCGCACGGCCGCGCTCCTGGAGCCGTACCGCGGCTGCGCGCACCACCGGGGCGAGACGTTCTACCCGGCCGAGGAGTTCGCCGGCCTGCTCGCCGAGTTGGACGGCCGGGGCTTCCAGTGTTTCGTGCACGCCACCGGCGACCGGGGCATCCGCACCGTCCTGGACGCGGTCGAGCACGCCCGTACGGTCAACGGCGCACGCGACGCGCGCCACCAGGTCGTGCACGTGGAGTGCCTGGACCCGGCGGACGTGTCGCGCTTCGCCGAACTGGGCGTGGTCGCGTGCATGCAGCCGCGGCACTGTGCGCCGGAGATCGCCGGGCCCGGTCAGGACTGGGCCGAGAACGTCGGCGAGGAGCGCTGGCACAAGGCGTGGCCGATGCGGAGCCTGCATGCCGCGGGCGCCGTGCTGGCGCTGTCCAGCGACTGGAACGTGGCCGAGATGGACCCGATGGTCGGCGTGTACACCGCGCTCACCCGGGCACCGCTGGCCGGCGGCCCGTCCTGGATCCCGACCGAGACGCTCGACATCGAGACCACCGTGCACGGCTACACGATGGGCTCGGCGTACGCGAACTTTTTGGAGCATGAGCGCGGTTCGCTCACCGTCGGCAAGCTCGCCGACTTCGTCGTGCTCTCCCGCGACATCATGGGCATCGCGCCGGCCGACATCCCCGGCACGGTCTGCGAGATCGTCGCGGTCGGCGGTGAGGTCGTGCACACCGCATAGCGTCGTCGGTCGGGATCACCGCTGCGCGGCGACCAGTTCCCGGGCCTCCTCGACCGTCTCCACCGCCGGTGGCGAACCCATCAGCGGCTTGCGGGCCGTCTCGGCCATCGTGAGCGCGGCGGCCAGGCCGACGGCCGCCGCGAGCATCATGTAGAAGGCCGGCATGTAGTCGTTGCCCGTCCCGTCGACCAGCGCCTCGGCCACGAACGGGGTGGTGCCGCCGAACAGCGAGACCGAGATGTTGAACGAGACGGACAGCGCCCCGGAGCGGATCTCGGTCGGGAACAGGGCGGGCAACGCGGCGGACATGGTGGCCAGGAAGCAGACCAGGACCAGGCCCAGGATGAGCAGGCCGATGAAGATCGGTACCAGGTCGCCCTGCTTGATCAGCACGAAGCACGGGATCGGCAGCACCATGAAGCCCACGCACCCGGCGATGATCACCGGCTTGCGGCCGATCCGGTCGGTCAGCCCGCCCAGCGGGTGGATCACCGCGAGCAGCACGATCATCACCACGACGATCTGCAGCAGGCCGTGCGTCTCGTTGTAGCCGAGGGTGTCGGAGAGATAGGTCGGCATGTACGACAGCAGCATGTAGTCGTTGATGTTGTACGCCGCGACCAGCGCGATACAGATGACCATCGCCCGCCGTTGCCCGAGGAAGATCCGCTTGAACTCGCGCACCGTCTCGTTCCCGTGCTCGCCCCCCTCCGCTTCCGCCTCGGTCGCGGCCGACTGCTCCATCACCTTCGCGAACGCCGGCGACTCCTCCAGCCGCAGCCGCAGGTACAGCCCGATCACCCCGATCGGGCCCGCCACCAGAAACGGGATGCGCCACCCCCACGTGCGCATCTCGTGGTCGCTGAGCACCGCCGTCAGCAGGGTGACCAGGCTCGCCGCCAGGATGTAGCCGATCAGCGTGCCGAACTCCAGGAAGCTGCCGTAGAACCCGCGCCGCTTGTCCGGCGCGTACTCGGCGATGAACGTACTCGCGCCGCCGTACTCGCCGCCCGCCGAGAATCCCTGGAGCATCCGGAACAGGACCAGCAGGATCGGCGCGACGAAGCCGATCGTGCCGTAGCTGGGGATCAGGCCGATGCACAACGTGCCGCTCGCCATCATCAGCATCGTGATCGCGAGCACCTTCTTGCGCCCGATCCGGTCGCCGAGCGGCCCGAAGAAGAAGCCGCCGAGCGGCCGGACCAGGAAGGCCGCGGCGAAGGTCGCGAACGAGGACAACGTCTGCGCGGTGTCGTTCCCCGAAGGGAAGAACACCTTTCCGATCGTGACCGCCATGTAGGCGTAGATGCCGAAGTCGTACCACTCCATGGCATTGCCGAGCATGGTCGCCTTGACCGCGGTGTCCACGGTCTTGGCGTCGACGACCGTGATGTCTTCCTCGCGCACCTGTCTCCCTCGTCCTGGAACCACCCCCGCGCTCCAGGTTGGGGCAGGTGGTCACGCGAAAGGGGGCACGACACAGGCTTCCACGCAAAAAGCCCCGATCCACCCGAAGATCGGGCGAATCGGGGCTTGTGGACCCCCGAGCGGAGCGGAGTGTGCCCTCAGGCCGCGTCGAGCTTGAGGTCCTTGATCAGCTTGGCCACGTGGCCGGTCGCGCGGACGTTGTACAGCGCCCGCTCCACCTTGCCGTTCTCGTCCACCACGAACGTCGAGCGGATCACGCCCTTGACCGTCTTGCCGTACATGGTCTTCTCGCCGAAGGCGCCGTACGCCTCCAGCGTGCTCTTGTCCGGGTCGGCGACCAGCGTCACCGTGAGGTTCTCCTTCTCCCGGAACTTGCCGAGCTTCTCCGGCTTGTCCGGCGAGATGCCGACCACGTCGTAGCCCGCGCCCGCGAGCAGGTCCAGGTTGTCGGTGAAGTCGCACGCCTGCTTGGTGCAGCCCGGGGTCAGCGCGGCCGGGTAGAAGTACACGATGACCTTGCGGCCCGCGTAGTCGGACAGCGAGACGTCCTTGCCGTCGGCGTCGGACAGGGTGAAGGCGGGGGCGGTGTCGCCCGCCTGAAGACGGTCGCTCACGAAGAACTCCTCGGATCGCTCGGCACGTACGCCGCAACGCTAGCGCTGCGGTCGGACCCGTCCGGGCCCGGAGCCGCTCGGCGCGCACGCGCGTCCCACCGGCGCGTCATCCGTCAACGCGAGGCAAAGAAGCATGCGCGCGCTCCTCTGTTGCCACCATCACCCAATTGCGAGGCTTTTGCAGTTGCGGCCGAAGGCCATAAAATCCCACAGCCGAATCCGGCATTTCGGGAGGGCCACATGCACATACCCAACGGGTTCATCGACGGCCCCGTATCCGCGGGAGCGGGCGTCGTCGCGGTCGCCGGGATCGCCGTCGGCCTGCGTGGCGCACGTCGCGAGCTGGACGAACGCACCGCGCCACTGGCCGGCCTGGTCGCGGCCTTCGTCTTCGCCGTCCAGATGCTCAACTTTCCGGTCGCCGGCGGGACCAGCGGCCACCTGCTCGGCGGCACCCTGGCCGCGATCCTGGTCGGCCCGTACACCGGCATGTTGTGCGTGGCGGTGGTGCTGCTGATGCAGGGTCTGTTCTTCGCCGACGGTGGCCTGACCGCGCTCGGCCTGAACATCACCATCATGGGCATCGTGACCGTCGTGGTCGGCTACGGGCTCTTCCGCCTGGCGCTGGGCCTGCTGCCCGCGCGGCACTCGTCCGTACCCGTGGCCGCGTTCGTCGGCGCGCTGGTGTCGGTACCGGCCGCCGCCTGCGTGTTCACCGCGTTCTACGCGATCGGCGGGACCACCGACGTGTCGATCGGCAAGGTGGCCGGCGCGATGATCGGCGTGCACGTCCTGATCGGCATCGGCGAGGCGATCATCACCGCGGCCACCGTCTCCAGCGTGCTCGCGGTGCGACCCGACCTCGTCCACGGCGCGCGCGGCCTCGCGCGCCCGCTCGAACTGCGCTCGGCAGGGGGACCCCGATGACCCGCGTCCGTACCCGCACGTTGCTGATCGCGGGCGTCCTGCTCGCCCTGGTGCTGGCCGGCTTCGTCAGCTACTACGCGAGCCAGAGCCCGGACGGCCTGGAGAAGGTGTCCGCCGACAAGGGCATCGACACCAAGGAGCGGGACCACCAGTTCAAGGACGGCCCACTGGCCGACTACAGCGTCAAGGGGGTGCACAACGAGCGGCTCTCCGGCGGCCTGGCCGGCGTGATCGGCGTCGGCGCCACGCTGCTGGTGGGCACCGGCGTGTTCTGGTTGGTCCGCAAGCGCTCCACCGGCACCGACCCGGCGACCGCGCGCACGGCCGACTCCGCCGCCGGTTCCGGGGCCTGACCATGGCGGCGGGACACGGACATCGGCTCCACCGACCCGGCGACTCGCCGATCCACCGGCTGCCGCCGCACTGCAAGCTCCTCGCGCTGGTCGGTTTCGTGGTGGCCACGGTGTCCACACCCCGGGATGCCTACTGGGCTTTCGCCGGGTACGCCGTGCTGCTCGCCGCGGTCGCCGCGCTCGCCCGGGTGCCCGCCGGATTCCTGCTGCGTCGCCTGCTGGTCGAGCTGCCGTTCGTGGGCTTCGCCGTACTGTTGCCGTTCGTCGCGAACGGGCCGCACGTCGAGGTGCTGGGCCTGTCGCTCAGCCGGGACGGCCTGCTCGGCGCCTGGAACATCATGGCCAAGGGCACCCTGGGGGTGGTCGCGGGCGTGTTGCTCGCGGCCACCACCGAACTGCGCGCCCTGCTCCTGGGCCTGCAGAAGTTGCGGATGCCGCCGCTGCTGATCCAGATCATGTCGTTCATGCTGCGCTACGGCGCGGTGATCACCGCCGAGATGGGCCGGATGCGGATCGCCCGCGAATCGCGCGGCTTCCTCGCGCGCGACCTGCGCCAGACCCCGGTGGTGGCCAAGTCCGCCGGCGCGCTGTTCATCCGCTCCTACGAGCGCGGCGAACGGGTGCACCTGGCGATGCTCAGCCGGGGTTACACCGGGACCATGCCGGTGCTCCTGGACACCCGGGCCACCCGCGCCCAGTGGGCCGCCGCCGCGGCACTGCCGGCGGCGGCGCTCGCGGTGTGGGCGGCGGCGCTGACCCTGTGAGGCGCCGACCCGATGTGCCGACCGACGGCGCCGACCCGATGAACGGAGTCCCCAGGTGAGTGACACCCCGGCCACCGCCCCCTCGCTGGTCGTCCGCGGCCTCGCCTACGCCTACCCCGACGGCCACCAGGCGCTGTACGGCGTCGACCTGACCATCGCGCGCGGCGAACGGGTCGCGCTGCTGGGCCCCAACGGCGCCGGCAAGACCACCCTGGTGCTGCACCTCAACGGCATCCTGACCGCCGGGGCCGGCACCGTCGAGGTGGCCGGTCTGCCGGTGGCGAAGGAGCACCTGCGCGAGATCCGCCGCCGGGTCGGCATCGTCTTCCAGGACCCGGACGACCAGCTCTTCATGCCCACCGTCCGCGAGGACGTCGCGTTCGGCCCGGCCAACCTGGGCCTGCGCGGCGCCGCGCTGGAGGAGCGCGTACAGGACGCGCTGGCCCGGGTGGGCATGGCCGGCTTCGCCGATCGGCCGCCGCACCACCTCAGCTACGGCCAGCGCCGCCGGGTCGCGGTGGCCACGGTGCTCGCGATGGAGCCGGAGATCCTGGTCCTGGACGAGCCGTCCTCGAACCTGGACCCGGCGAGCCGGCGCGAACTGGCCGAGGTACTCCGTTCGCTCGATGTCACCGTACTGATGGTGACCCACGACCTGCCCTACGCGTTGGAACTGTGTCCGCGCGCGACGGTGCTGGCGGGCGGCGTCGTGGTCGCCGACGGCGGCACCCGCGAGCTGCTCCTGGATCGCGACCTGATGGCCGCCCACCGACTGGAACTGCCGTACGGGTTCGACCCGTCGTCGGTCCCGGCCTGACCGCTCCCGGGCCGCCCGCCGGCGCCACGACACCCGGTTGACACGGGTGCGGGGATGTACCTGACAGACTTGGGGAACACACGAGCGCAGGGGCCGGAGAGGACGGGTTGTGAGCGACCACGGGCGGGAACTGTCTCCGGCGGAGTTGGAGCGGGAAGGCCGGGCGGCGTTGGGCCGTCCGGTGACGGCACACGCTGAGCGGAGTCGGGTGGAGTCGGTGAACGGTGCGCACAAGGCTGACGTTTCGAACGCCGAGCACAAGGACGGGAAGGCCGCCGACAAGCACACCGGCGGCGACCAGCCGGACCGGCGCTCGCCGCAGCAGATCGAGCGGGACATCGAGGCGGCCCGGGCCAGCCTGGCGGTGACGCTGGACGAGATCGTCGACCGGGTGAAGCCGGCCAACGTCGCGGCGCGCGCGAAGGACAAGGTGCGGGCCCAGTTCATCGACAGCGACACGGGCGCGCCGCGCAAGGAGCGCATCGTGCCGCTCGCGGGTGGGGTGGCGGGGCTGCTCCTGCTGGTCGTCCTGGTGAAGAGCCGGGGCAAGGCGGACAAGAACGTCAAGCCCGGCAAGGGCAAGAAGAAGCGCTGAGCCCGGCCGCGTCGACCCCGGGCACGTCCGCCGGGTCCGGTCCGGGACCGGACCCGGGCCCGGCCGAGGCCGAATCGACGCCGAACGGATCGGAACACCACACCTCCCGGTGACGCACGTTCGGCGTCGGACGGGTAGCTTGTCGAAGCGTGAGTTCCGACAGGTCCCAGTCTTCGAGCAACACCGCCCACCATCTCGGCGAGAAGCTGCCCATCCGCATGCTGCACGACCGTGTCCTGGTCCGCCAGGACGCGGCGGAGGGTGAGCGCCGCTCCGGCGGCGGCATCCTGATCCCCGCGACCGCACAGGTCGGCAAGCGGCTGGCGTGGGCCGAGGTGGTCGCGGTCGGCCAGAACGTCCGCACCGTCGAACCGGGCGATCGTGTCCTGTACGACCCCGAGGAGCGCGCCGAGGTCGAGGTGCGCGGCGTCCCGTACGTCCTGCTCCGCGAACGCGATCTGCACGCGGTCGCCGCCGAGCGCATCGAGGTCTCGGGCGAGGCCACCGGCCTCTACCTCTAGAACAAGGCCCGGTACCCCGCCCCAGCCCTGGGAACGACCACCGCACGGGCGCCACGAGAGCACCGCCGCATGACCGCCGAGAGATCTCCGAACAGCCGTACCGCCGGGTGGTGAGCCGACTCGCCACCCGGCGGTTTCGTCCTCCGGCGGCGCTTTCGCACGCCCGGAACGCACCCACTCGCACCGAGCGACTCACCCCTTGGTATGAACTCTTCTGCCAGGATGACCCGATCCGCACGAAGAGCCGGCCATGAGGAGAGGGACAGATGCCGCGACGTCGGATCTGGATAGCGGCGCTGTGCGCGGTCGCGCTGATGGGTTTCCTGGGCGGCGGCCTGGTCGGGGTGTTCGGCGGCGGCGACGGCAAGGCCGCCGGCGCGTCGGCGACCACCCCCGGCCCGAGCGGCTCCTCCCCGAGCCCGCCCGTCGCGGTCGCGGCGCAGATAACCACGGCGCCGCCGACCACCGCCGCGCCGACCTCGGCGTCACCATCGCCGTCCAAGAGTGCGTCCGCCAAGCCGGTCCTGGCCTCGGGCAAGCGCTACGTGCTGACCCTGGCGGACGGCCGGGCGATGGACGTGAGCGGCGGCAGCGACCGGGATCGCGCACCGGTGATCGTGTACCCGGCGGGGCCGGGCAAGGCGAACCAGCAATGGGTGGTGCGCGACGCCGGCGGCGGTTTCGTCCGGTTGCAGTCGGCGGACTCGCACAAGTGCCTGGAGGTGGCGGACGGTCGAGGGGCCCGGGCCTATCAGGACGACTGCGGCCGCGGCGACACCCAGTTGTGGAAGCCGCAGACCAGTGGCTCCGGGGTGGTGCTGCTCGCCCGCAACGGCTCCGCGCTGGGGCTGGCCGACCAGGTCAAGGGCCAACAGAGTCTGGCCCTGGTGCCGGCCGGCTCGGGAGCGGTCTGGCAGGCCGGCGCCGCGTGACCGGGCGCCGGACGGCAGGCCGGAATCGGCCGAGCCGCGCCGGCGATCGAACATGCCGAGGGACCGCCCGCGCCGGGCGGCCCCTGGGTGGTTCGCCCGGCCCCAACGGCGTCAGCCGCCGTTGAACCCCTTCGATACACGCGCGCCCAGGTCGGCGTCGACCTTCGTCCAGTAATCGATCACCCGGGGCAGCACCTCGGCGCTCACCGGCCCATCGCTCTTCATGTGCCCGACGATGTTGGCGACCAGGTGCTCCCGGTCGGTCTCGGACATCACGTGGCGCCACAGCGTGCCGGGCTGACCGAAGTCGTCGTCCTCGGCATGCGACCTGTAGGCGGAGCGCATGATCTCGCCGGTGACCGCGTAGTTCTCGTCCGTGTACAACTCCGGATTCGCCACCGGGCCGCCGTAGCTGTTCGGCGCGTACACCGGGTCGCCGTAGTTCTCGAACCGCATCGCGCCGTCCTTGTTGTACGAGTGGACCGGCACGATCGGGCGGTTGATCGGCAGCTGGAGGTAGTTCGGGCCGATCCGGTAGCGGTGCGTGTCCGGGTAGCTGAACAACCGGCCCTGGAGCATCTTGTCCGGGCTCGCGCCGATCCCGGGCACCAGGTTGGCCGGTTCGAACGAGGCCTGCTCGACCTCGGCGAAGTAGTCCGAGGGGTTGCGGTTCAAGGTCATCCGGCCGACCTCGATCAGCGGGTAGTCGCCGTGCGGCCACACCTTGGTCAGGTCGAACGGGTTGAACCGGTAGTTCGCGGCGTCCTCGAACGGCATCACCTGTACGTGCAGCGTCCAGGACGGGTGGTCGCCGCCGGTGATCGCGTCGCGCAGGTCGCGGATGTGGAAGTCGCGGTCCTCGCCGGCCTGCGCGGCGGCCTCGGCGTCGGTGAAGTTCTCGATGCCCTGGTCGGTCAGGAAGTGGTACTTGATCCAGAACTTCTCGCCGCCGGCGTTGACCCACATGAAGGTGTGGCTGCCGAAGCCGTGCATGTTGCGCCACGTCCTTGGGGTGCCCCGGTCGGACATCAGGAAGGTGACCTGGTGCGCGGACTCCGGCGAGAGCGTCCAGAAGTCCCACTGCATGTTGTGGTCGTGCAGGTGGGTGTCCGACCGGCGCTTCTGCGAGTGGATGAAGTCGGAGAACTTGCTCGGATCCCGGATGAAGAAGATCGGCGTGTTGTTGCCGACCAGGTCGTAGTTCCCGTGCCGGGTGTAGAACTTGATCGCGAAGCCGCGCGGGTCGCGCACGGTGTCGGGGAACCCGAGCTCACCGGCGACCGTCGAGAAGCGGATGAACATCGGCGTCTCGCGACCGGGCTGGAACAGGTCCGCCTTGGTGAATTGGCTGACGTCCCGGGTGACCTGGAAGATCCCGTGGGCGCCGCCCCCCTTCGCGTGCACCACCCGCTCCGGCACCCGCTCACGGTTGAACTGCGCCATCTTCTGGATGACGTAGTGGTCCTGGAGCAGCAACGGGCCGTCGGGTCCGACGGAGAGCGAGAACTCGTCGCTCGGGGCCGCGATACCCGCGTCGGTCGTGGTGGTCGGGCGTTCGGTCATCGCCAGTGTCCCTTTCGTGTGGTTCACGTGCCGGGTCTTGGAGCGCCGATTCCAACCTGGGTCCGAAATTGGAATGGGTCAAGACCTGTATGGCATCCAGTCCATGATCTTTCCGACTGTCCTTTATGCCCCGTGTGATCGTCTGCACGCATGAGCCCTGGAACAGCGCGCAGTGCCCGCGGGTTGCAACTCAAAGCACCGGAGCGCAATCGGGTGGGCGGGAAACGGGCGAGAAAGAGGGACGCGGAGTGGACGCTGTGAAGTTGTCGGTACTGGACGTGGCGCCGGTGGGAACCGGGTACTCGGCGACCGAGGCGCTGCGTACGAGCACCGAGTTGGCGAAGCTGGCCGAGCGATGGGGATTCCACCGGTTCTGGGTGGCGGAACACCACAACATGCCCGGCATCGCCAGTTCGTCGCCGCCGGTGCTGCTCGCCCACCTGGCCGCGCACACCTCGACCCTGCGGCTGGGCTCGGGCGGCGTGATGTTGCCCAACCACGCGCCGCTCGTGGTCGCCGAGCAGTTCGGCACGCTCCAAGCGCTGCATCCCGGGCGGATCGACATCGGCATCGGCCGGGCCCCGGGCACCGATCAGGTCACCATGCGCGCGCTGCGGCGCGGCGGCGGGGCCGAGTCGGTCGAGGAGTTCCCGCAGGCGCTCGGCGAGCTGATCGGGTTCGTCACCGGGTCGTTCGCGGCGGACCACCCGTACGCGCGGATGCACGCGGTGCCCGGTCCCGCGTCCGGGATCGAGGCGGGAGGCGAGTTCGCGTCCGCCGAGGCACCGGTGTGGCTGCTGGGGTCCAGCGGCTACAGCGCGCAGTTGGCCGGGATCCTGGGCCTGCCGTTCGCGTTCGCGCATCACTTCAGCGGGCAGCACACGCTGCCCGCGCTCGAGTTGTACCGCGAGTCGTTCCAGCCCTCCGAGTCGCTCAAGGAGCCGTACTCGATGATCGCGGCCGGGGTGATCGCGGCCGACACGCACGAGGAGGCCGAGCGGCTCGCGTTGTCCCAGGCGTTGTCGATGTTGCGGCTGCGCGGCGGCAACCCCGGTCGGATGCCGTCGCCGGAGGAGGCCGAGGCCTACCCGTGGACGCCCGCCGAGCGGGAGTTCGTGGCGAACTACCGGCGCCAGCACATCTCGGGCGACCTGGCCGAGGTGCGGGCCGGCATGCGCGAACTGCGCGAGCGCACCAAGGTGGACGAGTTGATGGTGATCAGCAACGTATACGGCCACGACGCGCGGATCCGCTCGTACGAGCTGATCGCAAAGGCGTGGGGACTGATCGAGGAGTGAGCGGCACCGGCCGGGTCGTGGGGGCGACCCGGCCGGTATCGGTGGCCTTCCCCGAAGGGCCCGGCCCGCCGCGGCGTGGTTCGCGTCGGGCGGCCCGAAGTCGCGCCGTTCACCGCACCGTGACGCCGATCCGGTGGTAGCCGGTCGCGCCGTCGGGGACCACGTCGGCGTTCTTGGCGGTCTGTACCGCGCCGGTGCCGTCCGTGGCCCGCACCCGCAGTACGTGCCTGCCCGGCGTCGCGTCCCACATCCAGCGGTATTGGCGCCAGGTGTCGGTGGTGGTCTGCGGCGCGAGCTCGGCGGGCTGCCACGGGCCCTCGTCGACTTGGATCTCGACCGCGGCGATGCCCCGGTGTTGCGCCCACGCGACGCCGGCGACCGGAACCCGGCCGGCGTTCACGGTGCCCTCGTCCCTGGGCGTGTCCAGCCGCGACTGGGTCTTGATCGGGGCCTGCCGGGCCCAGCCGAGCTTGACCCAGTAGGCGCTGAACGCGTCGAACCGGGTCACCTCCAGGTCCACGATCCACTTGCACGCGGACACGTAGCCGTACAGTCCCGGAACCACCATCCGGACCGGGAAGCCGTGCTTGATCGGCAGCGGCTCGCCGTTCATCGCGTACGCCAGCATCGCGTCACGCCCGTCGAGCACCTCGCGCAGCGGCGTGCCGATCGTCATGCCGTCCGGCGATCTGGAGACGATCTGATCGGCACCGGGCCGGATTCCCGCCTCGCGCAGCAGGTCGGCCAGTGGGGTGCCCAGCCAGCGGGCGTTGCCGATCAGGTCGCCGCCGACCTCGTTGGACACGCAGGCCAGCGTGATGTCCCGCTCGATCGCGAGGCGGGCCCGCAACTGCGGGTAGTCCAGCCGGATTTCCCGGTCCACCAGGCCGTGGATACGCAACTGCCAGTCCTCGGCCCGAAGCTGCGGCACGGTGAACGCGGTGTCGATCCGGTAGAAGTCGGCGTTCGAGGTCAGGTACGGGGTCAGGCCGGGCTCGATCAGGCCGGGGCCGGCCGGCGCGGCCGCGCTGATCGGCGCAGGCAGGTTCCCCGCGACGGACGCGCGGGACCGCTCCGCGTTGAACCGGGCGTGCTGGAGCATCCGTCCGCCGAACCCGGTCACCGCGGCGACCGCGGCGGCGCCGACCAGGATCACCGTACGGCGCGAGGTGTCCGGGGCCGGTTCGCGCACGTCGTCCTCGGACGCGCCCGGCAGCGGGCGGGCGAGCGGGCGTCGGTCGACCAGGTCGGGCCGGGTCGACAGGATCAGCGCGAGCATCCCGAACAGCGTGCCGACCAGCACCGGGGCCAGGTCGGCGGGTGTGTACGAGGGGCGGTCGACGGCGGTCCAGGCCACGAAGGCACCGAGCGCGAGCACGCCGACGATCCCGTAGCGCAGCCGCCGGGCGGCGAGCGCACCGAGTCCGGCGGCGAACAGCGCGAGCAGCACGGTGATCACGGTCAGCAGGAACGCCTTGTCCGCGGTCCCGAAGGTGCGGATCGCCCATTCGCGCGGCCCCTGCGGCGCCCGGTCGGTGACCGCGCCGCTGATCGTCACGAACGGTGTGGCCTCCGGTCGCACGAACGCCGCGATCGCCTCGGCCACGCCGACCGCCACGGCCGCCGAGAGCACGCCCGCCAACGCGGCACCGGGCCATCCAGAACGCCGCACGACGCCACCTCACGCTCGGGAAAATCGGTTCGCGGAACAGCTCCTCCATCCTGACCCGCACGTGTCCTGGACGGGGGAATCCGCTGCTTACCGTTGTATGACGAAGCGTCAGGAGTCTGCCGGCCTTATTGCAAGTCGCTTGCAATACGCTTTCCGGGTTCCAGTCGCCGATCCGTCGGGAGAAGCCGTGAGCACCATCGACCGGGAGCGGTCCATATCCACCGCCGAACTGATCCGGGCCTGGGTCACCGGTTGGGCGGCGGCCCGATCGGTACCCGCGCCGGTCGAGGCGGCGGGCGGCTTCCGGCTCGACGTCGGATTGCCCGAGCACCGCGTGCGCTACGTGTTGCACGACGTCGGGCACGTGGCCGAGACGGCCCGGACCCGGACCGATCCCGGCACCTGGATCAAGAGCTTCGGCCCGCCCGAGCGGATCGGCCCCGAACTGACGCCCGCGTGGACGATCGGCGATCCGGAGTACGTGATGACCGGGCCCCTGCGGCAGGCCGCGGTGCTCCCGCCGAGCGGGTACACGATCGAGGTCGAGCCGGTGGGCGCGGTCGTGTTCGTGCGGTTGCTCGCCGGCGACGGCGCGGTCGCCGCGAGCGGGCGAATCGGGGTCACCGGGGAGACAGCCGTGGCCGACCAGATCCGGACCGACCCGGCGCACCGGCGTCGAGGACTGGGCAGCGTGCTGATGACCGCGCTCGGCGACGCCGCCGCCGAGCGCGGCGCCCGCACCGGGGTGCTGGTCGCCACCCCTGCCGGCCGGGCGTTGTACACCCGCCTGGGCTGGACGCTGTACGGCGTGCTCACCCCGGCCTGGATTCCGGAACCGGCGATCGCACCCGAGGCGGGGGTACCCGCCGCCGAGCCGAGCCTCGCGTCCTCCCCGGTTCAGGCCCGGCCCGCCCGGTAGGCCCGCTTCACCTCGGCCCAGCGTTCCCGGTCCGCCGGGCCGAGCAGGCCGCGCAGTTCGGCCAGCTTGAGCAGGTTGGCCTCGGCATCGGTGGTCAGCGTCTGTGCCTGCGCCGTGTAGTGGTCGTCCACGAGTGTGTCGACCTCGGCGTCGTCGAGCACCGGCAGGAGCCGCTCGGCCAGCCTGTTGTGCCTGGCCCTGCGACACCTTGCGGTAGAGCCGGGTCACGGCGAGGAGCACGACGAGTACGACGAGCAGGACGACGGCGACGAGCACACCGATACCCACGGTGCTGGCATCCATCAGTGAGATCCCTCGATAGAGCGGGACGTTGGTGTGCGCGCGGACGACTTCGGCGCCGCGACTGGCGAACGGTGAACGGGATACGGCAGGCGGCAGGCCGCAAGCGACGAACGGCGCGCGTTCAGCTCGCGGTTCGGTCCGGGTCCAGCGCGCTGTCGTAGCCGGTCACCCGGAAGAACTCGCCCGCCGCGTCGTAGTCGAAGATCAGCGCGGTGCTGCCGGACACCAACCCGTGCTCGTCCGTGCGCACTTGGAGGATCGCGGTCGATCCGTCCAAGGCCCGGACCTCGGCCTGACCGAAGTCGTGGCCCACCCGCCCGGTCCGGATCAGGCAGGTACGGCCGACGAAGTCGGCCCGCAGGGCCGGGCGTTCGGGTGGCAGGAAGCGTCGGACCAGCGCGCGTGTCGAGCGAGCGGTGAGCAGGCCCAGCGCGAGCGCCGCGGGGAGCGTCGCGGCGCGCAACCACCAGCGGTCGGTCAGCGCGGTACCGACCAGACAGCCGAACCAGGTCACCGCGATCGCGAGCGAGATCGTCACGGTGATCGGTACGCCGGCGGTGTCGCGTGGGTCGTGGTCCCCGTGACCCACGTGCTCACCGTGACCGTCATGACCCCCGTGGGCCCAGGGCCCGCCATACTGACCATCCCCGTGATCCCCATGACCCACGGCGACACCGCCGAGCAGCACCAGCAGCCAGTAGGCCGCCACCACGACGAGCGCGAAGCTGAACAGGACGGCCGGAAACGCCAGTGCCGCCCGCACGAAATCCCCCACCGTCCCACCCCCTCGGCCCCTCGTGCGCCGACACCGTGGCACCGGCCGGCACGCCCGCACATTGCCGGATGCCGGCAGTGTTGACGCCTTCTTGACGTCCGGCTACGGACTCCGGGAAAAGCGGTCAGAGCGGAGTACTGGGCCAGCCCAGGATCCGGGCGCCCAGCGCGGCGGTCTCCAGGGTGTAGCGCTGGATCGCGTCGCCGGGGTCGTATCCGGTCAGCGTCCTGATCCGCTCCAGCCGGTAGGAGAGTGTGCGTACGCTGATCCGCAACCGGCGCGCGGCCTCGGCGTTGACGTAACCCGCCGCCGCACACGCGGTGATCGTCTCCAGGAGCGGGACCGCGCCGCCACGCGCCTGCACCAGCGGCCCCAGCGCGCTGCGAACCAGGTCGGACATCGCCGCGCGGTCGCGCATCAACACCGGGAAGACCAGCAGATCGGCCGCGTCGAGCACGGTCCCGGGCAGATCCAGCCGCACGGCCAGGTCGAGCGCGCCCAGCGCCTCCTCGTAGGAGAGCACCACGCCGCCCGCACCGGCGTGCGGCCGGCCCAGTGCGACCCGGTCGGCGCCCTCGCGGCCCGCGCCGCCGGCCGTCGCGTACTTCGCAAACGCGGTCAGCACCGACTGCTCGTCGTCCGCCGCGACGCACACGAGCCGGCCGTCCTTGGTGGTCAGCAACACGTCCCGTTCGCCGAACCGCCCGATCAGCTCGCGCTCGACCCGGCGGACCAGGGGGTGCGCCTCGTCATAGTCCGTCCCACCCACGGCGACCGCGACCACGTGCGTCCGGGCCAGCCGCAGCCCGAAGCGTTCGGCACGCTCGGCCAGCCGACCCAGGTCGCTGCGCCCGTACAGCAGGTCGTCGATGAACTCGCGCCGCGCGGCCTCCTCCTGGCGGACCGCCAGCCGTCGCGCGTGCTCGTGGCCGGCGCCGAGCGCGGCGATCGCCGCGTCCAAAGCGGCCAGCGCCGCGTCCCCGCCCCGGGCCGCCTCGGTCACACTCGCCGCCCGACCGATGCCCGGCAGCGTCCCCCAGGCCCGACGCGTCTCGCGCAGATACAGCCCGACCAGCGGACGCCAGTCGTACCCGGCCTCCCCGGCCCGCTCCCCCATCTCGGCCAGCGCGTGCAACTCGGCCCGCCGCAGCAGCCGTCCGGTCGCGGAAACCTCCCGCAACAACTCGGCCCATCCACCCACGAACTCGACGGGTATCCCGTCGTCGCTCTTCACGCCGCGTCCCCCCGAGGCCCCACCACGTTGCCGAATAGCAGCCAGGAAAACGCTACCAACCTTGCCGATTCCCGGCAGAGCGATGGCGATGGGGCAGCGGGGCACGCACCGACACGGTCCACGCGCGGATTGCCTCGACAGCGCGGCTGGGGCGACGCGCATTCCGGAGCGGCGGGCCGAACATCGAAGTGGTCGCCGAGACGGGCGACAAGAGGGCGACGAGACAGGCCACCCGACCACGACGCCGGCGTCGGCGTCGGCCTCGGCGCAGAGGTCGGATTCGGCGCGACCCGTCGGCCCGACCCCCGCCCGGTCGTCAGCCGATCAGTTCGGAGACGATCGGCGCCAGGGCACGAAACGCCTTGCCCCGGTGGCTGATCGCGTTCTTCTCGGCGGCGGTCAGCTCGGCGGCGGTGCGAGTGTCGTCGGCGACCAGGAGGATCGGGTCGTATCCGAAGCCGCCGGTGCCGCGCGGCTCGCGGGTCAAGGTGCCTTCGAACCGGCCCTCGACCACCCGCTCGGTGCCGTCCGGCAGCGCGAGCGCCGCCGCGCAGGCGAACCACGCGGCGCGGTGTTCGTCCGCGATGTCGGACAGTTGCGCGAGCAGCAACCGCAGGTTGGCCGTGTCGTCGCCGTGCGTGCCGGCCCAACGCGCGGAGAAGATACCGGGCATGCCGTTGAGCGCGGCCACGCACAGGCCCGAGTCGTCGGCGATCGCCGGGAGCCCCGTGGCCCGCGCGATGGCGTGGGCCTTGAGCAGGGCGTTGGCCGCGAAGGTGAGGCCGGTCTCGGGCACGTCGGGGACGTCCGGGTAGGCGTCCATGCCGACGAGTTCGACGTCGAGCCCGACGTCCCGGAGGATCTGCTGGAGCTCGACGACCTTGTTGGCGTTGCGGGTGGCGAGTACGAGACGGCTCATACGGCAAGCCTAGGACTCGCGGCGGCCGCGGATCGAATCCGGGCCGCCCTCGCGGACCGGTTACTTGACGCAGATCGTGGTCAGGTTCTTCGCGCCGTTGATCAGCGGCTGCACGTCGCTCGCGCCCAGGCTGTCACCGTTGGCGGCCTTGGTGCTGAGCTGGGTGATCACGTCGCCGAGGCTGTTCGCGGCGTTCTTGGCGTCGTCCGAGTCCAGGTCCTTGGTCTTGTCGTCCAAGGTCTTCTGCAGGTTGTCGAGCGACTTCCGGGCAGCGGCCGGATCGTTGAGCACATTGCTCAGGTTGGAGATGTCGTTGGTCAGGTTGGTGGCCAGTTCGGCACACGAGATGGCCTGCTGCGCCTGCTCGCACGCGACGGTGGCGAACAGCGCGCCCGCCATGGCGGTGGCCGCGATCGTGGTGCGCAGGACCCGGCGGGGACGGAACGTGGCGCGGAACATGGAGCTCCTCGTCAGGGACGGGCTGATCGGCCCGGTCGTGGCGGGTGCTGATCGGGATGACCAGATGCCATGACCGTACTGGTGACCGGGCCCGCGCCGGGCCGACCGTGGCACACCCGGTGCGTGCCGGTTGCGCGTACGTGACACTCGCAACCGGCACGTGACCACCATTTGCAGTGGTATGCCCGGGAAAGCGAATTCGCGGTCGCGCCCGGACGGTTGCCGTATCGGTTCGGCTCAGGACTCCAGCGCGAGCTGCTGAAGCACCGTCAGTTCCTCGCAGCCCCGCGCACCGAGGTCGAGCAGGTTGTTCAGCAGCGCGCGATCGAAGGGCTCCTTCTCCGCGGTGCCCTGCACCTCGACGAAGCGTCCGTCACCGGTGCACACGATGTTCATGTCGGTGTCGGCCCGAACGTCCTCCTCGTAGGGAAGGTCGAGCATCGGCACGCCGTCGATGATCCCGACGCTGACCGCCGCCACCGAACCGACCAGCGGGTTGGCGCCTTTGCGGGTGAGCTTGTGCTCGCGCGCCCAGGTCACCGCGTCGGCCAGCGCGACGTACGCGCCGGTGATCGCCGCGGTCCGGGTGCCGCCGTCCGCCTGGAGCACGTCGCAGTCGAGGTGGATCGTGGTCTCGCCGAGCGCCTTGGTATCGATCACCGCGCGCAGCGAACGGCCGATCAGCCGCGAGATCTCGTGCGTACGCCCGCCGATCCGGCCCTTGACCGACTCGCGATCACCGCGCGTGTGGGTGGCGCGCGGCAACATCGAGTACTCGGCGGTGACCCAGCCCTCCCCACTGCCCTTGCGCCAGCGCGGCACGCCTTCGGTGACGCTCGCGGCAACCAGGACACGGGTACGGCCGAACTCGACGAGGACCGAGCCCTCGGCGTGGTCGAGCCACTTGCGCTGGAACGTGACCGGGCGAAGCTGGTCGGGGGTACGGCCGTCTACTCGTGACATGGACCCAGCCTAAGCGGTGGCACACACCCCTTCGGACCGGACACCCGGGCGGGCTCAGACCGTGTGCGAGGCGTCCGGCAGGGCCAGCTCGACGGCGCCGGTGAAGGTCTTGCGGGCGTCCTCGAGATTGCGCCCGCGGCTCGTCCACGGCGGGATGTGGGTAAGCAACAGCCTTCCCACGCCCGCCCGTTCGGCGTGTTCGCCGGCCTGGCGGCCGTTCAGGTGCACATGCGGCAGATTCTCCCGGCCGTGCTCGAACGACGCCTCGCACAGCAGCAGGTCGGCGCCGCGCGAGATCCGGACCAGGTCGTCGCTGACCCCGGTGTCGCCGGAGTAGACCAGCGACCGGCCGCCGGCCTCGATCCGGTAGGCGTACGACTCCACGGGATGCGGCATGCGGTCGGCGGTGATCCGGAACGGGCCGACCTCGAAGGTGCCGGTGACCACCGTGCGGAAGTCGAACACGTCGCCCATCCGCCCGTTGTCGATGGCGCCCTCGACGTCGTACGCGCGCGCGATCCGCTCGTGCGTGTCGGCCGGTCCGTACACCGACAGCCGGGGCAGTTCGCCGGACGGGCAGTATTTGCGGGCCACGAAGTAGCAGGCGAGGTCGAGGCAGTGGTCCGCGTGCAGATGGCTGAGCAGCACCGCGTCGATCGAGCCGAGCGTGGTGTGCCGTTGCAGCGCGCCGAGCGCGCCGTTGCCGAGGTCGATCAGGATGCGGACCCCGTCGGCTTCCAGGAGGTAGCACGAGCAGGGGCTGTCCGGTCCGGGGAAGCTGCCGGAGCAGCCGACGACGGTGAGTTTCACGTGAGGGCTCCGAGCGCGTCGACGTGCGCGAGTTCGGGGCCGAGGAACCGGCGACCCACGTCGCGGAACTGGGCGGGATCGCCCGTGGTGAGGAATTGGTGCTCCGGCGCGGCCCGTCCGGTGTCACGCATCAGGCCGCCGGCCGCGAGTGCGCGGTAGACGTCCTTCGCGGTCTCCTCCGCGCTGGAGATCAGCGTGACCTGCTCCCCCACGACGTAGGAGATGACACCGGTGAGCAGCGGGTAGTGCGTGCAGCCGAGGATGAGGGTGTCCACGCCCTCGGACACGACCGGGTCGAGGTAACCCCGGGCAACCTTGAGCAGTTCGTCGCCGTTGGTCACCCCGCGCTCGACGAACTCGACGAAGCGCGGGCACGCCTGGGTGGTGAGGTTGATGTGCGGTGCGGCGGCGAACGCGTCCTCGTAGGCCATCGAGGTCTTCGTGGCCTGGGTCGAGATCACCCCGACCCGCCCGTTGCGAGTTGCCGCCGCGGCACGCCGGGTGGCCGGCTTGATCACCTCGACGACCGGCACCGCGTACCGCTCGCGCGCGTCCCGCAACATCGCGGCGGACGCGCTGTTGCAGGCTATGACCAGGAGTTTCACGCCCTCGTCCACGAGCCGGTCCAGGCATTCCAGCGCGTACCGACGAACCTCCGCGATCGGCCTCGGCCCGTAGGGCTGCCGCGCGGTGTCGCCGAGATAGCGGATCGGCTCGTTCGGAAGCTGGTCGAGCACGGCCCTGGCCACGGTCAGGCCACCAAAGCTCGAGTCGAAAATCCCGATCGGCGCGTCGTTGGATGCGAATGCCACCCCCTGAGAGTACGCAGAGGAGGGGTACGTCCCGGTGCACAACGGGCATGGGGGTGACCGACGTCATATCCAACCGCGCTGCGCGCGAGGCGGCTTCGCCACGCGGCCTCCGGCCGCCTGATCAAACGCGCTACGCGCGAACCGGCGGTTCCACCGCTCGTGGGCACGGATGAACGCGCTACGCGCGAACCGGCGGCCCCGCCGCTCTCCTCGCAGGCTCGTCGATCACCGGTCGACGATCAAGTCGTCGGCGCTGACGCGCCGGGGGGTGTGCCGAGTTGGCGTCGCGGTCGGGGCGGCCGCGTGTGTGGGCGGCCGCCCCGTCGTTTCGGCGTCGCCGGCCGGCAACGGGGCGGGCCGGTGGACGAGTTGTCGCGATGTCCAGAACGAACCGGTGACCCCGCGGTGGGTCGGCCCGTTGCCCCGACGCGCGAGCGGCTCAGCCGGCGTTGATCGCGCCGGCGGCGAATACGCGGGCGGGCGGACGGGAGAGCCACCACGCGGAAGCGAGGTGCACGGTCGCGCCCAGGCTGCCGCCGATCGCCATGCCGGTGATGCCCTGTTCGATCCCGATCATCGCGTCGCCCAGTTGCGCGACGCCGGCCACGACCAGGATCGGCGTCAGGCCCCGGTCGGCGCGCCGGGCGAGGAGGTAGAGCAGGCCCGCGGCGAGCGGGACGGCGCGAACGCCGTACGCCTGCGCGTACATGTGCATTCCGTCGCTCACCTCGGTCCCGGGCACCGACAGGATCCCCGGGTCGACCATGCCGAGCACCGCCGAGCCCGCCGAGCCCAACGC
Organism: Embleya sp. NPDC050154; assembly: GCF_044460165.1. Taxonomy (NCBI): domain Bacteria; kingdom Bacillati; phylum Actinomycetota; class Actinomycetes; order Kitasatosporales; family Streptomycetaceae; genus Embleya; species Embleya sp. NPDC050154. The sequence continues at coordinate 321,961 of NZ_JBITJP010000006.1, forward strand.
CATCACCGCATTGAGAAGCAGCACCGCACGCCGCATGACTTCACTCCTTGAATGATTCGAACTCTGAATGATTCTCCCAGGTTATTATGCAAACCATGAAAGATGTCAAGGGTCAGGGTCCGCTGACGAGCACGGTCACGTTCCGCCTGGGCACCATCGGCGCGATCGTCACCGAGCGCTTCACCGAACAGGTCCAGGCGTACGGCCTCAAACCCAAACAGGTCGGCCTGATGGCGGTCCTGGCCGCCGGCGCCGCCGACTCACAGCAGGAGATCGCCCGCACGATGGGGGTCGCACCCAGCCTGGTGGTCAGCCTCGCCGACCAACTCGAAGAGCTCGGCGCGATCCGCCGCGAACGCGACCCCGCCGACCGCCGCCGCCAAGTCCTGACCCTCACCGACCACGGCCATACCCTCCTCGCCGAGTGCACCACCGCCGCCCACATCCTCGACGAGGCCCTCACCGCCCACCTGACCCCCGCCGCCCGCCAGGCCCTACAGCAGGCCCTGACCACCCTCGCCGCCCAATCCGGCCTCCCCACCTGACCGATTCCCCAGCGCCTCGCGCCCCAGGAGTGCCATGCGCAAGTTCGTCGCCGCCCCCGACATCACCGAGTTCTTCAAACTCGGCGATGAACCGCGACGACATCGATGAGCATGCGACGCGGGGGACGCCGGTATGGGCCTCCGCCGATGCAACGACCTTGCGCACGACCGGCGGCGCGCAGACCGTCCGGCACGGCCCACCCACCGGCACGTCCTGGCCCGTCCCCCCTGAACCCGGGTCCGCCCGTCCCGGATGCCCCATCGGCCGCGAGCAGCCGTCCCCCGCACGACCCGAAGCGATCCCCTTTGTCGCTGCCACCACCCGATGCGCCTCAACCGCCTCCGTGAGCGGCAGCCGCACGTGCGCGTGCCCCGCAGCCAAGCCCGCCGGAGCGCGCCACCACGGCCCACCCGCGGCACACCCCCGAAAAACCGAACGCCCCCGGCGCCCGAAGGCGGCCCGGGGGCGATCGAAGAAGACCCGGCACGAAGAAGACCCGGCACAAAGGCTCAGCCGAAGCCTCGGACCACGCTACTCAAGCCCAAAGCTGACCCTGAAGACCCTCCACCGCGGCCTCCGTGCTCTCGGCCGTGTAGATGCCGGTGGACAGATACTTCCAACCCGCGTCCGCGATCACGAAGGCGATGTCGGCCGACTCCCCCGCCTTGACCGCCTTGCGCGCGATCCCGAGGGCCGCGTGCAGCACCGCGCCGGTCGAGATGCCCGCGAAGATGCCTTCCTTCTCCAGCAGTTCCCGGGTACGCCGGACCGCGTCGGCGGAGCCCACCGAATAGCGCGTGGTCAGCACGTCGGCGTCGTACAGCTCCGGCACGAAGCCCTCGTCGAGGTTGCGCAGGCCGTACACGACGTCGTCGTAGCGCGGTTCGGCCGCCACGATGGTCACTCCCGGGACCTTCTCGCGCAGGTAGCGGCCGACCCCCATCAGCGTGCCGGTGGTGCCCAGACCGGCCACGAAGTGGGTGATCGTGGGCAGGTCCTCGAGCAGTTCGGGGCCGGTCGTGGCGTAGTGCGCGTCCGGATTGGCCGGATTGCCGTACTGGTACAACATCACCCAGTCGGGATTCTCGGCCGCGAGTTCCTTGGCCACCCGGACCGCCGTGTTGGAGCCACCCGCCGCGGGCGACCCGATGATCCGCGCGCCCCACATGCGCAGCAGTTCGCGGCGCTCCTCGGAGGTGTTCTCCGGCATCACGCAGACGATTTGATAGCCCTTGAGCTTGGCCGCCATCGCCAACGCGATGCCGGTGTTGCCCGAGGTCGGCTCCAGGATCGTGCAACCGGGGGTGAGCAGCCCGTCGCGCTCGGCCGCCTCGATCATGTGCAGGGCCGGACGGTCCTTGATCGAACCGGTCGGGTTGCGGTCCTCCAGCTTGGCCCACACCCGCACGGTCGGCGACGGCGACAGCGTCGGCAGGCCGACCAGCGGGGTGCGGCCGACCGAATCGAGCAACGATTCGTAACGCATCAGATCGCGCCGCCGGCGACCGCCGGAAGAATGGTGACCGTGTCGCCGTCGTCCAACTTGGTGCCGAGGCCGCCGGTGAAGCGCACGTCCTCGTCGTTGAGGTAGACGTTGACGAAGCGGCGCAACTCGCCGTTCTCCTCCACCAGTCGTCCCCGAACTCCCGGGTGCCGGGCCTCCAGGTCGACCAGCAGGTCGGCGAGGGTGGCACCCGCGCCGGGCACCGCCTTGGCGCCGTCGGTGTAGGTACGAAGGATGGTCGGGATGCGGACCTCGATGGCCATGGATGCGCTCCTCTGGTGGTGACGCGTACGGAGAGAACGCAGTCCGGACGCGGGCCGCACCCTTGACGCTCCAGCGGGGACGGTGGAGACCGTGGGGCGGGGATCGTTCGCGTGCGCCGGTGCTGCGGGACGTGCCTGCTGCCTGGGGTGCCTGGTGGGCCGATCCGGTAGCGGATCAGCTCACGCGCGCAGCGCGACAGAGGGCGCTGGAGAGTCGGCACAGATCGACGTGCAGGCGTGCGACGAGAAGCGCGCCCGGGGCACCGCCCGCTACCGCTTCCGTCATATTCACGCCCGCATAACGCATATGGTCATGCTAGCCATTCCATCGAGAGGCTCCGATGTGATCTCGCATGCCGGAACATGCCATACCGACAGGTGAGACACAGCCCGACGGCAATACCCGACGGATCGGGCATTCGCTCCGAAATAACCCGTCCCTCGGCCTTCGAACAGTCGCCGAACAACCCGCGAAGGGCCGTCGGCCGGATCAATAGGCCTCGACCACGTTGACCTCCTCCTCGGTGATCACACCGTCGACGATCCGGTACGACCGAAACTCGTACGTCTCCTCCTCCCGCGTCGACACGAGCACGTAGTGCGCGTTGGGCTCGGACGCGTACGACACGTCCGTGCGCGAGGGGTACGCCTCGGTCGCGGTGTGCGAGTGGTAGACGATCACGGGCTCCTCGTCCCGGTCGTCCATCTCGCGGTAGAGCTTGAACAGGTCGGCCGAGTCGAACTCGTAGAACGTGGGCGACCGCGCGGCGTTGAGCATCGGGATGAACCGCTCGGGGCGGTCGGTGCCCTCGGGGCCCGCGACGACGCCGCACGCCTCGTCGGGGTGGTCGGCACGGGCGTGGGCGACGATCCGATCGCGCAGGGCTGCGGTGATGGTGAGCATGCCCCGAGCGTACTGAGCGGCTTTGGGACCCGCGCGACACCTCACCCCGCCCCACCCCACGCACCGGGCCGGCCCGTCCGCCGCTCAGACCCTCACCGGCTTCCCGCGCCGCGCCGAGACGTACGCCGCCACCAGGAACGCCACCCAGATCGGCACCACGTACAGCGCGATCCTGGTGTCCGCCGAGAACCCGAGCAGGACCACCACCATCAGCAGGAAGGCCAACACCGCCCAGCCCGTGTACGGCGCGCCCGGCATCCGGAAGCCGTGTCCCGCCAGCCGTCCCCGGTTCACCGCGCGCCGGTAGCGCATCTGGCACGCGACGATCATGCCCCAGGTCCACAGCGCGCCCACGGTGGCCACCGAGGTGATGTACATGAACGCCTTGTCCGGCACCAGCGCGTTGATCAGCACGCCGACGCCCATCACGATCGCCGACACGGTGACTGCCATTGCCGGCACCCGATGCGAACTGAGGGTGCTCACCTGCGACGGCGCCTGCCCCTCGACCGCGAGGGTGCGCAACATCCGGCCGGTCGAGTACAGGCCCGAGTTGCACGAGGACAGCGCGGCGGTGAGCACCACGAAGTTGATGATCGCCGCCGCGGCCGGGATGCCCACCCGGTCGAAGACGAGCACGAACGGGCTCTCCTTGGCATGGAAGTCGGTCCACTGCGCGAGCGAGAGGATGATCACCAGGGCGCCGATGTAGAACAGCCCGATCCGGAACGGGATGGTGTTGATCGCGCGCGGCAGCACCTTCTCCGGGTCCTGCGCCTCCCCCGCGGTGACACCGATCAGCTCGACGCCCAGGAACGCGAACATCACGATCTGGAGCACCATCAACGTCTCGCCGACGCCGTTGGGCGCGAACCCGCCGTCCGACCACAGATGCGAGACGGACGCCTGGTCACCGGCCTCGCCGAAGCCGAAGATCAGCACCCCGATGCCGACCAGGATCATCCCGACGATCGCGGTCACCTTGATCATCGAGAACCAGAACTCGAACTCGCCGAACAGCTTGACCGAGATCAGGTTGGCGGCGAACAGCACCAGCAGGACAGCCAGCGCGGTCACCCACTGCGGGATCCAGGACCACCAGTACTGCACGTAGACGCCCGCCGCGGTGATCTCGGCCATCCCGGTGACAACCCACATGATCCAATACGTCCACCCGGTCACGAACCCCGCGAACGGCCCGAAGAACTCCCTGGCGTACTCGGCGAAACTGCCCGCCACCGGCCGATACATCAGCAGCTCGCCCAGCGCGCGCATGACGAAGAAGATCAATACACCGGCCACCGCGTAGGCCGCGATCAACGACGGCCCGGCCTTCTCGATCGCGCCGCCCGCGCCCAGGAAGAGCCCGGTGCCGATCGCGCCGCCGATCGCGATCATCTGGATCTGACGGCCGTTCAGTCCCCGTTCGTACCCCTCGGCGTCGACACCCGGTTCGACCGCCCGCGCGCTCGACTCGGCCTTGATGTCCGTCATGATCGCTCCCGTTCGTTGGTACGGAGGCCGTATTACCAACGAAAACGAGCGGAAACCCGAATGCCGAACGATCCGGCGTGTCCCTTTCGCCGGATGTGCTCCTGCGGTACGGCGCTACAGCGCCCCGAGCAGCGAGTCCTGCAACCCGCCCAGCCAGTGGAAGACCGCGAACAACCAGCGTCGCGGATCGTCGTCGGCCAGTTTGGCCTCGAATTCCTCCATGTCCTGGGTGACTTCGAGCCGGGTACCGATCACCAGGCGCAGGTCGTTGAGCGTGCCGAGCCAGGCCTGGATGCCCTGCTCGTCGAGCACCACGCGGTGTTCGCCGCCCTGCGCGCGCAACTCCTCGGCGCCCGGCGGTTCGGTGAGGTCGACCAACTCGGCCAGGTCGGCCAGCACGATCCGCGCGTTGTCGCGCTTGCGCAGCCGCAGGTCGGTCTCGGTGTAGCGGCGGAACTCGGCCGCCGCCTCGGCGTCCTCGGCGTAGGCGTCCGGCAGCAGGCGGGCGAGCGCGGGGTCGTCCGGGGTGACCGGTGTGTCGGTCGAGCCGAGCCCGGTCAGGCCCAACTCGGCGGCCAGCGGGTCGCTCGCCTCGTCGTCGGGCGAGACCATCTCGACCAGTTGACCGCACAGATCGGCCAGCACTCGCACGTGCATGTCCTCCAGGACGATCTCGGGTCGTCCCGAGCGTCCGCGCATGAAGAGGCCGTTCACAGGCTGTGCAACTCCCGGGGAATATGGGGCGGAAACCGGAGGGGCCGGCCGGGCCGAGCGAACCGAGTGGGTGTCACTTGTCGTGCTGGATGGTGGCCCACAGGCCGAATCCGTGCATCGCGGTGGTGTCGCGCTCCATCTCCTCGCGCGTCCCCGACGAGACCACGGCCCGACCCTTGTTGTGCACGTCGTGCATGAGCTTCTCCGCCTTCTTCTTCGGATAGCCGAAGTAGGACTGGAAGACGTAGGTCACGTACGACATCAAATTGATCGGGTCGTTCCAGACGATGCACACCCACGGGGTCTCCGCCCGGACGTCCTCTTCGGGCTTCTGCTTCTCGACCTCGATGGGAGCGACACTCATGGGTCCCATGCTGCCATCAGCCCAGGGCCCGGGCGAACCGGCTCGGCGGTGGTGTTCGGGCCCGGATGTGACCCGGGGCGTACACGTCACCCCTCCGGTACGGCAAAATCCCGCCCATGTCCTCTGCACCCGCACCGGGTTGGTACCCGGATCCGGAGATCACCGGCCACATCCGCTACTGGGACGGCGGTGCCTGGGTGCCGGACAGCAGCCGACCGGCCGAGGAACCCGGCCGGCCCGCCGCCGAACAACCGGACCGGGCCGGAGAGTCCGGCGGCCCCGAGGCGATCGAGCAGGGCGGCCGGGTGATCCAGGGCGAGGTGTTGTCCGCGCGCATCGGCGCTCCGTACGACATGTCCTCGACCGGCGTGTACGCGCCGCCGGCCGGCTCACCCGGCCCCGGTGCCGCCGGCTCGTCCGACGCGGGCCCGTCGTGGTCCGGCCCGACCGCCCCCACCGGCCCGGCGGGCGGCGCGACGCCGCCACCGGCGGGCGGGGTGCCGCCACAGCGCGCGGCCGAGGAGCCGGGGCCGTGGCGACCGGTCCAGGCCGACATCTTCGGCAGCAACGAACGGCGCCCGGCGAACCTGGGCCGACGGCTGCTGGCCCGGATCGCCGACGCCCTGGTGCCGCTCGCGGCCGGCGTCGCGGTCGGCATCCCGCTCGTCCCGGACGCGGTCGAGCACATCCGGGACAAGATCGACCGGGCCCGCTACGAGGGCCGCGACACCACGGTCTGGCTGATCGACGGCACCACCGGGACCGCGATCGCGATGGTGCTCGGCACCGTGCTCGTGGCCGCGCTGCTGTACGAGGCGCTGCCCACCTGGAAGTGGGGCCGCTCGCTCGGCAAGACCCTGTTCGGCCTGCGCGTCGCGGACCTGGACAGCCACGACACCCCCTCGCTGTGGCAGTCGGTGCGACGCTGGCTGGTCCTGTACGTACCGGGCGTGTTCGTGGTCGGCGTGCTCGGCGCGTTGTGGGGTCTCTTCGATCGGCCGTGGCGGCAGGGGCTGCACGACAAGGCTGCGCGCACGTTCGTCGCCCGCGACTGACGCCGGGCGCGGCCCGCCCGCCACCCGGTCACCACCCCGTCACCCGTACAGACGCGACACGACCGGATTGGTCGAACACGTCACGGTCGCGTCGCCTTATGTCCGGTTTACTCGGCTTTATGACAGGTAGTGCACCGCCTCCGCCGCCCGACCCGTTCGGAGACGACCCCTCGGGTCGAAACCCCTACGGGCAGCAACCACCGCCCGGTCAGCCGCCCCACGGACAGCAGCCGCCGTACGGCGGGCAGCAGCCGCCTCCCGGATCGGACCCGTCCGGACGGGGGCAACCTCCGTACGGCGGGAATCCCTCCGGGCAACCGCCGTACGGGCAGGACCCGACCGGGCAGTATCCGTACGGTCAGGGCGGCCCGTACGGCCAGGACCCGTCCCACGGCACGGGTGGCGGCACGGGCGGGTACGGGGCCGGGCCGGAGCTCGGCGGCCCGTGGCGGCGGCTGCTCGCGCGGATCATCGACAGCATCATCGTCGGCGTGGTCGCGGGCCTGCTCTCGTGGCCGGTCACCGACTACGACTACGACGACATGAGCTTTGGCTCTCAGTTCACCTCGGGTCTGATCTTCTCACTGCTGTACTTCCTCTACGAGGGCTTCCAGCTCGACCGCTACGGTCGCACGCTCGGCAAGCGAGTGCTGCGCATCCGGGTGGTGCGGGTGGCCGACGGCGGGCCCATCGCCGGATCGCCCGCATGGACCCGCGCCGGCGTGTTCACGCTGCCCCCGATCGTGCCGTGCCTGGGCACGATCTTCTGGCTGGTCAACGTGTTGTGGCAGTTCTGGGATCAGCCGTGGCATCAGTGTCTGCACGACAAGGCGGCCAAGACCACCGTCATCCGCGGGTCGTGACCCGAGGCTGGTGATGCCGAGCGCGAATGCCGAGCACTGCCGTCGTCGTGCCCAGCGCGACCCCGATGCCCATGGCGACGGCAGCTCCCGCCACGGTGCGCGGCTCCCAGGCCGCCAATAGTGAGACCGTCAAGACGATCGTGACGAATACGCCGTAGCCGAGTCGGAAGAAATCTCCTCTTGCCACGACGCACCACCTCCCCTGCACCCCTTTGTGCACGCCCCCCGCTCTCACGCTACTGCTCACGCCGCGCAATGTAACCAGTCGATTGCGATCGGGATTTATCGGTCCCGGCTCCGGGCACCCTCCCGCGACGGTCGGAGCACCGATCCCGCGCATGAAGACAGCCCCAGGACCGCCCGCCCCGGAGAGTCCACGTGAACCGCAGGCACGTCACCCCCGTCGTCACCGCGTTGTGCGCACTGCTCGTGCTGGCCGCCGCCCCGGCCGCGCCGGGCCGGATCGCGGACGTCCCGGGCGAGCGCACCGAATCCGGCCCCTTCGTCGAACGCGACGACGACCTAACGCACCCCTTCACCGAGCGGCGCAGACAACGACGCGACGCGGCGGTACGGGCGATGACCGAGGACCCGGCGCTGACGGCGCGCACGGTGCCGGCCGGCGAAGCGGGCGCCGCGGAGACCCGGCCACCCGCCGAGGCGCGGGTGTTCGTGGTCCTGGTCGAGTTCGGCGATCGCCTCGACGCGCCGAACGGGCATCGCTACAGCTCGCGGCCGGGTCCTCGACACGGCACCATCCCGGCGCCGAACCGGGCCGAGGACACCACGACGCTGTGGCGATCGAGCTACGAACGCGACCACTTCCGGGACCTGTTCTTCGGCCCGGGCACCGACTCGCCCTCGTTGGCCTCGTACTACCGCGCGCAGTCCTCGGGCCGCTACTCGCTCGACGGCGAGGTCACCGAGTGGGTCCGGGTGCCCTACAACGAGGCGCGCTACGGCAACGACGGGTGTGGCCGCAACGTGTGCCAGGACGTGTGGGCTCTGGTCCGGGACGCGATGAAGGTCTGGTACGACGGGCGGATCGCCGGAGGGCTGACGGCCGCACAGGTCCGCGACGAGCTCGCGTCGTTCGACCGCTGGGACCGGGACGACTTCGACGGCGACGGCGACTTCGACGAGCCGGACGGCTACCTCGACAACCTGGAGATCGTGCACGCCGGCGTGGACAAGGCCCAGGGCGGCGGCGAACAGGGCCGGGGCGCGGTGTGGTCGCACCGCTGGTACGCGTACGCCGACCGGGTCGGTCGCACCGGGCCGGCGAGCAACCGCGCGGGTGGCACACCGATCGGCGACTCCGGGATCTGGGCCGGGGACTACACGATCCAGTCGGAGAACGGCGGACTGGGCGTGATCGCCCACGAGTTCGGTCACAACCTGGGCCTTCCGGACCTGTACGACCGAGGCAACTCGACCGACGGCCCGCCGGGGTTCTGGTCGCTGATGGCGCTCGGCGGCTACCTCGGCGACGAGGACGGCGCGGGCTCACTGCCGGGCTCGCTGTCCGCGTGGGACAAGCTGCAACTGGGCTGGCTGGACGTACGCATCGTGGACCCGACCCGCAAGACCGTGGCCCAACTCGCGCCGAACCAGTCCACGGGCGACCCGCAGGCACTGCTCGTCCCCTTGCCACCACGCCGCGGAAGCAACGCCAAACGCTGGTACATCGTGGAGAACCGGCAATACGTCGGCGCGGACACCACCCTCGTGAACGGCCCCTACCAAATCACCGGCAACAAACGCGTGGCCGCCCACTTCCCGTACGGCGAGGGCGTCCTGATCTGGCTGTGGGACACCTCCTTCACCGACAACGACGTCTCCCGTCACCCCGGCGAGGGCCTGATCCTGCCCGTCGACATCCACCCGGAACCCCTCCTGGACCGGACCGGAAAACCACTCCCCGCCCGCTTCCAGACCGCCGACGCCGCCCTGACCTCCACCACGGAAGAAACCTCGGCGATCACCCTGGGCCGCCTGGGCACCTTCCCCTCCCGCCCAGGCGTCCCCACGTTCACCGACAGCGCCGAGTACTGGTCCGCCGCGTCCCCCAACACCGGCGTAAAAGTCCCCCACACCGGCACCACAATCACCACGGAAGGCCCCACCCGCACCGGCACCGCCGCCCGAGTAACAGTCGGGCCCACCACCCCCTGACCCCCGCCCCAGGCCACCCCCAACAAACACCACACCCCCCGACCACCACCCATACGGCACACCCCCACCGCGCCACAACCAGCCCCCACGCCACCCTCAAAACCCAACCAGGCAAACCCAACAGCCCGCCCGGCGCATGAGGGCAACCAGCCCGGCCGGCGCTTAAGGCCACCCAGCCCGCCCGGCGCTTGAGGGCAACCAGCCCGGCCGGCGCTTGAGGCCACCCAGCCCGCCCGGCGCATGAGGGCAACCAGCCCGGCCGGCGCATGAGGCCAAAAAAAGCCCACCCAACCACCCACGGCCCGCCCGGCCTCAGGGCAATGCCGGCTCGCCCACCAGAACCGCCCCCGCCCCCCGAAGCTCGGCGAGCGCCGAAGAGGTCGTCCCCGCCGCCACCCCCGCCGTCAGCCCCAACAACACCCGCGTCGCAAACCCCTCCCGCACCGCGTCCAACGCGGTCGCCCGCACGCAGTGGTCCGTGGCGATCCCCACCACGTCCACCTGGGTGACGCCGCGATCCCGCAGCCACTCGGCCAACGACGTCCCGTCGGCCGCCGCCCCTTCGAACCCGCTGTACGCGGCCGCGTGTGCGCCCTTGGAGAAGATCTCCTCGACCCGCCCCGACTCGACCGCCGACGCGAACGCCGGGTGGAAGCGCGCGCCCTCGGTACCGGCCACGCAGTGCGTCGGCCAGGTCTCCTCATAGTCCGGCGTCGCCGAGAAGTGCGCCCCGGGATCCACGTGGTGGTCCCGCGTGGCCACGATGTGCGCGTAGGCCGGTGTCTCCGCGTGCACGGGGTCCGGCGGCTGCTCGGCCGCGTTGGCCGCGATGTGGTGTCGGATCGCCTCGGCGACCGCCGCCCCGCCCGCGACCGCGAGGCTGCCTCCCTCGCAGAAGTCGTTCTGTACGTCGACCACGATCAATGCCCGGGTCATCGTCGCCTGCCTCCTCGTGGCGAGTCCGTCGAGTCCGACGAACCGCTCGCGTCTACTCGTAGATGGTCGGAAGTACCGGTTCCCCGCGCGAGAGCTGCGTAGCCGAAAGCGGCAGTTCCTCACGCGAACGCGCGTGTCGGTCCCGCGCCGCCGACAGCGGCTCGCGGCCCACGATCTCCCCGTTCACCACCAGCGGGACCAGCAATTCCCGCTCGCCCGGTACGACTTCCGCGTCGGCCCGGAACGGCCGCAGCACCTCGGCCTCGGCCACCCCGTCCGCGTCGTAGCGCCGCACGGCGCTCTTGCGGCCGCCGTGGCTCGGCTTGCCCGGCGACTTCTTGGCCACCGGCACCAGCGGCGCGTCCGGCGCGTCGCTCATCGCCCGCGCGACCAGCTTGTACACCAGCGACGCGGTCGGCTGCCCCGAACCGGTGACCAACTGGGTGCCAACCCCGTAGGCGTCCACGGGAGCCGCCCGCAGCGAGGCGATCGCGTACTCGTCGAGGTCGCTGGTGACCACGATCCGGGTTTTGACCGCGCCGAGCTCGTCGAGTTGCGCGCGCACCCGGTGGGCGAGCAGCAGCAGGTCGCCCGAGTCGAGCCGGACCGCCCCGAGTTCGTGCCCGGCCACCTCCACCGCCGTGCGTACCGCGCTCGCCACGTCGTAGGTGTCCACGAGCAGCGTGGTGTCCGCGCCGAGCGCGGCCACCTGCGCCGCGAACGCCTCGCGCTCGTCGTCGTGCAGGAGCGTGAACGCGTGCGCGCTGGTGCCCCGGGTCGGGATGCCGTACCGCTGCCCGGCGCGCAGGTTCGAGGTGCTCGCGAACCCGCAGATGTACGCGGCGCGCGCGGCGGCCACCGCGGCCTCCTCGTGGGTGCGGCGCGAGCCCATCTCGATGCACGGCCGCCCGGCGGCGGCCGAGGTCATCCGGGAGGCGGCGGCGGCCACCGCGGCGTCGTGGTTGAGGACCGACAGGATCAGCGTCTCCAGCACCACCGCCTCGGCGAAGCTGCCCTCGACCACGATCAGCGGCGACCCCGGGAACCAGCACTCGCCCTCGGCGTAGCCCCAGATGTTGCCGGTGAAGCGGTAGCCGGCCAGCCAGTCCAGCGTCGCCGGGCCGACCACGCCGGCCTCCTCGAGGAAGCGCAGCGTCTCGTCGTCGAAGCGGAAGTTCTCGATGCCGTCGAGCAGCCGCCCGGTGCCGGCGGTCACGCCGTAGCGCCGGCCGTCCGGCAGTCGGCGGGCGAAGACCTCGAACACCGAACGGCGGTGCGCCGCACCGCTGCGCAGTGCGGCTTCGAGCATCGTCAGCTCGTAGTGGTCCGTCAGCAAGGCCGTGGTTGCGGTGTCCATGTCGTCAGCATAACACGATTACTCGTCAGTTTGACGATTACTCGCAAGGGTGGTGAACGTCACGGGATTTCGACCGATTATGACCGGATATCCAGGACATCGACGGCTAGCCGAGCCGATCCTCCTCCGGCGTCGGCGCCCAGGTCGACCCGTTGATGTGCGTCCCGCCGCCGACGAACAGCGTGTTGCCGGTGACGTAGCGCGCATCGTCACTGGCCAGGAACAGCGCCGCCCCGCCGATGTCGGTCTCCGGGTCGCCCATCCGACCCATCGGGTTGGCCGCCTCGGCGGTCGCGGCGGCCTCCGGGTTCACCCTGGCGAAGGCGGCGAACGCCTCCGTCTTCGCCCCCGGGCAGATGACGTTGGCCCGGATCTGATGCGGCGCCCACTCGCGCGCGGCCGAGCGGGTGAGCGCGCGCAGCGCCTCCTTGCCGACGTTGTACTCGGCGGTGAACCGGTGCGCGTTGACCCCGTTCAGGCTGGCGATGTTGATCACGCTGCCGCCACCCGCGTCCCGCATCGGCTCGAACGCCGCGCGCATCGTCCACCACCCGGCCCACAGGGCCATGTCCAGACCGTGCCGGAACATCTCGTCCGTCTTGTTCTCCAGGCGGTTGATCCGCCCACCGCCCCACGCGTTGTTCACCAGCGTGTCCAATCGGCCCCACCGGGCCAGCGCGGCCTCGACCAGACCGACCGCGTCCGCCTTGACCGTGACATCGGCGACGACCGCGAACGTCTCGACACCGAACGCCTCGGTGATCTCGGCCGCGACCCGATCCGCCGACTCCGCTTTGATGTCGTTGACCAGGATCCGGCACCCCTCGGCCGCGAACCGCCGGGCGATCCCGCGCCCGATGCCCGCCCCGGAGCCGGTGATCACCGCGACGTGGTCCTGAAGACGTCCTGCCATGGCGCTGCCTCCCACGTTGATCGTTCGACCTCGTGGGTATCCGCAACAGCCATGGAAAACAAGGGCTCCCCGGCCCGACAAGACCCGGGCTCCCCTGTGGAACCGCAGGTCAGCTCGGCCGCCACTGATGATCACAGTCCCGGCACTTGCGGTCCCCGTACGGCATCGAGGACACCTTGCCCGAGCCGCACTCCGGGCACGTGGGACCGTCCGCGGCGGTCGGCGGACGCCAGCGCGCGGCGCACGAGCCGCACACGTAGTCACCGACGATGTCGGTGCTCACCTTGGTCGAACCGCACTTGCCGCACTGCACCTCGACGTGCCGGCGCTTGCGCGGCGCGGCCCGCCCGATCGCCGCCTGGCGTTCGCGCTGCGCGGAGAAGCCCCAGTAGGAGCGCAGCCGATCGGCCATGTCCGGACGCAGGTCGGCGCCCGGGCCGACCGGTACCTCACCGCGTGGCTGCTCGCTCATGACCGTCACGGTAGGGCATGCCGGCCGGCGCGCGGCGCGGGTGCGCGGCGTGGAAATCCACTCGACTCCGACGCGGGGTCGGTTATCGTCGAGGCATGCGGATCCACGGGCAGCGAGCTACCGGCGTCGGGCCGGCAAACCGAGCGCGATAGCGCGGCTCGGCCCGGCTCGGCGTGTGTGTACCCCCACCGCCCGCTGCTCTCGCGAAGGCCGATTCGCCATGCTCTCCCCACAGATCCGTTCCACCTTCCTCGATTTCTTCACCACGCGCGGCCACCGCCTCGTACCGTCCGGGTCGCTGCTGCCGCCCGATCCGAGCCTGCTCGTGTCCAACGCGGGGATGAACCAGTTCAAGCCGTGGTTCCTGGGCGACGTCGAGCCCGGATTCCCCCGGGCGACCTCGGTACAAAAGTGCGTGCGCACCGTGGACATCGACAACATCGGGCACACCCGCCGGCACTCGACCTTCTTCGAAATGCTCGGCAACTTCTCCTTCGGCGACTACTTCAAGGAGGAGGCGATCGGGTTCGCGTACGACCTGCTGACCGGACCCTTCGACCTCTCCCCGGACCGGCTGTGGATCACCGTGTACGAGGACGACGACGAGTCGGCGCGGATCTGGCGCTCGGTCGGCGTCCCGTCCGGGCGGATCCAACGCCTCGGCGCGGCGGACAACTTCTGGTCGATGGGCGTACCCGGACCGTGCGGACCCTGCTCCGACGTCACCTACGACCGGGGCCCGGCGTTCGGGCGTGAGGGCGGACCGGCGGTCGACCCCGAGCGCTTCGTCGAACTGTGGAGCCTGGTCTTCATGCGCAGTGTGCGCGGCGAGACCGAGCCCGGCGGCGGCTTCCCGGTACTGGGCGACCTCCCACGCACCGGCGTCGACACCGGCCTGGGCCTGGATCGACTCGCGACCGTACTCCAAGGCGTCGACGGCGTCATCGGGACCGACCTGCTGCGCCCCACCCTCACGAGCGTGGAGGAACTGGCGGGCCGGGACCACTCCCGCCTCGACCGCGACGACCCCGGCCGAGTGTCCTTCGAAGTGGTCACCGACCACGCCCGGGCGATCGCGTTCCTCCTCGCGGACGGCATCCGACCGAGCAAGGAGGGCACCGGCTACGTGCTGCGCCGGCTGATGCGCAGAGCGATCCGACACGGCCGTCGCCTCGGCATCCAGGGCCCGATCCTGCCGCCGACCACCGCGAGCGTGGTCGCGAACCTCGGCCCCACCTGGCCCGAACTCAGCCAAGCGGCGTCCCTGATCGAATCCGAGACCACCCGCGAGGAGGATTCCTTCGACCGCACCCTCACCCGAGGCACCCGCCTCCTCGACAAGGCGATCCGCCGCCGCCTCGAAGCGGGCGAACCCGACCTCCCCGCGGAAACGATCTTCACCCTCTACGACTCACACGGCTTCCCACCCGACCTGAGCATCGAAGCAGCCCAGGAATCCGGCCTGACCGTGAACCGATCCGACCTGACCACCCTCCTCCCGCACCACCCCTGACCCCACCCCGAGCACCCACCTCAGCCCGCCCGGGCACCGAACAACTCGGCCCGGGCGGGGCGTGAGGCCACTCGACCCGGCCGGCGCATGAGGCCACCCGGTCCCACCGGCGCTTGAGGCCAACCGCGTCACTCGACCCGATTCGCATCCGGGGCCACCGCCCCGAACAAGACCTGCACGCCCACCACCCGCAGCAACGCCAACCGATCCGCCGCCGAACTCCCGGGCGCAGCCGTGTACACGACCATCCGCTGCGCCGCCTCCACGGCATCGAGCACCTGGCACCGCAAGGCGATCTCCCCGACCTCCGGATGCCGAATCGTCTCCTCCGCCTCACGCCGCCCAGCCACCCCACGCACATCCGCCCCGGGCGGCCACGCCCGCCCCGCATCCCACAGCGCCGCGAACTCCGCCGACTCCGAGCGCAATCGCGCCACCAGCGCCGCCGGCCGAGCGCCGTGCCTCCGCAGCTCACCCGCGGCGCGCAGATCCGCCACGTAAGCCCGGGACATCCCCTCCACGTCCACCGCCCGATAGCGCACCCGCGAAGCCGGCTCGGTAAACCACCGCACCAGGAGGTTGCGCCCGACGTTCGGCCCCATCAGCGCCATCGCCATCGCGTTCTGCGCCAGCACGTCGCCCAGATCCGACAGCACCTGCGCCGGTACGTCGTGCAACCGGTCAAGCATCAGCAGCAGCGCCGGCGACACGTGCTCGTCGCACCCCGACGACCGTCCCGGCGGCACCTGCCCGGCCAGGTGGAAGAGATGATCGCGACCGGCCCGGTCCAACCGCAGCGCGCGGGCCAGCGCGGCGAGAAGTTGCGGCGACGGGTTGGGACCCCGGTTCTGTTCCAGCCGCGCGTAATAGTCGACCGACATCCCGGCAAGTCGCGCGACCTCCTCGCGCCGCAGCCCGGCGGTTCGCCGTCGGGCCCCGTCGGGCAGCCCCACATCCGCCGGGGAGAGCCGGCCGCGGCTGCACACCAGGAAGTCGGCCAGTTCGCGTCGATCGTTCATGCCCTCAGGATCGGCGCTCCCGAGCCCGGTAACCAGGGACCACTCGTCCCTGGATCGGCAGTCCCCGGTTGAGCGATCCACAGGGACGCACGCGGTGATCGAAGGCCGCATGCACGCGCCGTGATCACGCGGCCCGGTCCGGGATCAGGCGGCGCGGCGGATCGCGGTGACGAGTCGGGCGGTGGCCTGGGCGCGTGCCTGTCGACGCCGGCGCAGCGCGATCGCCGCGACCCGTACCTCTCGACTGTCCCGCTTCTCCACGACCGCCACCTCCATCCGAACCCGCCCCGCCCGAGAGGGCGGCACCGTACGCCCCAACAGGAGCGACACCAACGAATCTAGGCGCCGTACCCCCATCCGGGCGTCGGCCGGGAGTGCCGATCGGACCTACTACCCCAGGACGACCCGAACCCCGAGCTACCCCCGAGGCATGCCCCCTCAGGAGTACATGGTGGGGCTTCCAAAGGACCAACACCGTCCCGAACCACCACATCCGGCCATGCACCCGACCCACCGCACCGAGCCCCGACGGAGCCGCGACCAGGCCGGTGACCGAGCCCGTGTCCGAGCCCATGTCCGAGCCACGACCGGGCCGCTACCAAGCCCGTACCCCAGCCGCTCGCGTGCCCGAACCGCATCCCAGCCAAGGGCCGGCCCCGTCCCGACCCCACCCCGGGCCAAGCCTCGCCACCCACGTCACCACAGCCCCGCGCACCACGTCCCGGCGACCCCACGTCCCGGCGACCCCGCCCGCTCAGATCACCTTCCCCGGGTTGAGAATCCCCAGCGGATCGAACGCCGCCTTGACGCTCCGATGCACCCGTACGCCCACCGGCCCCAGCTCCTCGGCGAGCCAGTCCCGCTTGAGCATGCCCACACCGTGCTCGCCGGTGATCGTGCCGCCGAGATCCAAGCCCAGGCGCATGATCGCGTCGAACGCCACCTCGGCCCGCTCGACCGCCGCCGGGTCGGTCGCGTCGAAGATCACGATCGGGTGGGTGTTCCCGTCCCCCGCGTGCGCGCACACCCCGATCACCGTGTCGTGCCGCTCGGCGATCGCGGCCACCCCGTCGAGCATGTCCCCCAGCCGCGAGCGCGGCACCGCGACGTCGTCGATCATGCTCGTGCCCAGCCGCTCCAGCGCGGGCAGCGCGAGCCGGCGGGCCTGCATGAACAGCGCCGAGTCCTCGGCGTCCTCGGCGGTGAACGCCTCGAACGCGCCGGCCTCGGTACAGATCGCCTCGATCGCGGCCAACTCGGCCGCGGGCTCCGGGGTGTCCACCGCGATCAGCAGCAGCGCGGCGCTGTGCTCCGGCAGACCCATGTTGGCCATCGCGTTCACCGCGCGCAGCGTGGTGCCGTCCATCAGCTCCATCAGCGAGGGGGTGTGCCCGGCCGCCATGATCGCCGAGACCGCGCGGGCCGCCGAACCCGTGCTCGCGAACTGGGCCACGGTCACCAGCGCGGGCGGCGGCGTGGGACGCAGCGCGAGCGTGGCCCGGGTGACCACGCCGAGGGTGCCCTCCGCACCGACGAACAGCCGGGTCAGGTCGTAGCCCGCGACGCCCTTGGCGGTCCGCCGTCCGGTGCGCAGCAGTTCCCCGTCGGCGAGCACCACGTCCAGGCCGAGCACGTACTCGGCGGTCACCCCGTACTTGACGCAGCACAGCCCGCCCGCGCCGGTGCCGATGTTGCCGCCGATCGTGCAGGTCTCCCAACTGGACGGGTCCGGGGGGTAGACCAGGCCGTACTCGGCGGTCGCCTTGGACAGATCGGCGTTGATCACACCCGCCTCGACCACAGCCGTGCGGTCGACGGGATCGATCCGCAGGATGCGGTTCATCCGGACCAGCGAGAGCACGATGCAGCCGTCGACGGCGTTGGCGCCGCCGGACAGGCCGGTGCGCGCGCCCTGCGGGACCACCGGTACCCGCAGTCGCGTGGCGACCCGCATGACGTGTCGGACCTGCTCGGTGGTCTCGGCCAGGACCACCACCGCAGGGTTACCGGCCGCACACAGGCCGGCCATGTCGCGCGCGTACGATGCGGCGATGTCCGCGTCCGTCACCAGGGCGTGCGCGGGTAGCTCCTCCCGCAATGCCTCGATCAGGTCGGTGGTCATGCTGCCTCCCGGTGTGGCCGTGAATGGCCCCAGGGTAGGCACCGGGAAACCAGTCCCCCGAGGGAGGGCACCTTGCAGATCGACCGGTTGGATGCCGCGCTGATCCGGCTGTTGGTGGAAACACCGCGGATCGGTGTCGTGGAGTGTTCGCGCCGGCTCGCGGTGGCACGCGGAACCGTGCAGGCGCGCCTCGATCGCCTGCGCGAGGCAGGGGTGATCAGGGGCTTCGGGCCGGACGTGGATCCCGCCACACTCGGCTTCTCGGTGACCGCGTTCGCCACTCTGGAGATCCGCCAGGGGCAGGGACGCGACCTGCGCAAGGACCTGGAGTGTGTGCCGCAGGTGCTCGAAGTGCACGCGATCACCGGTCGGGGCGACCTGCTGTGCCGGATCGTCGCGCGCTCGAACGCGGACCTGCAACGGGTGATCGAGCAGATCATCGAACTGGACGGGGTGGTCCGCGCGTCCACCACGATCGCTCTGGAGAACCCGGTGCCCTACCGGGTGTTGCCCCTGGTGGAATGTGCGGTGACGGACGGCTGACGGCGGCGCCCGCGCGGGTGAACGCCGGGCCGGGAAGACGGGTGCGGGTCACGGGCGGCGGAACCGAGCCGGACGGGTGACAGCGCACCGGAACGGGTGACGAATCGGACCCGCTCGGCCCATCCCGCGTTTCCCGCACGTCCGGCGACGGTAACCGACCGCGGTCACCACCGGGTTCGCGGGAAGGGCTGTGTTGAGCTTCTGGGACTACGTCTCCAGCCGCCGCGAGCAGCTTTGGATCGAGACCTGGACGCACGCGAGCACCGTGCTCCAGTGCATGGTGATCGCGACGCTGATCGGGATCGTGGTGGCGATCGCCGCCTACCGCAGCGCGCTCGCGTCCCGGATCGCGATCGGCACCACCGCGACCATCCTGACCATTTCCTCGTTCGCGCTGCTCGGCCTGCTGATCCCGCTGCTCGGCCTCGGTGTCGCACCGACCGTGGTCGCAGTGGTCGCGCTGCTGCCGATCGCGCGCAACGCCATCGTGGGTCTGGCCGGCGTGGATCCACAGCTTGTGGACGCCGCACGCGGAATCGGGATGAACCGGGCGGTGATCCTGCTCCGCGTCGAATTGCCGCTCGCGTGGCCCGCGCTGCTCACCGGCATCCGGGTGTCCACCCGGATGATCATGGGCATCGCGGCGATCGCCGCCTATGTGTCGGGTCCGGGACTGGGCAACGGGATCTTCACCGGACTGGCCCGCCTGGGCAGCGAGAACGCGATCGACGCGGCCTGGGTGGGCACCCTGGGCGTGGTCGTGCCGCTCCTCCTCTTCGACGCCGCGTACGTGCTCCTCGGCCGGCTGACCGTTTCCGGGGGAATCCGTGACTGACGTCACCGGCGCGACGATTCGACTCGAAGAGCTCACCAAGCACTTCCCCGGGCAGCGGACGGCCGCGGTCGATCGGCTCACCCTGGAGATCCCGGCCGGCCAACTCGTGGTGTTCGTCGGGCCGTCCGGCAGCGGCAAGACCACCACGATGAAGATGATCAACCGGCTGATCGAGCCGACCTCGGGGCTGATCTCGATCGACGATCGGGACGTCACCCGCCTGGATCCGGTCAAGTTGCGCCGCAAGATCGGCTACGCGATCCGGAACAGCGGCCTGTTCCCGCACATGACGGTCGGTCAGAACATCGCGCTGGTACCGAGGATGCTCGGCTGGAGCCGGTCGAAGGTGTCCACCCGGGTGGACGAACTCCTGGAGACCGTGGGCCTGGACAGCGCCGAGTTCCGCAACCGATATCCGCGCCGACTCTCCGGCGGTCAACAACAGCGGGTCGGCGTCGCGCGAGCACTCGCGGGTGACCCGCCGGTGTTGTTGATGGACGAGCCGTTCGGCGCGGTGGACCCGATCACACGCGGCCACCTCCAGGACCAACTCATCCGGATCCAGCACGAGTTGCACAAGACGATCGTGTTCTTCACGCCCGACTTCGACGAGGCGGTCAAGCTCGGCGACAGGATCGTGGTGCTGCGCGAGCAATCGCACATCGCCCAGTACGACACCCCCGAGGCGATCCTGACCAACCCGGCCGACGAGGTCGTGGCCGGCTTCGTCGGGCGGGCGCCGCGCTGAAGCGGCTGACCCTGTCCCGGGTGCGCGACGTCGAGGTGAAGCCGTTCGCCACAGCGGGAATGCGCGACGACATCGAGACGATCCGCGCGTCCGCGCGCGAGCACGGGGCCGACGAGGTGCTCCTGTTGGACGACCGGCGCCACACAGCCCCCAGCCCAAGCTCCAACCCGACCACGTGAGACCACTCAGCCAGACCGGCACTCGCGGCCACCCCAGCCAAGCTCGACTCAGCCCGACCGGCGCTTGAGGCCAACCCAGCCCGACCGGCGCCCGAGTCAGCCGAACACAATCCAGCCCGGCCGGCGTTTGAGGCCACTCAGCCCGGCCGGCGCTTGAGGCCAACCCAGCCCACCCCCCGCATGAGGTCAGCCGAACCCAATCCAGCCCAGCCGTCACAGGAGGCCAAAATCAACACGAGGCAACCTTGCCCCCCGCGTTCAACGCGTTGAGAGCGTCGACCGCCCCCGAGAGCGTCTCGACCGGAACCAATCGAAGCCCACCGGACCCCACCCGCCCAGCCTCCCCGCACTCCCCCTTCGGCAGCACGAACACCGTCGCCCCCGCCCGCTTTGCCGCCAACAGCTTCATCGGCAGCCCACCGATCTCGCCGACCCTGCCATCGCCGTCGATCGACCCCGTGCCGGCGATCGTCCGCCCGCCCGTCAGTTGACCCTCGGTCAGCTTGTCCACGATGCCCAGCGCGAAGAACAGTCCCGCACTCGGCCCGCCGACATCGCTCAGATGCAGCGTGACCTTGACCTGGTCCGGCGTCTTGCCGAGGTACTTCAGCGCCGCGACGGTCGCGCTGTCCTGCGACTTGACCATGTCCTTGGTGTTGGTCTCGACGACCTGCTCGATCGATTTGCCGTCCGGGTAGACGGACTTCCTCGGGACAACCGCCTCTTCCGTGTCCCACCACGCACCGAGCAGCGACGCCAACCGGTGCTTCTCGTCGCGTCCGCTCGCGTGGATCGTGGTCAACAACAGGTGCCCGGTCGTCGGGTACACCGTGGCGGGGCCGGAGATCTCGACCACCGGCCGCCCCGCGTCGTCGCCGAGCGTGTCGGCCACCGATCCCGGAGTGATCAGGACGTACGGCATCGGCACCAGAAACGCGAAGCCGAACAGGATCGCGACGAGGAGCAGAGACACCGGGAGGGTGAGCTTGGTACGGGCCACGCCTGGCATTAAACACGGCCCCGCCCGACGCGCCGTACCGGACTCGCCCCACCCGCGCCGCGACCCGGGCCGTCCGCCGCGTCGCGCCGTCCGACCTATGCGGCGGAGACGCGCATTCCGCCCAGTTCGTTGGACAGCTCCGCCGCCGCCTCGGCCACCCGGCGGCCCAGTCGTTCGGTGTCCAGGTTGCCCAGCGAGACGATCCCGACGCTCGACTCGACGGCGGCGAGACCGGGCACCGGGGCCGCGATCCCGGGCACCGTGTGCCGACCGTCGCCGGGCGCGTACACGTAGGACCTGGGCCCGTCCAGCCCCGCCACCACCCGGCGCGCGGCCAGGATCGCCAGTCCCGCCGCGCCCGCGTCCAGCGCATGCCGCGAACCGACCCGGTAGGCCACGTGATAGTCGGTCCAGGTGGGCTCGGCCACCGCGACCACCAGGGCCTCCATGCCGTCCACGATGGTCAGGTGCGCGGTGGCCCCGGTCTCCTCGGCGAGCCGGCGCAGACACGGCACCGCCGCGTCGCGGACCAGCGGATGCGCCCGCCGGGCCAGTTGCAGCGCGCCCAGGCCGAGTGTGGTGCGGCCGCTGTCGTCGCGCCGGACCAGGCCGTGCTGTTCGAGTGTGGCGAGGATGCGATAGACGACGGTGCGGTTGACGCCGAGTGCGGCGGCGATGTCGTGTACCGACAATCCGTCCGAGGCATCGGCGAGCAGTTCGAGGACCTTGAGCCCTCGGTCCAGGGTCTGTGACGTTTCGGCGACCACCGGCCCCCCTCCCTTCGCGTGACGTTGCATTACGTCCAGCGGCGCTCGATCCCCGAACGGAACGCCACATTCGCGAGGCTGTGCGGCGCCAGGTCATGGGGCCAGGACACGTACTCGTCACCACTCGGCGGGCAGGCCGAACGGATTCCCACGTCCGAGCAGGACGGTTTCTCCTGCTCGGCGCGTCGGAGGATCACGCTAACCAGAGGGGGCACTTTTGGCACCGGATATCCGGGATACGGACAGGAAAAATAACAGATCTTTCGGGACATATAGCACGTAATGTGTAATTCGCCAAATGCGATCCTCGCCACGTCCTCCCGAGAGCATGGCCGGACGACTCCGTACTCACCAGTCGGACACACCGTCCCAACCAATGAGATAGCCACCTCGACCGACACCTCGACCGACACCCGGATCAACACCCGGATCGACCGCAATCGGCCCCGAACCCGCAGCCAGATCGCATCCGGACCGGACTCGTACCGACACCCGGGCACCAAAGCACAATCGAGCCCGAGATCGCGACCCGATGATCTGGTGACCGATGATCCAGCGACAAACGATCCGGTGGCCAATGATCCGGTGACCCGCGACCCTCAACCGCGGCCCATGACCCGACGACCGATTGACCCATGACCCGACGCCCCCGTGACGACCCCGGCCACCCGGCAACCCGCCCCCGCGCGACTCAGCGCCCGGACGTGGCCCACTCGCGGATCTTGCCGATCCGCGCCTCCAACTGTCCGGCCGACGCCTGTGCCACCGCCGGCCCGCCGCATACCCGGCGCAGCTCGTTGTGGATCTGCCCGTGGGTCTGCCCGGTGCGGTGGTGCCAAGCGGCCACCATCGTGTTGAGTTCCTTGCGCATCGCCGTCATCTGACGGTGCGTCACCACCGGGCGCTGGTCGGCCGGCTTCTCCGACAGGTCGGCCTGGTGGTCCGGCTTGCGCCGGCTCTTGGCCACCTGCTTGGCCTGCCGGGACTGGAGCAGCATCTGGACCTGGTCGGGTTCGAGCAGCCCGGGAAGGCCGAGGTACTCCTCTTCCTCCTCGCTGCCCACGTGCGCCTGAAGCCCGAACTCCGCGCCGTCGAACAACACCCGGTCGAAGCGCGCCTCGCTCTCCAGCGCCTCGAACGCGAACTCCTCCTGCTGCCCCGGCTCGTCCTTCTGCGCGTTGGCCTGCGCGAGGAGGGCGTCCTCCTCGTCGTACATCCCGCCCTCCTTCTTCGGGCGGTCCAGCACGTGGTCGCGCTCGATCTCCATCTCGTTCGCGTGCTGGAGCAGCGTCGGCACGGAGGGCAGGAACACCGACGCGGTCTCGCCCCGGCGTCGGGCCCGGACGAAGCGCCCCACGGCCTGCGCGAAGAACAGCGGCGTGGAGATCGTGGTGGCGAACACGCCCACCGAGAGGCGGGGTACGTCCACGCCCTCGGACACCATCCGCACCGCGACCATCCAGCGGTCCTCGGACGCGGAGAAGTCCTCGATCTTCTTCGACGCGCCGACGTCGTCGGACAACACCAGGGTGGCGCCCTGTCCGGTGATCTCGCGGATCATCCGCGCGTACGCCCGAGCCGACTCGTGGTCGGTGGCGATCACCAGGCCGCCGGCGTCCGGGATGGCCTTGCGTACCTCGCCCAGCCGCTTGTCGGCGGCCCGCAACACCTGCGGCATCCACGAGCCCTGCGGATCCAGCGCGGTACGCCAGGCCTGGCTGATCGCGTCCTTGGTCATCGGCTCGCCGAGCGAGGCCGCGATCTCGTCGCCGGCCTTGGTCCGCCAGCGCAGGTCGCCCGAGTACGACAGGAAGATGACCGGGCGCACCACGCCGTCCGAGAGCGCGTGGCCGTAGCCGTAGGTGTAGTCGGCGGACGAGCGGCGGATCCCGTCCTTGCCCTCCTCGTACGCGACGAACGGGATCGGGTTGATGTCCGAGCGGAACGGCGTGCCGGTCAGCGCGAGCCGGCGGGTGGCCGGCTCGAACGCCTCCATGCACGCCTCGCCCCACGACTTGCTGTCGCCCGCGTGGTGGATCTCGTCCAGGATCACCAGCGTCTTGCGGTTCTCCACCCGGCGGCGGTGCAACATGGGATGCACGCCCACGCCCGCGTAGGTGACCGCGATGCCGTGGTACTCGCGGGACACCGGGCCCGACGAGCTCGAATAGTTCGGGTCGATCCGCAGGCCTATGCGCGCGGCGGCCTCGGCCCACTGCTTCTTGAGGTGCTCGGTCGGCGCGACGATGGTGATCTGGTGGATCACGTGCGCGTCCAGCAGTTCGGAGGCGATCCGCAGCGCGAACGTGGTCTTGCCGGCGCCCGGCGTGGCCACCGCGAGGAAGTCGCGCGGTTGGCGTGCGAGGTAGGTGTCGAGGGCCCCCTGCTGCCATGCGCGCAGCTTGTTCGCGGTGCCCCAGGAGGCACGGTTCGGGAAGGCCGGGGACAGATGGGACGCGGCTGCGGTACTCACTGCGACGGGTCTGCTCCAGGCCGAGGGGGCGATCGAGGGCAAGCGATCAGGCTACCCGAGCCCCTGCCCGATTCCGCGCGCCCACGACTCCCACGCCCCGAAACCCGGGCCACCGAACGGCGATTCCACTGGGAACACCGACCAGACCGGCCCCTCGAACCCACCCTCCCGGCCGATCTCCGGCGCGTCCCGACCACGCCCCGACAAACCACGACTCACTCACCCACGCCCGCCCCGCCTCGCCCCGAGCGCGAGCCACCCGGCCGCTTCGCCCGCTCCGCCCCCAGGACCGCGCGCCCACATACCCGCCTGCCCTGCCCGGCGCACTCGCCGCGATCGCCCTCGGCCGCCTGCCGCACGAGGCCGCGCCCCCGCCCGCCTCGCCCTCCGGAACGCCCTCCTCACACGCCCGCCCCCTCGACACGATCCCCCACACCCCTCACGAAACCCCCGTCCATCGACCTGCACGCCGGCCCGCTCACGACGCCCCTGACCCGCACTCCCGCGCCCAACCCGACACCCACCCACTGCTCGCCCGCCAACTCCGCAAAACCGACCACCTCACCGGCAACGCGGTGTCCTCCACGATCGCCTCGGGCGCCACCATCGCCGGCCCCTCCCCGCCTTCCACAGCCTCTTCGGCGCCGGAGCCCGTGTCGGCTTCCTCCTCACCGACCACCTCCGCCGCCCGCCGAGCTCACTCCCGCACAGGACCGTGCACGACGAGAATGCGCCGGATCTCCCCGGGGTCCAGCGGGTCGCCCACGCCCCACACGACCCGGGCCCGGTTGAGTTTCGTGGTCAGTGAACCCACGAGCCGGGCCTCGGTCGCCGCGTCGACCGCGGCCAGGATCAACTTGGAGTACCGCACCGTGTCGACGAGAGCCGACTTGACGCGTTCGTGCCGGATGTACACGGGAAGATCCGCGAGGGCCTCGGTGCGTACGTCGTCGGGCATCGCCGCGAACCAGCCGCTCCGCACCGCGTCGGCTTCGTCGGGGAAGTAGTCCATCTTGTGCAGGTGTACGGCCAGGTCGTACAACGGGTCCCCCCAGAGGGCGAGTTCCCAGTCGAGGAAGTAGGTCCGACCAGCGGCCACGATGACGTTCTTGCGATGGACGTCACAGTGCAACGCGCGAAACGGCCGACACGTCAGGGCGGACAAGTCCGCTTCCACCCGGGCGAGCGGATCCGCCGGGACCCCCAACGCCGCGTACAGCGACGCATAAGGCGTTCGGAAGCGCCGCCAGACGTCGGCGGTGACCGCCGAGAGACGCGCCCCGAACCCGGCGGTGTCCCCGTCCTTGGGCCAATCCGCGGGCAACGCGGGAAGCACGTCGAGCGGCACCCTGGACAGGTCCCGGAAGAAGCCCACCACGTCTCCCGCCAGGTGCACGGGCACCGACCGCCCGCGTGGCGCGAGCACGTCCAGCACGTCACCCGGGATGAACCGGTGGATCTGGAACGCCGGATCGTCCGAGACGTGCAATACGTCGGGGATCACCGAGATCCACGGCGCGACCGCCCGGATCACGTCCTGTTCCGGCCACACGCGCAGATCCATGCCGTCCGCACCGTGAATCGGGATCCGGACGATCACCGGCCCGTCGTCCGTCTCGGATCGCACGTTGTCGTTGTAGAACCCGGAAGCACTGATTCCCGATTCACGTGCCGTGCGATAGAGCGTCAGCGGATCCGGCTTCATGCTCATTCCCCCAGGATGGTGGCGACCCATGCGTCGACTCTTCCCTCCAACGCCTCCAGGGAGTCGACCGGACGGATCGCCGCGCGGGCTCGCGCGAGAGAGGCCGCGTGAACCGGTCGTTCCAGGCCGGCTCTGCGCAGCACCTGCAAGGAAGCGAGCACAAGGGTCGGATACACCTCGGCACCCTCGAATTCACGAATCGCCCATTCCGCGGTACCGCGGGCGTTCTCGGATTCGCCGCGGCGGAGCAGCACGAGGGCCCGGACCAGTTGGGCGCGGGCGGTGCCCGAACGGTAACGCGCACGTCCGAGGACCTCCAGGGCGGTGTCCGACGACGCCTCGGCCTCGACGACGCGCCCGCACCGAAGCAGAGCCAGCGCCTTGGCCGTGTACGCCTTGCCCAACTCGTGCAGGGCGCCGATGTCGCGCTGCACCGCGATCGCCTCGTCCGCCACGTCACCGGCGTGCTCGGGTTCGGTCCAGGCCAGGAACTCGGCGCGATTGACCACCAGATTCGCCAGGCGGACCGCGGATCCGGCTTCCAGGTAGTGCAGTTGTGCCTGATCCAGGTTGCTGCGGGCGGCCGGGAAGTCGAACGCGAACCGCCGACCCAGGTGGATCAGCCTCGCCGTGTCCCCACGCAACAGGTGCTCGTCGCGATGCAGTGTGGCGGTGAGCCCGTTGACCACGTTCTCCGCGTCGAGAAAGCGCCCGCCGGCCATGTAGAGGTCGGCTGCCCACAACGCCGCGCTTCGGGCCTCGGGAACCGTGGCCTGCTGCCACAACGACGAGTACCGGGTGAGCGCCTCCGAGGTCCGTCCGAGCATCCGCAACGCGTCCGCGCCGGCCAGTGCCAGCCGCACCTGGGCCGAACTGCCGCCCTCGACACCCGCCAACCCCCGGGTCAAGACCTCGGCATGCTCGGCGTCTCCGACCAGGATCGCGGTCTCGGCCTCGACGCAGCGCGCGGCCATCTCCAGTTCGGCGCGCGGTCGGTCGTCCGCCGCACAGAACCGCCGAACGTCCTCGACGACTCCGCCCAGGGACCGAATGCCGCCGCTCGCGGCGATCTCCGCCGCGAGCGTGAGCAGATCACCGGGCCCGAACTCACCGGCGTACATGCTGTGGAAGGCCACCTCGCGCAGGTGCACGCCCGTCGTGCGACGCGTGCTCGCGACTCCCGTCGCCACGTTGTCGGCCCGGGCCCGCCACAGGGCCCGCAACACGCGATGTACGGCCTGACGCGTCGCCGTCGTCTGGCGTGCCCTCAGCTCGGTCGCCATCAGTTGGTGCAACTGGAACCGCTCGGCACCCGCCGGCTGGACGAAGGAGTACGCGGTCAACGTCTCCCAGGTCCGCCGATCCGCCGACAGCCCGAACGCCGCCGCGACCGTGCGGAAGATGTCGTAGTCGATCGTGCGCGCCGCGGCGAGGACTTCGAGCAGCCGGACCTCTTGCGCGTCCACGTGCTGGAGAAACCGTTCGAGGATCTCCTCCCCCGACACGGCCGGCGTCAACGCGCTGTCGCCCCGATCCGCGCCGGTGTCCGCGTCCAGGGCCAGGTTCAGGTAGAACGGCACACCGGAACTGGCCCTGGCCAGGGCGATGCGTGCGCGGACGTCGGATACCCCGTGCGCTTCGAGTAGTTCGACGCGCGCAGTCATGGGCAGCCCGTCCAGGGGCAGGGGGATCAGATGCGCGGTCCACTGGCTGTCGTACGCCTCCCAGCCCAGCGGCTCTCGGCTCGCGATCAGCACCAGGCCTCGGTCCAACTGCGACACGAGGTCCCGCAACCAGGCGTCGAGCCCTGCGGTCCGCCCCGCTCGGGTGCTCCCGCCCACCAACGCCTCGTACGCGTCGACGCAGACGAGGTATGGCCGCTCCGCGCTCGCGCTGCGCAGGTCCTCGGCGAACAGGAACGTGGCGGCGTCGGCGAGTTCGGCGGGGTCGAGTTCGTCGAGCCGGTGCAGGGTCTCGTCGTTCTTGAGCCATCGCCACCGCCTGAACCTCTCGGATGACCGACCGGCGACGCGGAGCAGTCCGCCCACGGTCCGAAAGATCGGCAGCCCGCCCACCGCGTCCGCGAGATCGGCCAGAACCTCGCTCTGCTGTCGGGCCGCCACATCGGCGAGGGAAATCTGCAGGTGGGGGTGCAGGCGCTGCCACAGGGCGAGATATGCGAGGTCGTATCGCGGAAACGAGGCGCCCTGGGCGCCGAGATTGGAGCGCAGCACCGCGAGCGCCGCGTCCTGCTCACGCAACGCCGGGATCTGGAGGTCGAGCAGCACCGTTCGAGCCTCGGACTCCAGTCGTGACTGACACTCGCGCAGGAACCGCGACTTCCCGATCCCGCCGACGCCGGTCACGTTCACGACCCGTAGACCGTCCCCACGGGCATCCCACGCGCCCTCGAAGACCGCCGTCGCCTCTTCCCGATCGACGAACCGGCGCTGAGAACCCGCCGACCTACGAAATCGCGGTTGCAATGGCATGAGGTCCCCATCCCCGAAGCCCGCACCGCAGCAGGCACCCGGGACTCAGGGTAGTCGCGCAGTCCGGGAACCGTAACGAATTCGCCCCTCGATCAACGCCTCCCCGCCGGCTTCCCGCGTGGCTTGGGTTCGGTCAGGAGGGGGTGTGGGGGCGGACTCTGGGGGCCAGGAGGGCGCCGAGGAGGGAGATGGTGAGCATGATGGCGAAGATCAGGGTGAAGACGCCCGCGTCCTGGCCGGTGCCCTCGTGGAGTGCGGCGAAGATGGCGCCGGCCAGGCCGACCATGACGATCGTGCCGAGCGAGTCGGCGACCTGGAGCGATGAGGAGTTGGTGCCGGACTCCTCGGGTGTGGACAGGTCGAGGGTGAGCACGCTCACCGAGGAGACTGCCATGCCCATGCCCGCGCCGCCGAAGAACCAGCCCACGGTGACCGTGTACGGGGACATGCCCGGGATCAGGGCCAGCAGCGCCCCGCCGATCGCGATCGCCACGAACAGGAAGCCCAGTTGGACCAGGCGCGGCCGGCGCTCGTGTGGTGAGCGGCCCTGGTACCAGGAGCCGACCGCCCAGGACAACGCGCCCACGGTCAAGGTCAGTCCCGCCTGGGTCGGCGACAGGCCGTGTTCGCTGATCAGCATCAGTGGTACGAACGACTCGACCGCGAAGAAGGCACCGGCCAGCACGCCCCGGGACAGGATCACCGTCGGCAATCCGCGTACCGCGCGCAGCGTGCCCGCCGGCAGCAGCCGGGGTACCGTCACCGCCATCAGCGCCAAACCCGCGACCAGCAGCAACACGCCCACCACGCTCAGGTGTTGGCCGCCGTACTGCAACATGCCCGCGCCCACCGAGGCGCCGACCGCCGCGCCGATCCGGCGGCGGTTCATCCGCGCGTCCGGGTCGGGCTCGCTCGCCATCCGCTTGAGCTGCGGCAACATCATCACGATCGGCAGCGCCACGAGCACCGGGATGGCCAGGAACACCCAGCGCCAGCCCAGGTGATCGGTGACCAGGCCGGACACCGGCGGCCCGACGATCGAGGGCAGCACCCACGCCGCCGAGAACGCCGAGAACACGCGGGGGCGCAGCGCGGACGGGTACGCCTTGCCGACCACCACGTACAGCGACACGATCACGAGCCCGCCGCCGAGGCCCTGCACGGCCCGGCCCACGATGAACGGCCACATCGACTGCGCGGTGCCGGCCAACACGAGTCCGGCCGCGAACGCCCCGATCCCGCCGAACAGCGGCAGCCGGGGTCCACGCGCGTCACACCATTCGCCGGAGACCACCATGGCGAGCAGGCTCGTGGTGAAGAACGCGGAGAAGGCCAGGGCGTACAGCGGCACGCCGTCCAGTTCCTCGACCGCCACCGGCATCGCGGTGCCGACCGCCATCGCCTCGAAGGCGATCAGCAGGACGACCGACACGATCCCGAGGGTGAGGTGGAGATAGGGCCGGGTCAGTACACCGGGCTCCCCGTCGTCGGATTTCCCAACACTGCGTCGTGCGGACTTCGACTCTCCCAGGGCTGTCACCGAGACAGCCTAGACCCTGCCATATGGAAGTACTTATCAATACGATCCGCCCACCTCTCGGGCCGACCGGCGGGCACGGAACGCAGGCCCGGCAGGCAAGCGGAACGCCCGCCCGCCGGCCCGCGGAACGCACACGCCCTAGTCCAACACCACATCCCGAGGCCGCAGCGGCAATCGCGGCAGTTCCAACCCGGTCGCGTCCCGGACCGCCGCCGCGACCGCCGCCGGGACCGGCACGATCGCCGCGTCGCCCAGGCCCTTCGCGCCGAACGGCGCGCCCGGCTGCGGCTCCTCGATCCACGCGGCCACCCGCACCGGCGGCACGTCCCAGGTCCCCGGCGGCGTCCACGCCGACTCGATGTCCTCCATCAGCGCGAGCCCGACCCCCATCGCCACCGAGCTCTCCACCCGCACCCGGGCCTGCGCGGGGTCCAGCACCCGCCCCGCGTCGTATGCCCCGGTCACGTCCACCACCCGGATCGTGCCCAGCTCCGGATCCAGGTCGACCACCACCCGACACGCCGAGAAGGCCACCGCCGGATACGCGTTGCCCTGCCCCGCGTCGTCCAGCGGCTCGGTGCTCGGCGCCCGGCACGCGCCCGCCGTGGTCACCGTCGCGGTGTCCTGGTACATCACGTCCACCGACAGGTCGATCAAGCCGTCGTAGGACCTGATCCGCCCGTCCCGCACATCCAACAACCGCGCCGTCATCCCGTACCGCGCCGCCACCGGCGCCAACAACCGCTCGCGGATCTCCCGCGCGGCCTGTTCCACCGCCCCCGCCGTCAGCCACGTGTGTCGCCCCACCCCGGGCGCCCCCGCCGTCGGCAACGCGGTGCCCGCCTGGAGCACGATCGCGTCCGGCACGCCCAGCACCTCGTCCACGATCTGCCGGACCAGCGTCACGAAGCCCTGCCCGACCTCGACCGCCGCGCAGGTCACCGTCACCACGCCGCCGTCGAGCCGCACGGTCGCCGTCGAGGACTCGTCGGCCCCCTCGATCCCGAGCAACGGCATCAGCCCGACCGCGTACCCGGTCCCGCGCAACGTCCCGGGCGCCGGCGGCGCGGCCGGCGGTGCCGCCTCGGCCACCGCCCGCAGCGCGGCCCCCACCGGAACCGGCCCGTCCAGCACCTGACCCGTCGTCAACATCGTTCCGGAGCTGAGCGCGTTGCGCAGCCGCAGCTCCACCGGGTCCATCCCGAGCGCGTCCGCGAGCTTGTCCATCTGCGCCTCGTGCGCGAAGCACACCTGCACCGCGCCGGGCCCGCGCATCGCCCCCGCAGGCGGGTTGTTGGTGCGCACCGCCCACGCGTCGACCACCGCGTACGGCACCATGTACGGCCCGGCGGCGCACCCGATCAGCCGCCCGATCACCTCCGGCGAGACACCCGCGTACGCGCCGCCGTCCAGGATGATCTGCGCCTCCACCGCGAGCAGCCGACCGTCCCGGTCCGCCCGGTGGGTGTACTTCATCCGCGCCGCGTGCCGATGCCCGCCGACCCGCAACGACTCGTCCCGATCGAGCACCGCCTTGACCGGCCGCCCGGTGCGCAGCGCCAGCAGCCCGACCACCGCGGTCAGCCCGATGTCCTCGCGCGTGCCGGAGGAGCCGCCCGCGCCGGTGGGCATCAGCCGGACCATGCCGGCGGGCAGCCCCAGGCACTCGGCGACCTGGTCGCGGTCCGCGTGCGGGTACGGCGAGGCCACGTGCAGCTCGACCCCGCCGTCCGGCGAGGGCAGCGCGAGCGCGGCATCGGTGGCCGGGTTGGCCTGGTACTGCGCGGGCACCTCGTACAGCCCCTCGACCACCACCTCCTCCACCGGCGTGCCGTCCCGGCGCAGCTTGACCGGCCGGCCGTGGCGCAGCGCGATGTGCCGCAGCACGTTGCCGTCGGGATGCAACGGCGGCCCCGCGAAAGCGTGTTCGGGATCCGAGGCGATCTCCAGCGGCTGGTACGACACGAGCACCGCCGCGGCGCCGGCCCGCGCCGCCTGGAGGGTCTCGGCCGCCACCGCCGCGACCGCCTCGCCGGCGAAGCGCACCACGCCGTCCGCGAGCACCGGCCGGTCCGCCACGATCGCACCGTGGCACGCGCCCGGCGGCAGGTCCGCCGCGGTGACCACACCGCGCACCCCCGGCACGGTGTAGGCCGGGGCCGCGTCCACGCCCAGGATCCGCGCGTGTCGATGCGGCGAGCGCACCAGCACGCACCACAGCAGGCCCGGCGCCCACAGGTCGCCGGTGTAGGAGAAACGTCCCCGTGCCTTGGCGTCCCCGTCCGGACGCGGTGCGGACTCGCCGATCACCGGTTCACGCCGATCACTCGTTCTCGCCGATCACTCGTTGCCGCCGGCCGTCGGCGGCGCGATCACGTTGAACATCATCGTCGTGTGGGTCTCCCGCGGCGCCCGCCTGCGCGCCGCCGAGCGAACCGCGTCCACCATCGGATGCGGTCCGGCGCATCGGCACGGGTGTCCGTCCAGCGCGCGCCGGATCTCCACCTCGCCCGGCTCCGCCACATGGGCCAGCAGCGCGCACGCGGACGCGACCACTCCCGGCACGCAGTAGCCGCACTGGACCGCGCCGGACTCGACCAGCGCGCGCTGCACGTCGACGGTCTCCGGGTCGTTGTCCAGGTCCTCGATGGTGCGCACCTCGCGGTCGCCCAGGGTGGCCGCCGCGATCAGACAGGCGGACACCGCGACTCCGTCCAGGTGCACCGTGCAGGTCCCGCACACGCCCTGACCGCAGCCGTCCTTGGCACCGGGCAGGCCCAGCCGCTCGCGCAGCACGTACAGCAGGTTTTCGCCGATCCAGGCGTTCTCGATCAGCCGCGCCTCGCCGTTGACGCGCAGGACGTACGACGTCGTCGGGGTCGCGTCGGCGTCGAACCCGAGGCCGCTCATCCGCCGAACGCCCGTTGTACCGCGCGTCGCGCGCACACCGCGACCACGTGCCGCAGGTGGGCCCGGGCGGCGCGCTGTTCCGCCTCGGGTCGGACCTCGTCCGCGACCAACCGGCCGAAGTCGGCCGCGTCGCGCGCGTCCAGGAGCCGCCCCGTGTGCGCGTCCATCCGCCCCGCCAACCACTGTTCGGCCTCGAACGCGCGAACCGGGCCGGGGTGCGCCCCGCCGACCGCGCAGCGCACGTCGCCGACCACGGGGCCGGCCACCAGGGCCAGGGTCAGGTATCGCCCGCCGCCCACCGGCGCCTTGACGAACTCCTGTACGCCGCGCAGCAGCGGCACCCGCACGCCGGTGATCAACTCCCCCGGACGCAGCAGTTGTTCGGCGATCGCACCTTCCTTGGGCGCGAGCAGATGCGGGGCGACCTCACGCACTCCGCCCGGCGAACGGCACGACACGGTGGCCTCCAGGGCCGCGAGTACGGGCAGCGAGTCGGCGGCCGCGCCGCGGCTGAGGATGTTGCCGCCGAGAGTGCCCATCGCGCGCACCTGCGCGGTGCCCACCTCGTTGGCGGCGGCGGCCAGTGCGGGCACGAGCGAGGCCAGGTCGGCGTCCGCGAGCCGGGCCCAGGTGAGCCCGGCACCGAGCATGGCGAAGCCGTCCTCGTAACCCCACCGCCGCAGGTCGGCGACCTTCGCCAGACCCACCAGGGCCGGCGGTCGCACCGTTCCGGCGTTGACGCGGGGCATGAGGTCGGTCCCCCCGGCCACCGGCAGTGCCCGGGGATCGCGCGCGAGGGCCTCAACGGCCTCGTCGAGCGACAGCGGCATCAAGATCGTCGCGTCCACAGCGCCGCCCACCCTATTGCCACGCACCCCGCGAACGGACCGCTTGGACCGAGATTTGAGCCAACCCGAAACCCCACCCCGCCCGGAGGCCCACCAGGCCCCCACAGACCCACCCCGAAGCCGTAAAACCCCAGCCTCGAACCAAAACGAAACGGGTGGGCGAGTGGGTGAACACTCCCGAGCCGGCCAAGACGCGACGCAAGAGGCGCCGGCCAAAGCAACCGACGCCTCCGCAACCGTCAACGCACCCTCAGCGACTACTTGCCGCCGCTCTTGCCACCGCTCTTGTCCTTGTCCCCACCGGCCCCGCCGGCCGGCATCGTCTCGTAGATCTCCTTGCACATCGGGCAGACCGGGTACTTCTTCGGGTCGCGACCCGGTACCCAGACCTTCCCGCACAAAGCGATGACCGGGCTCCCGGACATCGCGCTTTCCATGATCTTGTCGCGCTGGACGTAGTGCGCGAAGCGCTCGTGGTCACCGTCGCCGTGGGAGAGCTTCGGCGTCTCCTCGATCAGCGTGCCGGTGCCCGTCCCGTGCTCCGGCTCCGGGAAGCTCTGGGGAGTGGTCATGCCCACCAGGATAGCCAGACACCGGCGGCGCCGAACGGCGCGTTGGATCGTGCCGGCGAGGCGCCCGCCCGAGGTCGGTCGGGGCGCCGGCCCGAGGTCAGTTCAGCGTCGGATCCTCCGGGTACGTGGCGACCATCGCCAACTCGCCCACCTGCCGCCGCAGTACCGCCCGCCACAGCCGATCCGGCGTGGGCGAGAACGCGTCGCCGGGCTCGGAGTCGACCACGTACCACGCGCCCGACTTGAGCTCGGTCTCCAACTGCCCCGGTCCCCAGCCCGCGTAGCCCGCGAAGACCCGCATCGAGCCGAAGTCGGCGGCGACCAGTTCCGGCGGCACGTCCAGGTCGACCAGACCCAGCCCGCCGTGCACCCGGCGCCAGCCCAGCGGCTCCGCGCCGCCCGGTACCGACGCGATGGCCAGCGCCGAGTCCATCGCGACCGGGCCGCCCTGGAACACCACCGGCGGCTCGCTGACGATCTTGGACCACGGCACGAGCACGTCGTTGACGTCCACCGGGCTGGGGCGGTTGATCACCACGCCCAGGGTGCCGTCCTCGTCGTGCTCCAGGAGGAAGACCACACACCGGTCGAAGTTGGGATCGGCCAGCGCGGGCGTGGCCACGAGCAGGCGTCCGGTGAGCGATACCTCGGTCATGCGCTCATGATCCCGCAACCGCCGGGTCGTGGTGCGCCACCCGGCGAGGAAGTCGCCCGGCCAGGAGCAGCGCGCAGGAGGTACCGAGCAGGTCGGCGACCACGTCCCACGGGTCGCCGCTGCGATGCGGGAGCACGAAGTGCTGGATCAATTCACTCTCCACCGCGTGTGCCGCGAGCGCCACACCCAGCACGGTCGGACCGATTCCGACACGCCGACCGGTCCAGGCAATGGCGGCGAACGAGAGAAAATGCACGATCTTGTCACGATGCGGAACTATCGGCGCCGGGTCGCCCGGGCTGCCCGGATTGAACAGGAGTACCAGGTTCACCAGCACCGCTCCCGCGAACGCCCAGTACGCAAGCTTGTTGGCGGCCATCCCAACCCTTCGTCCACGGGCCGAACGACCCTTTGTCCCGGGCCCTTCGGCGCCGCGAGCCGGCAACGGGAGCGGTGGGTGTCCGACTACCGTGTAGCGCTGTCGGCCCATCTCCCCTGTCGGCTTCGGTACCCACAGAAGTGCGAGGATTCATGCAAGACGACGTGCTCTTGGTTCACGGCGGTTCCCCGCTTGAGGGCGAGGTTCGCGTCAAGGGCGCCAAGAACCTGGTGCCGAAGGCGATGGTGGCGGCGCTTCTCGGCGAGGCGCCGAGCCGACTGCGCAACGTCCCGGAGATCAGCGACGTACGCATCGTCAAGGGCCTGCTGCAACTGCACGGTGTGGCGGTGCGCGAGGGCGACGAGCCGGGCGAGTTGCTGATGGACCCGACCCAGGTCGAGCAGGCCAACGTCGCGGACATCGACGCGCACGCGGGTTCGAGCCGGATCCCGATCCTGCTCTGCGGACCGCTGCTGCACCGACTGGGCCGCGCGTTCATCCCGGACCTGGGCGGCTGCATGATCGGCGACCGGCCGATCGACTTCCACCTGAGCGTGCTGCGCGAGTTCGGCGCGGTGATCACCAAGCGTCCCGAGGGTCTCTACATCGAGGCGCCCAACGGCCTCAAGGGCACCAAGGTGAGCCTGCCGTTCCCGAGCGTGGGCGCCACCGAGCAGGTGCTGCTCGCGGCGGTGCGCGCGGAGGGCACCACCGAGTTGTCCAACGCGGCGGTGGAGCCGGAGATCATAGACCTCATCTGCGTGCTCCAGAAGATGGGCGCGATCATCTCGGTGACCACCGACCGGGTGATCCGGATCACCGGCGTGTCCAAGCTCGGCGGTTACGACCACCGTGCCCTGCCGGACCGCCTGGAGGCCGCGTCCTGGGGCTGCGCGGCGCTGGCCACGCACGGCGACATCTACGTCCGCGGCGCCCGTCAACTGGACATGATGACCTTCCTGAACGTCTTCCGTCAGGTCGGCGGCGCGTTCTCGATCGACGACGAGGGCATCCGCTTCTGGCACCCGGGCGGCCCGCTGAACGCGATCGCGCTGGAGACCGACGTGCACCCGGGCTTCCAGACCGACTGGCAACAACCGCTGGTGGTCGCGCTGACCCAGGCCACCGGCCTGTCCATCGTGCACGAGACGGTCTACGAGCGGCGGCTGGGCTTCACCTCCGCGCTCAACCAGATGGGCGCCACGATCCAGCTCTACAGCGAGTGCCTGGGCGGCACGCCGTGCCGGTTCGGCCAGCGCAACTTCCAGCACTCCGCGGTCATCTCCGGCCCGGCCAAGCTGCACGCGACCGACCTGGAGATCCCGGACCTGCGCGCGGGCTTCTCGTACCTGATCGCCGCGCTGGCCGCCGAGGGCACCTCGCGGGTCACCGGCATCGATCTGATCGAGCGCGGCTACGAGGACTTCCAGGCCAAGCTTGAGGCCCTGGGCGCCCGCGTGGAGCTGCCGATGAGGGTCGCCGAGAGCGTCGCCTAAGCCGTTTCCCGGGCCTCCGCGGGCCCCAGTGCCCTCTTCCCGGGGCCACAGGGGCCCGAGGAGGCCCGCAAACGGCCCCGGTGGGCCCGACGACGCCGGAAGGGCGGCTTCCCCGAGGGGAAGCCGCCCTTCCGGTTTTCTACCGGGGCGCTACGGACTTACTTGCCCGAGGCCGCGGCCTTGAGCTTCGAGCCCGCCGAAACCTTGACGCCGAAGCCGGCCGGGATGTCGATCGGGTCGCCGGTCTGCGGGTTCCGCGCGGTGCGGGCGGCGCGGTGGGTGCGCTCGAAGGTGAGGAAGCCCGGGATGGAGACCTTCTCGTCACCCTTGGCGACGATCTCGCCGACGACGTCGGCGAGCGCGCTCAGTACGGCATCCGCGTCCTTGCGGGTCACGTCGGCGCGCTCCGCGAGGGCGGCCACCAGCTCACTGCGGTTCATGTGTCACTCCCGTGTCTTGCTGACCTCCGCCGACGACCACGGAACGTGGTCGCAAACGTGGTTCAGTCCAACTCGCTGTTCTTGCCCCGGGGACGAATCCTGCACTCATCCATGCCCGGAAGCTAATCAAGGACACGCCAAATCACTGGGAAAGCCCCGTGATTTCGCGGTTCCGGCAGATTACGGGGCCGTTAGGGGGCCCCTGCAACCGGGATACGTACGGACAGTACGACGATCATCCCGCAGGGTTCTGACGCTCCGCCAACACCGCGTCCCGCACCGCCGCGGCCACCACGGCGGACACCTCCGGGTGGAAAACACTCGGAATGATGTAGTTCGGGTTGACTTCGTCGTCGGAGACCACCGACGCCAGCGCCCGCGCGGCGGCGAGCAGCATGTCGTTGGTGATGTGCCGGCTCTGCGCGTCCACCAGACCGCGGAAGACACCCGGAAAGACCAGCACGTTGTTGATCTGGTTGGGGAAGTCGCTGCGGCCGGTGGCGACCACCGCGGCGTGCTCCAGGGCCGTCGCCGGATCCACCTCGGGATCCGGGTTGGCCAGCGCGAACACGATCGAGTCCGGCGCCATCGCGGCGATGTCGGTGCCGGCGAGTACGTTCGGCGCCGACACCCCGACGAAGACGTCCGCGCCGACCACGGCCTCCTTGAGCGTGCCGGTGAGGCCCTGCTCGTTGGTGTGCTCCGCGATCCAGCGCAGGTCCTCGCCCATGTCGGTGCGACCGGTGTGCACGACGCCTTGGACGTCCGCGACCACCACGTGGCCGGCGCCCGCGGACAGGAGCAGCTTGAGGATCGCCGTGCCCGCCGCGCCCGCGCCGGACATGACAATGCGCACATCCTCGATCTTCTTGCCGACCACCCGCAGCGCGTTGGTGAGCGCGGCGAGCACCACGATCGCGGTGCCGTGCTGGTCGTCGTGGAAGACCGGAATGTCCAGCGTCTCGCGCAGCCGGCGCTCGATCTCGAAGCAGCGCGGCGCGGAGATGTCCTCCAGGTTGATCCCGGCGAAGCCCGGGGCCATCACCTGGACGGCCCGCACGATCTCGTCCGGGTCCTGGGTGTCCAGGCAGATCGGCCACGCGTCGATCCCGGCGAAGCGCTTGAACAGGGCCGCCTTGCCCTCCATCACCGGCAGCGCGGCCTTGGGGCCGATGTTGCCCAGGCCGAGCACCGCGGAGCCGTCGGTGACCACGGCGACGGTGTTGCGCTTGATGGTCAGCCGGCGCGCGTCGTCCGGATTCTCCGCGATCGCCATGCACACCCGCGCCACGCCCGGGGTGTAGATCATCGAGAGGTCGTCACGGTTGCGGATCGGATGCTTGGACTGCATCTCGATCTTGCCGCCGAGGTGCATCAGGAAGGTTCGGTCCGAGACCTTGCCGAGGCTGACGCCCTCGATCTCCCGGACCGCCTCCACGAGCCGGTCGGCGTGCTCCGTCGAGGTCGCGGCGATCGTGACGTCGATCCGCAGGCGCTCGTGGCCGGACGCGGTGACGTCGAGCGCGGTGATCGACCCCCCGGCGGATTCGACCGTGTTGGTGAGTCGACTGACCGATCGGCCCCCCGCGGGGACCTCCAGTCGAGCCGTGATCGAGTACGAGGCGCTGGGCGCTGCGGGCATGAACTCTTTCTCCTCCGATCGCTGCGGCACCCCGTCTGCCACGGCGCCGCATCGCTCCCGATGGTCTCACTTCGTGGACACGAGCGGGTCCGCGGGCCGTCCCGGGCGCCCGCCTTACCCGGGCCGGGCGCCGCCGCAAACTGTGATCCTCGTCCTTCGCCGTTCATTCCGGCGCCGGGCGGCCGGTCGGTTACGCTGTTTTACGACACCGGCTCGATCCAAGCCCCCGGGCCCAACCATTAGTCCCTACGAGGGACCACTTGCCGAGAGGCGAGCATTGGCGGGTCGGTGTCCTCGACATCACACCGGCGGCCCCCAGGGGCCGCCGGTTTCGTATGCGCGGCCTCGTCCCGCCGACACCCCCACGACGCCCGACGCGCCTCGCGCCGCTCACCGGCCGCGGTCCGGCGCTCGTCGGCGAGTCGGCCGCGGTGACGCTCATGCCGCGCGCGTTCGCCCGAGGCCGAGGCCGAGGCCGCTCGCGGCCGAGAGCACGGCGCCCAGGGCGATCCACGCGCCGAGCACCACGAGGTGCCCGCCGGCGCCGTTGCCGTCGAAGAAGGCGGTCGAGCGCAGCAGGTTGCCGCCCGCGCCGGGCGGCAACAGTCGGCCGAGCGTGCCCCACGGCTGGGGGAGCAGTTCCGGTGCGCTCGTCGCGCCCGACAGCGGATTGCCGATCAGGAACATGGTGACCGCGCCGAGCACGATGCCCGGCCTGCCCAGCACCGCGGCCAGGCCGATGATCGGCAGGTTGACCGCGAGCAGCAGCAGCGCCACGGCACCGGCGTCGACCGCGTAGGGGCCCGACAGCGCACCGACCCACCCCTGGAGCAATCCCGTGGCCGCGAGCCCGCCCAGCGCGGCGAACAGCGCCGCTCCCGCGAGTCGCAGCCGCAGCCGGGGCACGAACAGGGTCAGGAAGATCCCGCTGAACATCCCGGTCATCACGAGCGGCAGCACCGCGCCGCCCAGGCCCGCGCCGCGCGGATCGTCCGCGGGAGCCGGTACGACGTCGACCACGGGTACCGGCCGGCCCTCGTGCACCGCGGCCACATATCGCGGCAGCGACTGCGCCACCGTGGCGCTCGCGGCGGAGGCGGTCAGCAGGCGCGGTCCGGCCGGGCCGAGCACGATCGCGCCGTAGTCCCGGCGATCCTCGATCCGGGCCCGCGCCGCCGCCTCGTCGGCCACCGCGTGCACCGTGAACGCGCCCGGATGCGCGCGTTCGAGGCGATCGGCCAGCGCGCTCGCCTCGGCCGGCGCACCCGCCACGGCGATCGGCAGGTCCCGCGGCTCGCTGCGGGCGCCCGGCCACGCGAAGAGCGTCACCATCAGCAGTTGCAGAACCACGAGCCCCACCGCGACCGCGGCCGCGATCCGCACCGGCGACGTCGGTCGCGCGCTCCGCGGCGCCGTCTCGGGGCCCGACCCCGATTCCGCGGGCGCCATCTCTTCGGCCGTTCCCGGAGTCCGCTCCTCCGAGGCGTTGTACGGCATGGCGACTCCACGCTCCCTCGCGCACGATCCCCGATCGGGATCCGGGCAATTCATCGATCGATGAATCCGATCCTGAGCGCGCGCCGGCGTACTGTCAAGACGAATGTTCGTTTTATTATCGAGCCATGCCCAAGGTCAGCCAGGAACACCTCGACGCCCGCCACCGCCAGATCCTGG
Organism: Embleya sp. NPDC050154; assembly: GCF_044460165.1. Classification (NCBI taxonomy): domain Bacteria; kingdom Bacillati; phylum Actinomycetota; class Actinomycetes; order Kitasatosporales; family Streptomycetaceae; genus Embleya; species Embleya sp. NPDC050154. The sequence continues at coordinate 363,073 of NZ_JBITJP010000006.1, forward strand.
AGGCCGCGCGGCGCTGCTTCGCGCGCAACGGTTTCCACCGCACGTCGATGCCCGACGTCTTCGCCGAGGCCGGGCTGTCCGCGGGCGCGGTCTATCGCTACTTCAAGGGCAAGGACGAACTGATCGCCGCCTGCTGCACCGACGCACTACAGGCGGTGGCCGCGGCGCTACCGGACCCGCACACGCTGGCGCAAGGGGACGTCGGACCGCCCCCGCTCGCGGCGACTCTGGATCGGCTCGTCGACGCCGTCGTCGAACTCGACGGCCAGGAGGGCATCGGCCGAGTGGCGATCCAGGTCTGGGGCGAGGCCATCCGCGACCCGCGACTGAGGACGCACGTGCGGACCGAGTACGACGCCGTACTCGATCGCCTCGTCGCGGTCTGCGCGCTCTACCTCGACGCCGGCGCACTGCCCCCGACCGTGGATCCCAAGGTCGTCGCACTGGCCGTGATGGCACTGCTCCAGGGCTTCACGATCCAGCGCACGGTGTTGGGCCACACCTCGGAGGCCGACTTCAAGGCGGGCATCCGCGCGCTGCTCGGCGCGCGCGACGACATGTGACACACGCGAGAAGGCCCGGTGTGCGAGCACACCGGGCCTTCTCGTCAACAGGGGTGGAGGTGGCGGGAATTGAACCCGCGTCCTACGGTGCGGAACCAGAGCTTCTCCGAGCGCAGTCCACAACGATTTTCTCGGCCCCGGTGTTCACGTGGACAAGACACCGACGGGCCCAGTTACTGTTTTTTGTCCCGCACGACCCCGTAACCGGGTCTTGCGGTGGAGTCCCCTAGATTATGCCAGGGTCCGGGGCGGGGACGCACCCGGTCTGACACCTTCGGATACTCGCTTAGGCAGCGAGGGCGAAGGAATCGCGCTTGGTATCGGCGATTATTTGTTTGCGACAGGTGGTTAACGAGATCATTGTCGCTTCCTCGGCTCGCTTCCTCTGCTTCGACAGCCGCAGTCGAAACCGATCACCCCCTATTGAGTTTTCAAGCAACCACCGAGGCTCCGAGGAACCCTGGTGCCCTGCTCGACGGCCCGAACCGCCACACTTGCTCGGCCCGAACCAGCCACATCGTACGGTCCAACGTCGGACCGGTCCACTTCATTCCCGGCGCGTCATCCTCGACGGCCGCGCACGTACTTCGACATCACGCGTTCCGTCTCGCGCCGGTCCTGCTGTTCGCGCAGGGTCTGTCGTTTGTCGTAGTTCTTCTTGCCCTTGGCCAGCGCCAGTTCGAGTTTGGCCCGACCGTCCTTGAAGTACAGGCTCAGCGGCACGAGGGTGTGACCGGTTTCCTGGGTCGCCTGGACCAGTTTCTCGATCTCGTGGCGGTGCAGCAGCAGCTTGCGCTTGCGCCGCGCCGCGTGGTTCGTCCACGTGCCCTGCGAGTACTCCGAGATGTGCACGTTGTGCAGCCACACCTCGCCGCCGTCGATGCTCGCGTAGCCGTCCACCAGGGACGCCTTGCCGGCTCGCAACGACTTGACCTCGGTGCCGGTCAGGACGAGGCCGACTTCGAGGGTGTCCTCGATGAGGTAGTCGTGCCGCGCCTTCTTGTTCTGCGCGATGAGCTTGCGCCCGGTCTCTTTCGCCATGATCCCTGCATTCTCGCGCATGGCCGCAAGCTCATTACCCGCCCGGGTGGCCGGCCTTTCCGATCCGATTCCGTCGCGGCCCCGGGTCCGCTGTCACAACCACAGCGCGGGGTCGACGAACTCGCCATCCACGAGCACCTCGAAATGCAGGTGCGCGCCGGTGGACCAGCCGGTGTTGCCGGACCGGCCGACCTGGTCGCCGCGGGCCACCCGCTGCCCCTCGCGCACGGTGATCCGGGACAGGTGGTTGTACGTCGTGGTCAGCGCGACCCCGCCGACCCGCCCGTGCGAGAGCACCACGCGGTAGCCGTACGCCGCGTTGTAGCCGGTCTGCACCACCGTGCCCGCGCGGGCGGCGGTCACCGAGGTGTCCTGCGGGACCGCGAAGTCGGTGCCGGTGTGCAGCTTCGTGTACTCCAGGATCGGGTGGTAGCGCATCCCGAAGCCCGAGCTGACCGGCCCGCGCACCGGATAGGAGAGCGCACCGCCCTGCTTCGCGGACGAGGACGCTCTGCCCGCCGCGCCCGCCGGAGCGTTGCTCCGGTTCGCCAGCTCCGTCAACCGCTTCTGCTCGGACCGGGTCGCCTCGTAGCGCTGCTGGTCGGCCGCCTTCTCCTCGCGCGCGGTCGCCAGCGCGGCCTCGCGCTGCTTCGCCAGCGCGGCCACCTTCGCCTCCGCGTCGGTCGCGGTCTTCTCCAGGGCGACCACCTCGGCGAGTTGCCGAGTGGCCTCGGTGTGCCGCACCCGGGCCTCCGCGCGACGCCGCTCCAGCTCGGCCCGGCGGGCGTCGATCGCGTCCCGGGTGCGCTCCAGCCGGGCGATCGTCTCGTGGTCCGCCTGAAGCATCTGCCGATAGCTCTGGAGGCTGCTGAGCAGCTCCGCCGGGGTCTGCGCGCGCAGGATCATCGACAACTGCGCCATCGCGCCGTTGCGGTAGGCCCGGCCCACCAGCCGGGTCACGTCGTCGCGCACCGCCTGGGTCGAGGCCGCCACGTCGTGCAGCTCGGCCTCCGCCGTGCGCACCGCGGCCTCCGCCAGCTCCACGCCGTGGCTCAGGTCGGCCGTCCGGGTTCGCGCCTCGGCCACGCGCGCCCGGGCCGCCTCGAGGGCGGCTCGGGCGCCCGGCCCGGCCGCCTCGGCCTCGGCGTACGCGGTCTCCGCGGTCGCCAGGCGGGCCAGTGACGCGTCCAGGTCGGCCCGCATGCCCCGGGCCGCGGCGTCGGCGCGCTGCCGACGGGCCCGCGCGTCACCGCCGTCGCCGTCGGCGTACGCGGGCACGAAACCGACCGCGGCCGTGATCACCACGAGCGCGGAGAAGCCGAGTCGCCTGGTCCGAATTCTGCGCATGATCACAAGAAACGCGTAATTGCCAGAAATTGCCACGACCCACACCGGTATGGAAGTAATACGAACCCATCCGGCTGCGTACAAACGTTCGACGGCCCCGTTCCGCGGTGGCGGAACGGGGCCGTCGGGGCCGTCGGGTCGAGTTCCGCGAACGGATCCCGGGTCAGACCTTGAGGTACTTCAGGAGCGTGAAGAACGACGCGATCGCCGACATCAGCACCCCGAAGAGGATCAAGAGCGGCAGGGTCGCCAGCACCGGTCCCCAGCCGATCAACTCGAATGCGTTGAACTGCTGACCCAGGCCCTTCTCGACGCCGAAGAAGAACCCGGTGCTCAACAGGCCGGAGGCCAGCACACCGCCCAGCAGGCCGGCGATGGCGGATTCCATGATGAACGGCAATTGGATGTACAGATTCGACGCGCCGACGAGCCGCATGATGCCGGTCTCCCGCCGCCGGCTGAACGCGGACACCCGCGCCGTGTTGACGATCAGCAGGATCGCCACCAGGAGCATGAATCCCATCACGCCGTAGGCCGCGTACTGCGCGTTCTTCAGCAGCTTGAAGAACGGCTCCAGGATCTTGCGCTGGTCCTGGACGGACTGCACGCCCGGTCTGCCGGCGAACGCGCTCGCCACGACGTTGTACTTGGTCGGGTCCTTGAGCTTGACCCGGAAGGATTCCGGCAACTGGTCGGCGGTGACGCTGCCGGAGAGCGGGGATTCCTTGTTCTGCTCCTTGAAGTGCTGGAACGCCTCCTGCTTGGACTCCTGGTAGGTCTTCTCCACGAGCGGCATTCGGCTGAGCTCGGCCTTGATCGCATCGCGTTGCTCGTTGGAGACCTCGCCGCCCGCACATCCGGCGTCGTGGTCGCTCTTGCCGCACAGGAAGATCGAGACCTCGACCCGGTCGTACCAGTAGTCCTTCATCTCGTTCACCTGAACCCGCAGCAGCGCACCCGCTCCGGCCAGCGTGAGGGACAGCGCGACACTGACGATCACCGCGATCGTCATGGTCAGGTTCCGGCGGAGACCGACTCCGATCTCCGAGAGGACGAACTGGGCGCGCATGATGTCCTAGTCGCTAGGGGCGCGGCCGGACTGCCGCGCCGTGGTGGTCCGGTGGATCAGTGCTGGTAGCCGTACACGCCGCGAGACTGGTCGCGGACCAGGCGGCCCTGCTCCAGCTCGATCACGCGCTTGCGCATCTGGTCCACGATCGCCTGGTCGTGTGTGGCCATCAGGATCGTGGTGCCGGTCCGGTTGATCCGGTCGAGCAGCTTCATGATGCCGACGCTGTTCTGCGGGTCGAGGTTGCCGGTCGGCTCGTCGGCAATGAGGATCATCGGCCGGTTCACGAAGGCACGGGCGATCGCCACACGCTGCTGCTCACCACCGGACAGTTCGCCGGGCATGCGGTCTTCCTTGCCGCCCAGCCCCACCAGGTCCAGCACCTCCGGTACCACCTTGCGGATCGTGCCTCGGGGCTTGCCGATCACCTCGAGCGCGAACGCGACGTTCTGATAAACCGTCTTGTTGGGCAGCAGGCGGAAGTCCTGGAAGACGGTGCCCACCTGGCGGCGAAGCGCCGGCACCTTCCAGTTGGACAACCGGCCGAGGTCCTTGCCCGCCACGAAGATGTTGCCTAGGGACGGCCGCTCCTCTTTGAGGACCAGCCGCAGAAAGGTGGACTTACCCGAGCCCGAGGACCCGACGAGGAAGACGAACTCACCCTTCTCCACTTCGAGGGAGACGTCGTGCAACGCGGGGCGCGGCTGCTTCGGGTAGGTCTTGCTGACGTTGTCGAATCGGATCACGGTTGCATCACGGTGCGCCAGTGTAGGGGGCAGGGCATCCGGCCGGGGGCACAGGTGTGGCCAAGGGACCACGCCGTCGCGAGCCGGGCGCCCAGGCTCGAACGGAGTGGTCGTCGGGCATGGCCATTCCGTGAGTGTAAGCGGCACAGTGGAAGGGGACGGGAACTTCCCACCGCGTCGTGAGCGTTATGCGTGTCGATGCGTGATAGCGGAGCAATCGAGGCGGAGGCGTCGAGATGACCTTGGACCGCCTGGTGTGCGCGAACTGTGCCGGCCTGGTCGCGGAGGGTCGCTGCCCGACGTGCCGGGCCAGTCGTGAACGGCTCCAGCGTTCCGGTGGATTCAATCTCCAACCCGCGATGCTCGCGGCACTCGCACTGCTGGTCCTGGTGTGCGCGCTGCTGCTGGCCCGCGTGGGCGGCTGAGCCGCGGAGCACGAGTCGCCGGGCCGGAGCCGGGCCGGATGCGGCCCCGCTCGCCCGAGCAGGACCCCCACCATCCCCGAACAACTGCGAAACGACACGAAGGCCCTGGGTGCCCCCAGGGCCTTCGCGTCGTACAGCGGCATTCCGCGGCTTCCGGAACCCGGATCGGGCATTGTCGGCAGCTGTCCGACGCGGACCGAACCGAGCGGGCGCCCCGTTGTCGAGGCCGGGCACAGGGCCCGGCGTCGTACCGCGGTGCCGCCCACCGTCCGTGATTCCGAGCCGACCGTTTCACAGACGCACTCGCGATGACGCGGTGCGCCCGGCCCGGAACGGCTGGACGGCGGATTCAGTGCCCCGGCACCGCCGCGCCGGGGCACAAGTCTTCGACTCAGGCCGCGGAGGCCTGCTGACGGCGCTTGAGCCGCGCCGGCAGCACGGTGAAGGTGAAGCCACCGGCCGCCATCGCGGCGCCGCCGACGACCAGGAACGCCATGTTGGCGCCGGAGCCGGTCGAGGCCAGTTCCTTGTTCGCGGGCTGCTGCGCCGCCGGAGCGGTGTCGCCGCCGCCGAAGTCGCGAACGGGGGCGTTCTGCTGGTCGCCGTTGCCGCTGCTCGTCCGGGTGTTCCCGTCGCCGCCGCAGTTCAGGTCGAGCCCGCCGGTGGCGTGCGTGGCGTCACACGTGTTGCCGCCACCGGTGCTGCCGCCCGAGTTGCCCTTCGTGGTGGTCCCGGAACCGCCCGAGTTGCCCTTCGTGGAGCCCGAGGACGAGGTCCCCGTGGATCCGGCCGAAGTGCCCTGCGAGCCGGAGGACGTACCGCTCGAGCTGCCCGAGCTGGTAGTGCCGGTGGTCGAACCCGACGTCGTCGTACCGGTGGTCGAACCGGACGTGGTCGTGCCCGTGGTCGAACCCGAGGTGGTGGTGCCCGTGGTCGAGCCCGACGTGGTCTCACCCGTGGTCGAGCCCGACGTGGTCGTACCCGTGGTCGAACCCGACGTGGTCGTACCGGTGGTCGAGCCCGACGTGGTCTCACCCGTGGTCGAACCCGACGTGGTCGTACCCGTGGTCGAACCCGACGTGGTCGTACCGGTGGTCGAGCCCGACGTGTTGCCGGTCGTGGCGCCCACGATCGTGCCGCCGGTGGTTGCGCCGACGACGGTGCCACCGGTGGTCGTACCCGTGGTGGTGCCCGTGGTCGTACCGGTCGTGCTGCCGGAGGTCTCGCCGGGCGGGCACGTGTGCGTCTGCTCGCACCCGTCGTCCGGACCCGGGTCCGCCGCGCTCGCGACGCCCGCGACCGCGAAGGACGCGCCCGCCGCGAACAGCGCGGCGGCGGCTATCCGAGCCGTCCGGACGCGCATTTTGGTTGTCATCAATTAACCCCCAGTTGGTGGGATCCCCGTATCCGCGCCGGCGCGGGTGGGGTCCCAAACGCCGTTGGGCATCACTTCGACGCGCGCCCGTGCCATCCGTGGATGGCACTCGGACTCCGATCGGATGCGTCGCGGCAATGCCGCCGTTCAGACTGGTAACCGGGCGGATGCCGCGTCAAGGGCGTTCGGAGAGGGTTGCGGGGTTAATTCCGATTCGCCGCGAAAATCGGCACGAAAGCGCAACGCGTCACAACACGAAGACCCCCGCGAATACGTGGGGGTCTTCGTGCTCGTGAATCGGGTATGAACCGGCTTTTCGCTCGGCGGACCCCGCCGTTCGCGGCGACTACGCGGCGGCGGTCTGCTGTTGCTTGCGCCAGCGGATTCCGGCCTCGATGAAGCCGTCGATTTCGCCGTCGAGCACCGACTGCGGGTTGCCCACCTCGAATTCGGTGCGCAGGTCCTTGACCATCTGGTACGGGTGCAGGACGTACGAACGCATCTGGTTGCCCCAGGACGAGCCCTCGCCCTTGAGCGCGTTCATCCGGGCCTGCTCCTCCTGGCGCTGGCGCTCGAGCAGCTTGGCCGAGAGCACCGCCATCGCGGAGGCGCGGTTCTGGATCTGGGAGCGCTCGTTCTGGCAGGACACCACGATGCCGGTCGGGATGTGCGTGATGCGCACCGCCGAGTCGGTGGTGTTGACGCCCTGGCCACCGGGACCGGACGAGCGGTAGACGTCCACCCGCAGCTCGGACTCGTCGATGTCGACGCGGTCGCTCTGCTCGACGACCGGCAGCACCTCGACGCCCGCGAACGAGGTCTGTCGGCGGCCCTGGTTGTCGAACGGCGAGATCCGCACCAGGCGGTGCGTGCCCTGCTCGACGGACAGCGTGCCGTAGGCGTACGGCACCTTGACCGCGAAGGTGGCCGACTTGATGCCGGCCTCCTCGGCGTAGGAGGTGTCGTAGACCTCGGTCGGGTAGCCGTGCCGCTCGGCCCAGCGGGTGTACATCCGCAGGAGCATCTCGGCGAAGTCGGCGGCGTCCACGCCACCGGCCTCGGATCGGATGGTCACCAGCGCCTCGCGCGAGTCGTACTCGCCGGAGAGCAGCGTGCGCACTTCCAGTTCGCCGACCGCCTTGTGCACCGCCGCGAGCTCGTTTTCGGCCTCGGTGCGGGTGTCCGCGTCGTCCTCGGCCTCGGCGAGCTCGAACAGGACGTTGACGTCGTCCAGACGCCGGCGCAGGTCCTCGACGCGGCGCAGCTCACCCTGCAGGAAGGAGAGCCGGCTGGTCACCTTCTGGGCGGCTTCGGGGTCGTCCCAAAGATCCGGCGCCGCCGCCTTTTCGTTGAGCGCGGCCACATCGGCCCGCATCTTGTCGAGGTCGAGGACGGCCTCGATCGACGTCATGGTCGACTCGACGGACTTGAGCTCTTCGGAAGGATCAACGGCAGCCACGCCACCATCCTAAGTGGATCGCGGCCCGGTCTCGGACTCAGCCCGGGTCCGGACTCGACCCGGCGGCCTGGACCCGGCCGTTGTCGGCGCGGATGTACACGTCCACCCGGTCGGTTCCGGCGGCCGTCGCGGCCGGGGCGTCGGCGGTGGCGGTGTTCGGGTCGACCGGCCGCCAGCCGCCCTCGCCGGGCACCGCGCCGAGCAGTCGGCCGTTGCCGTCGCGGGCGAGCACGAGCAGGCCCCGGCCCTGGGTGTAGGCGGCGGCCGGGCGGGCGGACGCGGCCAGGCCGACCCGCTCGGGCTCGCGCCAGGTGCCGTCGAGGAAGGGGATGTGCAGCACCGCGTGGTCGCCGGCGCGCACCACGAACGCGGCCAGCGTGCCGGGGGCGCCGGCGGTGAGCGCGGGCGCGGCCTCGATCCGGCCCGCGCTGGGCACCGTGGTGAAGCCGCTCCAGGAGGTCCCGGTGAGCGATCCGGCGGCCAGGCCGTCGGTGCTCGTGCGCGCGACGATGTCGATGCGATCGCCGGTGGCGACCGCGGCGGGCGCGCCGCCGAGCTTGGTCTTGGCGTCCGTCCTGGTCCACTCGCCGAACCGGCCGTCGGCCAGGGTCGAGCGGTAGAGCAACTTGTCGGTCGCGCCGACCGCGAACACGTCCAGGCGTCCGGGTGCGGCGCTGACCGCGGCGGGATCGTCGGTGGTGCGGAAGGTGGGCAGCCGGCGCCATTCCCCCCAGCGCGGGCCTTCGCCGCCGATGTACCAGAGCCCGCCCTCGCCGTCGCGCTGCACCACCCAGGCGTGTTCGGCGTCCGCCCGGGCCGCCGCCGGGCCGCCCTGGAGCAGCACGGGCGCGGCGGGCAGCGGCACGAACGCGGGCCACGCGTAGCCGGCGCCGGCGCGCTGCGGGGCGGGGCCACCCGAGCCGCCCGCGGGACCCGGGGTGCTCTGCTGCGTGACGCCGGAGGTCTGCCCGGCGGGTCGGGTCGAGGTGCCCTTGTCCCGGGTGAACCACACCGCGACCGCGCAGACCGCCGCGATGGCGAGCACACCGCAGATCACCAGGATCAGTCGGCGGCGCGCGGCGCCTGCGCGGCGGGCCGGTTTGCTCCGGCGGTGCGACTGCACCGGGGCCGCGTCGTCGAACACCGGGCGGGTCAGGTTGGTGTGCGTGTCCCGGCTGCCGTCGGCGGCCTCCGAGGTCCCCGAGACCAGCGGGACCACGCCTGCCGGGCGCGGTACGGGGGTGTCCTGGCGGCCGACGTTCCCGTTGGGGTCGGGCACGTCGAACGCGGGCAGGCCGATCAGCGACGGCAGCGCGGAGCGCAGCCGTTCGCCGAACTCGCGGGCGGTCAACCGGGCGGCGGGCGCCTTGGACAGGCAGGACGCCAGCACCGCGGCCAGCGGATCCGGCAGGCCGGGGATGCCCGGCACCGGTTCGGTGACGTGTCGACGCAGCACCGCGCCGGGGTGCCCGCCGCCGAACGGCGTCCACCCGGTGAGCAGTTCGTACAGGACGGTGGCCAACGCGTACACGTCCACGGCGGCGGTGGGTTGCAGGCCCTCGATGATCTCGGGCGCCAGGTAGTCGGGCGTGCCGATGATCCGGGTGGCCCGGGTGCGGCGCGGCGCGTCGACCAGGCGGGCGATGCCGAAGTCGGTGAGGCGGGCCCGGGAGACCCCGGCGGAGTTGTCGATCAGGATGTTCTCGGGTTTGACGTCGCGGTGGATCACACCCTCGGCGTGCGCGGCGGACAACCCGTCCGCGACGTCGGCCACGATCGCGGCCGCCAGTCGGGGGGTGAGCACACGTTCGCGCTCCAGCCGGGCCCGCAGGTCGGGACCGATGACCAGGTCCATCACCAGCGCGAGGTCGGTACCGTCCACGACCAGGTCGTGCACCCCCACGATGTTGGGGTGGTCCAGGCTGGTCAGCGCGGTGCGCTCCTGCACGAAGCGCGCGACCAACACCTGGTCGGACGCGAGGTCTTCGCGCAGCAGCTTGATCGCGACGGGTCCCTCGGGTCCCTCGCCCTGCCAGACGGTCCCGCTGGCGCCGCGCCCGAGCACCTTCAGGGCGACGTATCGGCTACCGATCTTGCGTGCCAAAGCAGCTCCGTGGACCCAGCGAGCGTGGTGCTCACAGCGGACTTCCCCGACCGCACCCTACGCGGCCGACCCCCGGATCCGGGGACCGTCGGGCAGGACGGCGTGTACGAGGTCGTCCTCGACACGGGCGACCGGGGGATGATTATGCGTCAGTTCTTGGTGTCACCGCCGCCGCCGTCGTTGCCGGAGACGAAGTCCTTGACGTTGTCGTACCAGCCTCGAACGGTATCGAACCAGTCGATAGCGGAGTTCACCCAGTCGCGCAGCGGGCTGAACCAGTAGATGGCGAACAGGATCGCGGCCATGATCACCAGCCGGAGCAGGCAGCCGATGGTGCAGCCCACTCCCGGGATGCTGGTCAGCCGGAACCCGCGTCGCCTGCGCGGCTCGCGCTCGCGCGGTTCCGGCTCGCGCTCCCTCGGCTCGCGCGCCGGCCGTTCCCGGCGGCGCGGCTCGCGTTCGGGTGCCTCCTCGCGCCGATAGCGCGGCGGCGGGGGTGGCGGCGGCCCGGGATCGGCGAGCGGCGGGGCGGGCGGCGCGGCGGCCTGTCGCACCGGCTCGGCGTACGCCGGCTGCGGCGGGTACTGCCGCGGTGGTTGCGGGTAGCCGGGCGGCTGCGTGCTCATCACCCGGGTCGCGTTGGGCGGGCTCGGCGGCGGTGTGCTCGGCGGTGTGGGCGGCGGCGCGGGATAGCCGCTCTGCGCCTGCGGGATGACCCGGGTGGGGTCGCCGGCGCCGGGGCGGGCGCCGAACGCGCTCGCGGCCAGCACCTGGGCGAGCGAGCCGTCGTCGGGCCGTACGCCGGCGACGATGTCGGCGGCCAGCCGCAGCGCGCGGCCCAGACCCGCCGCGTCCGGCCGAATCTCGGGCTGCTTGGCCAGGCAGCGCTCGGTGATCAGCCAGTACGCGTCGGGCATGCCGACCGGGCGGGTCGGCGCCTCGGTCAGGTGGTGGTGCAGCAGCGCGATCGGGTTGGTGTCCCGGAAGGGCGGGTGCCCGGCCACGAGTTCGTAGAGCACGACACCCGCGGCGTAGACGTCCACGGCCGGGGTGAGCGGTCGGCCCTCGGCGGTCTCGGGCGCGACGTAGCTGGGGGTGCCGACGAGTTCGTGAGTGCGGGTGAGCGCGGGCGAGTCGGCGAGCCGGGCGATGCCGAAGTCGGTCAGCATCGGGTAGAGCGAGTCGCCGTTGCGGGCGAGCATGATGTTGGCCGGTTTCAGGTCCCGGTGGATCACCCCGTCCGCGTGCGTCACACTCAGCGCGTCGCAGATCTGAGCCATCGTCAGGGCTGCGGCGGCCGGCGGCAGCGGGCCGTTGTCACGCAGGTAGGTGCGCAGGTCCGGGCCGTCGATCAGGTCCATCACCAGGGCGAGCGTCTCGCCCTCGACGACGAGGTCGCGTACGTGCACGAGGTTGGGGTGGCGCAGATTGAGCAGCAGCGAGCGCTCGCGCAGGAAGCGGGTGACCACGTCCGGGTCGGTGCCCAACTCCTCGCGCAGCACCTTGACCGCGACCGTCTCGCCCGAATCGCGCACGCTCGCGCGCCAGACGGTGCCACTGGCTCCGCGCCCCAGGGTTTCCTGAAGCAGATACTTGCTGCCGACCGGCCGGTCCACGACGCTCCCCACTGTCCTGTCCGCCACCTGGGCGGTGGTGCCGGGTTGCCGTCCACCCTAGGTGGTACTCGGCTACAGACGCATCGACCCCAGGTACGGTTCGCCACGTCGCGGCCGAACCCGAGGCGGTGTCGGTCCGAACCCGGCCGAACCCGGGCCGAACCCGGACCGGATCCAAGCCGGGCCCGCGCGGCGGATACTCGATGACGCGGAGCGACTCGACGGCGGCATCGTGTTCGGGCGATTCGCCGGCGACTCGGTCTTTTTCGGTCGAAATTCGGACAAGATCCATCGTCTGTCCGGCTGTAGGCGACATGACGGTCGCGGGTGCGAGGATGCCTCTTGTTTTCTGCTCGGAGGAGGGAGGCGCGCATGCAGATCCGGCTCACCGTGCACGGACCGCAGCGGACCGGACCGGGCGCCGACGTGCTCGTCACCGCGCCGTCCGGGACGACGTTCGCGGGCATCGCGGGCGCGCTGCGGACCGCCTCCGGGACCGAGGGCCAACGCTTCTGGGTGGGCGACATCCGGCTGCGCGACGACACCCCCGTGGGCCGACCGCCGCTGGTGGACGGCGCGCTGGTCACCGTCGACGCGCTCGGCTCCCCCTCGCCCTCCGCCGGATCCCCGCAGTTGCGGGTGGTCGGCGGGCCGGACGCGGGTGGCGTGCACCTGCTGCACCAGGGCGGGGTACGGATCGGCCGCGCGCCCGAGGCCGAGGTGCGCCTGGGCGACCCCGATCTGTCCCGCCTGCACGCCGAGTTGTGGATAGAGCCCGGCCGGATCCGCGTCGCCGACCTCGGCTCGACCAACGGCACCACCGTGGACGGGATGCCGATCGGCCGCGAACCGGTCGACCTGCCGCCGGGCTCGCTGCTGCGGGTCGGCGAATCCACCCTCCAGACCTTCCTGCCGCCGCCCTACGGCTCGCCCGAGGACGGCTCCGGAGCCCGCGCCCGGGCCGACGGCACCGGGCACATCGAGGTGCGTCGCACCGCCCGCGCACAACTGCCGGTGCCCGCCCGCGCCCGCTTCGAACTGCCCGAGGAGACGGCGGGCCGGCGCCGCCCGTTCGCGCTGCGCCGCCGGGCCGCCGGGACCGAGCGGGAGACGATCGAGGCGGCCGCCCGCTCGGCGCTGCTCGACGAGGTGCGCTGGCGACGGGACCAGTCGCCCGATCCGGCGACCCTGCTCCTGGACGCGCTGGCCACCGGCGAGCCCGGCCCGGCGGGCCGGTTGTGGGAGCGCGCGGCCGGCCACCCCGAGGCGCTGGGTGTGCGTCTGGGCGTCGGCGACCTGCCCTCGCGGGTGACCCTGGTGGAACCCTCGACCGTCGCCGGCACGGGCGGCGAGGAGCGCCGACTGACCGCGTTCTCGGTCCCGGTCACCGTCTCGCTCAAGGACACCGTGCTCGGCCTGACCGGGCACCGCCCCCGACTGCTGGGCCTGGCCCGCTCGGTGGTGGCCCAACTCGCCGGACTGCACGGACCGCAGGATGTGGAACTGGTCGTGCTGTGCGCCGACCCGGGCACCGCCGCCGACTGGTCCTGGGCCCGCTGGTTGCCGCACCTGCGGCCGGGCGAGGGTCAGGACTGCCGGCTCCTGGTCGGCCTGGGAGCGGATCAGGTGCGGGCCCGCGCGGGCGAACTGCTGGACCGGATCGACACCGCCGAGCGGGTCCCGGTCCGGCGCACCGTGGTGGTCCTGGACGGCGCGGGCCGGTTGGCCGCCCGTCCGGAGATCGTCCGGCTTCTGGTCGAGGGACCCGCGGCCGGCGTGCACGCGTTGTGTCTGGACGAGCGGGCCGAGGAACTGCCGCCGCAGTGCTCGGCGGTCGCGCACATCGCCGGCGAGGTCGGCACCCGGATCGACCTGATCGGGCCGGGCACCCGGCGCGTCGAGGACGTGGTCGCGGACGCGGTGTCGTCCGCGTGGGCGGACCGGTTCGCCCGTGCCCTGGCCCCGTTGCGCGAGGCCACCCGTCGGGTCACCTCACCGCTGCCGGAGTCGGTCCGGCTCCTGGACCTGCTCAACCTGGATCTGCTCACCCCCGCCAAACTGCTCGCGGGCTGGCGCGAGGCGGGCCGCTCGCCGCGCGCGGTGCTCGGCTCGGACGCGCGCGGCCCGGTCACCGTGGACCTGTCCACCGACGGGCCGCACGTGGTCATCGGCGGCGCCGCGGGCTCCGGCCGCTCCGAACTGCTCGCGTCCGTGCTGTGTTCGCTCGCGGTGGCCAATCGGCCGGACGAGCTCGCCATCGCGCTGGTGCACGGCCCGGAGGGGCTGTCCGAGCTGCCGCACGTGGTGGGACACCTCACCGACGCGGAGATCCCGGCCGCCGGTGACGCGGTCGCGGCCGTGCGGGACGAACTGGATCGCCGTGAGGGGCTGTTGCGCGGCACGCCGTTCGAGGCGTACCGGGCCGGCTCGGACCGGCCGCTGCCCCGGCTCGTGGTGGCGGTGGACGACATAGACCTGCTGGCCGAGGCGTACCCCGGCTTCGTCAAGAGCCTCGCCGACGTGGCCCATCGCGGCGGCGCGCACGGCGTGCACCTGCTGGTGACCACCGGTCAGCCCGCCCGGACCCCGGAGATCGAGGCCGCGGCGGGCGCCGAACTGCGGATCGCCCTGCGGGTGGACGATCCGCAGGCCTCGCGCGTGCTGATCGACGTCGAGGACGCGGCGGGCGTGGACGAGGACTATCCCGGGCGCGGGTTCGTGCGCGGCCGGGACGGCGCCGTCGTCCCGTTCCAGGCCGGCCGGGTGACCGGCCGGATGCCGCGCACGGCCACCCTGCGCCCCACCGTGGTCCGCCAGGAGTGGCAGGAGATGGGCAACCGCCTGGCCCGCCGCCCGACCCCCGTGGGCGGCGGCAAGGGCCCCACCGACCTGGCCCTGCTCACCGGTGCCGTCCGCCGCGCCGCGGAACAACTCGGTACCCCGCTCCAAACCCCTCTGTGGCCCCCGGCCCCCTTGGAGCACCTGGCCCGCAAAGCCCGGTAACGCCCACCCGACCAGGCCGCGGGGCCCCACCAGGCACCCCGCGCCGCGGTAAAACCCCAACCTCCCCACCAGACGCAGCGGGTGGAGCGGGTGGAGCGGGTGGGCAAACAAATCCCGCGCCTACACAGGCAACCCCCGCGCCGGAAACCCACCCAAAAGCTCCCGCACCTCGCCCCGCACGCGCACGATCACGTCCTCGGCTCCGACCCCCGCCGCCGTCACCACCTGATCGATCCACCGCGCGATCGCGGGCATGTGCTCCTCGGCGAGCCCACGCGACGTGAGCGCCGGCGTCCCGATCCGAATCCCGGAGGGGTCGAACGGCGACCGGGTGTCGAACGGCACGGTGTTGTAGTTCACCACGATCCCGGCCCGATCCAGCGCCTTCGCCGCGACCTTCCCGGGCACCCCGCGCCGGGTCAGGTCCACCAGCAGCAGATGGTTGTCCGTCCCGCCCGACACCAACTCGAAGTCGCGCCCGACGAGTTCCTCACCGAGCCGTTTCGCGTTCGCCACCACCGCGTGGGCGTATGTCCGAAACTCGTCGGTCGCCGCCTCGCGCAGCGCGACCGCGATGGCCGCCGTGGTGTTGTTGTGCGGCCCTCCCTGAAGGCCCGGGAAGACCGCCTTGTCGATCGCCTTGGCATGCTCGGCGCGGCACATCAGCATCGCCCCGCGCGGCCCGCGCAGCGTCTTGTGCGTGGTCGTGGACACCACGTCCACGTGCCCGACGGGGGACGGATGCGCCCCGCCCGCGATCAGCCCGGCGATGTGGGACACGTCCGCGACCAGGATCGCGTCCACCTCGCGGGCGATCTCCGCGAACCCGGCGAAGTCCACCGTGCGCGGCACCGCCGTACCGCCGCAGAAGATGATCCGCGGCCGCTCGCGCAGCGCGAGATCGCGCACCTCGTCCAGGTCGGTGCGCCCGGTGTCGGCGCGCACGCCGTAGCGCACGCCGCGGAACCAGGTCCCGGTCGCGGACACCCCCCATCCGTGGGTGAGGTGCCCGCCCATCGGCAGCGCCATGCCCAGCACGGTGTCGCCGGGCCGGGCGAAGGCGAGGTAGACCGCGAGATTGGCCGGTGAGCCCGAGTACGGCTGCACGTTGGCGTGCTCGACGCCGAACAGGGACTTGGCCCGCTCGCGGGCGATGATCTCGATCGGGTCGATGTTCTGCTGGCCCTCGTAGTACCGACGGCCCGGATAGCCCTCCGAGTACTTGTTGGTCAGTACCGTCCCGGTCGCCTCCAACACGGCGGCGGAGACGTAGTTCTCGCTCGGGATCAGCCGCAGCGTGTCCTGCTGCAACAGTTCCTCGGCACGCACCAACGAGGCGATCTCGGGGTCGGTGCGGCGCAGTTCCGGGTGGCGATCGGTCACGTGCCCGTGGATGTCCATGTGTTCTCCGGCTCGGTTCACAGCGAATGTGATCCGGGTGCCCAGGCGGACGACACCTCGTCGGTGGAACCGCCGCTTCCTCGTGGTCGATCCCACGCGTACGCCAGTCGCGGCCCGTTCAGCATACGGAGCGCGACGGTCACCCGCCGCCTCATTACGCAGCGATGATCGAAAGTCACGAATAAGGCTCGTTGCACGGGGCAGGGGTTGTGGCCAACGCCACACCAGGCGTACCACAGGACATCAGCAGGCGGGATCTGTCCACCATCGGGGGAATTCGTGGCGGAAGTGGTACTGGATGCGGTTGGAAAGTTGTATACGGACGGCACTCGAGCGGTCACCTCACTCGATCTGACCGTCGCGGACGGGGAGTTCCTGGTTCTGGTCGGCCCGTCCGGATGCGGGAAGACGACCGCGTTACGGATGGTCGCCGGCCTGGAGGAGATCAGCGAGGGCACGATCAGCATCGGCGACCGAGTGGTCAATCGGGTGCCCTCGCGTGACCGGGACGTGGCGATGGTGTTCCAGAGCTACGCCCTGTATCCGCATCTGAATGTGCGGGACAACATCGGATTCGGGCTCCGATTGCGGAAGTTGCCCAAGGACGAGATTCGCGAACGGGTCACCAAGGCGGCCCGCACCCTGGGCTTGGAGGAGCACCTCGGCCGCAAGCCGAGGCAACTCTCCGGCGGTCAGCGGCAACGGGTCGCGATGGGCCGGGCGATCGTCCGGGAGCCGCAGGCGTTCCTGATGGACGAGCCACTGTCCAATCTCGACGCGAAGCTACGCGTGCAGATGCGCGCCCAGATCGCCCGACTGACCCGCGAACTCGGGGTCACCACGCTGTATGTGACGCACGATCAGACCGAGGCGATGACCCTCGGCGATCGGGTCGCGGTGATGAAGAAGGGCGTCCTCCAGCAGGTCGCCCCACCGCAGGAGCTGTACGACCACCCGGTCAACCTGTTCGTGGCCGGCTTCATCGGCTCGCCCGCGATGAACCTGATGACCGGCACGCTGAACCGCGACGACGCGGACGGCACCACGGTGGCGATCGGCAGCCAGCGGTTGACCGTGCACCCCGACGTGCTCGCCGCGCGCCCGGCGCTGGCCGGCTACCACGGTCGCCCGCTGATCGTCGGCATCCGCCCCGAGGACCTGTACGACACCGCCCTGGAGGGCGCCGAGCCCGCCGAGGGCGCGGTGTTGCGGGCCGAGGCCGACCTGGTCGAGGCGATGGGTTCGGAGGTGCTCGTGCACGTGCGCGTGGACGCGCCGCCCGCGGTCACCGAGGACGTCCAGGAACTCGCGCGCGACGTGGGCGCGGAGGACACGGTGCCGGACCCGGGCGCGGCCCATACCGAGCTGGTGGCCCGCTTCGGGCCGCGTACCCGGGCCCGCGAGGGCGCCGATGTGGTGATGCGGGTGGCAACCGACCGGCTGCACTTCTTCGACCCGGAGACGGGTCTGTCCATTACGGAGGACGCGTGAAGCGGTTCGTGGGCGCCTTGGCGGTCGCCTCGATGCTCGCCATGGGTCTCGCGGCCTGTAGCGACGACGGCGACGACAAGGGCAAGAAGAGCGACGCGACCCCCGGCGGGAGCGGCGCGCCGGCCGTACCCCGCCTCGACGGCACCACGGTGAGCGTCGCGGCGGTGTGGACCGGCGACGAGCAGGCCGCCTTCAAGAAGGTGCTCGCCGACTTCGAGAAGCGCACCGGTGCCAAGACCGAGTTCATCCCCACCGGCGACAGCGCCTCCACCTTCCTGGGCCAGCGGGTCGAGGGCAACGCGCCGCCGGACGTGGCGTTCCTGGCCCAGCCGGGCGTACTCCAGCAGTTCGCGCAGAAGGGCTGGATCAAGCCACTCGCGGCCGACGTGCAGCAGGCCGTGCAGGCGAACTTCGCGACCCAGTGGCAAAAGCTGGGCTCGTATCAGGACAAGCTCTACGGCGTCTACTACAAGGGCGCCAACAAGTCACTGATCTGGTACAACGCGAAGGTCTACGCGAACGCGGGCGCCACCGAGTCCAAGACCTGGGACGACCTGCTCAAGAACGCGGGCCTGATCTCCGACTCGGGCACCCCGCCGTTCGCCATCGGCGGCGCCGACGGGTGGGTGCTCACCGACTGGTTCGAGAACATCTACCTGAGCCAGGCCGGCCCGGAGAAGTACGACCAGTTGGCCAAGCACCAGATCCCGTGGACCGACCCCTCGGTCAAGACCGCCCTGGAGACGCTGGCTCAGGTCTTCGGCAAGAACGACTGGTTCCCCGGCGGCAGCGGCGGCGTGCTCCAGACCGAGTTCCCCGCGTCCGTACCGCAGGCGTTCGGCGATCCGCCGAAGGCGGGGATGATCTCGGGCGGCGACTTCATCGGCACCAACATCATCAAGGACACCAAGGCCAAGATCGGCACCGACGCGAAGTTCTTCGGCTTCCCCGCGGTCGGCACCGGCAAGGCACCGGTGGTCACCGGCGGCGACGTGGCCGTGGCGATGAAGGACTCCCCCGGCGCCCAGGCCCTGCTCAAGTATCTGGCCTCGCCGGACGCCGCCAAGGTGTGGGCGCAGCAGGGCGGTTACCTGTCGCCGAACAAGAACCTGGACATGGCGTCCTACCGCGACGACACCACGCGTGGGATCGCCAAGAACCTGATCGCCGCGGGCGACGACTTCCGCTTCGACCTCTCCGACCAGGCGCCCGCCGCGTTCGGTGGCACCAAGGGTGAGGGCGAGTGGCGCGATCTCCAGGACTTCCTGCGCAACCCCTCGGACGTGGCCGGGGCGCAGAGCAAGCTCGAAGCGGACGCCGCCAAGGCCTACGCGGGCGGGTGACCGACGTCGATGAGTGAGAAGGCACCCGTACAGGTCGCGGTGCCCGAGAAGACGAAGCCGACGCCCGCGCGCGAGTCGCGCGGGCTCGGTTCGGGCGCCCTGTTGGGCTGGCTGTTCCTGCTGCCGGCCATCGTCATGCTCGCCGTCCTGGTCGCCTATCCGATCGTGTGGTCGCTGATCCGCAGCCTGTTCGGCGCGGACGGCTGGTCGGACTTCGTGGGGATCGACAACTACAAGGAACTGTTCACCGACGACGACACCTTCACCGCGCTCAAGAACAACCTGATCTGGGTCCTGGTGGTGCCCGCCGTGGTCACCTCGCTGGGTCTGGTCTTCGCGGTGCTGACCGAACGGGTCAGGTTCGCCACCGCGTTCAAGCTGATCGTCTTCATGCCGATGGCCGTGTCCATGCTGGCCGCGGGCATCATCTTCCGGCTCGTCTACGACCGCGATCCCGATCAGGGCGTGGCCAACGCGGTGATCACCAGCGTGCACGACATGTTCGACGAGGGCGCGCCGTATCCCGGCGCCCGACCGCGCAACGACACCGTGCTCGCGCCGCAGGGCGGCGGCTTCATCACCAAGGCCGGTACCGCGCCCGGCGGTACCGCGCTGTTGCCGCTGGTCGCGCTGCCCGCGGACAAGATCCCCACCGACGCGCGGGACGCCAAGCCCGCCGTGCCGCCCGCCGGGGGCCTCGGCGGCGTGGTGTGGGTCGACTTCACCAAGGGCAACGCGGGCAAGGCCGGAGTGGTCGACCCCGGCGAGAAGGGCCTGCCCGGGGTACGGGTCGAGGCGGTCCGGAACGGGAAGACGGTGGCGAGCGCGAGCACCGGCAAGGACGGCTCGTTCACCATGCCCGCGTCCGCCGCCGAGGGCGGCCCGGTGCAATTACGGCTGACCGAAGGCAATTTCGCCAAGTCCTTCGGCGGCTACGACTGGCTCGGGCCCAACCTGGTCACCGCCGCGATCATCGGCGCCTACATCTGGATGTGGGCGGGCTTCGCGATGGTGCTGATCGCGGCCGGCCTGGCCGCGATCCCGCGGGACGCGCTGGAGGCCGCGCGCGTGGACGGCGCGACCGAGTGGCAGGTCTTCCGCCGGGTCACCATCCCGCTGCTGGCCCCGGTGCTGGTGGTGGTGATGGTCACGCTGGTGATCAACGTGCTGAAGATCTTCGACCTGGTGTACATCATCTCGCTGGGCTCGTCCCAGAAGGAGGCCAACGTGCTGGCCCTGCAGATGTACATCGCCTCCTTCGGCGGCGGCAACAACCAGGGCCTGGGCAGCGCCATCGGCATCCTGCTCTTCCTGCTGGTGCTGCCGGCGATGTTGTTCAACATCCGTCGCTTCCGAAGGGAGAACCGGTGAGCACGTCCGTGACCCCCGACCTGACGAAGCCTCGGAAAGCGCCGGCGCCCCCGGAAGGGGGCATCAAGCGCGGCCTCGCCTCGCGTATCGTCGGCCGCACCGGCGGCGGTCTGGCGGCGGTCCTGCTGGTGCTGATCGCGCTGTTCTGGCTGATGCCCACCTTCGGACTGCTGGTCTCCTCGCTGCGCGATCCGCAGGAGATGAGCAAGTCCGGCTGGTGGAAGGTGCTGGGCAAGCCGAGCGACCTGACCTTCTCCAACTACGACAAGCTGCTCGACAACAAGGACATGACCCGGGCGTTCTTCAACACCATCTGGATCACCGTGCCCAGCACGCTGTTGGTGATCCTGATCGGCTCGCTCGCGGCCTACGCCTTCGCCTGGCTGGAATTCCCCGGTCGGGACTGGCTGTTCCTGATCGTGGTCGGGCTGCTGGTGGTGCCGGTCCAGGTGGCGCTGATCCCGATCTCGAAGCTGTACGGCGACACCGGGTTGTTCGGCACCATCCTGGGTGTGGTGCTCTTCCACGTCGCGTTCGGCCTACCGTTCGCGGTGTTCCTGTTGCGCAACTACTTCGCGGGCATTCCACGCGACCTGCTGGAGGCCGCCCGGATGGACGGCGGCACCGACCTGACCATCTTCTTCCGGGTCATCCTGCCGCTGGGCCTGCCCGCGATCGCGTCGCTGGGCATCTTCCAGTTCCTGTGGGTGTGGAACGACATGCTCATCGCGTTGATCTACGCGGACACCGAATCGGCGCCGCTGACCGTCGCGTTGCAGTCCCAGTCCCGGGCGTTCGGCGCCAACATCGACGTGCTGGCCCCCGGCGCGTTCCTGTCGCTGATCGTCCCGGTGGTCGTCTTCTTCAGCTTCCAGCGCTACTTCGTCCAGGGCGTGATGGCAGGCGCCGTCAAGTAGTCGTCGAGGAGGCGAACATCCCCTCGATGTCGAACAGGCGTCCTGGGCAACGGCCGCGGGGCCGTCCGGCGAAGTCCGGGCGGCCCCGCGGCCTGTGTGTTTCGTGCCGCCATCGTTACGGATCCGACTTCGGGAACGGAATTCCATGTGACATCGTCCGAAGGCGTAGGGTGCTCCCCGCCGCTTCGAAACCGGCTCGGGGGTGCACCAAACGGGGGACATACGTCATTTCGGGGGAACAATGAGGGGAAATCGCCGAACCGGTTTTCTACGGACCCTGCTGATCGCGCTGGTCGTCGAAACCGTGCTGATGAGCGCGACCGCCATCACGTTGGCGGTCATGTCGTTCGCCGTGCGCGACGACCGCAAGAGCCTGGAGGGCCTCGGTGATCTGCTGCTGATCGCGTCGGTGTTGTGCGCGGGCATCGCGGTGGTGAGCGGCATGGGCGTGGCCGGCGTGCGCGACGCGATGCGGCGCGGCACCGGGGCGCTGGGGCGCGCGGCCGCGGTGGGCCTGATCCACGTGTTCGTGGCGCTGGTGGCCACGCTGATGACCACTCCGCCGTGGACGGTCCTGGTGGCCGGCCTGCCCGCGATGATCTACCTGCCGTGCTGGTGGGCGGTGCGCGAGCGCAGTCACCACGAGCTGTTGATGCTCGAACCGTAGCGGGTCGACGCAAGCGAACCGCACAGGCCGCCGGCCCGGAACCCGCGTGGGTTCCGGGCCGGCGGCCTTCTCGCACCGATCAGCTCTTGCTGCCGGTCCGCAGCAGCGTACGGATCGTCCGCATCGCGACCGAGAGCGTCGCGAGGTCGTAGTTCTCCGCTTCCTGCAACTCGTCCAGCGTGGACCGGGCGCGGGTGAGCACGGCCGCGTTCCGGTGCTCCCACGCCTTGAACCGCAGCTCCGGGGTGTCCTCCGGTTCGCCGGAGGCGAGCACCTCCGCGGTGAGCCCGGCCTGCGCCGCGTACAGGTCCTCGCGCAGCGAGGCCCGTGCCATCGACTTCCACCGGTCGCTGCGCGGCAGTTCGATGATCCGGTCGAGCAGGTGTGCGATCGGCAGCCGGTCGGCGATGTCGAAGTACACCTGCGCGACGTCGAGCACCGCGCGCTCGGACTCGTGCGCCACCTCGACGATGTCCAGGGCGGCGTACGCCGAGGACATCCCGGCCACCGCGGTGGCCAGTTCGGTGGGCACGCCCGCCTCGGTGAACTCCTCGTACAGCCCGTCCATCCAGGCCAGGTCCGAGCCGCGCAGCACCTTGGGCAGGTGTGCGACCACCTCGGCCACACCATCGCGGAAGAACTCCACCTGCGCGGCGATGTCGATCTCGCGCCGGCTGCCCAGGAACCAGCGGGTCGCGCGCTCGATCAGCCGCCGGCTGTGCAGCCGCAGCTTGGTCTGCATCTCGGCCGGGACCTTGTTGTCCAGCGCCGCGATCGCACCCATGACCCGGTCCGCGCCGAAGATCTCCCGCGCGGTGATGTGCGCCCGGGCCACCTCCTCCGCCGACGCGCCGGTCTCCTCGCGCATGCGGAACATGAACGAGAGGCCGCCGAGGTTGACCACCTCGTTCACCACGACCGTGGTGATGATGTCCCGACGCAGCGGGTGTCGGTCCATCTGCTCGGCGAACCGCGCCCGCAGCGCGCTGGGGAAGTAGCGGTACAACTCCCGGGCCAGGAACGGGTCGTCCGGCAGGTCCGAGGCGATCAGGTCCTGGGCCATCACGATCTTGGTGTACGCGAGCAGCACGGCCAGCTCGGGCTGGGTCATCGCCTGCCCGTTCTGCTGCCGCTCGCGCAACTGCCGGTCGGTCGGCAGGAACTCGATCTCCCGGTTGAGGTGCCCGTCGCGCACCAGCCGGCGCATGTACCGCATGTGCACGTGCAGCAGGCTGGTGGCCTGGGCGACCGCGTTCTCCAGCGCGCAGTTCTGGCCGTAGTTGGCGGCCAGCACCAGGTGCCCGACCTCGTCCGTCATGGCCGCGAGCAGCTCGTTGCGCTGCTTGAGGGTCATGTCGCCGGCGGCGGTGACCTGGTTGAGCAGGATCTTGATGTTCACCTCGTGGTCCGAGGTGTCCACCCCCGCCGAGTTGTCGATCGCGTCGGTGTTGATCCGGCCGCCCGCGAGCGCGAACTCGACCCGACCGAGCTGCGTGCAACCCAGGTTGCCGCCCTCCCCGACGACCTTGACCCGCAGGTCGGCGCCGTTGACCCGGATCGCGTCGTTGGCCTTGTCGCCGACGTCGGCGTGCGACTCGCCGCTCGACTTGATGTAGGTGCCGATCCCGCCGTTCCAGAACAGGTCCGCGGGAGCCTGCAGGATCGCCTTCATCAAATCGGCCGGAGTGAGTCGGATCACCGCGTCCGGCAGCCCCAGTGCCTGCCGCACCTGCGCGTTGATCGGCACCGACTTGGCGGTGCGCGGGTACACCCCGCCGCCGGCCGAGATCAGCTCCTTGTCGTAGTCCGCCCACGAGCTGCGCGGCAGGTCGAACAACCGGCGCCGCTCGGCGAAGGAGACCGCCGCGTCCGGGTTCGGGTCCAGGAAGATGTGCCGGTGGTCGAAGGCGGCCAGCAGCCGGATGTGCTCGGACAGCAGCATGCCGTTGCCGAACACGTCACCGGACATGTCGCCGATGCCGACCACGGTGAAGTCCTCGGTCTGGGTGTCGTGACCCAGTTCGCGGAAGTGCCGCTTGACCGACTCCCACGCGCCGCGCGCGGTGATGCCCATGCCCTTGTGGTCGTAGCCCGCCGAGCCGCCGGAGGCGAACGCGTCGCCCAGCCAGAAGCCGTACGCCTGCGCGACCTCGTTGGCGATGTCGGAGAACGTCGCGGTGCCCTTGTCCGCGGCCACCACCAGGTAGGTGTCGTCCGTGTCGTGCCGCACCACGTCCGCCGGCGGCACGACCTCGCCGTCGACGAGGTTGTCCGTGATGTCCAGCAGCGCGCCGATGAAGGTGCGGTAGCAGGCGATGCCCTCGGCCAGCCAGGCCTCGCGGTCCGCGGGGTCCGGCAGTTGCTTGCAGAAGAATCCGCCCTTCGCGCCGACCGGCACGATCACGGTGTTCTTGACCATCTGCGCCTTGACCAGGCCCAGGATCTCGGTGCGGAAATCCTCGCGCCGGTCCGACCAGCGCAGCCCGCCGCGCGCGACCGCGCCGAAGCGCAGGTGCACGCCCTCGACCCGGGGCGAGTAGACGAAGATCTCGAACCTGGGCCGCGGCGCGGGCAGGTCGGGGATCTCCTGCGGGTCGAACTTGAGCGAGAGGTAGTCGTGCGCCTCGCCGTCCTCGCGGTGCTGGAAGAAGTTGGTCCGCAGGGTCGCCTTGATCATCGCCAGGAACGAGCGCAGGATGCGGTCCTCGTCCAGGCTGGCCACCTGGTCCAGGGCACCTTCGATGGCCTCGACGATGCCGTCCACCAGCTCGGTGCCGGCCTGCTGGTGGCCCGGCGAGAAGCGGGCCTCGAACAGGTTCACCAGCAGCCGCGTGGTGTGCGGGTTGGAGACGAGGACGTCCTCGATGTACTCCTGCCCGAACGTGGTCCCGGCCTGCCGCTGGTACTTGGCGTAGGCGCGCAGCACCATCGCCTGGCGCCAGGTGAGCCCGGCCCGGAAGACCAGCGCGTTGAACCCGTCGTTCTCCGCACGCGCGGTCCAGGTCGCCGAGAACGCGTCCTGGAACAACTCCTTGACGTCCTCGGGCTGCCCGTACATCGCCGCGGCGTCGTAGCGCAGACCGAAGTCGTACACCCACGCCACGGTCCCGTCGGCGCGGCGCAGCTCGTAGGGCCGCTCGTCGACGACCTCCAAGCCCATCCGCTGCAGGATCGGCAACACCTCGGACAGTGACACGTGCCGACCGGTGCGGTAGATCTTGAAGCGCCGCTCGCCGGGCAGTGCTCCTATCGGCTCGTACAGGTGCAGCTTGAAGTCCGCCTCGGGGGTCAACTCCTCGACCCGCTTGAGGTCGGCGACCGCGGTCCGGGGCGGGAAGTCGGACTTGTAGCCCTCGCCGAACGCGTGTGCGTAGCGGCGGGACAGTTCGGCCGCGCTCTCCTCGCCGCATTCGGCGACGAGGGCCTCGCCGAAGTCGTCGATCCACGAGCGGGTGGCCTCGGACAGCAGTCGTTCGATGTAGTCCACGTCCGGGTCGCCGAGTTCGGCGCCGGTGGGCACGCGCACGGTGAAGTGCAGGCGTGCGAGCACGGATTCGGTGTTGCGCGCGGTGTAGTCGACCACCGAACCGGCCAGCTCGGCGAGCAGGATGTCCTGCATCTTGAGCCGGACCTCGGTGGTGTACCGGTCGCGCGGCAGGTAGACCAGGGCCGAGTAGAACCGGCCGTACTCGTCCTTGCGCAGGAACAGCCGCAGCCGGCGTCGCTCCTGGAGGTAGAGCACGTTGATCACGATGTCGTGCAGCTCGTCCACGGCGATCTGGAACAGGTCGTCGCGCGGGTAGGTCTCCAGGATCTGCAACAGGTCCCGGCCGTCGTGGCTGACCGGCGGGAAGCCCGCCTTCTCCAGCACCGCGTGCACCTTGCGGCGCACCACCGGGATGCGCTGGACACTGTCGGTGTACGCGGCCGAGCTGAACAGTCCCAGGAAACGACGCTCGCCGACCACGTTGCCGGCCGCGTCGAACTTCTTCACACCGATGTAGTCGAGGTAGGCCGAACGGTGCACGGTCGCCCGCGAGTTGGCCTTGGTCAGGATCAGCAGCTGTTTCTCCCGGGCCTTCGCGCGAGCCCGGGTGGAGAGCCGACTGAAGGACGCGGACAGGTCCTGGTCGGCACGCAGGATGCCCAGGCCGGTGCCGGGCACCGCGCGCAGCACGTCCTCGTCGTTCTCGCACACCAGGTCGTACTCGCGGTAGCCGAGGAAGGTGAAGTGGTCCTCGGAGAGCCAGCGCAGCAGCTCCCACGCCTCGCCGATCTCCTCCTCCGGCAGCGAGGCCGGCGGGTCGTTGGCGAGTTCGTCGGCAAGCCGCAGCGACGTGTCGCGCATCTTGGTCCAGTCCTCGACCACCTCGCGCACGTCGCTGATGATCCGCTGCAACCCGGTCTCGACCGAGCGCAGGTCCTCGCGGTCGCTCTCCCGGTCGATCTCGATGTGCATCCAGGACTCGACGATCGCGTCCTCGGGCACCCCGTGTGCGTCGGTGGTGTCCACGATCTCCAGCAGCTCGCCGGCGATGGTGCGCCGGACGATGAGCTGGGGGTGGATCACCACGTGAATGCTGCGTTCCTGGCGGGAGAGCTCGTTGGTGACCGAGTCCACCAGGAAGGGCATGTCGTCGGTGACGATCTCGACCACGGTGTGCCCGGAGGCCCAACCGTTCTCCTCCACCGTGGGCGTGTACGCCCGGACTCGCGCGGTGCCCTGAGGGCGCTCCGCCGCGAGTCGACAGTGCGAGATCGCCGCACCGTACACGTCCACCGGATCGCGATCGATCAGGTCGTCGGGTGCGGTGTGCCGGTAATAGCGGGACAGGAGGACATCGAGGTCCACCCGGTTCGGGCCCTCGGGCCCGCCGCCTCCGTGCTGTGACGATGCCGCTCGTGCCGCTTCCGCCGCTCGGGCGAGAAGCTCCGCCTTCGCCTCGTCCAGCTTGCTCTGCATGATGCTGCCGCTCCTGTCGCGCGCCGTTGCGTGACCATTGCCGTCCCCGGGCGTGCCCGGCTGTGTACTGCCGGTACCCGCTTTGTCGCGAGTACCTGTTTCAGGCGACGTGCGCGGGCTCACGGTGGTTCCGGGACTCCGTCGTCCCGGCTCGCGGCCCACGCGGCGTCGCCGCATCGTCAGGCTACTCGCGTGCCTCCCGGCCGCCGAGAGGGGATCTCGGATCACCCTGTAAGGAATTTCCGGCTCGGTCCGGACACCTCGTACCCATTGCCTCGAAGGCGGCGCTCGGGGCACCGTGGACGCGGGACGAACGACGCAACGCACGGGCGGGACGGACTCGGTGGGGAGACGATCGTCATGGCCAAGAAGGTGCTGCTGATCGCCGGCGACGCGGCGGAGTCGCTGGAGGTCCTGTATCCGTACCAGCGCCTGCGCGAGGAGGGCTACGACGTGCACGTCGCCGGCCCCTCGCGCAAGAAGCTCGCCTTCGTCGTACACGACTTCGTCGAAGGCTTCGACACCTTCACCGAGAAGCCCGGCTACACGTGGCCGGCCGACTTCGCGTTCGTGGAGGTTCGGCCGGAGAACTACGTGGCCCTGGTGCTGCCGGGCGGGCGGGCTCCGGAATACCTGCGCAACAACCCGGTCGTCCTGCGCCTGGTGCGGCACTTCTTCGAGGCGGACAAGCCGATCGCGCAGATCTGTCACGGCCCGCTGATCGCGGCCGCCACGGGGATGCTGGCCGGGCGGCGCACCGCTGCCTACCCGGCGATCGCGCCGGACATCAGAGCCGCCGGCGGCACGTGGGTGGACGGCGAGGCGGTCGTCGACGGCACCCTGGTCTCCGCCCGCACCTGGGTCGACCACCCGGCCTGGATGCGCGAGTTCGTCCAGGTGCTGCGGGCCAAGGCGCCGGCCTGAGCGGTCGGCACCCGCGGCGGCCGGCCCACGGTGGTCGGCCGCGCGGCGGTCGGCTCCGCGCCGGTCAGCCCATGTGCGGATAGTGGTACGCGGTCGGCGGGTCGAACGTCTCCTTGATCGTGCGGGTGCTGGTCCAGCGCATCAGGTTCTGCATCGCGCCCGCCTTGTCGTTGGTCCCCGACGCCCGCGCGCCGCCGAACGGCTGTTGGCCCACCACCGCGCCGGTGGGCTTGTCGTTGAGGTAGAAGTTGCCCGCCGCGAAGCGCAGGAAGCCCGCGGTCTGCGCCAGCGCCCGCCGATCGCGCGCGATCACCGAACCGGTGAGCGCGTACGGCGCGGCCGACTCCATCTGCCGCAACATCGCGTCCCAGTCGCCGTCCTCGTACACGTGCACGCCCAGCAGCGGCCCGAAGTACTCGGTGGTGAACACCTCGTCCCACGGATCCTCGGCCAGGACCACGGTGGGCCGGACGAACCAGCCGACCGAGTCGTCGTAGGTGCCGCCCGCCAGCACCAGCAGGCCGTCGCCGGCGTGCGCGCGATCGATCGCCGCCTTGAGCTTGGCGAACGCGCGCTCGTCGATCACCGCGCCCATGAAGTGCCGCAGGTCCGTGACGTCGCCCATGGACAGGCCGTCCACCTCGGCCAGGAACGCGTCCCGGAACTCGCTCTCCCAGATCGAGCGCGGGATGTAGGCGCGCGAGGCGGCCGAACACTTCTGCCCCTGGTACTCGAACGCGCCGCGCACCAGCGCCGTGCGCAGCACGTCGTGATCGGCGCTGGGATGCGCGACCACGAAGTCCTTGCCGCCGGTC
Source organism: Embleya sp. NPDC050154 (assembly GCF_044460165.1). NCBI lineage: Bacteria > Bacillati > Actinomycetota > Actinomycetes > Kitasatosporales > Streptomycetaceae > Embleya > Embleya sp. NPDC050154. The sequence continues at coordinate 391,713 of NZ_JBITJP010000006.1, forward strand.
TCGCCGACGATCCGCGGATAGCCGCGGTAGGTGTCGATGTTCGCGCCGATGGTGCGCCACAGGTGCTTGAACGTCGCGCTCGACCCGGTGAAGTGCAGCCCCGCGAAGTCCGGGTCGGCCAGCGCGACGTCGGAGACCGCGACACCGTCGCCGTGCAGCAGGTTGATCACCCCCGGCGGCAGCCCCGCCGCCTCCAGGAGCCGGATCAGATGGTGCGCGGCCAATGCCTGGGTGGGCGCGGGCTTCCACACCACCACATTGCCCATCAGCGCCGGCGCGGTGGGCAGGTTGCCCGCGATCGCGGTGAAGTTGAACGGCGTGACCGCGTACACGAAGCCCTCCAGCGGCCGGTGGTCCAGCCGGTTCCACACCCCCGGCGAGTCGATCGGCTGCTCGGCCAGGATCCGCCGGGCGAAGTGCACGTTGAACCGCCAGAAGTCGACCAGTTCGCACGGCGCGTCGATCTCCGCCTGCTGCACCGTCTTGCCCTGACCGAGCATGGTCGCGGCGGCGATCGTCTCGCGCCACGGCCCGGCCAGCAGGTCGGCCGCCTTGAGCAGGATCGCCGCGCGGTCGTCGAAGTCCATCGCGCGCCAGTCGGGCGCGGCCTCCTTCGCGGCGATCAGCGCGGCCCGCGCGTCCTCGTGCGTCGCGTTGGCCAGCGTGCCCAACTCGCCCGCCCGCCGGTGCGGCTGCACGATCTGCACACGCTTGCCCGCACCCATCCGGTGCTCGCCACCGATCGCGTGCGGCAGGTCCACCGGCGCGTCGGACAACTCGGCCAGCCGCGCCGTCAGGCGCTCCCGCTCGGGAGAGCCCGGCGCGTAGCCGTGGACGGGTTCATTGCTCGGCCGGGGCACCCGGGTCACAGCATCCATGGATGCGCAGTGCCCGCGAATTCGACAATCGATGCGCCGGGGCACCGACGCGAGGGTCAGCCCGGATACGTACGCGCGAGCGCCACCGCGTCCGCGAGCGAGTCCACCACCGGCACGCCGACCCCCTCCAAACTGGCCCGCGCGTGCGATCCGCCCGTGTACAACACCGCCCGCGCGCCCACGTGCAGCGCCGCCGCCGCGTCGTCGGCGGCGTCGCCGATCAGCACCACCTCATCCGGCTCCCGGCCCAGCGCGGCCAGGTGCCGGACCAGGTGCTCGGCCTTGCCGCCGCCGGGCGGACCCACCCGCCCGTCCACCCGGACGAACCGCTCCTCGATCCCGAACCGGCGCACGAACGGCATCAGCGACTCGTGCTCGGTCAGCGACAACAACGACTGGGTGCCGCCCTCGTGCTGCCACCTGCGCAGCAGTTCGTCCGCGCCGCCGGCAAGCTCGCACAGCGCGCTGTGTGTGGCGTAGACCTGCTGGAAGGCGTCGTCGAGCAACACCCACTCGGCGGCATCGGGAACCCGGCCGGTGACCTTCTCGTAGAACTTCGGCACGGGCACGCAGTAGAGCTCGCGATAACGCTCGAGGGTCATCGGCGGCAGCCCCAGCAGCGCGAACGAGGCGTTGGTGGCCGCGATGATCGCGTCCATGTCGTGGAACAGCGTGCTGTTCCAGTCCCAGACCAGGTGCGGAGGTCGACTCTTCATGGACCTTCATTGTGCCGTGGGCACGCTCACAGCAGGTCGGCAAGCTCCTGTGTCGCGAACCACAACAGCTCGTGCTCCTCGGTCGCCTCGATCAGATCGTCGGTGAGCCCGCCGGCCAGCGCCGCGGCGATCGCCTCCTCGGCCTCGGCGGTGTCCATGTGCACCGCCGCGATCCGCTTGCGCGGCACCGTCGCGTCCACCAGCACCGCTCCCGGCTCGTCCTGCGCGCGCACGCTCACCAGGTGGTCCGGTACGTCCGCCGCCAGCACGATCCGACGCGTGCCGCCCGGTTCGCCCGCGAGCAGCCGCAGCGAGGTCTCGGCGGCCCGGGTCAGCGCGCCGTACTCCAACTCCTCCTCGTCCTCGCTCTCGTACCAGGCGCGAAACGCGTCGGTGACCGCGTACGCGGGCAGCGGTGCCGACACGATCGCGCCCTCGGCGTGCACCGAGGCCAGACCTGCGGGCGTGGTGGGGATGAACACACGCATCGGGCGACTCCAATCGAGTGAAATCCCGGCATCCGTTCGAGTTCGCCGAACGCCGGGGCGACGGTCGACCTACCGCCACATTGCGTGAGTCGACGCGCGTCAGCGTAATCCCGGACCGGCCAGACGAATGGTTGACCCGGCGCCGCGAGCCGGCTAGGAAGTGCCTGCACACGTCCCGGTCGGGGGAACGAGCGGAACGGGTGCGCGGCCACACCCGACGCTCGCGTCCTCGCACGCCTTTCGCACGTCTTCGCACAGCTTCACGGGGAGGACCCATGGTCCACACGAACACCGTCCGCACCACGACGCCACCGCACCTGTACGTGGTGCGGGCACCCGCCGGCGAGAGCCCCTTCGATCCGGCCCCGGCCGGGCGAGCCGATCGCGGCATCCTCCCGCTTCGCCCGCCCGCGCACCGGGCCGCGCTCGTGCACGGCTCGCTCGCGCTCGCGCCCGATCCGGCCTTCGACCCGCCACCCGCACCACGCCCGGCACTGCGGCTGATCCGCGCCCTGGACGAGCCCGACCCGGCCGAGGCCAGGCTGCGCGCACGACGGCTGGCACACGCGCTCGCCGAGATCGGCTCCGGCCTGCGCGCGGTCACCCAGTTGCGGCCGTACGCCTCCGCCGCCGTCTACGCCACCACACACCACCTGGTCCGCCGACTCGCCGCCCGCCGGGTCGGCCGGCTGAGCGTGGAATCGTGCGGCGGCCGGGCCCCCGCCGACGGCGTCGCCGAAGGCTACGCCCGGCTGCGCGCGGCCTCCTGGGTCCTGACCCTCGCCTTCCGTCTCGAACGCGACGCCCCCACCCGCCGACCCACCGACACGTGGTTGTGCACCGCACTGGAACACGACGGCCGCACGTGACGCGGAAGACCCGAGGGTCCGGACCACAGTCGCGGTCCGGACCCTCGGGTCGATCCACCATCACTTCGGACAAGCCGTCGACCACCAGGCTGCACGTCGGCCATCCAGCCCGTCCGGCGTTCGAGGACAGGCGGGCCGCAGGCCGGCCGAGTCGAGCCGGGTCTACTTCTTCTTGCGCTTCGCGCGCTGCGCGCGCCTGCGCTCGGCCCGAGTCGCACCCTCGTCGACCTCGACGTCGTCCTCGTCGAAGGTCTCCTCGGAGGTGATCACACCACCCTCGCCGTCGATCGTCGGCGCGCTGTACTGCAGGTGCGCCGGCCGCTGGGGCGCGTCCAGGCCCTTCGCGTGGATCTCCGGCAGCGGCGCGGCCTTGTCGATCGAGATGCTCGGCGCCTCGGGCACCTGCTCGATCTCGACCTCGACGTTGAAGAGGTAGCCGACCGACTCCTCCTTGATGCCCTCCATCATGGCGTTGAACATGTCGAAGCCCTCGCGCTGGTACTCCACCAGCGGGTCGCGCTGCGCCATCGCCCGCAGGCCGATGCCCTCCTGCAGGTAGTCCATCTCGTAGAGGTGCTCACGCCAGCGGCGGTCCAGCACCGACAGGATCACCCGGCGCTCCAGCTCGCGCATGACCTCTTCGCCGAGCTTCTCCTCGCGCAGCGCGTACGCGGCCTGGGCGTCCGCCCGCAGCAGTTCCACGAGCTGCTCGGTGTCCAGGTCGGAGCGGTCGCCGAACTCCTCCTCGACCTCCTCGATCGTGACGCTGACCGGGTACAGCCGCTTGAGGTTGGCCCACAACTTCTCGAGGTCCCACTCCTCCGCGAAGCCCTCGGTGGCCCCGTGCACGTACGCCTCGACGGTGTCGTCGATGAAGTGGCCGATCTGCTCCTGCAGGTTCTCGCCCGCGAGCACCCGACGGCGCTCGCCGTAGATCACCTCGCGCTGGCGGTTCAGCACCTCGTCGTACTTGAGGACGTTCTTGCGGATCTCGAAGTTCTGCTGCTCGACCTGGGTCTGCGCGGACTTGATCGCGTTGGAGACCATCTTCGACTCGATCGGCTGGTCCTCGGGCACGTTGGCCAGGGTCAGCACGCGCTCGACGATGTTGGCCTTGAACAGGCGCATCAGGTCGTCACCGAGCGAGAGGTAGAAGCGCGACTCGCCGGGGTCGCCCTGGCGGCCGGAGCGGCCGCGAAGCTGGTTGTCGATCCGGCGGGACTCGTGCCGCTCGGTGCCCAGCACGTACAGGCCGCCGAGGTCGGAGACCTCCTCGTGCTCGGCCTTGACCGCCTTCTTGGCCTTCTCCAGCGCGTCCGGCCAGGCGCTCTCGTACTCCTCCGGCGTCTCGGTCGGGGTGAGCCCGCGCTGGGCGAGCTCGGCCGCGGCGAGGTGGTCCGGGTTGCCGCCGAGCATGATGTCGGTGCCTCGGCCGGCCATGTTGGTGGCCACCGTGACCGCGCCCTTGCGGCCGGCCTGCGCGACGATCTGCGCCTCGCGCTCGTGGTGCTTGGCGTTGAGCACCTCGTGCGGCACGCCGCGCTTGCGGAGTTGCGCGGAGAGGTACTCGGACTTCTCCACGCTCGTGGTGCCGACCAGAACCGGCTGGCCCTTCTCGTGCTTCTTGGTGATGTCCTCGACCACCGCGTCGAACTTGGCCTCCTCGGTCTTGTACACGAGGTCGGACTGGTCCACGCGCTGCACCGAACGGTGGGTGGGGATGGGCACCACGCCGAGCTTGTAGATCTGGTGGAACTCGGCGGCCTCGGTCATCGCGGTACCGGTCATGCCGCCGAGCTTCTTGTACAGGCGGAAGAAGTTCTGGAGGGTGACGGTGGCCAGGGTCTGGTTCTCGTCCTTGATGTCCACCCCCTCCTTGGCCTCGATCGCCTGGTGCATGCCCTCGTTGTAGCGGCGCCCGGCGAGGATGCGGCCGGTGTGCTCGTCGACGATGAGCACCTCGCCGTCCACGACCACGTACTCCTTGTCCCGCTTGTACAGCTCCTTGGCCTTGATGGCGTTGTTCAGGTAGCCGACCAGCGGGGTGTTGACCGCCTCGTAGAGGTTGTCGATGCCGAGGTAGTCCTCGACCCGGGCGACGCCGGACTCGTGGATCGCGACGGTGCGCTTCTTCTCGTCGACGTCGTAGTCGCCGGTCTCCTCGATGCCCTTGAGCGGGTTGGCCGCCTCGCCGCGCCTGAGCCGCTTGACCATCTTGGCGAAGTCGGCGTACCACTTCGTGGCCTGGTCGGCCGGGCCGGAGATGATCAGCGGCGTGCGGGCCTCGTCGACCAGGATCGAGTCGACCTCGTCGACCACGGCGAAGAAGTGGCCGCGCTGCACCAGTTCGTCGGCCGACCACGCCATGTTGTCGCGCAGGTAGTCGAAGCCGAACTCGTTGTTGGTGCCGTAGGTGATGTCGTACCCGTACGCCTTGCGACGCTCGTGCGGCGGCATATTGGCCAGGATGCAGCCGACGCTCAGGCCCAGGAAGCGGTGGACGCGTCCCATCCACTCCGAGTCGCGCTCGGCGAGGTAGTCGTTGACCGTGACCACGTGCACGCCCTCGCCGGCGATCGCGTTCAGATAGGCGGGCAGCGTGGAGACGAGGGTCTTGCCCTCACCGGTGCGCATCTCGGCGATGTTGCCCAGGTGCAGCGCGGCACCGCCCATGAGCTGCACCTTGTAGTGCCGCTGGCCCAGCGTGCGGCGCGCGGCCTCGCGAACGGTGGCGAAGGCTTCCGGAAGCAGATCGTCGAGGGTCTCCCCGTCGGCGTAGCGCTGCTTGTACTCGTCCGTCAGTGCCCGAAGCTCGGCATCGGAGAGGTCCTTGAAGTCATCTTCGATCGACTCGATCTGATCTGCGATGCGGTTGAGCTTGCGCAGGATTTTGCCCTCGCCGGCGCGCAGGACCTTGTCGAAGATAGACACGCTGGATGAGCTCCTTGCCCGACGGCGCCCGCCCGCCTTTCGGACGTGACGGCACGGCGGGGCCCGTCCCGCCGATACGGCCATCGTATGCGAGGAGGCAAGCCGGGATCGAGCCTCGCGGGCCGGCACAGTAACCGGCATGGAACCTGTGGAGATCGCGGCGGGGCGCTTTCAGCTCCGGCCCTGGAACGAACACGACGTCGAGGTGGTCCGCGAGGCGCTGGCCGATCCCGAGATCACCCGCTGGATGTCGGTGCCGACGGACGGTGACCCGCGCGCGTGGCTGGCCGCCCGCCGGGAGCGCTGGGACGAGGGCGACAGCCCCTCGTTCGCGGTGATGGACGCGGTGACCGGCGAGGTCCACGGCCACGTGGCGCTCAAGAACCTCGTCCCGCGGTGGCGCACGGGCGAGATCGGCTACTGGACGCTGAAGGGCGCGCGGGGCCTGGGCGTGGCCCGGCACGGGGTGGGCGCGGTGACCCGGTGGGCGTTCGGCGCGCTGGACGTGCACCGGGTGGAACTGCGGCACGCGGTCACCAACACCGCCTCGTGCGCGGTCGCGAGCGCGGCCGGATATGCACTCGAAGGAGTTCTCCGGGACTGCGTCATCGGCGCCGCCGAGCCCTTCACCGACGTACATCTGCACGCCCGGCTCGCCACGGACACCTGATGCGAACACACGTTCTAAGGTGGCGGTCATGACCACACAGCCGACCTTCTTGCCGGGCACCGAGCTGACCGCCGACGAGGCCCGCCGAATCGTGCTGGCCGCGCAGGGCCTCCTGGGCGCCCCCGACCGCCGCGCGGGCGTACCCGGCGTGCTGCGCTCGCTCGGCGCGGTCCAACTCGACACCATCTCCACGCTGGCCCGCTCGCACGAACTGGTGCCGTACGCCCGCCTGGGCCCGGTCGGCCGCCCGGCCGTCGAGGCCGCCTACTGGCGCGGCGACACCGCGTTCGAGTACTGGTCGCACGCGGCCTGCGTGCTGCCGATGTCCACCTGGCCGGACTTCGCCTTCCGCCGCCGGCACCACCGCGAACGCGGTCACCTGTGGGGCCACCAGGTCACCCCGGAGGCGTACGCGAACGTGCTGAACCGACTGCGCGCCGAGGGTCCGCTCACCGCGACCGGCCTGGGCGGCGCCAAGAACCGGGGCGAGTGGTGGGACTGGAGCGAGACGAAGGTCGCCGCCGAGCGCGCGCTCGCCTTCGGCGACGTGGTCTGCGTGCGCCGCGAGGGCTGGAAGCGGGTGTACGACCTCCCGGAGCGGGTGATCCCTGCGGCCCTGCTCGCCGAGGAGCCCGACGACGCCGAATGCGTCCGCCGCCTGGTCGCCCTGGCCGGCCGCCAACTGGGCGTGGCCACCCGGGCCGACCTGATGGACCAGTACCGGTTGACCCGGGCCCAGGTCGACGCCGCGCTGCCGGACAGCGGCCTGGTCCCGGTCACCGTCGCGGGCTGGGGCGAGCGGGCTGCCAAGGAGGGCACCTGGGCCGACCCGGCCGCGCTCGCCGCCGCACCGCGCGGCCGCCATCGCACCACGCTGCTGTCCCCGTTCGACGCGCTGGTGTGGGACCGGCCGCGCACGGCCCGGGTGTTCGGCGGCTTCGAGCACCGCCTGGAGGCGTACGTGCCGGCCGCCAAGCGCGTCCACGGCTACTTCGTGATGCCGCTGCTCGCCGGCGGGCGGTTGATCGGCCGGGTGGACCCGGCCCGCGAGGGCCGCACCCTGGTGGCCCGACGCCTGTCCTTCGAAGCCGGCCCCAAAGTCACCGAGCGCGCCCTGACGGCCATGGCCGACGCCCTACGCGAGGCCGCAACCTGGGTGGGCTGCGAAAACATACGCATCGAACACCTCACCCACGAAACCACCCGCGCCCCCCTGAACGCCCTACTCACAACCTGACCCGAAGACCACGCCGATCCCATCCGCCGGCCGAGCCACCCACAGCCCGGCCGGCGTTTGAGGCCAAGTAGCCCGGCCGGCGCTTGAGGCGAACCAGCCCCGCCGGCGCTTGAGGCGAACCAGCCCCGCCGGCGCATGAGGCCAAACAGCCCCGCCGGCGCTTGAGGCGAACCAGCCCCGCCGGCGCATGAGGCCAAACAGCCCGGCCGGCGCATGAGGCCAACACGGAAGCCGCATGGCCCGAGTGCGCCCGAGCCTCAGTCGCCGATCTCCAGAATCTTCTCCCGCATCGCGTAGACCACGGCCTCCATCCGCGAGTGCAACTGGAGCTTCTCCAGGATGTTGCGCACGTGGTTCTTGACCGTGTTCTCACTGATGAACAACTGCTTGGCGATATCGCGGTTGTTGCGGCCGGTGGCCACCAGCCGCAGCACCTCGATCTCACGATCGGTCAGCCGCGGCGCGGGCACCAGGCGTCGTTCGTCGTCGCGCCTGCTCATCGACTTGAACTCGGTCAGCAGCTTGACCGCCATCGACGGGCTGATCTGCGACTGCCCGTCGGCCACCGCGCGGATCGCCGAGGCCACCTCGCCGTGCGAGATCTCCTTCAGCAGGTAGCCGGTCGCGCCGGCCTTGATCGCGTCGTAGAGGTCGGCCTCTTCCTCGCTCATCGTCAGCATGATGATCTGCGTGCTGGGCGCGACTTCCTTGATCGCCGTGCACGCCTCGATACCGCCGCGCCTGGGCATCCGGACGTCCATCAGGATGATGTCGGGCAGCAGATCCTGCGCGGCCTCCAGCGCCTCGGCGCCGTCCCCGGCCTCGCCCACCACCGTGATGTCCGGTTCGGGCGCGAGCACGATGTCCAGACCCCGGCGAAACAGATCGTGGTCGTCGACCACCAGCACGCGAATCGGTTCGCCCGCTGAGCCGTGGTCCACGCGGGTCGGAACAGACTGTTCACCCACCGTGTTTCCCCCCTGGGTCGGCACGATCCGTGTCCAGGACATGATCCCACGTGATCGCCACGACGCCAGGCCCTGATGGGTGTTATGTGCGGAACGTACTTGCGAAGCGGAACTTTCGCCAGGGAACGCCAGGGTCGAGGACGCAACCGGCGCCGAAACCCCGAAGGGTTTCGGCGCCGGATCACCGACCGAGGGCGCGCCTGAACGGCCCGACCGCTGCTACTGCGGTCCGCCGTCCTCGCGGTCCTCGGGCTTGAGGTGGATCACACCGTAGTCGTAGCCGTGCCGGCGGTACACCACGCTCGGCCACCTGGTGCTCGAATCGATGAACAGATAGAAGTCGTGGCCTACCAACTCCATCTCGTACAGCGCCTGGTCGAGCGCCATCGGGCGCCCGGCGTGTACCTTCTCGCGAACCACGAGGGGGCCTTCGCCGTCTACCTCGATCGGGCCCGCCATGTGCGGCTGGGGCCTCAATTCGCCGTTCTTCACAGCCTCGATGTCTTCCGCGGACGCCACCACGGCCCCGTTGAGCCGATCGGCGTGATTGATCTCCGCAGTGGCCGCGCCCACCGATACGGGGGAGCGGTGACCATGGTGCACGCGCCGCCGGTCGGCGGCCTTGCGCAACTGCGCTTCAAGCCTCGCGCACGCCATGTCGAGTGCGGCGTATGGGTCGGACGCGGCGGCTTCGCCCCGGATGACGGGACCACGCGTATTCAGCGTGATCTCCACCCGGTCCGAACGCTCCGCCAGCCGCGGGTTCCGCTCCTTGGATACCTCGACGTCAACGCTGATCACCTTGTCGTCGAGCTTCCGGATCTTCTCCAGCTTCTCGACGCAGTGCTTGCGAAAACGCTCGGGTACCTCGGTCTTGCGGCCCTTGACGACAATGTCCACGCAGAACTCCATCCATTGCGCCATGCCGGAGGGGTGGGCACCCAACCGACCGACCAGGTCGCCGATGGCCCTGCTCCGGCCGGCGCCGCCGGGCGGTCGCGGCCAGCACGGCCGCCGCCTCGACTCGCCCTCCCACGGCTCGGACCGCACGGGTCGCCTCCGCGAGAGTTGCGCCGGTGGTGCAAACATCATCGACGACGATCACCACACTAATGCCCGTAAACAAGGGCGCCAACCTGTCCGAAACGATCATTGATCGGTGGACGTTCATCCCCCGTTCACGTGCGGAAAGACCGGCTTGGTCCCGTACTCGACGGGTATGTCGCAGTGCCGGCAGCACACGTGTGCGGGTCCCGCCCGCGCGCAGCCGGCCGGCCGCGCGCAGGGCCAGCTCGCCGATGGCGTCCCGACCCCGGCGGCGCACCGCGGCCCGGGTCGAGGGCACCGGGACCAGCAGACAGGGCCCCACCGGGTCGCTCAGCCCGGCCGCCGCGGCCCGGGCGAGCGCGTCGCCGAGCGGACGGGCCAGGCTGTGCGCGCCGTGTTCCTTGTACGCGGCGAGCACCGAGCGCACCGGTCCCTCGTACCCGGTGATCGCGTGCACCGGCGGCAGGCCCTCGGGTGCGGGGGTCGGCCGCGCGGGCGCGGGCTCCGGGGCGAAGACCCCGTGGCACTCGGCGCACAGCAGCGCGCCCGGCTCGGCGCAGCCCGCGCAGCGCACGGGCAGCACCAGGTCGGCCCATGTCGCGAACACCCGACGCCGTTCCATGTCCCCAAGCTCGCACGTCCGGCCCGGAAACGGACCCGTCGCGGGCGCGACCACCCGATCCGGTCATGGCGCGCCGTGGCGAACGATCGAACCCGCCCGGGCCCGACCGGCCCCGCCCACAGCCGACCGGTACGCCACGCGGCCCGCCGGAACGGCGGGCACGCCCTAGCCGGGATAGACCGGGTACAGCCCGCTGTGCACCTTGGTCCAGTTGTTGCCCTGGGACAACTGGTAGATGTTCTCCTCGCCGGAGTCCGCCAGCAGGGGCTGGTCCGCACCGTCCGGAGCCGCGATGCGCAGCATGCCGTTGACCGAGGCGACCGAGACCGAGATGCCGCCGTCGATGTCCACGATCTGCGGCTGGAGCGCGCCCTGGCCCTCCTTGCCCAGCACCACGAGCCGGTCGGCGCCGTTCCAGGAGATCGCCTTGACCTCGACCAGCGAGGGGATCACCGAGCGCGGCGCGGCGATGGTCATGGCCACCGTGCCGTTGCTCACCCGCCGCTCGACCCGGCCGATCAGGACCTTGCCGTTGTCCACGATCAGCGCGGCGCGCGTGCCGTCCGGGGAAAGCCGCAGGCCGGTGATCCGGGACGCGGCGATGCCCTGCACGTCGACCTCGACCCGGGTGATCTGCTTGCGTTCGTCCTCGTACAGCGCGAGCACCCGCTCGGCGTTCCTGGTCCGGTCCAGCACCCACAGCACACCCCGGCCGTCCCAGGTCGGGCTGAGCAGCGACGCCGGACCCGTGCTCAGCCACTCCTGGACCTCGCCGTGGCCGTCCACGTCACCGACCCACAACTTGCGGCCGTTGGTGTCGATGCCCGCGATCCGGCGGCGGAAGGGGTCGCGCGAGACGGCGATCTGGTCGACCTTGTAGGTGCCGTCGCCGAAGGGTCCCGGCAACACCGGCGGATTGCCGTTCGGGCCGGGCACCACGTTGACCACGTTGCCCTTGGCGATGAAGTAGCCGGTGGGCGAGGACGTCTTGGCGGCCCGGCCGGGGTCGTACTGCGCCGCGTCGTCGTCGGAGAGCGAGCACATCGGGGCGCCGCCGCCGGTGATCGAGACGGAGTCCACCCCGGAGACCTGGCGCAGCGTGTACAGCAGTTGCGCGGCCATCCGCTCGCAGCCCTTGGTCTGGGCGAGTCTGGCCTCGCGGTTGAGCTGGACCCGGGCGATCCGGTTGTCCTCGATCGAGACCACCCGGTCGGCCGGCGCGGTGCCCGGCGGGAACGCGGTGTCCACGACCGGCCGCAGCCAGTCGGTGGGGCCTTCCACGAGTTGGCGCACCAGCGCGGAGGTCAGGCCGACCCGGCTGCGCAGGTAGACGGGGTCGGGCACCAGCATGTCCTTGCCCATCGGCATCGCGGTGGCGAACCAGTAGGTGTTCACCGACCGGTAGATCCGGTGGAACTCGGCCCGGGACAGGATCAACCCGTCCGGCAGGTCGGCGATCCGCCACTGGTTGTCGGTGCCCAGGCGCAGTTGCAGGGTGGCCCGGTACTGCGCGTTCGGCTGCTGCTCGGGCTGGTAGGCGTTGCGGCTGTCGACCGTGCCCACCCGGGTGCCGGACACCTCGGCCTGGTAGGTCCGCTCGTCGGCGCCGGGCACGAGTTCGATCCGGGCGATCGACTCGAGCACCACGATCTCGCGCGCGGGCACCCACTTGGCCCGCGCCTCCGGGGTCAGATAGGTCCGTGCCGTCGTGTAGTCCGGCTCGTCGCTGGTGACCGCCTCCAGGAAGCCGGCGACCATGCCGTGCGGCTGCTCGCCGGGCTTGGGCGGCACGGCGAACACCCGCACCTGCTGCTCGGGGCCCTGGTCCTTGGTGCCGCCCTTGCCGGCCTCGCGCACGCTGCCGCTGTGCGGCATCGACGCGCACGCGCTGAGCGTGCACAGCACACACAGCAGGGCCAGGAACGGGGTGATCCGCCTCATCGACTGCCTCCCGGGGAGCCGGCCGCGCGCACGGTGCGCCGATACGGCGAGCCGGCCGGGCCCAGGCCCCGATTGGCCCGCGAGTCCTCGGGCTCCAGCGGCAGCGGCGAACGCACCAGTTCGCCGCCCGCGGTCTTGGGCAGGCTCAGCCGGAACTGCGAGCCGCCGCCGGGCTCGCCCCACGCCTGGAGCCAGCCGCCGTGCAGGTTCGCGTCCTCCAAAGCGATCGACAGGCCCAGGCCGGTACCACCGGTGGTCCGCGCCCGGGCCGGGTCCGCCCGCCAGAACCGCGCGAACACCAGTGAGGACTCGCCGGGCTTGAGGCCCACGCCGTAGTCGCGCACGGCCACCGCGACCGAGTCCTCGCCGCCGGCGACGCTGACCACCACGTCGTGGCCCTCGCCGTGCTCGACCGCGTTGACCACCAGGTTGCGCAGCACCCGGTCGATCCGACGCGGGTCCACCTCGGCCACACACGGCTTGTCCGGCACGCGCACCACCAGGCGGCTGCCGCGGCGCTCGGCCAACGGTTCGGCGCCCTCGACCACCCGGCGCACCAAATCGCGCAGGTCCACCGGCTCGGCGTCGAGCACGGCCGCGCCCGCGTCGAACCGGCTGATCTCCAGCAGGTCCGACAGCAGCGCCTCGAACCGGTCCAACTGGTTCTGCAACAGCTCGGCCGATCGCCGGGTGGCCGGGTCGAAGTCCTCGCGCGCCTCGTGCAGCACGTCGGCGGCCATCCGCACGGTGGTCAGCGGCGTACGCAATTCGTGTGAGACGTCCGAGACGAACCGGCGCTGGACCCGGGAGAGCTCCTCCAACTGTCTGATCTGGTTCTGCAGGTTGGAGGCCATCTTGTTGAAGGAGGACCCCAGCCGGGCCAGGTCGTCCGCGCCGACCACGCGCATGCGCTCCTCCAGGCGCCCGGCGGCCAGCCGCTCGGCGATCCGCGCCGCCATCCGCACCGGCGTCACCACCTGCCGGGTCACCAGCGCGGCGATCGCCACCAGGAGCAGCACCAGGAACACCCCGGCGGTGGCCAGCGTGCTGCGCACCAGCCCCAGAGTCTTCTCCTCCGGTCCGAACGAGAAGAAGTAGTAGAGCTGATAGGACCCCCCGTCCGGGTCCTCCAACTGGGCTCCGACCACCAGACCGGCCTCGCGGGTTCTCTTCGCCGGACCGTCGCCGCGCTGCCCCTCGCGGACGATCTGGGTGTACTGCAACAGCGCCACCCCGCGCTTGAGGCCGACCTCGCGGCGCAACTCGGCGGGCACGCTCGCGTCCGGGACCACGTCGCCGGACGCGCGCGGGCTGCGGCCGGACCCGGGGGAATCGTCCGCGGTGTCCTGGCTGGTGGCGGCCACGTCGTAGACCCCCTGACCGCCGCTGGAGAGCTGCTTGACCAGCGCGTTGAGCCAGTCGCCGGTGTTCACCCGGTTGCCGGATGCCGGGGTGCCGGTGGGCACCTGGACATGCCGGCCCGGACTGGTGGCGATCTCGTCGGCCTGGGCGCGGGCATCCTCGAACCCGCCCTGGGCCTGGGACCGGGCGGAGGCCACCTTCGCGTCGAGCAGGCCGTTGCGGACCTGGCCGACCACCACCACCCCGAGCAGCACCATCACGGCGACGGACAGGACCAGCGTGGTGGCCACCACGCGAAACTGGATCGATCTGTTCCACAGCGCGATGACCCGGCCCACGCCACCGCGCACACGACGCAGGGCGAGGGACCAGGCCGACGGGGAGGGCGGCCGCTGTGCGGTGCTCACCGGTACGAACTCAAGGTCAGGCCGGTCCCGCCTTGTAGCCGACCCCGCGCACGGTGACCACCGTCTCCGGGCGCTCGGGATCGCGCTCGATCTTCGAGCGCAGCCGCTGGACGTGCACGTTCACCAAGCGGGTGTCGGCCGCGTGTCGGTAACCCCAGACCTGTTCGAGAAGCACCTCGCGGGTGAACACCTGCCAGGGCTTGCGGGCGAGTGCGACAAGGAGGTCGAACTCCAGCGGGGTGAGCGCGATGTTCTGCCCGTCCCGCTTCACGGCGTGGCCGGCCACGTCGATCACCAGATCGCCGATCACCAACTGTTCCGGTGTGGGTTCTTCGGCTCTGCGCAGGCGGGCCCGCACACGAGCGACAAGCTCCTTGGGCTTGAACGGTTTGATCACATAGTCGTCGGCTCCGGATTCCAGCCCGACCACGACGTCGACCGTGTCGCTCTTGGCGGTGAGCATCACGATCGGCACGCCGGACTCGGCACGGATCTGGCGGCAGACGTCGATGCCGTCGCGGCCGGGCAGCATCAGGTCCAGCAGCACCAGGTCCGGTTTGACGTCCCGGAAAGCCTGGAGTGCCTTGTCGCCGTCCGCCACGAACGACGGCTCGAACCCTTCGCCACGCAGCACGATGCCGAGCATCTCGGACAGTGCGGTGTCGTCGTCAACGATGAGGACGCGTCCCTTCATGTGCATCATCGTCGCATTACCGGATTGTGACCTGCACTCATCCGACCGATTCCGGCCGCGTCCACGCACGGCAAATCCCCCTTTTTCGGGGCAATCGACATGATCGAGAAGGTGGAATCACCGCGAATACCGGTCGAGTACCGAGACGTACGCCGGCCCGCCGACTCACGCAACGGACATTTCAGCCACGAGTACGACCGCCGCGACCACCCGTCGACGTCGCGCCGGCCGGCCCCGGAACGCGTGCGGAGCCCTCCACGTTGTCCACGCGATCGGTGCGCCCGTACGGGGAACCGCATCCCGTGACCGCCCGTTCATCCGAGCCCCGCGCCGGCATGCCACGATGAGTCACCACCCGATCAGGACGAGGAGCGCAAACGCATGACGGACTCGCCCGGCCCGCCCACCCCGGACGCCCCGGGGCCGGACGGAGAACGCCCGTCGGACGACGCCACGTCACCCGACCAGACCGCACCCGCGCCTGCCTCGCAAACCCCGGCCACACCCCCGGTCACGCCTCCCGCCACGCCCCCGGCCGCAGGCTCGTCCCCGGACGAGGCCGCCGAGGAGGCCGCCGAGGAAACCACCGGCGAGCCCGTGCCCGCGGACCGACCCACGTCCCTGGACAAGCCCGCGTCCTCGGACACGCCCGCCGCCGCGAACGCGCCGACATCCTTGGACAAGCCGCCCGCCGAGGACCGGCCCCCGCAGCCCGGCCCGCAGGCCCCGGCACCCGGCTGGGCACCCGTCCAGCCCCCCGCCGCCGGCTGGGGCCCGCCCCAACAGGGCCCGGGCAACGGCTGGGGACCCCCGCAGCAGGGCCCCGGCCCGCAGGGACCCGGCCCGGACCCGCGCTGGGGCGGCAACCAGCAGCCCCTGTGGGGCGCGCCTCCCGGCTGGAACGGCCCCTACGTCCAGGCCGCCAAGCCCGGCGTGATCCCGCTGCGCCCGCTGAGCGTCGGCGAGATCCTCGACGGCGCCTTCGCCGCCATGCGCTCGCACTGGAAGGTCATGATCGGCATCGCCGTCGTGGTCGCCCTGCTCACCCAGTGCCTCGAAGTCCCCATCACGTGGCTGCTCAACCGCGAGTTCTCGCCCAGCGACCTCGGCGACGACCCCACCGGCGAGGAGATCCGGCACTACCTGCGCGACACCGCCGCACTGGTGCTCGTGCCGATCGTGGTCTCCACCCTCGGCCAGATCGCCGCCACCGCCATGCTCACCGTCGTGGTCAGCCGCGCCGTGATCGCCAAGACCATGTCCGCCGGCCAGGCCTGGGCGGCGGTCCGCCCGCTGTTCCCGCGGCTGCTCGGGGTCACCTTCGCCAGTTGGCTCATCCCGGTCGGCGCCCTGCTGGTGGCCCTGCTGCCCGGCCTGGTCCTGCTGGCCGTCGGCGCCGACGGCCTCGGCGCCCTGCTGCTGCTCCCCGGCATGATCGGCGGCATCGTCGCGGCGATCTACCTCTACGTCTGCCTCGCCCTGGCCGGCCCCACGCTGATGCTGGAGAAGCAGTCGGTCCGCAAGTCCCTGGAACGCTCGCGCAAGCTGGTCACCGGCTCGTGGTGGCGCGTGTGCGGGATCATGCTGCTGATCGCGCTGATCATGGCGATCGTCGGCGGCATCATCCAGACACCGTTCCTGCTCGCCTCCGACGGCTTCTCGGCGATCACCGCCTCGGACGCCTCCGACATTCCCGAACCCTCCTTCCTCGACCTGCTGATCACCGGCGTCGGCGCGGTGATCTCCTCCGCACTGCTGTTCCCCTTCGCCGCCGGCGCCACCGCGCTGCTCTACATCGACCAGCGCATCCGCCGCGAGGCACTGGACCTCGACCTCGCCCGCGCGGCCGGCGTCCTCGACGAGCCCGGCAGCGACACGACCTCGGGACCCACGCCGGCGTGACCCGCCACATGCCGATCCCGGCCCGGGACTGGGAACCGGTGGACATCCCGCGCGACGACGCGCGGGATGCCGCCCGGGACGAGCTCTCCCGCAGCGAATACCACCGCGACGACCCCAGCCTGCTCAGCCGCGCCCTGGACTGGTTCTTCGACCACCTGGGCGACCTGCTCTCCCGGGCCGGCGCCAACAGCCCCGGCGGCGGCATCGGCCTGGTGGTGATCCTGCTCGTGCTGATCGCCGCGATCGTGCTGCTGCGGATCCGCCTGGGCCCGCTGCGCGCGGCTCGCCGCCGCGCGGGCCTGCCGCTCTACGGCGACCAGGGGCCGATGTCGGCCGCCCGACACCGCGCCGCCGCCGACGGGCACGCCGCCGAGGGCCGCTGGGACGAGGCGGTCCGCGAACGCTTCCGCGCCATCGTGCGCGCCCTGGAGGAACGCGCCGTGCTCGACGTACGCGCCGGCCGCACCGCCGACGAGGCGGCCGCCGAGGCGGGCCGAGCGCTGCCCGACGCCGCGGCGGACCTGCGCACCGCCGCGGCGACCTTCGACGACGTGCACTACGGCGGCCGTACCGCCGACCGGGAGCTGGACCGCACCCTGCGCGAACTCGACGCCCGCTGCGCCGCCGCCCGCCCGCACACCGACGAGCGGGTGCCCCGATGAGCGACACCGCGCTCAGCCCCACCACCGAACAGCTGTGGCGGCGCATGCGCCTCCCCCTGACCCTGGTCGCCCTGGTCCTGATCGTGGTCTCCGCGCTCGTACTGCTCCAGGGCGACCGACACGAGGGCCGCCTGGACCCCCGCTCCACCGGCGGCCAGGGCAGCAAGGCCCTGGCCCGGCTGCTCGGGGCCGAAGGCGTCCAGGTGAGCACGGTCCGCTCCGCCGACGAGGCGGCCCGCTCGGTCGGCCCGGACACCACCCTCCTGCTGCCCTTCCCCAACCTGCTCACCGAAGAGAGCCTGCGCACCCTCGCCGCCGCCGCGCCGGCCCGCACCGTCCTGGTCCGCCCCGGCGAGGACGCGCTCGCGATCCTGGCGCCCGGCGTGCACACCGCCCGCGACGCCGGCCGCCACACCCTGCAACCGGGCTGCGCACTGCCCGCCGCCGAGCGCGCGGGCGACGCGGACATCGGCGGCGGCCGCTACGACACCTCGCTGCTCCCCGGCGCCACCGGCTGCTACCCGGACGCGGGCCGACCGACGCTCGTGCTCGCCCCGATCGGCACCGGCCACGACACGGTCGTGCTCGGCTCCGGCAGCCCGCTGGTCAACGACCGGCTCGACGACCGCGGCAACGCCGCCCTCGCGCTCAACCTGCTCGGCGCCCACCCGCGCCTGGTCTGGTACCTGCCCGGCTCCGGCGAACTCCCGCCCGCCGAAGACTCGCTGTGGGACCTGCTCCCCTCCGGCTGGCGCTGGGGCGCCGCCCAACTGGCCGTCGCCGCCGTCCTGCTGGCCCTGTGGCGGGCCCGCCGACTCGGCCCCGTGGTGGCCGAACCACTCCCGGTCGTGGTGCGCGCCGCCGAGACCGTGGAGGGCCGCGCCCGGCTGTACCAGCGCGGCCGAGCCCGCGACACCGCCGCCGAACTGCTGCGCGCCGCCGCCCGCGAACAGCTCGCGCGCGCCCTGGGCGGCAACGCCGGCGAAGCCGCCCTGATCGCCTCGATCACCGCCCGCACCGACCACACGTCCGCGCACCTGCACGCCCTGTTGTACGGTGCGAACCCGGAGAGCGACGAGGCCCTCGTCACCCTGTCCGACGAACTCGACGCGCTGATAAGGCAGGTACGCACGACGTGAGCGCACCCGAGCAGACCCGCGAGGCGCGCGACGCCCTCGAAGCCCTGCGCGGCGAGATCGGCAAGGCCGTGGTCGGCCAGGACGCCGCCGTCACCGGACTGGTGATCGCCCTCCTGTGCCGTGGCCACGTGCTCCTGGAAGGCGTCCCCGGCGTCGCCAAGACCCTGATGGTGCGCGCCCTCGCCCGCAGCCTGGAGCTGACCACCACCCGCGTGCAGTTCACCCCGGACCTGATGCCGGGCGACGTCACCGGATCGATGGTCTACGACGCGCGCACCGGCGCGTTCTCCTTCCGCGAGGGCCCGGTGTTCACCAACCTGCTGCTCGCCGACGAGATCAACCGCACGCCGCCCAAGACCCAGGCCGCGCTGCTGGAAGCCATGGAGGAGCGCCAGGTCTCGGTCGACGGCACCACCCGACCGCTGCCCGACCCGTTCATGGTCGCGGCAACGCAGAACCCGATCGAGTACGAGGGCACCTACCCGCTGCCCGAAGCCCAGTTGGACCGCTTCCTGCTCAAGCTCACGCTGCCGCTGCCCGAACGCGACGACGAGATCGTGGTGCTGCGCCGGCACGCCGAGGGCTTCGACCCACGCGACCTGGAAGCGGCCGGCGTACGCCCGGTCGCGGGCGCCGCGGACCTGGCCGCCGGTCGCCGGGCGGTGAGCGCGCTGCGCGTCGACCCGAACATCCTGGCCTACGTCGTGGACCTGTGCCGGGCCACCCGGACCTCCCCGTCCCTGGCCATGGGCGTCTCCCCACGCGGCGCCACCGCGCTGCTCGCCGCGGCCCGCGCGTGGGCCTGGCTGGCCGGCCGCGACTACGTCACCCCCGACGACGTCAAGGCACTGGCCCGCCCGGCCCTGCGACACCGCGTCCGACTGCGTTCCGAGGCCGAGATGGAAGGCGTCACGCCCGACGTGGCGATCGACGCCGTCCTGGCCCACACGCCGGTCCCGCGTTAACCGCCGATGGCCCTGACCGGTCGTGCCGTCCTGGCCGCAACACTGGGCATCCTGGTGGTCGGCCTGCTCCTGCCGTCCCTGGTCGGTCTGGCGGTGGTCGAGGGCGCGCTGCTGCTCGGCATCCTCGCCGACCTGCTGCTCGCCGCCGGCGTCCGCGGCCTGGCCTTCGAACGAGGCGGCGACACCGCGGTCCGCCTCGGCGAACGCGCCGAGGTCACGCTGACCGTCACCAACCCCGGCACCCGCCCCCTGCGCGGCCGACTGCGCGACGCGTGGCCGCCGAGCACCGGCACCGCCACACAGCGGCACGACCTGGACATCCCCGCCGGCGAACGCCGCCGGCTCACCACCACGATGACCCCCACCCGCCGCGGCGACCGCAACGCCTACCGGGTCACCGTCCGCTCGATCGGCCCGCTGGGCCTGGCCGCCCGCCAGGGCTCACACCAGGTGCCGTGGCGACTGCGCGTGTTGCCCGGCTTCCCCAGCCGCCGGCTGCTGCCCTCCAAGCTGGACCGCCTGCGCGAACTCGACGGTCGCTCGGCCCTGCTCACCCGCGGCGCGGGCACCGAGTTCGACACACTGCGCGAGTACGTCCCCGGCGACGACGCGAAGTCGATCGACTGGCGCGCCTCCGCCCGCAACCAGGGCGTCGTGGTACGCACCTGGCGCCCCGAACGCGACCGGCACATCCTGATCGTGCTGGACACCGGCCGCAGTTCGGCCGGCCGGATCGGCGACATCCCGCGCCTGGACGCCGCGATGGACGCGAGCCTGCTGCTGACGGCGGTCGCCAATCACGCGGGCGACCGGGTCGACCTGCTCGCCTACGACCGCCGCGTTCGCGCCGAGGTCCGCCGGGCACCCCGAAACGGGATACTCCCCGCCTTCGTCCAGGCAATGGCCACCCTGGAACCGGAGTTGATCGAACCGGACGCCCGAGGTCTGGTCGCCGAGGTCCTCCGCCGCTCCCCGCGCCGCTCACTGATCGTGCTGCTCACCGGCCTGGAACGAGAGGCGGTCCAGGAGGGAATCCTTCCGGTGCTGCCCGGCCTGGCCGCCCGTCACGAGGTGATCGTGGCGGCGGTCGCCGACCCGGCGATCACCGCCATGGCCGGCCGGCGAGGCGACGCCACGGCGGTCTACGAAGCGGCCGCCGCCGAGCGCGAACTGGCCGAACGCCGCTCTACCGCAGCCGAGTTGCGCCGCAAACGGATCACCGTCGTGGACGCTCCACCCGGTGAACTGGCCTCGGCGCTCACGGACATGTACCTGGCCTTGAAGCTGGCCGGACGGCTGTAGCTCGAAGAACGAGTACCCCCGGCCGCTTCCAGCTCCAGTCGATTCCGCCGGCGGACGCGGACCGCCCTGCCCTGCGGGACGTCGGACGGAGCGAGTAGGGGTGTTCAACCACCCGGGGTGACATGCCCGTTCGCCCACGCCCACGCCGCGATCGCGACCCGATTGCGCACCCGCAACTTCGCCTGGATGTTCGCGATGTGCGTCTTGGCGGTGCCGGCGGTGATGTACAACTCGGCGCCGATCTCGGCGTTGGTGTGCCCCCGGGCGATCAGCCGAACGATCTCGTGCTCCCGGATGGTGAGCGGATCGGGGACCGGGTGCCCGGCCGGGGTGGGACTCGCGGCCGAGGTCGAGGCCGCAGCGGACGTCGAGTTCGAGTGCGGGTGCGGGTTCGGGTGCGGGTTCGCCGACAGCCGATCAAGCAGGCGGACGGTGACTTGCGGGCTGATCAACGTGTCACCCGCCATCGCCGCCCGGACCGCCTCGATCAACAGCGTGGGCCCGGACCGCTTGAGCAGGAACCCACAGGCCCCGTTGCGCAGCGCGGTGTGCACGTACTCGTCGAGTTCGAAGGTGGTCACCACGATCACCCGCGTGGGCGTGGCCACGTCCGGGCCGGCGAGCCGCCGGGTGAGTTCGAGCCCGTCGAGCCGAGGCATGCGAATATCCGCCAGCACGACGTCCGGACGCAACCGTGCCGCCGCCTCGACGGCCGCGACACCGTCGGCCGCCTCACCGACCACGGTCATGTCCGGCTGCGAATCCAGCACGAGCCGAAACCCGCTGCGAATGTCGTCCTGGTCGTCGGCGATCAGGATGCGCGTGGTCACGGGTTCCTCGTTTCCTGGGTCGAGCGAGCGGTTCCGGCCGTGGGCCCGGGTTGGGGCGGGTCGACAGAGTGTGGAGCGCGGTCGGCGCGGTCGGCGCGGTCGGCGCGGTCGGCGCGGTCGGCGCGGTCGGCGGGCAGGATCGCGTGGACGCGCCAGCCGTGTTCGAGCGGTCCGGCATGGAACTCGCCACCCGCCTCGCGCACCCGCTCACGCAGCCCGGCGAGCCCGCGCCCGCCGCCTCCCGTGCGACGGCGCCCGAGGTCGTCGGCGACGGCGCCGGCGGCGCCCGTGGCGCCCGTGGTGTCGTTGTCGTTGTCGTCCACTACGAGTACCGCCACGGCCGGACGGCCGAATCGGGACGTCGCGGTGACCGCGACGTCCACGCCGACCGCGTTCGGCGCGTGTCGGCGGACATTGGTCAGTGCCTCGACCACCACCCGGTGGACGGCGGCCGACGTCTCACGGGACACAGCGGTCACCGGGATGTCCGAGGTCGGGTCGGCGGTGGTAACGGCGCCGGCGACGGTCATGAGTTCGGGAGCGATGGTCAGGGCCGCACGAGTACCGACCGAGGTGGTGAAGTCGGCGATCAACTCCGGCAACCGATCGATACCGGGCAAGGCCGCCCGAGATGCCGCCCGATCCGAATCGCCGACATGCAGGGTGGTGACCATCCGGTCCATCGACGCCAACGCCGCCAACCCGGCCCGCTCGATCCGCTCGAGGGCGACCAGCGCCTGAGCGGGGTCCGACGCACCGACGAAGCGGGCCGCCTGGGCCTGCGCGACGATGCCACTGACGTCGTGCGCGACGTAGTCGTGCAAGTCCCGGGCGATGTCGAGCTGCTGCTCACGGCGAGCCGACGCGACCGCGGCCACCCGCCGCCGCTCGACCAGTCGCGGATACCCGCCCAAGACCACCGCCCCGACCACCGGAAGCCCCCAGAACACCGCCGCGCCGAACGCCTCCAGGGGGCCACCCCGCCATTCCGCCAACGGCAGCGACCACAGCGCGACCGCCGCCCCCATCGCCCCGATCGCTCCCCCTGCGGATCGCCGCGGCTCCCAACGCGCACACACCCCGACCAGAACCAGCAGTACGGCCACCCGGGCGAGCCCCCACATGCCCGACTCTGTCGACGAGGACCACACCTGCCCCAGGAGGGAGATCAAACAGAGCCCACCCAGCCCGACACACACATACGAAAGCCACGCCCCCGGCCGCGGCCGACACAACACGGCCCACAGCGCCACCGCACCGCCGGCCACGGTCGGCACCACCGCAAAGGAACTCTGCCCAAAACCAATCCCGAGCCCGACACCAACGACGGCAACCACACAGACAACCGCCAAAGCACGACCGCCGGACATCCCGAGCCTGTCGATCCTGGTCCCGGTCCTGTTCCCGAGCGTCATATCCCACCCCGAATCCCACTGACGGCGACATGGCCTCCGGTGCGGACTTCAGCGCCGACCTCGACTCGGAACCCTCCATCGGCAGCAGTGCCCATCGGCGTGTCTCCCCCATCCATCGCCATGATCACCAGAGAGCGTAGACGCGCCCACTTTCCACGCGCCTCTACCAAAAAGCAGAGACCCCACTCCGATCACATCTGCCGATCGTCCGATGGCCCGATGGAGGCCCGGTCCTTCCGGCGAGATGTGGGTGTTGGTCGGGAGAAAAAGCATCCAGGGGCGGTGGCGGGGGGAGGGGGTCGGGTTGCGTATGCCGAAGTGACGTTTCCGGGTGGGTGGGGTTTTCGGGCGGGGGCGGTGCCGTGAGGTACTTCGGCGGGCGTTTCCGAAGGAGGCCGGGCCCGGGTGGCGCACCTTCGGTGCGTTTGGGAGGTCACCACCCGGATCCCGAGACGGCCTCGGGCGCAAGGGCCCCTACTGACCTGGGGTTTTGCGTCGTGGGAGGGCGAGAGCGGGTGTCGTGGGCGGGTTTGCGTCTCGGGGAGGTGGGGCTCCGGCTTTCCGTAGGAGGCTTTCTCGCCGCCCGGGTGCCCAGGGGTCCCGTTTTCGGGCGGGGGCGGTGCCGTCGGGTTCTTCGGGGTGCCGTGTGCGGTGGGCCAGGGCGCTTCGGCGTGTAGTGGGTGCGTAAGTGTGCGGCCTCGGGTGCGGGTCTTTGCCTCCGCGAGACGCGAACCCGCCCTCGACACCCGCTTTCGCCCTGCCCACGATGCAAAACCCCAGGTCAGCAGCGATGGCTCGCGTCTGGAGTC
>NZ_JBITJP010000007.1:0-275100 GCF_044460165.1 Embleya sp. NPDC050154
CCGGGCGGACGGGTCGCGCTCCAGTCGATCACGATGCCGCACGACCGGATGGTGGCCAGCCGTGACACGTACACCTGGATCCACAAGTACATCTTCCCCGGCGGCCTGATCCCCTCCGACGACGCGGTCCGCAAGGCGACTTCGGCCACCCGGCTGCGGGTCGCCGACAGCAGGTCGTACGGCCCGCACTACGCCGAGACGTTGCGGCTGTGGCGCGAGCGCTTCAACCGGCGCGCGGACGAGGTCGATTCGTTGGGCTTCGACCATGTGTTCCGGCGTATGTGGAACCTGTATCTGTCCTGGTCCGAGGCCGGTTTCCGGTCCGGCTACCTGGACGTGCGGCAATACCTGCTGATGGAGGCATGACCACCTGTCGTCCGTCACATCGGTCATCCGCGTCCGTCGTCTGTCGTCGACGGCGTGACCGGGCCCGATCGGGTCCGGTCCGACCCCGGATCGCGGTCGGCCGCCCCGGACTCCCTCGGGTACCCCTCACCCACTTCTCGGAATGTGAGGGCTTCCCCTGAAGTGCCGGGACCGGCCCGCGTGATCTGCTGGGGTCGTGGACGAGGAGCCGTTCCGGTCGGCCGTCGCGGGGGTGTGGCCGGCCGGAGCGGTACCTGTTCGACGTCCGCCGCGAGGAGCCGGGATCACCCGGCTCGCCGCACCCGAAGGCCCCGACCGGGCACTGCCGGTCGGGGCCTTCGTGGTGCTCGGGGCTTCGGTCGTGCGGTGGTCGGGCCGGTTGTGGCCGGCCCGGGGACGGCGACGGGCGATCGTGGCGGTGTTCGACCGAGGCGAGGCGTCGGGTCGAGCGTCGGGGGCCGGCGCTCGCTGCGCCTTCGGGCGGGTGGCCCGAGGGTCAGAGGGCCACGCCGAGGATTGCGTCCAGGGCGCGAGAGGCCACGCCCGGAGCGGACATGTCGTCGCCGCCCTCGGCGAGTTGCCGGGCCGCCCACGCGTCCATCGCGGCCAGTGCGCCGGGGGCGTCCAGGTCGTCGGCCATGCGTTCGCGGATGCCGGCGAGCAGTTCGGTGGTGTCCGGCCCGTCCGGACGGCCGACCGCCGCGCGCCACGTGGCGAGCCGGGTGGTGGCGTCCGCCAGGACCTCGTCGGTCCACTCCCAGTCGCTGCGGTAGTGGTGGGCCAGCAGGACCAGGCGGATGGCCATCGGGTCCACGCCCTCGCGGCGCAGCTTGGAGACGAACACCAGGTTGCCGCGCGACTTGGACATCTTCTCGCCGTCGAGCGCGACCATGCCGGCGTGTACGTAGGCCTTCGCGTACGGCACCTCGCCGGTGACCACGTGCGCGTGCGACGCGCCCATCTCGTGATGCGGGAAGACCAGGTCGCTGCCGCCCCCCTGCACGTCGAAGCCCATGCCCAGGTACTTGAGCGCGATCGCCACACACTCGATGTGCCAACCTGGCCGGCCCGCGCCGAACGACGCGTCCCAGGACGGCTCGCCGGGCCGGGCCGCGCGCCACAGCAGCGGGTCGAGCGGGTCCTTCTTGCCCGCCCGCTCCGGATCGCCGCCGCGCTCGCCGAAGATCTCCAGCATTCGGGCGGCGGTGTAGCCGGAAACTCCGCCGAAGCGTTGGTCGGAAACGATCGAGAAGTAGATGTCGCCATCCACCGAGTAGGCCGCGTCCTTCGCGATCAGATCCTCGATCAGCGGCACGATCAGCGGGATCGCCTCGACCACGCCGATGTAGTTGGCGGGCGGGAGCACCCGCAACGACGCCATGTCCTCACGGAACAGCGTGGTCTCGCGCTGAGCCAGCTCGACCCAGTCGATCCCGTCCCGCTCGGCCCGCTCCAGGAGCGGGTCGTCGACGTCGGTGACGTTCTGCACGTAGTCGACTTCGAGGCCGGCGTCCCGCCAGACGCGCTGGAGCAGGTCGAACGCGACATAGGTCGCGGCATGCCCCATGTGGGTTGCGTCGTACGGGGTGATGCCGCACACGTACAGCCGCGCGACCGGTCCCGGGGTGATCGTCACATGATCGCGCACGGAGCTGTCGTACACGCGCAGGGACGCACCCTGACCAGGGAGAACGGGGAGCTCGGGTGCAGGCCAGGCATACATACGTATGAGACTAACGTCCGCAGGGGTGGAAGATCTTCCAGGGTTGACGGACCAATTTTCCGCGTCTTCGCCCAACGCCCCGGTCGGGGACCGCGTCGTCGCCCGGCGCTCGGGTCGAGGACACCGTCTCGTCGTCCGACGCTCCGATCCAGACGCCGTCTCGTCGTCCCCTCCGACTTCGTCGTCCCCTCGGACGTCTTCGCCGAACCGGGATCCGAGCCCCGCCCGAGCCGGGGACCGAGCCCGGAGCCGGCCGCGGTCGGATCGGCGATCACGCTAGATCGGCGGCCATGGGATCACATGCCGGCGACCATCCGGCTTCGGAAGCCGGTCGTCGGCGAGTAGAACTCTCACCCGTTCGCGGGTCGCGGTCACCTCGTCCGGCGTAATCAATTCACCCAGCCGGGCACCGAGCGAACCCGCCAACTCGGCCGACAGCGACGTCAGCGCCGCGTGCGCGTCGGCCGCCAGCGGTTCGCCGGCCCAGCCCCACAGCAGCGTGCGCAGCTTGTCCTCGACGTGGAAGCAGATGCCGTGGTCGATCCCGTACACGTGCCCGTCGGGGCCGGGCAGCAGGTGGCCGCCCTTGCGGTCGGCGTTGTTGATCACCGCGTCGAAGACGGCGATCCGACGCAGTGCGTCGGCGGCGGCGTGCACGAGCAGCGCGGGCTGCTCCTTGCCGTGTTCGTCCGGGACGACCACGTGCGCGATCGGCTTCCAGGCCGGGCCCGGGTCCACGGCGGGCAGGATCGCCACCGGTTCCGGCTCGTCGTCGGCGGGCTTGTGGTCGATCCACACCTGGCACATGCCCGTGCCGTACGGACCCTCGCGCAACACGGTGGTCGGCACGATGTTCCAGCCGAGCGCCTCGGACACCTCGTACGCGGCCATCTCGCGCCCCGCCAACGTGCCGTCGGGGAAGTCCCACAGCGGCCGCTCGCCCGCGACCGGCTTCCACACGCAGGGCAGCGACACCCCGTCGAGCGTGGCCACGCAGTACAGCGTCGCGTTGGAGGCGTCCTCCAGGCGCGCCTGCACCGTCAGCTCGCCCCGGCGCAACAGCTCCGGGACGGCGGCGGCGTCGAGGACCGTGGTCAACGCCGATACCCGTTGGCGCGCGGGCAGATGTGGCCCTCGGGATCCATCGGCAGCCCGCAGAACGGGCACGACGGGCGGCCCGCCGCGACCACGAGCAGCGCGCGCTTGGCGAACGCCCGGGCCTGACCACCGGTGAGCCGGACCCGCAGCAACGGCGGCCCGTCCTCGTCGTCGTCATCGCCGAGCAGGGTGTCCTCGGGGGCGTCGTCGTCGGGGACCTGGGCCTGCGCCTCGACCACGAGACGCTCGTCGTCGGCATCCCACGCGAGCGCCATCGTGCCGACCCGGAACTCCTCCAGGATCGGCGGCAACAGCGGGCCGGAGTCCTCGAGTTCGGTCGGCGTCACGGCCGGCACGGCGGTTTCGCCGCCGGTGCGGCGAACCAGCTCGTCGAGCAATTCGTCGACGCGTTCGGCCAGTACGGACACCTGGGTCTTCTCCAGGGCGACGCTGGTCACGCGGCCGGCGGCGGAGGCCTGAAGGAAGAAGGTTCGCTGGCCGGGCTCACCTACGGTGCCGGCGACGAACCGCTCCGGGGGGTCGTACAGGAAGACCTGGCGGGGCACGAGCTGCTCCGTGTTTCTGTCGAGAGCGGGACGGGGTGGGTGGCGGTCTCGGGGCTGGTCTGTCTCGGAAGTCGTCTGTCGATGGGATGGCGGTGGAGCTGGTGTGGCGCGGACCGGTGTCCTACCCGGTCGTATCCGTTCATCCGGCCTATCCGGGTCCCGCACGGTTATATCCGCCGGATCCGAAGTGGTATTCCCGGATGATCCTGCCCGTTTCCACGGGTTCGATCTTGCCCGAATGATCCCGCCCCAGCGGGGGCGGTCCGGGTCGGGCAAGGGCGCGCGGGGGGAGTGCGCCCTCCCAAGCACCCTACGGCGCGCCGGCTCCGCCGCCCACCACCGCGTCACCCGACGCGGGCGCGTGCCGACCGTCCGGCGCCGACAGCAGCCCGGCCACCGAGCCGCCGGTGTCGTTGAGCCGTCCGACGCTCGGTCGGTGTGCGCCGTACGTGATCACCGTGAGCGAGCACGGGTCGACCTGGATGCGCTGGAACAGGTCCAGGTGCATCCCGAGCGCGTCCGCGACCAGGGCCTTGATCACGTCGCCGTGCGAGCAGACCAGGTACATCGCGTCCGCCCCGTGCTCGGCGGCGATCCGCTCGTTCCACTCCCGGACGGCGTCCACGGCCCGGGCCTGCGTGGTGCGCAGGGCCTCGCCCCCCGCGCCGGGGAAGGTGACCGCACTCGGATGCATCTGCACGGTCTTCCACAGCGGTTCCTCGGCGAGCTTCTTCAGCTCCCGCCCGGTCCAGTCGCCGTACCGACACTCGCCGACCCGCTCGTCCACCTGCGCACCGGTGTCCAACGCGAACTTGGTGCCGGCCCGGGCCGACAACACCGCCTCGGACGTCTGCCGACACCGCTCCAACGGACTGGTCACCACCGCCGCGAGCGGCACCTCGGCAATCCGCCGACCCAACGCCGCGGCCTGTTCCTCGCCCCGATCGTCCAGGAACACCCCCGGCGTCCAACCGGCCAACACCCCAGAGGAGTTCGCCGTGGTCCGCCCGTGCCGCACAAAGAGCACCGTCGTCATACCCCCAACCCTATGCGCCCCCGGAATCCGCCCCTTCCGCCGGCCGGCTGCGACGCGGCCGCGGCGCGAGGCCGCGGAGCGGGGGTGCGGGGCGGGAACCCGGGGCGCGTGACGGGGATCCGGGACGGGGGCGGAGACCCCGAGGCGCAGCGTGGGCCAGGGGTTCGGGGCGGCCCCGAGCCGCGGGCGTGGGCCTGGAGGTGGATAGGGCCGGCCCACCCAACAGCCCCCGGCACGCCCGACCGACGGCAGGCACCCCGGCCACGAGCCCGACCCGGGCCTCCCCCAGGCCGCCGAACCCGCCCGCACCCTGGCGCGTCAGCGCCCCCGACCCCGGCCCACCCCAGTGATCGACGCGCGAAGCGCGGAGAGCGGCGGAGCCGCAAGCTTGGGCTTCGTGCCCCGGAGCGAAGCGGAGGGACACGAAGCCCCGAGCGAGGCACCGCCTTTTTTCTCGGAGGAGCGAAGCGGGGGAGAGAAAAAAGGCGGTGCCTCGCGAGCCGGCGACGAAGTCGCCCAACAAGCAGCAACGCCACGGGACACGACTCTGGCGCGTCGGCCCGCTGTCTCCGCGGCTCGGGTCTTCCGGCCCGTCGCCCTTGCGGCTCGGGTCTTCCGGTCCGTCGCCCTTGCGACCCACCTCTCCCCACACCGCCCCGACTCAGCCCTCCCCACACAAAATCCGGCCTCGCGAGCCGACACCGCAGCCGTCACAACTAAAATGCCCCAGTGATCGTCGACTGCGCCATTTACACCAACGGCCGCCGGACCGAAGGCCCCGCCGACTTCTCGGATGCTTTGGACGAGGCTCGGCGGGTCGGTGACTCGTTCTTGTGGATCGGGTTGCACGAGCCGACGCCGAGCGAGTTCGATCTGGTGACCAGCGAGTTCGGGCTGCACCCGCTCGCCGTCGAGGACGCGCTGCACGCGCATCAGCGGCCAAAGCTGGAGACATACGACGATTCGATCTTTCTCGTGCTCAAGACCTTGCACTACTACGACGAGACCTCCTCCGTGGAGACCGGGGAACTGATGATGTTCGTCGGCGACTCGTTCGTGGTGACGGTGCGTCATGGGCCGGGTGCGGAGCTGAAGTCGGTCCGTCGCCGAGTCGAGAAGCAGCCCGAACTGCTCAAGCACGGCCCGGGCGCGGTGATGTACGCG
The DNA here is from genome assembly GCF_044460165.1 of Embleya sp. NPDC050154. Classification (NCBI taxonomy): domain Bacteria; kingdom Bacillati; phylum Actinomycetota; class Actinomycetes; order Kitasatosporales; family Streptomycetaceae; genus Embleya; species Embleya sp. NPDC050154. The sequence continues at coordinate 5,954 of NZ_JBITJP010000007.1, forward strand.
GTTGCCGACGCCGTGGTGGACGCGTACCTGGCCATCGCCGGCGAACTCGAGACCGACCTTGAGGAACTGGAGGCGCGGGTCTTCTCGCCCAGCCGCGAGAACGACGCCGAACGCATCTACCTGCTCAAGCGCGAGGTCCTGGAGTGCCGGCGCGCCGCGCTGCCTCTGATCGAGCCGATACGGAAACTGGCCACGGTGGAGGTCGCCTTCGTACCCCCCGAGACCCGGCCGTTCTTCCGGGACGTGGCCGACCATGTGACCAGGGTCACCGAACAGATCGAGTCCTTCGACCGCTTGTTGTCCGACGTACTCGGCGCGCACCTCGCGCAGGTGGGCGTCCGGCAGAACGAGGACATGCGCAAGATCTCCGCATGGGCGGCGATCTTCGCCGTACCGACGATGATCGCCGGCGTGTACGGCATGAACTTCGACCACATGCCGGAACTCGGATCGGTGTGGGGCTACCCGGGCGCGGTCACCCTGATGGTGGCCTCATGCTTCGTACTGCACCGGATGTTCCGCAAGAGCGGATGGCTGTAACAAAGGACTCGCCACAGCCAACGAACCGGCCACAGCCGGCGCACCCGCCCCGGACAACGAACCCGCCACAGCCGGCGCATCCACCGCCATCAACGCACCCGCCTCACCCGCCTCACCCACCGGACCCGGCCTCGCCGCGTCGCCTCGCGCTCCCGCCCCGCCCCGCTCTCCCGCCCCATGCCCATCGCTCGTGTCCTTTGCCGCGTACGGTCGTTGACCTCTGTACCGGCCGTGGCGGGGACGCACTGGACTCCCCCGCCGCGGCCTGATTTCGTTCTGTGATCGATCAAGCGGTGGACCCTGGCGCCGCCCACGCCGGACTCTCGTAGGCTTCTGCTTGTACAGACGCGGCGGAAGCAGGTGGGGATGTTCGGCAAGTCGGGCAGGCAGCGCACATCGGGGACGCGCCCGGCCCAGGTTCCGGGGGCCGGAGCCGCCGGGGCCGACTGGTCCTCGCATACCCAGCTCGAGGACGCGGTGCGGTCCTACCTGCTGCACCCGGACGTGGCGATGGAGGCACTGGGCTCGGTGCTCGGCCGGCGTCCGGTGCGCGGGTTCACCCTCGAACGGGTCGTGGACATCAATGCGAACGGCACCTCGGTATGGCAGGAGGCCGCGGTCTGCGACGACCGGCGGCTCGTGCTCTGGCACAGCGAGGACATGACCGACCCGTCCGCCCCCGGTGGCACGGTGCTGGACTCCTCCGTGCAGGTGATTCCGCTCGGCTCGGTGTCGCACGTCGGGATACGGACCCTGGTGGGCACCGACACCGACGGACGGCGGCAGCTGCGCGGCGCGTTCGTGTTCCTGGCCACGCCGACCCTCCAGGAGATCGCCACCGTGCGCGGCGAGGACGGCGCGTCCACCGGCCGCTTCCGGCAGGAGGCCTACCGGTTCAGCAAGTCGCTGGAGGACGGCGGCCCGGGCCAGATCCGCCGCCTCCTGGAATTCGCCGAGGTGATCGCGGCGCGCGTCCCCGGCCCGCGCTGACGAGTGCGCACGACGCACCGGTAGGCGGCGGGTCCCACATCGCGGAACCCGCCGCCGGGGTACTCGAACCGACCGGCGCTACTCGACCCGGCTCGCGCCATCGACCGGGGGCCGTCCCCGCCGGGGCAGGCGCGGAGCCAGGACACCGAGTCGCCCAAGTCGCCGAAATCACCGACGTCACCAAGTCACCGACTTCACCGAGTCGCCGACGTCACCGAGTCGCCGAAGTCACGCAAGACGTAGAGAGAGTCACGCAAGACGTATAGGTCGCTGAAGAACATAAAGCACCCAAGGTGCCCAAGGCGCCCAAGACGCCCGAAGCTCCCAAGACCCGTAGGTCGCTCGCCTCAGGACCCCGTGCCCGACAACTCCAACGCCTCCGCCGCGAGCCGCAGCGCCGCGATCCGCTCGTCGAGCGTGTTGCCGTTCGGCGCGATCGTCAGCGTCGTGACACCCGTATCGGCGTACGCCTGCATCCGCTCCGCGATCCGCTCCTTGCCACCGAGCAGGCTGGTCTTGTCGATGAAGTCGTACGGGACGGCCGCGCCGGCGCCCGCGTAGTCCTTGGCCAGGAACTTGTCCTGGATCTCCTTGGCCTCGGCCTCGTAGCCCATCCGGACCGCGAGCCGGTTGTAGAAGTTCTGGTCTCGGCTGCCCATCCCGCCCACGTACAGCGCGGCATAACCGCGTACCTGGTCGGCGGCCTGCCGCGGGTCGTCGCCGACCACGAGCGGAACGGTGGGCACGACGTCGAAGTCGGCCATCGACGCGCCGGCCTTCTCCCGGCCCGCGCGGATGTGCTTGAGCGACTCCTCGGCGTGCTCCGGCGCGTAGAAGACGCCGAGCCAGCCGTCGGCGATCTCGCCGCTGAGTTCGAGGTTCTTCGGGCCCACGGCCGCGATGTACAGCGGGATGTGCTCGCGTACCGGGTGCACGGTGAGCTTGAGCGGCTTGCCCGGGCCGCCGGGCAGCGGCAGCGTCCAGTTGGCGCCCTGGTGGTCGACCCGCTCGCGGCGCATCGCCTTCCGGATCACCTCGACGTACTCGCGGGTGCGCGCGAGCGGTTTGTCGAACTTGACCCCGTACCAGCCCTCGGACACCTGCGGCCCGGACACGCCCAGCCCGAGTCGGAACCGGCCGTTGGAGAGTACATCCAGGGTCGCGGCGGTCATCGCGGTCATGGTGGGCGTCCGGGCCGGGATCTGGAAGATCGCCGAGCCGACATCGATCCGGGTGGTCTGCGCGGCGACCCAGGACAACACCGTGGCCGCGTCCGATCCGTAGGCCTCCGCGGCCCAGCAGACCGCGTAGTCGAGACGGTCGGCCTCCTGAGCCACCGCCAGGTTGTCGGCGTCGTTGCCGGCACCGAAGTAGCCGAGGTTGATACCGAGTCGCATATTCGCGGACCCCCTGTTCGACGTCTGTCCGACGTCTCTCTCACGCCTGGGCGGCGTTCGGTTGCTTTCGTATTGACGTCGCGGTGTTCGTTGCCGCTCGGTTTCGCTTGTTGCTGCTCGTTGTCGACCGTTTCCCGACTGATACCCGGACGGCGTACCGTCCGGCATCGAGCGGGCCCCTGGAGGCATCCAGCCCTCGCGACACCGGCCGGATCACCATCCCGATCACCGCCTGGATCGCCACCCGGTCACCGACCGAATCAACGGACGATCACCGCCCGGATCAACGGACGAATCACCGGACGATCCCCGCCCGAATCACCGGACGATTACCGCCCGGATCACGGCCGAATCACCGGACGATCCGGGCAAGCCGAGCAGCTCGTCTCGGCCGACCATATCGTGTGAGCTACCAGCCGGTAACCTACTCGGCCGGCATACCGCCGAACGGCCCCGCCAACGGCGGCGCGGGGGAGGGAACGGCTAGTCTCCGGTGCCATGGAGCAGCGACATCTCGGCCGCACCGGCCTGCGGGTCTCCCGCATGGGCCTGGGCACCATGACGTGGGGACGAGACACGGACGAGCACGACGCGGCCGACCAGATGAAGGCATATCTGGACGCCGGCGGCAACCTCGTGGACACCGCCGACGTGTACGCGGACGGCGAGGCCGAGTACATGATCGGCCGACTCCTGGACGGGTACATCCCGCGCTCGGAGCTGGTCATCGCCACCAAGGCCGCGAGCGTGCCGTACAGCGAACGCCGCTTCGACGGGTCGCGCGGACACCTGCTCCAAGCCCTCGACCACTCGCTGGCCCGCCTCGGCACCGACCACGTCGACCTGTGGCAACTGCACGCGTACGACCCGTCGACGCCGCTCGAGGAAACCCTGCACGCACTCGACCTCGCGGTCACCAGCGGCCGGGCCCGATACGTCGGCGTCTCCAACTTCTGCGGCTGGCAACTCGCGAAGGCGGCCACCTGGCAGTCCGCCGCCCCGGGCCGGGTGGTCGTGGCCAGCACCCAGATGGAGTACTCCCTGCTCCAACGCGGCATCGAACGCGAGGTCCTGCCGGCCGCTCTCGACTTGGGCGTCGGCCTGCTCCCGTGGTCGCCCCTCGGCCGAGGCGTCCTGACCGGCAAGTACCGCCACGCCATGCCCGCCGACTCCCGAGGCGCCTCCGCCCACATGGGCCCCTTCGTCGCCCCCTACCTCGACGACCACTCCCGCCGCATCGTCGACGCTCTCGCCACCGCCGCCGACGGCCTGGGCGCCGCCCCCATCGAGGTAGCCCTGTCCTGGGTCCGCGACCGCCCCGGCGTCGTCGCCCCGATCGTCGGCGCCCGCAACGCCACCCAACTCCGCGCCTCCCTGGCCGCCGAAGCAGTCGTCCTCCCCACCGAAATCCGCTCCGCCCTCGAAGACGTCTCCCAACCCATGACCGGCTACCCCGACCACACCTGGAGCCAGGCCTAACCCCACCCAAACCACCCCCACCAAACACAGCCGCCATCGACACCGACGCCGGCCCACGAGGCGGCCGGTACGGGGCGAGGCCGGCCTGGGCCGGGTCGGACGGGCACGCCGGCCCAGGGTGGCCTGAGTCCGGGCTGGGCTGGGTGTGACGGGGCGCGCCGGCGAGAGCCGGGCTCGATCGATGCCGGCCTGCGCGAGGCGGCCGGTACGGGTCCCGGCTGGGCTGTGTCGGACGGCGCACGGCGGCCCGGGGTCCCGGATCCGGGCCGGGCTGCGTCGGACGGCGCATGCCGGCGCGGGGTGGCCCGGTGGTTCGGGGGTTGGGCTGGGTCGGACGGGGCGCGCCGGCGAGAGCGGGGTTCGATCGACGCCGGCCTGCGCGAGGCGGCCGGTATGGGGCGAGGCCGGGCCGGGCTGCGTCGAACGGCGCATGCCGGCTCGGGGTTCCGCGTCTGGGCTGGTTTGGGCTGCGTCGGACGGCGCACGTCAGCACGGGGGTGGCCGGGTGGTTCGGCAACTGGGCTGGGTCGGACGGGGCACGTTCGGCGAGAGCCGGACTTGGAATGGCGGCGGTGGTCGGGGATGGCTGGAGGAGCGGGGTTGAGGTGCGTTTCGGCTTCGCTGAGGCGAGGTGGCGCGGGCGCGGGCGTGTTGATGTGTGTGGTGGCGGGCCATTTGAAACGCGGGTGGCATCAGGCTTGGCTGCTTTCGTCGGCGTCGGCGACGTCGGGGCGGGGCGCCGGGGCGGAGGGCGGCCCGGTTCGTCGCCCGGGGAGGGCCCGGCGCCAGGGACGAAGGTTCGGCCGTCGGCGGAACGGGGGTCCACCCCGAAGGGCTGCCTCGCCTGGATCGGAGGCCGGGTGCGTCCCGCGCGTGAGGTAGACCGTAGGTACGTTGCTGAGGCGTCGGCGGTCCCGACCATGGTCTTGACCAGTCGAGGTGGCGGCCGAGCGTCCGGTGGATTCGTACGTGTCGGGCCGGGCCTTCGGAGCGGCGGGAGGGTGGGGTGAGGCAGTTTGGGATCATCGATCCCGGTGCGGGCCGGTGATGCCGGCGTGGCCGGTGGTGCTTCGGGGCGTTCGAGCGAACGAGTTTGGGTCGGGTGTGGTTGACGTGAGTACGGGTGGCGTTGGTGGTGCAGGTGGTGTCGGCATGAGCGACGGCGACATGGAAAGCGGCCCGCAGGACGCCGTCGAGTCCAAGGCCGATGAACGAGGCGAGACCGAAGGCCGATCCGGCGGCGAGGGAACGTCCCAGACCGTTGACTCCGCGCTCACGAACCCGGAGGCCGCCTCGGCCCATGCCCCTGATGCCCCCGAGGCTCGTCCGAAGCCTGATCCGGTGGCCCTCCTACGCGATCAACTCGCAAGACTGGCGCGCGGCGAAGCCCCGACAGTCGTCGGCGGCGTCGACCACATCGATACCCCACACGGGGACGGCGCCGAGCGCGCCCGCAGACGTAGCGCGTTGGCCGCCGAAGCGGCAGCCCTCGCCGCCGCCGAAACCGCCGCGCGCGAGGAGAACGCCACCAACGCATCGTCGACCAACGAAGAGAGCACCGCTCTCCACTCCCGCCCGATGCGCGACGTCGAACTGCCACCAACCGCACACACCGAGGCCACCACTCACAACCCTTCACCCACAGCCTCAACCACGGACAACACCCCCACCGCAGCGCCAAATCACGCCGCCGAGAGCACCGCTCTCGCCCCTGAGAGCGCCCCAAATCCACCTGCGGCCCCACCCGCCGACAACGACCAGAGCGCGGCGCGAAACGGAACCACCGAGAGCACCGCTCTCGCTGCCTCGGACGCCGCGAGCGCATCTCTGTCCCCGGCCGCTGTCGACGGTCCGGGTGAGGCGCAGGGTCGCCTCGCCGAGAGCACCGCTCTCACCTCTTCTGATGTCGCGAAGGCAGCGATGGCCGCACCTGTCGGCGATGAATCCGGTGGGACGCAGACCGGAAGAACCGAGAGCACTGCTCTCGCCGCTTCGGATGCCGCAGGCCCACCTTCGCCACCCGCCGCCGGCGACGGACCGGGTGAGGCGCAGGGCCCCCTTGCCGAGAGCACTGCTCTCGCCTCGTCGGAAATTGCTGGTGCAACACCGGCCTCGCTAGCTGGTGGCGAATCTGCCGAAGTGCAAGCCCGCCACCCTGAGAGCACTGCTCTCGACAATTCGGCGGCTGATCGCGGTGAGTCGAAGCCCGATGTTGAGAGCAGTGCTCTCGCCGACCGAAACCGCTCGGTAGTGACATCGAGCCCGGACCCCGAGAGCACCGCTCTCGAAGCTTCATCCGCTTCTGAGGCAATCTCGGAAAACGAGAGCAGTGCTTACGCGGATGCGATCGAAACCGGTTCGGTCCCGAGTCGAGAAGCCGAGAGCACCGCTCTCGCCGTCTCGGGCAGCGAGCGGGACGAATTCGAGCCAAAGATCGAGAGCAGCGCTCTCGACGGTCGAGGCGGTGTTAGCGACGCGCCGGAATCGCCAGCCGAGAGCAGTGCTCTTCATTCGGCAGCCCCCCGTCCCGATTCCCATTTCGATCGCGACCGCAACTCCGGCCCGGGGCTCGATCCCGGGGTGAACCCCAACCCCAACCCCGGCTCCAACCCCAATCCCAACCCCAGCTCCAGCTCCAGCCTCAACCCTGATTCGGGCTCCGATCCCGTCTCCGATTCTGACTTCGGCTCGGGCCCCGGCTTGGGTCCCATCTTCGGCCCGGGTTCGGGTCCCGGCGCTGATCTCGGTCCCGGCTCTGACCTCGGCTCGGGTTCCGGTCCCGGCTCTGACCTTGGCTCGGGTCCCGGCCCCGGCCTCGGCCCTGACCTCAGCTCCGATTCGAGTTCGGCCCCCGGCTCGGACCTTCGTTCCGACGCCAGCCACAGCCATGTCTCGGGCTCCGGCTCCGACTTCCGTTCCATCGCTGGTCACAGCCCTGTTCCCGGTGGCCCCGGTGGCCCCGGCAGCCGCAGTGCCGGTCTTGGTTCGGGCCCCGATCCCCGCGCCCACTCACAGCCAGACGCAATGCCCGATCCGAAAACGGAGAGCCATGCTCTCGAACAGTCGGGTGCCGGCGGCGCGGTGCCGATGCCGGATAGCGAGAGCGGTGCTCTCGGTGATTCGGGGACCAGCGAGAGCGGAGGAAGGCCGGGGCGGGAGAGCGGTGCTCTGAGTGGAGAGCGGTGGCAACCAGGGAGTGGGGCGGAGGCGCACGCCGGCCCGGCTTCGGGGGGCGGAACTGGTGGGTCGAGTTCGCGTGGAGACAACATTGCCGGCGATGGTGGTTGGGTAGGGCCCGGAATCGGAGGCGCCGCGAAGGTAGTTGCGACCGAGGAATCCGCAGCAGGTGCGGCGACAACAGCGCCGCCGCCGCTACCCGACCCGGCTCGGCGGCCCTTCGCCGCAGTCGTTGCCGACGTCGCCCGGCTCTTGGCGGCATCCGGGGCGCCCGAGCGGATGGCGCCGCAGGTGGCCACTGCGCTGGGCAGCGAGGCCGCAGAGACGTTGGCGGCCGATCCGTGGGCACTGCTCGCGGTGCCCGGGATCGCCCCTCAGCAGGCCGACCTGTTTGCCCGTGGGGCGCTCGGCGCCGGATGGATCGCCGACGATCCTCGACGGGTGCGCGCGATCGTGTTGTGGCTGCTGCGGCGGGCCGCTCGACAGGGCGATACCGCGATCGAGGCCGATGCCGCCCGGGCGGCGCTCGCGCACTTCGAGGTCGGCGACCCCGATACCGCGCTGCGGGCCATACTCGCCGAGGGCCGTGTGATGGCCTTCGCCGCAGCGCTGGCGGGGCTTGCGGACGCTGACGGCGACTTCGACGAAATCGGTGAACCCGCCGACGACTTCGATGCCGATTTCGACGAAGGCTTCGAAGAACCCGACGAACTCGCCGCCGTGGGCGGCGTTTTGCTCGCCCTGGACGATTACGCCCTCGCCGAGGAGGCTATTGCCGAAGCGGTCGTCCGGCTGATGTCCACGGTCGAACCGTGGCCGGAGACCGGCGACACCAAGCTCGATCGCGCGCTGGGTACGAACGGCGTCCTTCTGTACGCCGCGGGCCCCGGCGAGGAACCGCCGGCCGCGGTCCTGACCGTCGCCGCGAACGCTCGGAACGCCGGATTGCGGGTAGCCGTTGTCGCACCGACCATCGACGGCCGGGACCGACTCGGCGCGGGTGCGGTCGGACTCCGGGAACTGGCCGCGATGGAGCGCGGCCCGGACGGCACCCTCGAACTCGACCTCCTCGTCGTCACCGACGCGACGCTGCTCGACGTCACCGCCGCCGCCGCGATCTTCGAGGCCGTACCCGACGGTGCCAGGATCCTGTTGGCCGGCGACCCGGCCGGCCTCGAATCGACGGGTCCGGGACGGGTGTTCACCGACCTTGCGGCCACCGGTGCGATCCGCGCCCTGGTTGCTCCGACGGTTCCCGACGATCCGCCGGCGGCGCTCGCCGACGGCATTCGGGACGGCCGGCTGCCTCCGATCCAGGATCCCGAACGCCGCGTCGTTCTGATCCCCGCCCACAGCGGCGAGGAGGCAGCCCATCGGTGCGCGCAGCTGGTCGCCGACTCGATTCCGCGGGCGATCGGGATCGCGGCCCGGGATGTACTCGTGGTCGCTCCCCTTGCGACCGGTCCCGCCGGCGCGACGGCGCTGAACGCCGCGCTCAAGGTCAGGCTCAACCCCGGTCGGGAAATCGGCCCTGGGGCGGGGAGTTCCGCTGTGTCCGGCGACGGCGTGACCGGTGCGATCGACGTCGGGGACTGCGTGATTCGGGCCATGCCCGACGCAAGTGGCGGTGTGGTTCAGGGAATTGTCCGCGAGGCGCTTCCCGACGGCCGGGTGGTGGTGGCCTTCGGCACGGCCGCTCCGGAGGCCGTTCGGCGAGCCGAGCTGCGTCACGGCTGGGCCTTGACGGCCCGTCAATCCCTTGGCATCCGACGCCCGGCGGCAGTCGTCGTACTCCCCGCCGAAGGTGCCGACGCCTACACCCGGGCCCTCATGTACACGCTTGTCACCCGAGGCGAACGCCACGTCTCGATCGTGCACGCGGCCGGCCCCGCACTCGCTGCCGCGGTCGCCGCCGACCCGACCCGTCTGCGCACCACCCACCTTCAGCAGGCATTGCGCGAGGCGGCGGGCTGAGCACACATCCGTGACCCCGCGTCCGGGCCGTGCGGGACGGCGGCTCGGACGCGGGGCCGGGTTGACGGGCGGACCGGCCGGTGCGAGAAGGCGCCGGGGCGGATGCGGGAAGGGGTCGGAAAAGATGCGGGCAGGGGCCGGGTGGGGAAGAAGTCGGTTCAGTCGGTGAGGCGTTCGCCCGTGGACTTCGAGAACTTGTGGATCTCGTCGGCGCGAGGGGTGAGGTGCAGGGTCTCGCCCTTTTGGGGAACATTGGCGCCGGCGACACGGACGACCAGTGTGGTGGGCGTGCCGCCGACCTGGGCGGTGCCGTATACGTAGGCGTCGGAGCCGAGTTCCTCGACGACGTCGACCGTGATGGCCAAGCCGCGCGCATCCGTGCCCGAGGTGACCTCGAGGTGTTCGGGACGGATGCCGACCGTGATTCGCTCGGCGTTCTCGGCTCGGGTGGTGGCCTGCGCTTCGCGGGTGAGCGGGACCAGGACGTCGCCGAAACGGATGCCGCCCTCGGTCAGTTCGGTGTCGATCAGGTTCATCGATGGTGAGCCGATGAAGCCGGCGACGAATACGTTGATCGGGCGCTCGTACATCTGGCGTGGTGTCGCGACCTGCTGGAGGATGCCGTCCTTCAGTACGGCGACGCGGTCGCCCATGGTCATCGCCTCGACCTGATCGTGCGTCACGTAAACCGTCGTGGTACCCAACCGCCTTTGTAGACCCGCGATTTGGATGCGGGTCTGGACGCGGAGCTTGGCGTCGAGGTTGGACAGGGGTTCATCCATCAGGAATACGCGGGGCTCGCGTACGATCGCGCGGCCCATCGCGACGCGTTGCCGCTGGCCGCCGGAGAGGGCCTTCGGCTTGCGATCGAGGTACTCGGTGAGGTCGAGGATCTTCGCGGCCTCGGCGACCCGCCGGGCGATCTCGTCCTTGGACTGATGTGCGATCTTGAGCGCGAAGGCCATGTTCTCGGCCACCGTCATGTGCGGGTAGAGCGCGTAATTCTGGAACACCATCGCGATGTCGCGCTCTTTGGGTTCGAGGTTCGTGACGTCCCGGTCGCCGATTCGGATCGCGCCGGAGTTCACGTCCTCCAGGCCCGCGAGCATGCGGAGAGCGGTGCTCTTGCCGGAGCCGGACGGGCCGACCAGGACCAGGAATTCCCCGTCGCCGATTTCGAGCGAGAGGTTGTCGACGGCGGGCCTGTCGCCCTTGGTGTACCGACGGGTGGCGCGGTCGAACGTGACGGTGGCCATGTGGTCGTGTCCCCTCACCCGGCAGGAACGTGCCGGACGGTCCGAGGTAGTGGGGGATTCAGCGTGCCCGGCGCGGGGCGACCCGGAACGGCGCTGGATCGAGGCGCGCGGGAGGAGCCGCCCGCGCGGGTGACGGTAGTGCGCCAAGTGGCGGTACGGCACGGCGGGGTAGCAAGGCGCTGTGGGCGCAGGGGCGGACGAGGCAGGTGTCACCCGGCTGTGCGCGCCGGCGCCCGTGACGTCGAACCGGCGTGGGTGGGGCGATGGGTAGGGTGATGCGTCGGTTGGCGGGCCCACCATGGGCCCCGGCCGGCCGACGGCCTTGTCCGACGAAGGCTCAGCTTCCCGCTGCCGGACGTGACGGCCGAGCGTGCGGGCGGGCGGGGCCGTGCGACGGAGAGCCGGGGACGGACGGTCGCCCCCCGCGTCGAACATCTCTGTCCCGCAGTTGCCTTCGTGTGTCGATGGGTGGCTACGTGAGACCGCGTGGACGTCAGCTCCGCGTCGAGCGATGGCGTGTGTGACGGCTCGACGAGCGGGCGTATGGCCGCCCGCGCGTGGGTAGCCGGCTGTCGCCGCTCGGCCGGGTGTGGACGTGCTTTGTTCGGGCTGAACTCTCCTGCGCGGGCGGGTGGGCGCTGCTGCCGGTGCGGGGTTGGGCGGGCGGATCCGGTGTGCTGAAGGGGGTGCGTCGGTGCTCCATCGGGTGAGGAGGTGCCGTCCACGGTGGCGATATGCCGGACACCGAATGACGGTTCGCTTGCGTCGTCGCGGCGACACCGCTGCGTGCCACCTCGCGGCCTCCTCCGTTGACCGCCGGCCGCCCGCCGGGCCGGCGCCCCTCGCGTGCCGATATCTGCCGCCGCCCGCAGCGGCGAAGCGTGGCGTCCACTCGCCGTTGGACGTTCGTCGAGTCCGGCTCATCGGCTGCCCTCCCGTCGTGGACCTCTTGGGCGATAAGAGCACCCATCGGCACCGGGCCTGTCCTGACGATCGAGCTGGACGGACGTCCTTACGGTGGGTGCGACTTACGACCAGCGCGCTCGCCGAATGGCCACCTCCGCGCGCCGGCACGGCGATGGATGGCCAAGTCGTACGGGGGTACCTTGCCGGGCTGAGGAGCCGTCACCCGCTTGAGCCGCGGGCGTTGCGCTACCCGGCGCGAAACGATGCGTCGCCGCCGGGCGCCCGGCCGTCCGACCACGGGGTCACCGGCCGCGGGCCGCTTGCCCTCCGTCGGCGCCAAGCCGCGAGGCCGATGACACCCGAACTCGCGCCTCCGTACCATCCGGTCGTTCCTGCCGGCGTCGGCTCGGAGGGGATGGTTGCGTGTGGCGCGGTGGTGTGCCGTGGGCGGACTTTCGTCGGAGCGGTCCGAACGCCGCCGCCCCACTGCCGTCTTCACCCAACGGCGCGCACGGACCGGGCCCGCCGGCGAGATGCCCCTCCGTACGCGGTCAGTTCGCCGAGCGATGTCTGGCCTGACCTCGAATGGACGTGCAGAAGCCGAGCCGGGCCGGTCGTGATGTTGGCCCATCCCAGTCGATGCGCGTTTCCGGTGTCGGGTGGTCTCGCCTGCCGGGCGTCGAGTGCTCGTGGGTGGGTCAGTTGGTTTCGAGGACCTCGACGAGGGCGCCGACGTGGAGGATGGCCTTGGTGTTCGGGGAGAGTTCGGGGATCAGGTTCTGGCCGAAAATGAGCTTGTTGCCGAATCGACGGTGTCTCCCGAGGGACTTGAGCGGCTCTGGGCCACGGGCGCCGGTGTGTTGGTCGGTCGTGGTGATCACGCAACGCGAACACGGCTTGACCACACGGAAGATGACGTCGCCGATCCGGACTCGGCGCCAGTTGTCCTCGGCCCAGCCTTCGGGTCCGTCGATGACGACGTTGGGGCGGAAGCGGTTCATCGGCAGCGGCGAGTCCATGACGGTGTTCAGTGCTTCGAGTGAACCCGTCGTGGTCAGCAGCAGCGGAAATCCGTCCGCGAAACTCACCCGATCGGATGCATCCGCGAAGCGCTGATCGGGCGTTCGTCGGGTCGGGTCATCGAGATGGACCAGTCGGACGTCGATGCCCAGCAGCTTTCCGAACCACGTGTGCGCGTCGTCCGGACCGATAGCGGCCTCGAGTTCGTCGTTCCAGACGGTCACCGGGACGAGCCGGACCTCGGCAGTCGGCTCGATCCACAGTTCGTCCATCGAGGGCGCGCTTACGGCGAGTCGCCCGTCCGCCTCCTGACGTACCGTCACGGTCGCGAGCAGTGGCTGCTTGCGCTGGCTGACGAACCGTCCGGTCTCGTCCACGAGCATCCAACGCCGGTCGTCGGCAAGACCCCAGGGTTTGACCACGGCCTCGGAGAGGTCGATACCGCGTGCGGACTTGATCGGATACACGTGCAAGGAGGCGAGGTGGTGCATGCGTTCACTTTTTCACGCCGGTCCGGGGAGGCCGGCGGGGGATCGGTGCGACGCCGCCCTGTTCGGGAGGTGCCACACGACGTGCGGTGGAGCGACTCGATGCTCGACGCGATTCCCGACTCGTGCACGTGGCGACGGGTCGGATCCGCGCGAGTCGTCGAGTACGTACGGCTCGGGTACTCGACCGGCAGTGTCCTACGGCCGGTGCGCGAATCAGTAGCGAGGCGGGAACTGGCCCGGCTCACCCATGTTCGGCACGCGCGGCGTCGGGACCTGGGGCGGCTGCACGTACTGCGCGGCGTACTGCCCGGCGCCGGGCTGCGGCGCCTGGTGCACGGCCTGCTGAGGTGCCTGCGGCGCAGCCGGGGCCATCGACGCGTAGCCCGACAGGTGCGCGTTGTTGTACTGACCGCCGCCGTACTGCGGGGAACCGCCGCCGTATTGCGCCGGCACCGGCAGCGGGGCGGGCAGCGAGGGCATCGGGGCCGGCGTGTTGTAGCCGTAGCCCGGGGCCGACGCGCCGTACGCCGGAGCGGGCGACGAGTACGAGGACGGGAGGGCCGGGAGGGCGGGGAGCGCCGGTCGTTCGCCGAAGAGCGGGTGCATGGCGAAGTCCGGCATGGGGAGGTTGAAGGGGCCGATCTCCGGCCGGCCCCGTTCGGCCACCAGCCGGTCGTAGATCGGGGTCTCCGAATACGGCGAGTAGATGCCGCCGTCATAGGCGCGAGCCGAGGTCATGGCCGATAAGGTACGCGATTCGCGGCGCTTGCGAACCCCCTGGGTCGTGACGAATTTCAGCGGGTCGCGTCTGGACTTCGTCAAGCCTTGCCAATGGCCTCGGCCGGGGCGGTTCCGTAGCCTGCGCAGGGCATGTGATAGGGCGTCACATTTGGGTCGAATCAGCCGTGTAGGGCGTCTGGCCTTTCACCAAGCGGCCGGCGCATGATGCGGTACGAGCGGGCTTCGTCACGCGCAGTCGCGATCGGCTGCCGGTGGCAAGGCCATGAACGTCCCGGGCAGTGCCGCCCGCCGGTCGGTGCCGGCCTGCCCACCCGGCCGGGGAGGACTACGTGCGGTACGACTCGCAAGAGGCGCAGGACGGGCGCGGCGAAGGGCAGCAGGCGCCGGAACAGGCGCGGGGACAGGTGCAGGTGCAGGCACTGGGTCGGGCGCACGATCGGGATGGGGAACGGGAGCGGGCTCGCATCCGGCGGGGTCGGTGGGGAGGGCCGGCGGCGCGGGACGCGGAGGGTGTTGCGGAGGCGGCGACGAGGGCGGCGGCAGCGGCGGCGCGGGCAGTGCGGCCGGATGGGGGTGCTTCGTCGGAGGCCTCGGGTGCGGCGGATGTGGCTGATCCGTCGGGGGTGTTGGGTGACGTGGGTGATGGGTTGCGTGCCGGCGATGGCGTGGGTGGGACGGCGGACGGTTCCGGTGATCGGGGCGTAGTGGAACCGGTGCGGGAGTTGCTGGTGCCGCGGTCGGTGCTGCGGGCCGAGGGGGGTCGAGATTCGGACGACTTTGGGTCGGGCCGTCGAAGGCGGGCTGGTCGAAGGCCGGGCGGGAGCGGCCGGCGTCGAGGCCGCGCGGCGGGCGAGGGCCAGGGTGAGGCCGCAGCCGGAGGCGGGGCCGGGATTGGGGCCGGCCGTGCGGACAAGGGTTGGGGCGGCGACGCTCGGCTCGCAAGCGGTCCTCGTGGTGATGACCGGGGTGGGCGGGGAACTGGCGCCGGCGGCGGTGGCATCGGCGAGGCTCCGGCAGCCGACTCCGAACTAGGCGCGAGTGACTTAGCCTGCGATGGGCGGGGCCGCCGAGTCGTGGTTCGCGACGCCGGAGCCGCGGGCGATCGCGTGCGAGCCGGCGTTGATCGTGACGGTCCGGCTTTCGGCGACGGAACGCGAATTCCTCGGCGCCCAGATCGTCTGTCGCAAGACGATCGGCTCGGCGATGGTCGGTTCGACAACGACGACGGGGGCCGTGGCTCGCGCCTGCCCGGCGATCGGCCTGGCGATCGTCGAGCGCCAGATCGTCAGCCGCAAGATGATCCGACCCATGACGTTCGGGCTTCGGATGATGGGCGACGAGATGTTCGCGAGGGAGATCCTGCGGAGCGGGGCGAACCCTCCGACGGAGGTCGAGTTCGAGCTGGTGGGGCGGTAGGCGCTGACCGAGACCAGGGTGGCGGGGCGCGAGATGATCGCGAGCGAGATTGTCTGACGGGAGATGATCGGAACGGCGATGGTACGGCTCGAGATCGACGAATCGATGGTGGTCGAACCGGCGGGAGTGGGACTTTGGGCGACCGAGTTCAGGGTGGGCGGGCGCAGGATGGTCGCGACCGAGACCGTCTGGAGGGGGATCGCATCGGCCGAGATCATCTTCATCGAGATCATCTGAACCAAGCCCGTCCGGGGCGAGAGCTTCTTGGGCAAGACCGCCTTGATCAAGAGCGCATTGCGGAAGGCCGTCTTGCTCAATATCGTCTTGATCAAGACGATGTTGCTCGGGATGGTGTTTCCGCTGACCGTCTTGCTCAAGACGGTGCCGCTCCGGAAGATGCTGCCCAAGGCCGTCTTGCTCAAGATCGTCTTGTGCAAGATCGGGTGGATCGAAGTCGTCTTGGTCGAGACCGTCTGGAACGGCAGCGTCTTGGGCGAGACGAAACCGGTCGCGCCAAAGCAAATGCGAGCAATCCGAATCGAGGCGAGCTGAATCGGGGCGAAGTTGCCCGAGGTGAGCCGGCTCGAGGCGAGCCTAAGCGGCGGCGATCGCCGAAAGGTGTCCCGGTCCGGGCGGATCGGAGCAACGGCGGCCCGGATGACGCCGATCGATTCCTGGACGACGCGCTTCCCCCGGCCGGGGCCATCGACCCACCGCCACCCGGTGTCGCGTTGCTGGACCGCATCCACGGAGGCTGGATCGGACGTTGCCTTGGCGCCCATGAGGCGGCGCGTATCCCGGGCGGGTCGGGTGTGCCGGATGTCGCTCGCGCGGAGGACCGTAGCGACGCGATCGATCGAGCCGTGCTGAGTCTGCGGGTGTTGGAGTTGCACGGGCCGGGATTCACGAGTGCGCAGGTCGGGGCGTTGTGGTTGCTGACGCTGCCGTTCCTGCGTCCACGTCCGGCGGAGCAGGCCGCGTATCTGGCCTTGCTGGGTGGTGCGTTGCCGCCGGCGACGGTGTCTGCCGGGAGTGCTCGCGGTGATACCGATGAGGCGATGGCGCGAGCGGATCTGTACGGGTACGTGGCTCCCGGCGATCCCAGGCGGGCGGCGCGGTTGGCGCGTAAGGACGCGGTTGTCTCGCACGCGGGTGAGGGGCTGTACGCGGCGATGTGGAGTGCGGCGCTTGCGGCGGCTGCGTTCACGGCGCGGAATGCGGCGCAGGCGGTCGGTGTGTCGTTGCGGCATGTGCCCCTCGAATCGCGGTTGTCGGGCGCGATTCAGGGTGTTCTGGTCGCCTATACGCGTGGGCGGACCTGGGAGCAGGCGGCGGCCGAGGTGCATCAGCGCTACGGAACCACCACGCGGGGGGATGCGCTTGGGAACGCCTGCCTGGTCGCGGCGGGGCTGCTCTGGGGCGATGGGGATCCGTGTCGGCAGATCGGCCTGACGGTACGCGGGGGCTTGGATATCCAAACCACCGCGCCGGTGGCGGGGTCGATCGCCGGCGCCCTGTATGGCGCGGAGGCGGGCTGGCCGTCGATGGCGCCGAGTCGGGTCAGGACCGGGCTGCCGGGGCAAGAGGCGTGCGTACTGGCGGAGTTGGCGCAGCGAACCCTTGCGGTGACCCGCGCGGAGGCGCCTTTGTGGTGAGGGATGGGTGGAGGCGCGGTTGATGAGGGCTTGGTGAGAGTTGGATGAGGGCCACGTAAGCGCGGTGGCGTTGACGAATTGCGTGGATTGCGGGGCGGCGGGGCGGCCGGACTACGGGGTCGCGCTCTGGCGCTTCCGCTTCAGCGTCATGGTGCTCGGCTTCGCCGCTCGGTCCTGTGGTTCTGGTTCATGTGCCAGGAGTTGGGCCGGTCTTGTGCGGGGCTGGGCTGGGCGGCGCTGAGGTGACGGGTGCGCGCCGCGGAGGCGATTTCGTGGCGATCCGCCAAGTGTCTAGGGGCCAACAGCGGCGGATGGTTGTGGAGTTCCGGTATCTGCGGGCCCGGTGGCCACAGGGCCAACCCGTTCGCTGCCGGACTTCGCAGCCCGCCACGGTCCGCTTCCGGTCGGCCACCGCCCACCGCCCACCGCCCACCGCCCGCACGCCGCCGCCCACCGCCGTCACCGACCGCCGGCCGCCGCTGCCCTCCCGCTGTCAGCGACCCCGCCGCCGGCCGCCGCCCTCACCGGCCGCCCCCGGGAGTCCGGCGTTGTTGCTGCTGTTTGGTGGCGATTTTTGGGGGTTGCTCTGGTGCTGGACCTGGATGCGTTGGTGGGGCGGGTGGCGAAGGGCAGCGGCACAGGGTGTGGAGTGACCGTCCGGACGACGTGAGCCCGTCGGCCGAGGGTGGCCGGCGGGCTCACGGTTGGTTTCGGTGGGTGGGCCGGAGGCTGGTTGGGCTTGCGGGGGTGTGGGTTATGCGATCCAGGGCGGGAGGACGCGTTCGGCCTCCTTGGGGGCCATTCCGCAGGCGCCGGGCGGGGTTATGTCGTTCGGGTTGTAGGCGAGGGCTCCTGCGGGGCAGGTGACGATGGCGGAGAAGCCGGATTCGGTGTCCGAGTGGAGTTGGCGCGGGACGTCGGCCGGGAGGACGAGCGTGTCGCCGGTGGCTGCGGTGAGCTTTTCGCCGTCGACGTCGGCGGTGAGGCTGCCGGTGAGTACGGTCCAGATCTGGTCGGCGTCGATGGCGTGGTACGGGCCGGAGGTTGCTGCGGCCATGTCCACGCGCCACAGGGCCGCTTCGGTGCCGCCCTGGGTCGGGGAGGCGTACGTGGTCATGACGGCGTTCGGGGTGGTGGTGACGCGGGCGTCGGCACTGCGAATGACGGGCATACGTTGATCTCCTCGGTAGACTCGTGAGCAACTCGACAACATCGTTGTCTAAATAGTGAACCAGGTTGTCTATTCATGTCAACAGATTCGCCTGCGGGCGGTATGGGCGGTCCGCACGGCGTGGGTGGTCCGGGCAAAGTGGGTGGTCCGGGCGAAGTGGGTGGTCTGGGCGGCGGGGGCGGTACGGACGGAGTGGGCGGTACGGACGGAGTGGGCGATCGCGGGAGCGAGCGCGTTTCGGCGAGTGCGGACGGCGGCGGTGAGCCCGAATCGGACCCGCCCGGCTTCGAGCTGCCGTTGCGCCTGCTGATGGCGTTTCGCATGCTCATCGACGAGGTTCACGCGGAACTCGCCCGGCAGGGCCATCCCGACCTGCGTCCGATGCATGGCTTCGTGTTCCAGGCCATCGGTCCGAACGGCACCACGGCTGTGGAACTCGGCCGCCTGCTGGGCGTTTCGAAGCAGGCGGCGGGCAAGACGATCGATGGCCTGGAGCGCCTGGGCTACGTCGAACGCGGTGTAGATCCGAGTGACGCGCGGCGCAAGGTGGTTCGGCTCACCGTGCGCGGAGTCGATTCGCTCGCGAAGTCGGCGGCGGTCTTCGAGGAGTTGCGTGCCAAGTGGGGTGAGACGCTCGGCATGGATCGACTGCGTGCGTTGGAGGAGGATCTCCGGACGATGACACCGGGGGACTCGTTCCACTTCGACATGCCGGCTTGGTTCGGCGGCGGGTGAACGCAGGAGGGGTCGGGCGGGACCGGGTCGGAGCGGAGCGGTTCTGGAGCGGCCTCGGAGTGCTTCGGCCCAGCCCAGCCCGGCCCGGAGCGGACCCGAACCGGGCTGGCCGGACCAGGCAGAAGTGGATCGACTCGGCCTGCCTCGGGCGTCAGGCGAGCCGACGCCGCACCACCTCGAACCGGCCGGCCGTGATGCCTCGGTGACCGGCGCGCCCCGCTGCCTGGCACCCCCGACGCACTTGCCCGCTTGCCGCAGCGTCGCGACTCCGGGGCGGGCGCCCGGGCGGGTGTGCTCGGCGGGTCGGCGGCGGCTGCTCGGCCGAGGGGTTGCCGTACGGGAGCGACGCCGGGGGCCGGGGTTGCCCTTGGCCGTACGAGGCCGGCGGTTCGGTCGGCGCGGGCGAGCTCGTGGTCGAGTTCGTGGGTGGTCCGCGTGTCGGGGCGCCGAAGCCGGAGGGGTCGCCCGCAGGGCGGGCGGCCGGCACCGAGGCCGAGGCGCGATTCCTTCTTTTGCGCCGGCGTCCGGAACTTCGCTGCGTCGGTGGTGTTGTCGGGTCGGGAAGGTGTCGGGTCGGGAAGGTGTCGGGATGTAAGCACCCCTGCCCCAAACCCCCGCCCTACTCCCCGCCATTACTCCCACGGGATTAGTCACCACCCCCGGACATCGCCCGGAGTAACCCGGACATCGGCCGTCCGCCGGACGCCTCCGACCCGGGCGGCCGAGAGCCTTGACGGCATGGAGACACTCTCGAAGGAAGAGACCGCCCCGGCCCGCCGGGGGCGGTTGTGGGCGGTGCCGTGGGCCGTCGTGGGCGGCTGGATTCTTGTCGTCCTGGTGGCCGGGATGTTCGCGTCCAAGCTCGCCGATGTGCAGCGCAACGAGGCCGTGGACTACCTGCCGGCGAACGCCGAGTCGACCCAAGTGGCCAAGGTTCAGGCAGGGTTGCCCGGCGGTGACGCGATGGACGTGCAGCTCGTGTATCACCGGGACGGCGGATTGACGGTCGCCGACCGGGAGTTGGCGGCCGGTCAGGTCGCCGAGGTGGTGACTCGGCATCCGTTGGTGGCTGGTCCGGGGCCGGTGGCGGAGGAGTCGGTCGACCACGCGACGTTGCGCTACGCGTTGTCCGTCGATCGGCGTGGCGCCGAGCCGGATGAGATCGTCCCGGACATTCGCAAGGTGCTCGATCGGCATCCGGACGGGCTCAGCGTGCGACTCGGTGGGCCCGGTGGGATCGAGGCGGACATGGGGGAGGTGTTCGACTCGATCGACGGGACGCTGTTGCTGGCCAGCGTGATCGTGGTCGCGGTGTTGCTGATGTTGACCTATCGCAGCCCGTACCTGTGGTTCGTGCCGCTCGCGTGCGCCGGTGTCGCGGTGGCGGTCGCGACGGCGGCGGTGTACGGGTTGGTGCGGGCGTTCGGGATCACCGTCACCGGACAGAGTTCGGGTGTGTTGACGGTGCTCGTGTTCGGTGCGGGTACCGATTACGCGCTGCTTCTGGTGGCCCGGTATCGCGAGGAACTACGAGTCCACGCACGCCCGTTGGACGCGATGTTTGCCTCCCTGCGCGGATGTGGGCCGGCCATTGTGGCCTCGTCGGGGACGGTCGTGGTGGGGCTGTTGTGCCTGACCGCCGCGGATCTGAACAGCAGTCGGGGTATGGGGCCGGTCGGCGCCGTGGGCGTGGCGTGTGCGCTCGCGGTGATGACGACGTTGTTGCCGGCGGTGCTGGTGTTGCTCGGGCGGCGGGTGTTCTGGCCGTTCGTGCCCGCGTTCGGCAGCGAGCCCAAGCGTGGCCGCAGGGCGTACGCGCGGATCGGGACGGGGGTCTCCCGGCGGCCGATCGCGGTGTTGGTGGCGGGGGTCGTACTGCTGGGGGCGGGTGCGCTGACTGCGTTCGCGCTGCCGGACCCGCTGCGGCAGGGTGACGGCTTCACCTCGAAGCCCGAGTCGATCGCGGCGCAGGCGACGTTGAGTGCGGCCTTCCCGGAGCAGTCGGGTGCGCCGATCGCGGTGATGGCGCGTACCGAACGGGCCTCGGCAGTGCTCGCGGCGGTCTCCACGACGGAGGGTGTCGGTCACGCCCGGCAGGCGCGAACGGCGGGTGGCTGGACGGAAATCCTGGCCTTCGCGAAGGATCGGCCGGAGTCGGCCGGGGAACACGCCACGATCGAACGGTTGCGCACCGTGCCGGACGCGCGCGTCGGCGGGTCCACCGCGCAGCAGATGGACACCTCGCACACCACGGCGCGGGACCGCCGGGTCGTCGTCCCGCTCGTGCTGCTCACGGTGTTGCTGGTGCTGATCGTTTTGCTGCGGAGTCTGATCGCGCCGCTGATCCTGGTCGCGGCCGTCGCGTTGGTGTGGGCCGCCTCGCTGGGCATCGGTGGGCTGATCTTCGAGCACGGCTTCGGATACGCGGGAGTGGACGCGCAAACCCCGCTGCTGACCTTCGTGTTCCTGGTCGCACTGGGGGTGGACTACGGCATCTTCCTGATGCACCGGGTGCGGGAGATGTCGCTGCGCGGGGACTCGGTCAGGATTGCCGCGCCGGCCGCACTGGAGACCACCGGCGGGGTGATCGCGTCCGCCGGGTTCGTGCTGGCGGCGACGTTCTCGGTGCTCATGCTGCTGCCGCTGGTCTCCCTGGTGGAGATCGGATTCGTGGTCGCGATGGGCGTGTTGATCGACACGTTCCTGGTGCGTACGTTCCTGGTCACCGCCGCGAGCGTGGCGCTTGATCGGCGGATCTGGTGGCCGGGGCCGTTGTCTCGGCGGCCCGCGCCCGAGCCGGCGGGGACCCGGCCGGTGGAACCGCCCGCGTCGTCCCGGAAGATGGCGGTGTGACGAAGCGATCGTTTTGGGGTGGGGCGTCCCTCTGGGACGCCCTGCTCGCGTCCCTGCTGGCGGCGTGCGCGATCGGCTCGGCGTGGATGTGGCCGGGACAACGGGCGATGGACCCGATCGGCGTGGCGCTGCTGGTCGGTGCGGCGATCCCGCTGGCCTGGCGTCGGACGCGGCCGGGAACCGCGCTGTTGGTGACGTTCATCCTGACTGTGCCGTACCACAACCGGGAGTACCTGCACGAGAGCGCGGCAGCGTTGGCGCTGCTTGCGCTGGGGACGTACGCGGCGTACATCCGGCGCGAGGAGGCGATCGTGCTCGCCTTCGTGGCGTTGACCGTGGTCGTCGTGGCGATGACCTTCGGCGGCCAGGACGCGCCGTCGTGGCGGGATCGTTGCGGGATGGCCGGCTGGGTGTTCGCGGCGTTGGTCGCGGGGCAGGCGTGGCGCATCCATCACGCGCACATGAGCGCGATCATCGATCGGGCCGAGCGGGCCGAGCGTACGCGGGACGAGGTGGCCCGGCGGCGGGTGGCCGAGGAACGGCTGCGGATCGCGCGCGACCTGCACGACCTGCTCGCGCACAGCATCACGTTGATCGGTGTCCAGGCGGGCGTGGCCGCGCACCTCGCGGCCCAGGAGCCGCCGGTGGAACGCGCCGTGCTGGTCGGTGCGTTGGACACCATCGCCGAGACGTGCCGGGACACCAGGCACGAACTCCGAGCCACGCTGTCCGTGTTGCGGGATGCCGAGGAGGTCGCGTCGTACGAGGCGGTGCCCGGCCTGGCCGGGTTGGACGGCCTGGTGCCGCTGGTGAGCGCGGCCCGCTCCGCCGGCATCGAGGTCACGCTCGTCGGCCACGACGGACCACCGCCGGCGCCCGAGGTGGGCGTTGCCGTGTACCGGATCGTGCAGGAGGCGCTGACGAATGTGGTGAAGCATTCAGGGGCACGTTCCGCACGGGTCGAACTCGTCGTCGTGGATGCCGAACTGCGGGTCGCCGTGCGAGATGACGGCCGTGGAGTCGGGATCGGGAGCGGCATCGCGAGTGGGAGCGAGAGCGGGAGTGGGAATGACGTCGAGGCCGGGCGGGAGGGCGGGTTCGGCATCCTCGGGATGACCGAACGGGCCCGTAGCGTGGGAGGGACGTTGGTCGCGGGGCCGGGGCCCGGAGCGGGAGGCGGGTTCAAGGTGGAGGCCGTGTTGCCGATGGGCGAGCGGGCGGGGGCGGGATGACCCGGCGATGGGGAGGCGCGGAGCTTCGGGGTGGGGTACCGCGCCGGTCGGGCGGGGCGCGCGATGATCAACGTGCGGTGAGGGCCTGACGCCCTGCGGCGGCGTGTGCGAGACGCGGTCCTCCGGGTGCGGTGACGGCTGCGCGATCCGGCGGCGCGGGCCGCGTCGGCCCGATCGCCCGGGCACGCGAGCGGCGGGCGTACGGGCCGACGCGGCGATACGGACGCAGCCGATGCGACCGATGCGCCCGGTGCAACCGATGCGCCCGGTGCAACCGATGCGCCCGATGCAACCGGTGCGACCGGTGCGGTGGGTGCGCGAGCGGCGGACCGCCGCGCGTGATGTCATGCCCTTCGGGCGGCGGATTCGGACGGGATGGCCGCCGGTGGCGGTGTCGGGTGAGTGGGGGAGCGTGTGACGGGCGGCAAGTTGCGGGTGTTGCTCGCGGACGACCAGCACCTGGTGCGGTCGGCGTTCGCGATGTTGGTGAGCTCGGCCCCGGACATGGAGGTGGTCGGCGAGGCCGCCGACGGGCGGGCCGCGATCGAACTCGCCCGCACCACCGGGCCGGACGTCATCGTGATGGACATCCGGATGCCCATCCTGGACGGGATCGAGGCCACTCGGCTGATCGCCGCGGATCCGGAGTTGTCGCGGGTCAGGGTTCTGGTGTTGACCACCTACGAGGACGACGAGAACGTGGTGGCCGCGTTGCGCGCCGGCGCCGGCGGCTTCCTGGTCAAGGACACCCGCCCGGCCGAGTTGCTGGCGGCGATCCGTACGATCGGGGCGGGTGAGGCACTGCTGTCACCGGGGCCCACGGCGCGGCTGATCTCGCGCGTACTGCGCATGCCGACCACGCCGACGGTGGGCGAGCCGGGTTCGGTCCGGGTCGCGGACCTGTCGGGGCGCGAACGCGAGGTGCTCACGCTGGTCGGCCGGGGTTTGACCAACGCGGAGATCGGCACGCTTCTCGGGCTGAGCCCGCTCACCGCGAAGACGCACGTCAGTCGCATCATGGCCAAGCTCGACGCGCGCGATCGACCGCAACTGGTCGTCATCGCCTACGAGTCGGGCCTGATCGTCCCCGGTGACGGCCCGTCGCCGACGTAGGCCGTGCCGCCGCCTCCAACCCTCCTTTGCTCCACCGGTTCCGATGTCCTTCAGGTTCCGACGCCGTTTCGGGTCTCAGTCCTGGTACACCGCCTCCGGCGCAGTCGCCGCCTCGGTGCCGGGGATGAAGCGGGCCACGTAGGTGTCGTACAGGCGCAGCCACGTTCCATCGCGGCGGATGCGTTCCAGCGACGCGTTCACGAATCGCACCAGGTCCGGGTTGTTCTTGGCGATTTCCAGGCCGTATGGCTCGCGGGTGAGTTTGGGACCGACCAGTTCCACGAAGCGGTCCTGGGCCTGGAGGCCGACCAAGACGGTGTCGTCGCCGACCGCTCCGTCGGCCTGGCCCTGTTGGATGTGGATGAGGCAGTCCGCCCAGGTGTCGCCGGTGACGGGGGCCAGGGACCTGGTGGCGCGTACCGCGTCGGCCGCGGTGGTGCCGGCGACCGTGCAGACACGGGTTCCGCTCGGTAGGCCGGTCAGGCCCTTCGAGTGGTCGCCTGCCGCGGCGGGGCTGCCCCGCAGCACGAGTACGCGCTGTCCCGACTCGTAGTAGATCGAGCTGAAGTCGACCACGGTTCGGCGCCGGCAGTTGACGGTGACCGACTTCGCGACGATGTCCACCTGACCGTGCGCGACGGCCTGTTCGCGGATGCTGTTGGGCACGACGCGGAAGCGCAGTCGGTTCGGGTCCGAGTCGCCGAACAGGTCGGCGGCTATTTCCCGGACCAGATCGATGTCGAAGCCCTTGAGCCTGTTGTGGTCGGTCGCGTCCGCGTAGCTGAACGGGTAGGTGCTCTGGTCTATCCCGACGGTCAGGTAGCCCTGGCTGAGGATGCGTGCGAGCGAGCCGTCGGTCGTGTAGTCGGCGGCACGCGGCGGCCCCGACTTGGGGCGCAGGCTCGCGGTCGGATTGCCGCACGAGGCGGCGGACGGGTCGTTGGTCGCACCGGGCGCGGTTCCGCCCGGGAGGGCCGCGGGCGGCGCGGGACCGATGGGCACGGCAGCCGGGCTCCGGGTGGAGGTCGAGGAGGTACAGGCCACCAGCACGATCAGGGATGCCAACAGCGCCAGAGCCGGTGTGACGGCGCGCCGGCCGCGCGGCGGCCGACCCGAGGTGGGGCGCCCGACCGTGTACCGGGGCTCCGGGCGGCGGTTGGAACGGCGATCCGGCCGGCGGAGCGGGCGCCGGGCCGTGCGGTGCGGTGGAACTGCGTGTGTGGACATGACGCATCACCTCCGGTGGCGGCGCGCGGGACACCGCTCGGCTCGGCCGGTTCGGGCCTGATCGGGACGCTACCGGAACCAACTCGGCGGCCACTGGGGGGAATCCCCCCGATTCCGCGGGCGCCCGCGGGTTACCCGTGGGCTTCCTCGGCGGCTTCCTTGGGGGCTTCTTCGGGAGTGCCGAGATCGCCGGTCAGGCAGCGCTGGAGCTGGGGGCCGAGCCAGCCGACGACCTCGGCGTGCGTCATGGCCACGATCGGCGGGAGGCGTAGGACGTAGCGGCACAGAGCGAGGCCGAGAACCTGGGTGGCGGCCAGGCCGGCGCGACGGGGGGCCTCTTCGGGGTTCGGGCAGGCACGGCGCACGACGGGCGCGAGTTGTCCGGCGAAGACCGCGCGCATGCGTTCGGCGGCTTCCTCGTTGGTGACGCCCGTGCGCAGCAGGATCATCATCGCCTCGTCGTCCTCCCAGCGATCCAGGAAATGGGCCGAGAGCACTGCTCCGAGTCGAGAGCGGGGGACCGATTCGAGAGCGGGCAGGCGCAGGTCCACATCGGCGGCGGCGGCGAACAACTTCTCCTTGTTGCCGAAGTAGCGCATGACCATGGCCGGATCGATCGCGGCGTCGGCGGCGATCGCCCGGATCGTCGCGCGCTCGTAGCCGTCGGACCCGAACCGCTCGCGTGCGGCGGCCAGGATCACGGCCTTGGTCTCGGTTGATGACCTTCGCGGAGTACTCATGTCAACGATTGTAGGCCAACGCTTGTTGACAATCAGAGGTGGTCGCGTCATGGTTATGTCAACAGCCGTTGGCCAACAAGTGTTGACAAGAATGTAGGCCCGTACAACCCGACGCCGCGCCCGATCCGGCAGCGCACCGCATCGCATCGCACCGCACCGAGCCACCCCATCGCAGCCCGTCGCACGCCATCGCCCCGAAGGAGCCCGCCGTGACCTCCCAGCCCCCGACCACCCCCGCCACTCCCGCCATCCCGACCACTCCCGCCACCCCTCAGCCGTTTCCGCAGCCCTCCTCGCCCCCGCGACTGCCGGCCACCACCGACGTCCTGGTCGTCGGCGCCGGTCCCGCCGGGCTGACCCTCGCCCTCGCCCTGGTCGCCCAGGGGCGCGACGTCACCGTCGTCGACGCGCACGCCGCCGCCGAGCACACCTCGCGGGCCGCCGTCGTACACGCCCGCACCCTGGAGGTGCTCGCCCCGCTCGGCGTGGCCGGGGCGCTGGTCGAACTGGGCATCCAGTCACCGACGTTCACCATTCGTGACCGGGACCGGGTGGTCGTCCGCATCGACTTCGAAGGGCTGCCCACCGACTACCCGTACTCGCTGATGGTGTCCCAGGCCACCACCGAGGCGACCCTGTCGGCTCGGTTGACCGAGCTCGGCGGCACCGTGTTGCGGCCGTATTCGGTGACCGCGCTCGACCAGGACGTCGACGGCGTGACCGCGACCTTCGAGCACGGCGAACAAGTGCGTGCCGCCTGGGTGGTCGGCGCCGACGGCATGCACAGCACGGTGCGCGAGCAGGCCGGCATCGGATTCCAGGGCGGTACGTACGGCGAGTCGTTCGTGTTGGCCGACGTGCGGCTCGGTGGTGCCGTGTCGGCCGACGAGGTGATCCTGTACTTCGCACCCGCCGGTCTCGTGGTGGTGGCTCCGCTCCCGGGTGGTCGGCACCGCGTCGTCGCGCCGGTCGCCGACGCGCCGCACGAGCCGTCGCTCGCCTTCGTACAGGAACTCATCGACGAGCGCGGCCCGTCGACCGGCCGGGTGGTGGTCGAAGAGGTCGTGTGGGGATCGCGGTTCCGGGTCCACCACCGCGTCGCCGACACCTACCGGGCCGGGCGGATCCTGCTGGCCGGCGACGCCGCACACGTGCACAGCCCGGCCGGTGGGCAAGGCATGAACGCCGGCATTCTCGACGCCGTGGCGCTGGCCGACGCGCTCGGCTCGGTGCTCGACGGCGGCGCGACCTCGGCCCTGGACGCGTACGGCGCCACCCGCCGTCCGATCGCCGAGCAGATCGTGCGGCTCGCCGACCGGATGACCCGCGTCGCCACGATCACCCCGGCACTGCGCCCGTTGCGCAACGTCGTGCTGCGCACGATCACCCGAATCCCCGCCGTACGCCGCGACCTTGCGCTGCGTCTCTCCGGCCTGACGTACCGCTGAGCGTTGTTCGGGCCGCAGGGCGCGCGGCTCCGGACCGGCGGTCGGTCGTCACGAGGTCCGGAGCGCGCCCACCCGGCTCGACCCCGACCGGGCCACTCAAACGTGCGCCGGAGACGTCTCCTGATGAAGCATCACGACCGAGACCGAAACCGAAGCGGAATCGGAAGCGGAAGCGGAAGCCAAGTTGGAAGCCGCAGCCGCAGCCGCAGCCGCAGCCGCAGCCGCAGCCGAAGCCGAGGCCGAAGTAGCCGAGCTCCGCTCCAAAGCCGCCGACAAGTCCCCCCACAGATCGTCCTCGTGCTCCAGACCCACCGACAAACGCAGCAACTTCGGTCCGATCGCGCCCTCGTCCCGCGCCGCGTCGTCGATCACCCGGTGGGTCAGCGAAGCCGGGTGCTGGATCAGCGTGTCCGTGCCGCCGAGGCTGACCGCAGGCGTGATCAGCCGGAGTGCGGCCACCAGCGCCATCGGGTCGCCGGCCGGTTCGAAGGCCACCAGCGCGCCGCCGATGCTCGGGTAGTGAACCCGCTCGACCGCCGGGTGGGCGGCCAGCCGTTCGGCCAGGATCGCGGTGGACGCGGACGCCTTCGCGACCCGGATCGGCAGCGTCGAGAGGCCGCGCAGCAACAGGTAGCCCGCCAACGGATGCAGCAAAGCTCCTGTGGCGAAACGAATTTGGCGCAGTACGTCGGCCGATTGCGAATCGCAAGCGACCACGCCGCCCATCACGTCGCCGTGCCCGCCCAGGAACTTGGTCGCGCTGTGCAGCACCATCCGCGCGCCCGACCTGGCCGGCTGTTGCAACACCGGCGTCGCGAACGTGTTGTCCACCAACAGCGGAACGTCCCCCGCCTGGGCGGCGAGGTCGGCCAGGTCCAGCTCGGCCAGGGTCGGATTGGCCGGTGTCTCGACCATCACCAGACCGGTGTCCGGTCGCAACGCCCGGGCCACCCCGCTCGGTTCGACCCAGGTGACTTCGGTGCCGAGTAGGCCGCTCGTGAGCAGGTGGTCCGTGGTGCCGTACAGCGGGCGGACCGCCACCACGTGCCGGCGGCCCTGCGCGGCGGCCGCGAGCAGGCACGCGGTGACCGCTGCCATGCCGCTCGCGAACGCGACCGCGTCGGCGCATCCCTCCAACTCGGCCAGCGCGACCTCGAAGCGGCGCACCGTCGGATTCGTCAACCGGCCGTAGATCGGCGAGCCCTCCGGCAGCGCGCCCTCCGCGTAGGCGTCCAGGGCGAGCGCCGCGGCCGGCAGGTCCGGGAGTGGGTAGGTGGTGGACAGATCGATCGGCACGGCGTGCGTACCGAGGGCGGCGAGGTCGTCGCGACCCGCGTGCACCGCCCGTGTCTCGAACATCCGCCCAACCCCGCCCACTCGGCCTTCGCCGCGCACGCCGTCCACGGCACGCACGCCGTCCACCGGACGCGCTCCGTGCACCCCGCCCACGGCGAGCCCGCCATCCACGCCCGTCGTCCCATTCACTGCGTCAAGATCCACACGGAGGTCATCCATGCCCGCCATCGTGCGCCGACCCCCGGCAAATGAGCCGATGGCCCGAATTATGATCGCCCGATGAGCCAATCCATCGCCCTCGATCCGATCGATCTCGGAATTCTCCGGTCCCTCCAGAACGATGCCCGGATCAGCAACAAGGCGCTCGCCGCCGAGGTCGGGATCGCGCCGTCGACGTGCCTGGACCGGGTCGCCCGGCTGCGCTCGGCCGGGGTGGTGAAGGGGGCGACGGTGGAGGTCGACGCGGCGGCGCTCGGCCGGCCGTTGCAGGCGATGCTCGCGGTTCGGGTGCGGCCGCATCACCGGGTGGTGCTCAACCCGTTCGTGGGGCACGTGCTGAAGCTGCCGGAGACCCGCGCGCTCTACCACCTGGCCGGACCCGACGACTTCCTCGTGCACGTCGCGGTCGCCGACGCGACCGGACTGCAACGGCTGGTGGTGGACGGCTTCACCGCACGCACCGAGGTGACCCAGGTGCACACCATGCTGATATTCCAACAATGGCAGGGCGGTCCGCTCCTCCCACCCGAACCCCAGGGCCCGGCCCGGCGCCTGACGGCCGGCTGACCCGGCCGCACCGTGCCCCCGGGGGCACCTCACCCCTCGGCCCGCCGCCCGGTGCGCGGCCGTACATCCCCCTCGCCCTGCCGCGCCGACAGCACGATCCCCATCGCCACCGTCAAGGCCGCCACCGCGCCGGCCGTCGGTACGGCCGCCGCGCCCAGGAACGTGCAGAGCAGGACCAATACGGCGGCCGTCGGCAGCAGCGACTGTTGCGCGAGGCCGTTCTTGTGGTGTCGCGAATGCAGCGCGTACGTGGTCAGCAGGAACAGCGCGGTCGGGATCGTCACACTCGCCGACGCGGCCATCCGGGAGATGTGCGCCTCGCCCACGGCCTGCTCGACGGCGACCTCCAGGCCCGCGCCGATCGACGCCGCCGAGCCGAAGATCACATAGTGGCCGTACCCCCACAGGAAGGCCTGGCGATTGGACGCGAGGAAGTCGTGGATCGGCACCGCGAAGTAGATCCAGTACGCCGCGAACACGATCAGCAGCCCGCCGGCGGCGATCGGCAGCAGTTCGTCCAGCGCGGCCTCGTCGTCGAGCGCGGTCTGGATCGCGATGGTCGCGGCGGAGACGCTCTCGCCGAGCATGATGATGGTGAACAGCCCGTACCGCTCGGCGATGTGATGCGGATGCCAGGCGGTGGTGTGGTGGCGTTCGGCGATCGCCGGCACCGCCATCTCGGCGATCGCCAGCGGTACGAAGCCCCACTTCCACGAGGCATCCGGGAGCAGCAGCAGGACCACCCAGCCGATCTGCACCAGCACCAGCCCCGCCGCGTAGCGCAGCGCGGTGCGCCGGGCCGCCGGGTCGGTCTCGTCGTGGGCAGCCCGCAGCCATTGGAAGGTCAGCGCGACGCGCATGATCAGGTACCCGACGATGGCGACCGCGTAGTCGCTGTTGTCGAACGCGCGCGGCACTCCGGCGGCCAGGACCAGGACGCCGGTGATCTGTACGAGCGTGGCGACCCGGTACAGCGGGTCGTCGCAGTCGTAGGCGGACGCGAACCAGGTGAAGTTCACCCACGCCCACCAGATCGCGAAGAACACGAACAGGTACCCGAAGATCCCGTGTCCTGGGTGCCCGTCCGCCAGCGAGTGCACGAGTCGACTGCCGGCCTGGGCCACCGCGACCACGAAGGTCAGGTCGAAGAACAACTCGAGCGGGGTGGACGCGCGGTGCGGCTCCGCCGTGTCGCGCGAGGTCATCCGGCGCAGGATGGCGTGCGGGCCGGCGGCGGGACGCGCGGGATCGCTCACGAACTGGGTCCTCTCGTTCCGGGCATGATCATGCGCGGAGAGTATCCGAATCCAGCGGGCAAACAGGGCTATATCGAGCGGCCGTCAGCGCGAATACGACCGACCCGGTCCGAAGTCGGTGCGAGGTTCGTCGGGGCCGGCCCGGAGCAGGCCCGAGGTCAATCCGAGGCCAGCGCCGACGTGTCCAGTCCGTCGAGAGCGGCGTGTCCGGACAGCGCCATGGACAGATCGAACTCGGCCAGCAGGCAGCGCAGTACGTGCCGGACACCCGCCTCACCGCCCAGCGCGAGGCCGTACACGTACGGGCGGCCCACCAGGACCGCGCGGGCACCCAGGGCAAGCGCCTTGAGTACGTCGGCGCCGGTGCGCACGCCGCTGTCGAAGAGCACCGTAAGGTCCCCGCCGGCCGCCTCGACCACACTCGGCAGCGCATCCAACGCGCCGATGGCGCCGTCGAGTTGGCGTCCGCCGTGATTGCTCACGACGATCCCCTCCAGACCGGCGTCGCGCGCTCGGCGCGCGTCGTCCGGATGCAGGATGCCCTTGAGCACGATCGGACCGATCCAGTTCTCGCGCAGGAACGCCAGGTCGTCCCAGGTCTTGGTGGGGTCGGAGAACATCCCCGCCCAGTGCGCGATCGCCGCCGTCGGATCCTCGGCGATCGGCTTGCTCAGACCGGCCAGGAAGGCCGGATCGCTCAGGTAGTTCGCGATCCCGACCTGCCGCAGGAAGGGCAGGTACGCCCGCTCCAGGTCGCTCGGCCGCCAGCCCAGGAACCATGTGTCCAGGGTGACCACGAGTGTGGTGTAACCGGCCGCCCGGGCCCGGGCGAGCAGGCTGACGGTGACGTCGTTGTCGCGCGGCCAGTAGAGCTGGAACCAGCGCGGACCCGAGCCGGAGGCGGCGGCGATCTCCTCCAGCGTGTACGAGGACGCCGTACTCGCCACCATCGGCACCCCCAGGCCGGCGGCTGCGCGCGCGGTCGCCAACTCGCCCTCCGGGTGCACGATGGACTGCACGCCGACCGGCCCGAGCAGTACCGGAGCGGGCAGGTCGGTGCCCAGCACGGAGCGGGACAGGTCACGCCCACCCACGTCGCGCAGCATGCGCGGGAGGATCCGACGCCGCTCG
This sequence comes from Embleya sp. NPDC050154, assembly GCF_044460165.1. NCBI lineage: Bacteria > Bacillati > Actinomycetota > Actinomycetes > Kitasatosporales > Streptomycetaceae > Embleya > Embleya sp. NPDC050154. The sequence goes on from NZ_JBITJP010000007.1 coordinate 37,984, forward strand.
AACGCCGCCCGGTTGGCCCGCATGGTCGCCCCACCGCCGGCGCCGCCCAGGACGTATCCGCGCGGACCCGGTTCGAGCAGCTCTCCGGCGGCGGCCTCGAGGTCGGACGCGTCGATCGGGTACGCGGGGGTCTCCCCGGTCAACAGGCCATCGAGGTAGATCGAGTCCTGGAACGCGGAAAACGGACCGGCAACGTTGGGACCATCGGCCACGACTGCCACCTTTCGCCTCGCCTCGTCTCGCCTCGCGGAACGGAGAATCCTCGCGCGGACCCGACGACGATCCCGCACCGAGCGAGCACGCGGAAGAGCCGAACGGGCCGAACGGCGGCCCGAACCCCTGGAGGAGGCCGAGCCAACCGAGCAAGCCGAACCATCCGACCAAGCCGAACGTATCGAACGAGTCGACCTCCCGACATCAGGGCAGACCCACTCGTGTGCGTCCGGACCCCGGGGTCGTGCCGATATTGCTTCGCCGGGAGGCGAGACAAGAAGCCCATCTCTCCTGTGAAATGTCACACGGCACTAAAGTGCCCCGCGTACGACACGGACAAGAGGCTGGAGAGGAATCCGCATGACCCGCATCACCCGGATCCCGGGGATGGCCCTCACCGATCACACATTCACCGTCCCGCTCGACCACTCCCGTCCGGACGGGCCCACCATCGAGGTCTTCGCCCGCGAGGTGGTCGATCCCACCGCCGTCGACAAGAAGCGGCCGTGGTTGTGCTTCCTCCAAGGCGGCCCGGGCGGCAAATCGGCCCGGCCCAATCGCCCCGCCGGCTGGCTCCAGCGCGCGCTGCGCACGCACCGCGTCCTGCTCCTCGACCAGCGCGGCACCGGCCGCAGCACGCCGATCACGCCGAGCCTGGCCGCCCGTACCGCACCCGAGGAACTCGCCACGCTGCTGCGACACATGCGCGCCGACTCGATCGTCGCCGACGCCGAGCTGATCCGCCGGCGGTTGTGCGGCGACGAGCCGTGGGAGACGCTCGGGCAGAGCTACGGCGGCTTCATCACCCTCGCCTACCTCTCCACGGCGCCCGAGGGGCTGAAGTCCTGTTACGTCACCGGCGGGCTGATCGGTCTGGACGTGACCGCGGAGGAGGTCTATCGGCGCACCTATCCCCGGGTGCGGGACAAGAACGCCGAGTACTACGCCCGCTACCCGGACGACGTCGAGCAGGTGCGTCGGCTCGCCGACCATCTCACCGCGCACGACGTCCGGCTGCCCGACGGCGACCGACTGACCCCGCGCCGGCTCCAGTTCCTCGGCAACGCGTTCGGAATGGGCGACGGCTACGAGCGCGTGCACTGGATGCTGGACGAGGCGTGGGACGGCGACCAGGTCTCGGACACCTTCCGTGCCGCGGTGATGCACGCCACCGCGCTCACCGACAACCCCCTGTGGGCCGTGCTCCAGGAGCCGATCTACGGCCAGGGCAAGGTCGCCACCGGTTGGGCCGCGGAGAAGGTGCGGGCGGGGTTGCCGGAGTTCGCCGAGAACGCCGACCGGCTGCTGTTCACCGGCGAGATGATGTACCCCTGGATGTTCGAGGAGATCGCCGCCCTGCGCCCGTTCCGTGAGGCGGCCGACCTGCTCGCCCGACACGACGACTGGCCGGTCCTGTACGACATCGAGCGACTGCGGACGAATCCGGTCCCGGTCGCGGCGGCGGTCTACTTCGACGACATGTACGTGGACGCGGACCTGTCCCTGGAGACGGTGCGCGAGGTGGCCAACGTACGCGCGTGGGTCACCAACGAGTGGGAGCACGACGGCTCGCACGCCTCCGGTGGCGCGGTCCTGGACCGGCTGATGGACATGGTCGCCGGCAAGATCTGACCTACTCCCACCCTCATCCCCGTCCGGCAGCGGCTCGGCGCCCGAAGTCCGAGGACTCGGGCGCCGACGCCGGAGCCGGGATCGGAAGGCGGTCTCGGCCCCCGGCCCCACCCCGCCCCGGTCTCAGCCCGGTTGGTTCGGGTCCGCCCACAGATTGCGGACATGGCCGATGTGCCGCGCCATCACACTCTCGGCCCGGGCCGGGTCGCCGGTGGCGAGCGCGTCCAGGAGTTCGAGGTGTTCCGCGGCGGACGCGACGAGTCGGCCGTTCTCCGCGAGTCGGGACAGACCGTACAGGCGCGAGCGTTTGCGCAGATCGCCGACCACCCGAACCAGGTGTTCGTTGCCCGCGAGCGCGAGCAGCGACAGGTGGAAGCGACGGTCCGCCTCCACGTACCGGATCAGATCGCTCACCTCGGCCGCCGCGACGATCTCCTCGGCGACCGGGCGCAGCGCGGCCAGTTGGGCCGGGGTGACCACGCCCGCGAGCCGGGCCACCACCGGAATCTCGATCAACGCGCGGACCTCGGTGAACTCGTCCAACTCGCGGTCGGAGAGTTCGGTGACCCGAAAGCCCTTGTTGCGTACGGCCTCGACCAGTCCCTCGTTGGCGAGGTCGAGCATCGCCTCGCGCACCGGCGTCGGTGACACGCCGAACTGCGCGGCCAGCGCGGGCGCGGAATAGACCACACCGGGCCGCATCTCGCCCGCGATCAACGCCGCGCGCAGCTCTCGTGCCACCCGATCCCGCAGGATCGGCCGATCGTCGAAGGACGGCAGCGCGAGCGCTCCGTGTCCCGTGTCCATGGTGCCTCCTCCCGCCATGCTACTGACGGTCAGTCACCCTGGGGGTGGGATCGGAACTGTGCGTACGCTCGACCACGCTGCGTGAGAGCCGTCGCCCGGGTTCCCGCCCGGTCCCACCGGAGCCCGGCCCGGTCCCGGCCCCGGTCCCCGGGCGGTTCCTCATAGGCGGAACCCGGCCGGGAACGGGTCCTCCGGGTCGAGCAGATACTGCGCCGTGGCGGTGATCCAGGCCCGTCCCGTGATCAGCGGCAGCACGGCCGGATATCCGGCGACCTCGGTCCGGTCCACGATCCGCCCGTGGAAGCGGGTCCCGATGAACGACTCGTTGACGAACTGCTGTCCCACCGCCAACTCGCCGCGCGCCGCCAACTGGGCCATCCGCGCGCTGGTTCCGGTGCCGCACGGCGAGCGGTCGAACCAACCCGGGTGGATCGCCATCGCGTTGCGCGACAGCGTGGCGTCCGAGCCCGGGGCGAGGAACTGCACGTGGTGGCAGCCCGCGATCTCGGGATCCTCCGGGTGTACCGGCCGGGCCTGTTCGTTGATCGCGGCCATGATGGCCAGCCCGGTGTCCAGGATGCGTCCGGCCTCGGTTCGGTCGAACGGCAGGCCGACCTTCTCGATGGGCAGGATCGCGTAGAAGTTGCCGCCGTACGCCATGTCGTAGCCGACCGCGCCGAGCCCGGGCACGTCCACGGTCGCGTCCAGGGTGTGTGCGTACGAGGGGACGTTGCGCAGGGTCACCGAACGGGCCGCGCCGTCGCGTACCTCGACCTCGGCGACCACCAGACCGGCGGGCGTGTCCAACCGCACCGTGGTGACCGGTTCGACCACCTCGACCATGCCGGTCTCGACGAGCACGGTGGCCACCCCGATCGTGCCGTGCCCGCACATCGGCAGGCAGCCCGACACCTCGATGAACAAGACGCCGTAGTCCGCGTCCGGTCGCGTCGGCGGTTGCAGGATCGCGCCGCTCATCGCGCCGTGCCCGCGCGGCTCGTACATCAACAGCGTGCGCAGGTGGTCCAGGTGGGCCATGAAGTGCACGCGTCGCTCGGCCATCGTGGTGCCGGGGATCACCCCGACGCCGCCGGTGATCACCCGCGTCGGCATGCCCTCGGTGTGCGAGTCGACCGCGTGGAAGACGTGTCGTGAGCGCATCAGGTCAGTCCCTCCGCGAGTGCCTTCTCGGTGAACTCGCGCACCGAGGCTTCCTGTTCGGGCAGCAGCGGGAGCCGCGGCGGGCGGCACGGGCCGCCCCGGAGGCCGGCCAGGTCCATCGACAACTTGATGGACTGCACGAACTCGGTGCGCGAGTCCAGCCGAAGCAGCGGATGCAGCAGTCGGTACAGCGGCAACACGGCGCGCACGTCGCCGCCGACCGCCGCGCGGTACAACTCGACGCTCGCGCGCGGGAAGACGTTCGCGTAGCCGGCGATCCAGCCCACCGCGCCCGCCAGGCCGAACTCCAGCGCGACGTCGTCGCTGCCGATCAACACGTCGAGACCGGGCGCGAGTTCGGCCACCTCGTAGGCCCGCCGTACGTCCCCGGTGAACTCCTTGACGCCGACCACGAGCCCTTCCTCGTACAGGTCCGCGAGCAGTCGCGGGGTCAGGTCGACCTTCGTGTCGAACGGGTTGTTGTAGGCGACGATCGGCAGGCCGGCGCCGGCCACGGTGCGGTAGTGGTCGAGCACCGTGCGGGTGTCCGCGCGGTAGCTGTTGGGCGGGAGCAGCATCACCGCTCGGGCGCCCGCCTCGGCGGCCTGTTCGGTCCAGCGCAGTGACTCGGCCGCGCCGTACGCCGCGACGCCGGGCAGTACCCGGTCGCCGCCCACCGCTTCGACCGCGACCCGCACCACGAGGGCCCGCTCGTCCGGGGTGAGCGACTGGTACTCGCCGAGCGAGCCGTTCGGGCAGACTCCGTCGCAGCCCGAATCCACGAGCCACCGCACGTGCTCGGCATACGCGTCGAAGTCCACGGACAGGTCCTCGCGCAGCGGTAGCGCGGTGGCCACCACGATTCCGTGCCACGGCTTGCGGTCGGCCGGGTCCGGGGCGGAGCGGGGAGGAGTGGCGGGGTGTGGGCTCATGGGGCTCCTTGGGCTAGGTCTCCGAGACGGATGGGCACACCGATCGGACGGGTGGGCGGGGGCGCGGCGACCGGTCGGTCCAGCACGTCGGACAACACGCACGCGGTGGCCTCGGCGCACATCCGGCCCTGGCACCAGCCCATTCCCGCGCGGGTGAGCAGCTTGACCGAGCGCACGTCGTCGGCTCCTCGGCGGGCCGCGTCCTCGATCAGCCCTCGGGGCACCTCCTCGCAGCGGCAGATCGGGGTGTGCGCGTCCGACCAGGACAACCAGCCCGGTCGGACCGGATAGAGCGCGCGCAGCCCGTCGGCGAACCGGGTGAGCGCGGCCCGGCGGCGCAGCAACGCGCGCGGCGGCGTCCGGCCGACCATCGCGTGGGCCGCCAACTCGCCCTCGACCGACGCGAGATGCACTCCGCCGATGCCGGTGCTCTCGCCGGCGGCGAACAGGCCCGGTACGTCGGTGGTCTGCCGCGCGTCCACCGCGACGAAACCGTCCGGGGTGCTCGCACAGCCGAGTTGGCCGGCCAGTTCGAGCTGCGGGGTGAAGCCGTAGCCGACCGCGAGCGTGTCGCAGGCCAGTTCGGTCGAGGTGCCGGGCCGCGCGCGCCAGTTCGCGTCGAGCCGGGCCACGGTGACCGAGGTCAGTCCGGTGTGGTCGCCGGTTGCCGCGATCACGGCCCGGCCGGTGCGATAGGGGATCCGCCGCCGGGCCAGCGCGGCGGCGTAGCGGGCCGCCTCGACCACGCGGGCCGGGCTGTGCGGCGCGAGGGCGGCGGCGCGCGGCGTGGGCCGGGACGCCTCCAGGACGGCCCGCACCTCGACGCCCGCGTCGGCCAGCGCGACCGCGACCGGCAGCAGGAACGGGCCGGTGCCCGCGACCACCGCACGTCGACCGGGCGGCACGCCGTTGCCCTTGATCAGCGCCTGGGTGCCGCCGGCGGTGAACACACCGGGCAGGTCCCAGCCTGGGAAGGGCAGTTGCCGGTCGTACGCCCCGGTGGCCAGCAGCAGTCGGCGGCCGATGACGGTCACCGGGGTGGTGTCCCGCTCGCCGGCCACGGCGTGCACCGTGAAACCCTCGGCCGAGCGTTCCACCGCCCAGACGCGATGTTCGGCCAGGTGCTCGACGGTGTGCAGGCGCGTGAGCGGCGGCCAGGCCGGCGGCCGGCCCGCGCGGTGTCGGTGATACTGGCCGCCCGCCCGGGAGTTGGCGTCGAGAACGGCGACGCGCAGGCCGAACCGGGCGGCGGTGACGGCGGCGGTCAGTCCGGCCGGGCCGGCGCCGACGACGACCAGGTCGTGGATCATGTCGTGGTCACCTCGTCGTCGGGCCGGGCGGTGACCAGGCAGGCCCGCAGGGACGGCGTGCCGTTGACCGTGACCAGGCAGTCGAAGCACACGCCGATGCCGCAGAACAGCCCGCGCGGCTTGCCCGCGAACCGGGTGGTGCGCCAGGACCGGATCCCGGCGGCGAGCATCGCGGCGCCGACGGTCTGACCGGCCTCGACCGGGATGCTCCGGCCGTCCACCCTCAGCCGGAAGTGCTCCTCGTCGGGCGGGTGGACCGGGGTGGGTCGGGATACGCCGGTCACGAGGACACCTCCGCGAAGCGGGTCGGGGCGAATGGGGTGGGGTCGACTCCGGGATCGGGCCCGGAGGCGTCGCCGGTCAGGGCTCGGGCGATGAGCAGGCCGGTCGCGGGGGCCAGGCCCACGCCCGCGCCCTCGTGGCCGCACGCGTGCAGCAGGCCGGGCGCGCGCGGGTCCGGGCCGACGACCGGCAGATGGTCGGGGCAGTACGGCCGGAAGCCGCGATAGGCGCGCAACACCGAGACGCCGGCCAGGATCGGGAACAGCTCGATCGCCTGGGCGGCAAGCCGGCGCAGCACCGGTACCGGGAACGAGGGGTCGAAGCCCACCCGTTCGCGGCTCGCGCCGATCAGCACGGTGCCGGACGGAGTGCCCTCGACCACGGCCGAGGAGGCCAGGTCCGCGTCGTCGCTCGCGACGTCCCCGGTGTAGGCCGCCGCGTACACCTTGTGTCGCACGATCCGCGGGAGCGGCTCGGTGACCAGCACGAATCCCCGGCGCGGCAGGATCGGCAGGGACACGCCGGCGAGCTCGGCGATCGCACCGGACCAGGTGCCGGCCGCGTTGACCACGGCACCGGCCGCGATGTCGCCGTGCGACGTGCGTACGCCGAGCACCCGATCGCCGCGCCCGCGCCGGAAGCCGGTCACCGTGACGCCGGTGTGCAGGCGTACGCCCGAGCGCAGCAACGCGGCGGCGGCCAGGGCCGGTTGCACCTGCGCGTCCTGCGGGTAGTGCGTGCCGCCGGCCAGGTCTGGGGCCAAGTGCGGTTCGTAGAAGTGCAGTTCTTTCGCGTCGATGGTGTGGGCGGAGACCTCGCAGGCGCGTTGTGCCTCGGCCGCGACGGTCATCGCGACCGCCTCGGCCTCGGTGCGCGCGACGATCAGGCCGCCCTTGGCCTGGTACTCGAAGTCGTGCCCCTCCGCCGCCAGCTCGGCCCACAGGCGGAGCGAGAGCAGGGCCAGGGACAGTTCCGGGCCGGGACGCTTGTCCGAGACCAGCAGGTTTCCCTCGCCGGCGCCGGTGGTTCCGCCCGCGACCGGGCCGCGGTCGAGCACGGTGACCGACAGCCCGGCACGCGCGGCGTAGTGGGCGCACGCGGCGCCGACCACGCCCGCGCCGATGACGACGACATCACTGGGACGGAGTTCGCTCACATCAGTAAAATGTCACATTGCCCTCACGAGGTAAAGGGTTTGCCGGTGCGGTTCCGTGGACGACCGGAGCCGATCGGCGCACGTGCGACCGGGTTCCGCGCGAACGCGGGTTCGGTTCGTCGACCGAGAGGCCGCGGGGGGAGAGGCCCAGCGGCGGAGAAGCCCGTCCACGCAAAGGCCCGTGCTACGAAGAGGCCCGCGACCGACCCGGGAGGCCGGGTCGGTCGCGGGCCGTTTTCCGGCGGGGCGGGTCAGGGGCGGGCGCCGTCCTTGGTGGTGTGCGCGGCGTTCCACGCGACCAGGTCGGCGGTCCGGTTCGTGATGATCCCGTCCACCCCCGCGTCGTTCAGCGCGGCCCACTCCCGCGGGTCGTCCGGCGTCCAGGCCAGCACCGCGATCCCGGCCGCGTGCAACTCCTGGACCACGTTCGGGCGTTGGGCCAGGCCGTGGTACGACGGGTTGTACGAGGTCAGCCGCAACTCCTTGGCCAGTGCGACCGGATCGGCGTCGAGTTGATCGCTGAGCAGGCCCAGCGGCAGTTCGGGGGCGAGCTCGCGGGTCAGCCGCAACGACTCCTGGTCGAAGCTCTGCACGAATACCCGACCGGCCATCCCGGCGGTGCGTACCTCCTGGACGATCCGGGCGATCTCGTCGCGGGAGTGCGGATTCTTGATCTCCAGGAGCAGTCGTCCGCCGCGCGTGCGCAGGTCCGTGAGCTGTTCGCGCAGCGTCATCACGCGGGTGCCGGCGAACTCCGGCTTGAACCAGGCCCCGGCGTCCAGTGTGGCCAGGTCAGAGGACGTCAGATCGCGGATCGCGCCCTTGCCGTTGGTGGTTCGATCCACGGTGGCGTCGTGCATGATGTGCGGCACACCGTCCGTGCTGGGCTGCACGTCGTTCTCGATCCAGTCCGCACCCACGTTCCGGGCCGCCTCCTGGGAGGGCATGGTGTTCTCCGGTGCCACCGTGGGCGCGCCCCGATGCGCGAAGACGGTGATCCGGGTGCCCGGGGCACGGATATAGCTGCGCCCGTCGATCGGCGACGTGCCCCGTCGAGTGTCCAGCGTCTCCGACGGCGGGTGCGCGGCGGCGGCCTGGGGCGGCTCGGGGGCCCTGAGCGCACTGCTGGACAGCGAGGACTTCGCGGTGGCGTCGTGGACGTCCGCCGGGGCCAGGCACTGTGCGCAGCCGAACACGATGCCCAGGCCGGCCAGCAGGCCGGCGATCCGCCGTTTGACACGGCGGGGCCGGGGCCGAGGTGGGCGCTCGGGTTGGTCAAGGAGCATTCCGGCATCGTAGAAGCAATCTCGAGCTGCCATTCGAATTCGATCATCACGGCGTGTGACAGCCGGTCATCACGACATGTGACGCTCGACATGCGCACCGTGACGAACGGTGTGAGAGTGGACGAGACCGACCATCGGTTCTCCGTAGGAGGAAACGGCCATGGCCAAGCAGAAGTCGAAACCCCACATGCAGAACAAGAACTCGCTGTTCGTCGAAGCCGAGCGTGCGGACTCCGCAGCGGCGCCGGCAGCGGAGGCGACGGACACCCTCGAGTCCCCCAAGGCCGCCCGACGCGGCAAGAGCGACCGGCCCAAGGGCCGCCCGAGGCGCTGACGGCTCGGCGTCCCCGGACGCCGAGCAGCGGACCTCGCGGAAGCCCGGGGGAGGGGCGTGACGGTGACACCGCCCCGCCCGGTGCGCGCCCGTAGGCCCCGTCGACCCCATGTCGACGGGGCCTTCGGCGTGACCGGGCGCCGCCGGGCACCGAGCGGGTCGGCGCCGAGCACCGGTTGCGGGCGGGTAGGCGTGGCCTGCCGGCTACGGGCGGGTCGGCCCGTACACCCGACCAGTCCTGGTGGACACGCTGCCGAACAGGCCGCGCGGGGTGAGCTTGGCCAGCCCGACCACCGCCTTGTAGCGCAGATCCGGCACGCTGACAGTCTTGCCCACCGCGAGGTCGCGGATCGCGGCGGCCACCACCCGATCGGCGTCCAACCACATCCAGTTGGGGATGTTGGATGTGCCCATCCCGGCCCGCAGGTGGAACTCGGTGCGTACGAAGCCCGGACACAGGGCCATCAACCGCACACCGCTGCCCGTCAATTCGCGGGCGGCGCCCTCGGTGAAGCTGACCACCCATGCCTTGCTCGCGCCGTAGGTGCCGCGGGGCAGGAAGGCCGCGACGGACGCCACGTTGATCACCCAGCCGCGACCGCGCTCGCGCATCGCCGCACTCGCCGCGGTGGTCAGCCGCAGCACCGCCTCGCAGTGCACCTTGAGCATGCGCACCTCGTCCGCCGTGGATGCGTCCAGGAAACCGCCCCGATTGCCGAAGCCGGCGTTGTTGACCAACACGTCCACGGGCGCGAACCGATCGGCCAGCCGCGTCTCGACGGCCGCGATCCCCTCGTCGAGGGACAGATCCGCGGGCAACACCTCCACCGTGATGCCGTGTTCCTCGCGCAGATCGCGGGCGCACTGCGCCAATCGCTCCTCGTCCCGCGCGACCAGGACGAGGGCGTGCCCTTCGTGGGCGAGCCGTCGGGCGAACGCGGCGCCGAGGCCCGAAGTGGCGCCGGTGATCAGTGAGGTCGTCATGCCACCCAGCGTAGTAACCGGGCCGATGCCGGCCGGCTCCCCGGTGCAGCGTCCGGCTCGACGTGCGCCCGACGTGTGCCCGACGCGGAGCCGGCTCGGGGACGCAGCGGGCACGCGGGGCAAAGGCGGGGGCATGCGGGGGCGTGTCGAAGGCACACCCCCGGGGCCATGCCGGCTGGAACAATGACGCGGGGGCGGATCCCGGAAGGAAGTACGCGATGGCGGCTGCGGTGCGCAAGATCGGTGGACAGGTGCCGCCCGCCCGGGGGACGCGACCGCGTAACCGTCGCGCGCTGATCCTGGCCGCCGCGGCCGACCTGTTCCACCGCCGGGGCTATGCGGACGTGGGCATGAGCGACATCGCCGACGCCGTGGGCATGGGGCCCTCCGCGCTGTACCGGCACTTCCGCAGCAAGCAGCACCTGCTCATGCAGGTCGTGCTCGACGGGGTCGCGCCGGTGCGCGACGCGCTGGCCCGCAGCGCGGTCGAGGACCCGGACACGGTGCTGCGCGCGGTGGTCGCGGCCACCCTCGACCACCGCGAAGTCGGCGTGTTGTGGCAGCGCGAGGGCCGACTGCTGCCCGCGGCCGAGCGAGCCGAGGTGCGGCGCGAGATCCACGCGGTCACCGCGGTGGTCGCCGAGCTGATCCGGGACGCCCGCCCGGAGTTGTCGCCAGGGCAGGCCGAACTGCTCGCGTGGTGCGGCCTTGGGGTACTGCTCAGCCCCTCCTTCCACCGGATCGAGCTACCCCGTCCGGAGTACGTGCGGCTGCTCGTGGAGTTGGGCCGCGCCGCGGTCACCGCGCGGCCCGCCGAGCTGGTGTCGATCGCGCGCACGCCGACGCGGCCGACCGGGATCGTGCTGCGCTCCCGGCGCGAGGCGCTGTTGGGCGCGGCCGTACGGATGTTCGCCGAGCACGGGTACGCCGGGGTGGCCATCGAGGACATCGGCGCGGCGGCGGGGATCGCCGGCCCCAGCGTGTACAACCACTTCGAGAGCAAGGCGGACCTGCTCTCGGCGGCGGTGACCCGGGGTATCGAGTGGTTGTCGATGGACATGACCCGCGCGCTGGCCGGCGCCGAGGACGACGAGGGCGCGCTGCGGGTACTGCTGTGGTCGTACATCCGGTTCGCGGCCGAGTACAGCGACCTGGTCACACTGCTCCTCGCGGAGGTGTCGCACCTGCCGACGCAGGCTCGGCATCGGGCCCGCCAGGCGCAGGCGGACTACCTCATGGAGTGGGCGCACCTGCTGTGCGCGGTACGACCGGAGTACGGCGCGGCGCAGGCCCGGATCCGGGTGCACGCGGCGCTGACCGCGATCAACGACGTGGCCCGCACGCGTCATCTGCGGGACACCGCCGGTGTGGCGCCCACCCTCGCGGCGGTGGCCGGCGCGGTGCTCGGACTGGATCCGGTCGGGTAGTCGAACCCGTCGGTCAGTGCTCGCAGGCGACCCAGCCCCGAGAGTGGTCGGTGTAGGTCTGTTGCTTCCAGATCGGTACCTCGTGCTTGATCCGCTCGACCAGTTCACGGCACGCGGCGAAGGCCCGCGCGCGGTGCGCCGTGGCCACCGCCACCGCGATCGCGGTGTCCCCGACCACGAGGTCGCCGATCCGGTGCAGCGCGGCGACGGCCAGGATGTCCGGTTCCTCGGCGGCGAGGCGCTCTGCCACCTCGCGGAGCCGGTCGACGGCCAGGGGATGGGCGGAGTAGGACAGTGCGCGCACGGCGCGGCCCGCGTCGTGGTCGCGCACCGTGCCGACGAACACCGAGGTGCCGCCGGCCGCCGGGTGGGCGATGGCGGCGAGCACCTCGTCGACGCTCGGCGCGGTGTCGCGGATGGCGCACAGGCGCACGACCGGCGCGGCGGATGTGGTCGCGGACGGCCGGCGTACGGCTTCGGCGGTCATCGGGTCAGCCGCCGATCGCGGACATCGGGCGGTCCGGGGCGAGGAAGCCGGGCGTGTCGATGCCGTGTCCCGGGCCCTTGCCGAACAGCGCGATCCGCCACGCGGAGGCGATCTCGGCGTCGTCCGCGCCCGAGCGCAGCAGGGTGCGCAGATCGGACTCGTCCCGGGCGAACAGGCACGTGCGCAACTGCCCGTCGGAGGTGAGCCGGACCCGGTCGCACGCGCCGCAGAACGGCCGGGTCACGCTCGCGATCACCCCGACGGTGGCGGCGCTTCCGTCGACATGCCACTCCTCGGCGGGCGCGGACGCGTCGTCGCGCGGGACGGCGGTCAGCGTGAACCGGGCGGCCAGCCGCTCCAGTACCTCGGCCGCGGTGACCATCAGGTCGCGATCCCACGCGCCCTGCGGGTCCAGCGGCATCTGCTCGATCAAGCGCAGCCGGTAGCCGCGCTCGATCGCCCACTCGAGCATCGGCACGATCTCGTCGTCGTTGATCCCGCGCACCGGCACCGTGTTGACCTTGACCGGCGCGAGGCCGGCCGCGCGTGCCGCGCGCAGTCCGGCGAACACGTCCTCGATCCGGTCCCGGCGGGTGAGCAGCGCGAACCGTTCGGGCCGCAGGGTGTCCAGGCTGACGTTGACCCGGCGCAGTCCAGCCGCACGCAGCGCGGGCGCCAGTGCGGCCAGCCGGATGCCGTTGGTGGTCAGCGACAACTCGGGGGCTCGGTCCAGGCCGGCCAGGTCGGCGATCAGCGCGGGCAGGTCCGGCCGCAGCAGCGGCTCGCCGCCGGTGAGCCGGACGGTGCGGATACCGAGGCGGTCCACCGCGATCCGGATCAGGCGGGTGGTCTCGGCCCGGGTGAGCAATTCGCCGGCGGGCAGCCAGGGCAGACCCTCGGCGGGCATGCAGTAGGTACAGCGCAGGTTGCACCGGTCGGTCAGGGACACACGCAGGTCGGTGTGCGCCCGACCGAACCGGTCGAGCAGCGGGGCGGGCGGCGCGATGGGGTGGGACATGCCCGTCAGTAGAGCCGTCCGTGCCGCCCACGGTCCACGGGCGGAACGTACGAGAGGCGGCCGGCGACGCCGCGCGCGGTCTGGTGGATTCGTCCGAAGGCGCGCTCCGGGCGGTCCGGCGTGCCCGGGTGCGGTCGGGCGCGGGCCGGGGGCGGCCCGGTTCGGTGTCGAGGACGGCTCAAGGGGCGGGCATCGCCTCGGGGTCCGACTCGGTCCCGCCCAGGCGTTGCCCCAGGCGGGACGCGATCTCCCGCATCCGGGTGGTCATCCAGTGCTCCTCCATCGCCCGGATCCGGCCCTCGGGTCCGGACACGGACAGCGCGGTCGCGGTCGGCGCGCCCGGCACCACCACGGCGACGCAGCGCACGCCCAGTTCCTGCTCCTGGTCGTCGACCGCGTAGCCCTGCGCCCGGATCAGCGGGAACTGGGCGAGCAGCGCGGCCGGATCGGTGACCGTGTGCTCGGTGTGCGAGGCCAGCGGCCGGCCGCCGAGGACCCGTGCGGCGTCGGCCTCGGGCAGGTGGGCGAGCAGGACCTTGCCGACCGCGGTGCAGTGCGGCTGGACCCGGCGGCCGACCTCGGTGAACATCCGCATCGAGTGCCGGCTGGGCACCTGGCCGACGTAGACCACCTCGCCCGCCTCCAGCACCGCGAGGTTGGCGGTCTCGCCGGTGGTCTCCATCAGTTCGGCCAGGTACGGCCGGGCCCAACTGCCGAGCAGCCGGCCCGCGGTCTCGCCCAGTCGGATCAGTCGCGGGCCGAGCGTGTATCGCCGCGAGGCGTCCTGGCGCAGATAACCCAGCGAAACGAGCGTGCGTACGAGGCGGTGGATCGTGGGCATGGGCAATCCTGAACGCGCGGCGAGCTCGCTGAGCGTCAGCACTCCGCCGGCGTCGGCGAGCAGTTCGAGGAGGTCGAACGCACGTTCCAGCGACTGGACACCACCACTCGCGCCGTTGGCTGTGCCGTTGGTGCTCGAGTTGACTGCGGCCACGGCGTGATCCTCCGTCGAGAATTTATTCAACAAGTTGTTGAACTTCCGTTTCCCGGAAACTAATGTCCACTCTACAAAAGAGCGTCGACGGCGAAGGAGAGCCACCCATGAGTGCACCGGCCATCGTGGTCAAGCACAGCACAGTGACCGGCGGCTCCGTGCCGCGAGCGGACGAAGTGCTCACCACCGACGCGCTGCGCTTCGTGGCGAGCCTGCAACGCCGATTCGGCGGCCGTCGCGACGCACTGCTGAACCTGCGCCGGACCCGACGCGAGGAGATCGCCCGCACCGGCCGGCTCGACTTCCTGCCGGAGACCGCCGACGTACGCGCCGCCGACTGGCGGGTGGCCGAGGCGCCGCCCGCACTGCGCGACCGACGGGTGGAGATCACCGGTCCGGCCGATCGCAAGATGACGATCAACGCGCTCAACTCCGGCGCGAAGATCTGGCTCGCCGACTTCGAGGACGCCTCGGCGCCGACCTGGCACAACGTCGTCGCCCACCAACTCAACCTGATCGACGCCTACGACCGGCGGATCGACTTCTCCACCGCCGAGGGCAAGACGTACGCGCTGCGTCCGGACGACGAGTTGGCCACCGTGGTGATGCGCCCGCGCGGCTGGCACCTGGACGAGCGGCACATCCTGGTCGACGGCGTCCCGGCGGCCGGCGCGCTGGTCGACTTCGGGCTCTACTTCTTCCACAACGCGGCCCGCCTGCTCGACCGGGGCCTGGGCCCGTACTTCTACCTGCCCAAGATCGAGAGCCACCTCGAAGCCCGGTTGTGGAACGACGTGTTCCGGCACGCGCAGGACCTGCTGGACATCCCGCGCGGCACGATCCGCGCGACCGTGCTGATCGAGACGATCACGGCCGCGTTCGAAATGGACGAGATCCTCTACGAACTGCGCGAGCACGCGTCGGGCCTGAACGCGGGCCGCTGGGACTACCTGTTCAGCATCGTGAAGAACTTCCGCGACGCGGGAGACGCGTTCGTGCTGCCGGACCGCAACGCGGTCACCATGACCGCGCCGTTCATGCGCGCGTACACCGACCTGCTGGTGCGTACGTGCCACCGGCGCGGCGCGCACGCGATCGGCGGGATGGCCGCGGTGATTCCCTCGCGACGCGACGCTGCGGCCAACGCGGCGGCGCTGGCGAAGGTGCGCGACGACAAGGACCGTGAGGCCGGGGACGGCTTCGACGGGTCCTGGGTGGCCCACCCGGACCTGGTGCCGGTCTGCCGCGAGGCGTTCGACACGGTGCTCGGCGAGCGGCCGAACCAGATCGAACGCACCCGGGACGACGTCGAGGTGACGGCGGATCAGCTCCTGGACGTGGCGTCCGCGGACGCTTCGCCGACCAACGCCGGGCTGCACGCGGCGGTCGGCGTCGGGCTGCGCTACCTGGAGGCGTGGCTGCGCGGATACGGCGCGGTCGCCGTCTTCGGCCTGATGGAGGACGTGGCGACCGCGGAGATCTCCCGGTCCCAGGTGTGGCAGTGGATCAACAACGGTGTGGTGCTCGCGGACACCGGTGACAAGGTGACCTCGGACCTGGTCCGGCGTCTGGTCGTCGAGGAACTGGGCGCGCTGCGCGAGGACATCGACGACGACAGGTTCGAGGCCGGCCGCTGGACGGACGCGCGCGACCTGTTCCTCAAGGTGGCCCTCGCCGACGAGTTCGTCGAATTCCTCACCCTGCCGGGATGCGAACTCCTCGACTGAATAGGGCCGTTCGCACAAACCCCACAAGCGCGGAACGGCCGGGCCCACCCCGGCGGTCGTGGGGCGCGTCCAATCGGGCGGGCCCGGTCGTTCCGCATCCCCATCTTCTACATCTTTTTCTTCTCGGGATATCTCGGCGACGGCGAAACCTCGTCGCCTGCGTCTGCGGCGCCGAGCGCCGCCGACGGTTCTCGCGCGGGCATCGAACAGGAGGCAGCACATGGCACGGATGTTCCTCAACGGCCAGGCGATGGAGGGTGGTCCGTTCCACCACCACCTGGAGGGTGCGCCGCTGGTCGCCAAGACCCGTACCGCGCCCGGTTATCGCTTCTTCTCGATCGGCGACCGCTGCCCGGGCCTGCTGCCCGATCCCGCGAGCGAGGCGCAGATCGCGGGCGAGGTGTACGAGGTCCCGGACGAGGTGCTGCGCGACAACCTGCTGCCCACCGAGCCAGCCGAACTGGAGTTCGGGATCATCAAGCTCGAGGACGGCTCGGCCTGCTTCTCGATGATCCTGCGCCGCGGCGAGTCGGAGTCGGGCAGGCACAAGGAGATCACCGAGTTCGGCGGCTGGCGGGCGTATCTGCGGACGCTGGGGCGCGACGCGTAGCGGTCCCGGCTCCCGAGGTGTCGGGACGGCGTGCGGAAGGTGACGGGCGGGTCCGATCCAGGTCGGACCCGCCCGTTTCGCGTGCCCCGGGAGCCCGCCGGTCGGCGGTGCCGAATCCCGACAATCAGGGCCCATATGATCATGGCATGACTGCCGCGAACCCGGCCCTGGCCGCCCTCCTCGACCGCGCCGACGAGAGCGGGACCGAGCCCGCCGATCCCGCCGACCTGCTCGCCGCGATCGTGGCCGGCGGCGTGGTGGTCCCGATCGACGATGACGAGTCGGTGGTCTTCATCCACGGGCAGGACGGCCGACCGTGGCTGCCCGCCTTCGTCGACGCGGCCACGTGCGCCCGAGACGTCCCGCACGCGCGGGCCTACCTGTGCGACGCGGCGCGCCTGGTCGACATCGCCGGGCGCACCGGGGTGCGCACCATGACCGTGGCGTCCGCCACCCGGTGCGCGACCGTACCGCTGGCCCTGGTCGCGAAGGCCGCGACGACGCGCGACTGACGGCACCCGGGATCGGGACCACGGCGGATCGACCGGACCGGCCGAGTGCCCCGGACACGCCGAAACGCGGCCGAAGTCCGGTGGACCTTCGGCCGCGTGACGGTGTGTCCGGGATTCCCGTCGGCTACTCGGCGCGCAGGCGGGCCGCCGCGTGGGCCACGTTGCGGGCGATCTGCTCCTCGTCGACTCGGGACAGGTGTCCCTGTTCGACCACCTCGCGGCCGTTGACCAGCAGCAGGGTCAGCGGTGCCGCCGCGCCCAGGACCAGGGCCGCGACCGGGTCGGCGATGCCCGCGTGCAGGACGTCGTCCACGCGCCACATGGCCAGGTCGGCGAGCTTGCCGGGCTCCAGCGAGCCGATCTCGCGTTCGCGGCCGAGTACCTTGGCGCCGCCCATCGTGCCCAGCCGCAACGACTGGCGGGCCGTCATCGCCGCCGGGCCGCGGCGCAGTCGGGCGATCAGCAGCGCGTTGCGCAACTCCGTACCCAACTCGCCCGACTCGTTGGAGGCGGTGCCGTCGACGCCCAGGCCGACCGGGACGCCGGCGGCCAGCATCTCCGGAACGCGTGCGATGCCCGCGGCGAGCCGCGCGTTGGAGGACGGGCAGTGCGCCACGCCGGTGCCGGTGGCGGCGAACTTGGTGATGTCCGAGTCGTTCATGTGGACGCAGTGCGCCATCCACACGTCCTCGCCCAACCAGCCGACGCTTTCCAGGTAGTCGGTGGGCCCCATGCCGAACTTCTCGTGGCAGAAGTCCTCCTCTTCCACCGTCTCCGAGCCGTGGGTGTGCAGTCGCACTCCCTTGGCGCGGGCCAACTGAGCGGCACCACGCAGGAGTTCGGGAGTCACGGAGAAGGGCGAGCAGGGCGCGGCGGTGATCCGCACCATCGAGTCGAAGGACGGGTCGTGCCAGGTGTCGATCGCCTCGGCGGTCGCGGCCAGCGCGGCGTCGGTGTCCTCGACGCACGCGTCCGGCGGCAGCCCGCCCTGCGACTCGCCCAGGTCCATCGAGCCCCGGGTGGGCTGGAAACGCATGCCCAGTTCGGCCAGCGCGCGGATCTCCGCGCCCAGGATGTCGCCGCCGTCCTTGGGGAAGACGTACGCGTGATCGGTGGAGGTGGTGCACCCCGAGCGCAGCAGCGCGGCGGCCGAGCCCTGCGCGGCGGCGTAACACATCTCGTCGTCGATCTTCGCCCAGGTGGGGTAGAGCGTCACGAGCCAGTCGAAGAGGTTGCACTCCTGGGCCAGGCCGCGGGTGATCCACTGGTAGAAGTGGTGGTGCGTGTTGACCAGCCCCGGGGTGACCAGGTGGCCCGTGCCGTCGATCCGGCGGACGACGTGTTCCAGGCCGGCCGGGGCGGCACCCGCGCCGACCGACTCGATCCGGTTGTCCGCGACCACGACGTGGCCCGAGGCGTACTCGGTGTCCCGCGCGTCGACGGTCGCGACCGCGCAGTTCTCGATCACGATGCGCCCGGAACCGGCGGCGCGGGCGGAGTCCGCCACGGAGGGGGCGGAGCCGGCGGAGTTCCGCGCGGAGTTTCCTACAGACATGGGCAGTCCCTTGCGGCAGCGGTCCAATGTGCCAACGAACCGCCGTCTGGTCCTGCGCGCGGGCCCCGGAGGCGGGACGGCGGATGAAGAATCCTCCGGGGGTTATGCCCGACGAGCGAGGTCAGTCCACCGGAATCAGCGGAATGACACCCTCGCGGTGCACGGTGCCCTCGATCAGACCGTAGGGCCGGTCGGCGGCGTAGTACACCTCCTTGTCGTTCTTGACGCCCATCCGGTCCATGTCGACCTGGAAGTGGTGCTTGTTCGGCAGCGACAGCCGAACCTCGTCCACCTCGTGCCGATGGGTCAGCACGCGGTTCGCCATCGCGTACAGGGACTGCTGGAGCGAGTAGGAGTACGTCTCGGCGAAGGACTCCAGCAGGTGCCGGCGGACCTGGGCGTACGAGCGCTCCCAGTTCGGTTCGCTCGCGCCGTCGGCCGCGTCGAAGGAGAACCGCCAGAGCGCGGTGACCTGGGTGGCCAGGATCCGGTCGTACGCCTCCTGGAGGGTGGTGTACCGATCCTTGATGTAGCCCCAGAATTCGGAGGCCGTCGTGTTCATCACGACCAGGTCCTTGAGTCCGGAGATCACCCGGACCCGGCCGTGCTCCCAGACGATTTCGGTGGTCCGGGTCTCGCCGCCGTCCCGGACGAACGAGTGGTGGATCTCGTCCGCGCCGACGAAGCGATTGCGCGCCTCGGCGGCGGGGATGCGGTTCCAGGGGTACTCCTCGATCCGCACCCGGGCCCGGGTGATCGAGGGCTGCGACTCGACGAAGTGCCGGGCCAGGCGTATGCCGTAGGCCTCGGCCGAGTCGATGCCGTGCTCTCGCGCGAACGCGAACACGGTGTTCTTCATGGTGTCCGTGGGCAGCACGTTGCCGTTGCCGCCGGTGAAGTGGGTGTCGGACAACTCGCCCGACAGTGCGACGCTGACGTTGAGGTCCTTGATCTCGTGCCGTTCGGTGTCGCGGCGGACCCGGACCACGCGGGTCTCCGCCTTTCCGTACTGATTCTGGCCGAGCACCATCGGCATGCCTGTCAGCTCCCTCGATAGACGGAATATCCGTACGGGTTGAGCAAAAGCGGTACGTGGTAGTGCGTTCCGGGGTCGGCGGTGAAGACCACTTGCACCTCCGGGAAGAACGGCGTCTCGCCGCGGGCGCGGCGGTACGCGGCGACGTCGAAGACCAGTCGTACGTCGACCGGGCCGGCGGCGGGATCCACGCCCAGCGGCGGCAGATCCGGGCAGCGTCCGTCGGCGTTGGTCGCCGAGTTGCCCAGTACGGTCCACGTCCCGTCGGCCGCGCGTCGGGACAACTCGACCGGCACGTCCGGCGCCGGCCGGCCCTCGCTGGTGTCCAGGATGTGGGTGGAGATCACGCGGAGATCAGCCCTTCCAGGCGCAGGCGGTTGATCTTCCGCAGTTCCTCGCGGGTGACCTCCCACTCGGACGCCGGGTCGTTGTCGAGTCGGTGCCGCAGTTCGGCGAGCATCTCCGCGGCGCTGCGACCGCTCGCGCAGATCAGGAAGACGTGGCCGAACCGCTGTTCGTACGCGATGTTCCCGGCCCGCAGATCGGCCAACACCGCGTCACCCGCCCGGTGTACCCCGGACTGCTCGCGCGTCGACTGCGGATCGTCGTGGCGCGGGCGGCCGATCACCGCGTGACCGTCGATCGCCTCCTGGAGATCGTCGGCGGTCAGGATCGCCACCGCCTCGTCGGATCTCGCGTACAACTTCTCCGGGTCGCCGTAGGGCCGGGCCGCGAGCAGCGCGCCGATCCAGGCACGACTCGCGCAGACCTCACCGAGCAGTCGGATCGCCTCTTCGGCGGACGCGGCGTCGAGTCTGTCGAGTCCTGGCGCTGATGACATGTCGGGAACCTCCTCACTCGGCGGGCGTGCCCGTCCAGAGCCATGCGCCGCGTCCGAGCGAATACCCCGACGCGACGATGGCCGGAACGCTAGGCGCTCCGAATCTCCCGCGTCAACAGTTTGTTGAAGTCGATCATCGTGGTGAACACAACGTGACCCGCCGGAAACGAGGCTCGCCGAAGTGCTCGCGTGGGGGAGGCACTTCGTTTCCGCGCGCGGCGGCGCTCGCCCTCGCGCGGGTCGGGCCGGGCCGAGGGGGCCGGGTTCAGCCTCGGGATTCGCGGTTGAGGTAGTTGTAGACGGTGAAGCGGCTCACGCCCAGGGCCGCGGCCACGGTCTCGACGCCGTGGCGGATGGTGAAGGCGCCGCGTTGTTCGAGGGTGCGGACCACGCGCTGTTTGGCCTCGCGGTCGAGGTCGGCCAGCGGGCCGTACTGGCGTTCCGCGTCGCCGAGGAGGCGGTCGAGGGCGGTGCCGAGGCCGGGGAGGCGGACGGCGACGGCCGGTTCGCCCTCCCAGTCCAGCACGACGTCCTCGGGGCCGGCCTCGTCCGGGGTGACGAATTGCGCGCCCATCGCGGTCACCAGCGGCTTGATCGCGGCGGCCAGCGGGTGTTCTGCGGGGCTCACGCGGGGCCTCCCGGCGCCGTCGGCACGGTGGTGACCTGCACCGAGATCCGAGTCGCGCCGACCCCGAGCGCGCCTCGGTAGACCTTGTCCAGCGCGGCGAGGACCACGTCGGCCTCGCCCTCGGCGGTCGTACCGAAGGGGCCGACCTCCACGTCGAGGCCCGCTTCGTCGAGGACCCGGCGGGCCTCCAGGGCGTGGGCCGGCACGCCGTCCAGGTCGAACGGCTCGGTCGAGAACTCAATCCGCAATCGCACGCTCGAACCCTAGCGCCCGGCTCGGGAGCCTCGCCGGGCCCGCGCCGCGGGCCGGCGATTCGACGGGGCGGGAGCGGCCTGGGCGGGGGGCTGGTCGGCGGGGCGCGCGTGGGTCAGACTGCGGCGGCCACCCTTGACAAACTGTTGAAGGCGCGTGACATCATTCCGGTGAGCAGAATCTTACTTCCGCATTGTGGAACCGACGTGGAAGAGGTGATCCCGTGAGCGCTCGTGATCTGCGCTTCGACATCAATCTCTCGATCCTCTTCACCGAACTCCCGCTCCTCGAGCGGCCCGCTGCCGCTGCCGAGGCCGGCTTCGCCGAGATCGAGCTGTGGTGGCCCTTCGGCGGCCCGACCCCCGCCGACGCCGAGCTGGACGCGCTCGCCCGAGCGATCCGCGACGCCGGCGTCGACCTGGTCGGCCTGAACTTCGACGCGGGCGACATGCCCGCCGGCGACCGCGGCCTGCTGTCCCGGCCGGCCGAATCGGCGCGCTTTCGGGACAACATCGCCGCGGCGACCGGCTTCGCCGAGAGCCTGGGCTGCCGCGCGCTGAACGCGCTGTACGGCAACCGCGAGGACGGCGTGGACCCGCGGGCCCAGGACGAACTCGCCCTGGAGAACCTGGCCCTGGCGGCCCACGCCGCGCACGGCATCGGCGCGATCGTGCTGATCGAGGCGCTCAACACGCCGGAGAACGCGCGCTATCCGCTGACCACCGCCGCGGAAGCGGTGGCGGTGGTGGACAAGGTCAACGCCGAGACCGGCCTGGGCAACGCGACCTTCCTGTGCGACCTGTACCACCTCGACCGCAACGGCGAGGACCTCACCGCCGTGATCGACACGTACGCCGACCGGTTCGGCCACGTACAGATCGCCGACACTCCCGGACGGGGGCAACCGGGCACCGGCGGGCTGGACTTCGAAGACCTGTTCCGCCGACTCGTCGCCGCCGGGTACACCGGGCGCGTCGGCCTCGAATACAAGCCCGTCGGCCCGAGCGCGGACAGCTTCGGCTGGCTTCCGCGCGAGCTGCGCGACACCAAGGGAGGGGCCGGATGACCGGCGCAAGCAAGAGGATCGGTTTCGTCGGTCTCGGCATCATGGGCGGTCCGATGGCCGCCCACCTGGTCCGGGCCGGCCACGAGGTGACCGGGTTCAACCTGGAGCGGGACGCCATCGACCGGCTGATCGCGGCCGGCGGCAAGGGCGCGGCGAACATCGCCGAGGCGGTGCGCGACGCGGACGTGGTGATCACCATGCTCCCGGCCGACCCACACGTCGAGAAGGTGATGTTCGGCGACGGCGGCGTGTTGGACACGGTCGAGCCCGGCACCCTGGTGATCGACATGAGTTCGATCAAGCCCGGCACCTCGATCGCGGTGGCCGAGGCCGGCGCCGAGCGAAAGCTGCGGGTGCTGGACGCCCCGGTCAGCGGCGGCGAGGCGGGCGCGATCGAGGCGGTGCTGTCCATCATGGTCGGCGGTGAGGCGGCGGACTTCGCCGCCGCGCTGCCCCTGTTCGAGGTGCTCGGCAAGACCATCGTGCACGTCGGCCCGCACGGCGCGGGCCAGACGGTCAAGGCGGCCAACCAGCTCATCGTCGCGGGGAACATCCAACTCGTCGCCGAGGCACTGCTGTTCCTCGAACGTGCCGGGGTGGACACCGAGGCGGGCCTGAAGGTGCTCGCCGGCGGCCTGGCCGGCAGCACGGTCCTGGACCGCAAGGCCCGGGTGATGCGGGACCGCGACTTCAAGCCCGGGTTCCGGATCGACCTGCACCACAAGGACATGGGCATCGTCACCGAGTCGGCCCGCGAGTTCGACCTCGTGCTGCCGCTCGCCGGCCTGACCGCGCAACTCGTCGCGTCGCTGCGCGCCCAGGGCGGCGGCGGGCTGGACCACTCCGGTCTGCTGCTCGGCCTGGAAAGGCTCAACGGCTCTCCCGCGCAGGGCGGTTCCGGGCAAGGCAGTGCCGAGCAAGGCAGTTCCGGGCAAGGCAGTGCCGAGCAAGGCAGTTCCGGGCAAGGCAGTTCCGGGCAAGGCGGTGCCGAGCAAGGCAGTTCCGGGCAAGGCAGTTCGAAGCAGGGAGACAACTGATGGCACCCCGTCGAGTTCCGGTCATGAACGCCGTCGTCGAGGTGCTCAGGTCCGAAGGTGTGGACACCGCGTTCGGCTGTCCCGGCGCGGCGATCCTGCCGCTGTACCAGGCCCTGGAAACGGTCGGCGGCATCGAGCACCTGATCGTCCGGCACGAAGAGGGCGCGACCCACATGGCCGACGGCTGGGCCCGTACGAACGGCGGGGTCGGCGTCGCGATCGGTACGTCCGGTCCGGCCGGCACCAACATGATCACCGGTCTGTACACCGCGCTCGCCGACTCCATCCCGATCGTGTGCATCACCGGCCAGGCCGTCTCCAGCAAGCTGCACCAGGAGGCGTTCCAGGCGGTCGACATCGTCGAGATCGCCAAGCCGGTGACCAAGTGGTCCGTGCAGGTCAAGGAGGCCGCACAGGCGCCGTGGATCTTCCGCGAGGCGTTTCGGCTGGCCCGCTCGGGCCGGCCCGGCCCGGTGCTGATCGACCTGCCGCTGGACGTGCAGAAGCAGGAGATCTGGTGGGACTCCGAGGTGGACGCGCCGCTGCCGGTGAGCGAGGTGCTCCCACACCAGCCCCGCGTGGACGCCGCCCTGGACCTGCTGCTCGCCGCCGAGCGTCCGCTGCTGCTCTCCGGTGGCGGCGTGATCATCGGCGAGGCGCACGAGGAGCTCGTCGAGCTGGCCGAACTGCTCCGGATTCCGGTGCAGGTCACCCTGATGGGCAAGGGCTCGATCGACGAGAACCACGCGCTCTACAGCGGGATGACCGGCGTGCAGACCTCGCAGCGCTACGGGAACGCGTCGTTCCTGGAGTCCGACCTGGTGCTCGCGCTCGGCGCGCGCTTCGGCGACCGGCACACCGGCACGCTGGACGTCTACCGGGGCACCCGCAAGTTCATCCACGTGGACATCGAGCCGACCCAGATCGGCAAGGTCTTCGAACCGGACCTGGGCATCGTCTCGGACACCCGGCATTTCCTCCAGGCGATCCTGGCCACCGCGAAGGAGCGGGGCATCCGCCGCGAGGCGGGCGCGTGGGTGGCCCGGATCCAGGAGCTGCGCGCGACGCTGACCCGGCGCGAGGACTTCGACAGCGTGCCGATCAAGGCGCCGCGGGTGTACAAGGAGATCAACGAGGTCTTCGACGAGGACACCTACTTCGTCACCGCGATCGGCCTCTACCAGATCTGGGGCGGCCAGCACCAGAAGGCCTACAAGCCGCGCCACTACCAGGTCTGCGGCCAGGCCGGCCCGCTCGGCTGGGAGATCCCGGCGGCGATCGGCGTCAAGAAGGCGCTCAAGCACAGCGACCCGGACGCCGAGGTGGTCGGCATCGTCGGCGACTACGGCTTCCAGTACCTGGTCGAGGAACTCGCGGTGGCGGCGCAGTACAACGTGCCGTTCGTGATCATCATGATCAACAACGAGTACCTCGGGCTGATCCGCCAGGCGTCGATCCCGTACGAGATGAACTTCCAGGTCGACATCCACTACGACGAGGTCGGCACCGACAACGTCAAGTTGATGGAGGCGTATGGCTGCTCGGGCAAGCGGGTGGTGGAGCCGGACGACATCCGGTCCACCATCGAATGGGCCCGCAAGGAGGCGCAGCGCACATCGCGCCCGGTCCTGGTGGAGATCATGATCGAGCGCGAGGCGAACACGCCGCACGGGCCGGCGATCGACGCGGTCAAGGAGTTCGAGCCGGTTCCGTAGCCGGTCCGCGACCCGCGGTCGGCCGCGTGGCAGACCACGGGTGACCGGCGGGGCGTACCCGCTCGTCAGGTCCGGAGCGGGGCGGGCCGAGTCGTCGGACCCTCCCAGGGGCCCGCCCCGCTCCCTTCGATTCCGCCCGGTGACGCTGATCCCACTCGTGGTGTCGCGCCCGCGTCACCGGGCGGTTGCCACCCCGATCGCACGCGTCGGGTCGGGCCCGCGCCCGACCGTCGCACCCGCGTGGTGTCGCGTGCACGTCGGACCGTCGTCACCCCTGTCGATCTCCCCGAGAGCGGCAGCCACGTAGTTGACTGTGCCTCGGCACGGCATCCGATCGGTCGGCTCCGCGCCGACCCCGGACATCCCCTCCGGCAGCCCACCCGAAGGAGCAGCGCATGGGACCGGTCGTCGTCCTGGCCCCCGACAAGTTCAAGGGGACCCTGACCGCCGTGCAGGCCGCGGTCAGGATCGGTGCCGGGATCCGGCGGGCCCGTCCGGACGCGGACGTGCGCATGTTGCCGATCGCCGACGGCGGCGAGGGCACCGTGGACGCCGCGGTGGCCGCCGGCTTCGCGCGCATCCCGGTACGGGTCACCGGCCCCACCGGGCGGCCGGTGGGCGCGGCGCTCGCCGTGCGTGGCCGGACCGCGGTGGTCGAGCTGGCCGAGTCCTCGGGGCTCGCGCTGCTCCCGGACGGGCCCGCGCCGCTGACGGCGGACACCACCGGGGTGGGCGAGCTGATCGGCCGGGCGCTGGAGCTGGGTTGTACCCGGATCGTGCTCGGCCTGGGCGGCAGCGCCTCCACCGACGGCGGCTCCGGGCTGGCTCGCGCGCTGGGCGTACGGCTGCTGGACGCGGCGGGGGAGGAACTGCCCCGGGGCGGGGCCGCGCTGCTGCGGCTGGACCGGATCGAGCGCGGCGACCTGGCGACCCGGCTGGCCGGCGTCGAGGTGGTGATCGCCTCGGACGTGGACAATCCGCTGCTCGGCCCCAAGGGGGCCGCGGCGGTGTACGGGCCGCAGAAGGGCGCCTCGCCGGACGAGGTTCGGCTCCTGGACTCGGCGCTCGCGCGCTGGGCCGAGGTGGTCGCGCCCGAACTGGCCGAGGTGCCCGGGGCGGGTGCCGCGGGTGGGGCCGGGTTCGGCGCGCTGGCGCTGCTCGGCGCGAGCATCCGGCCCGGCATCGGCCTGCTGCTCGAACTCCTGGGCTTCGACGAACTGCTCGACGGGGCGGATCTCGTGGTCACCGGAGAGGGCAGCCTGGACCGGCAGACCCTGCACGGCAAGGCACCGGCCGGGGTCGCGGTCGCCGCCCGGGAACGGGGTGTACCCGTGGCGGTGGTGTGCGGTCGCGTCGAGTTGAGCGGGGTTCAACTCGACGCGGCCGGCATCGTGGCGGCCTACGCGCTGGCCGACCTCGGCGCCGACAGCATGTCCCGCGCCGGCGAGCTGGCCGAGGACGCGGGCGAACGTCTGGCCCGAGACCTGCTCACCGGCCCGGCCGACGGGGTCGACCCGGCCGGCCGATCCGCATCGCATCACCCGACCTCATCGCACCACCCGTCCGACCCGCCGGACCCGACCCATTCGACGGACCGGCCCGGTTCGACCGACCGGATCGGCTCGGCCCATCCCGTGGACTCGGAGGACGCGTCGTGACCCACACCCCCACCCTCGTACTACGCTCGCGCCGCGTGTTCACCCCGGCCGGCGAGCTTCCGGCCGACGTGATCGTGGCCGGCGGCCGGATCGCCGACGTGGCGCCGTATCGCAGCGCCGCCGGCGCGCCGGTCGAGGATCTGGGCGAACTCGCCCTGCTGCCGGGCCTGGTGGACACCCACGTACACATCAACGAGCCGGGCCGCACCGCGTGGGAGGGCTTCACGAGCGCGACCCGGGCGGCGGCGGCCGGTGGCGTCACCACCTTGATCGACATGCCGCTGAACTCGATCCCGGCCACCGTCACCCTCGACGCGCTGCGGGTCAAGCAGGAGGTCGCGCGCGGTCGGGTGTACGTGGACGTGGGTTTCTGGGGCGGTGCGATCCCGGGCAACACCGACGAGCTGGAACCGCTGTACCGCGCGGGCGTGTACGGGTTCAAGAGTTTCCTCGCACCCTCCGGCGTGGACGAGTTCCCGCACGTGAACGCGGCCGAGTTGGCCCAGGCGCTCACCGAACAGGCGCGGCTGGACGCGCTGGCGATCATCCACGCCGAGGCGCCGCACGTGCTGGACGCGGCGCCGCAGGTGCCCGGCCGGGCGTACGCCGACTTCCTCGCGTCCCGGCCGGACGCGGCCGAGACGGTCGCGGTCGAGCAGTTGCTCGACATCGCCAAGCGCACCGGCGCACGCGTGCACGTCCTGCACGTGTCCTCGGCGCAGGTGTTGCCGCTCCTGGACGCCGCCCGCGCGGACGGGATCGCGGTCACCGCCGAGACCTGCCCGCACTATCTGACCCTGGTCGCCGAGGGTGTTCCGGCGGGCGACACCGCGTTCAAGTGTTGCCCGCCGATCCGCTCCCAGGACAACCGCGACCGGCTGTGGCGCGGGATCGAGGCGGGCTCGTTCGCCGCCGTGGTCTCCGACCACTCGCCGTGCACCGCCGATCTCAAACGGCTGGACGTGGGCGACTTCGCCGCCGCGTGGGGCGGGATCGCGTCGCTGCAACTGGGCCTGGCCACGGTTTGGACCGAGGCCAGGGCACGCGGCTTCGAACTGGCCGACGTGGTCGCGCTGATGGCGGCCGGCCCGGCCCGGTTGGTGGGCCTGGCCCGCAAGGGCGCGATCGCACCGGGATACGACGCCGACCTGGTCGCGTTCGACCCGGACGCGGTGTTCACCGTGGACCCGGCCGGGCTGCACCACCGCAACCCGGTCACCCCGTACGCGGGCCGCGCGCTCACCGGCACGGTGCGCACCACGTGGCTCGCGGGCGCGCCGGTGGACGTGCACGGAAGCCCGCGCGGCCGGCTCCTGGACCGGACGGAGACCGCCGCGTGATCACCCCGGGAATGCGCCGGTTGCGCGGCCACGGCCCGCCCCCTCGTCCCGAGTTGTAGCCGAGTAGCCGTCGACTTCCTTTCCGGACGAGGAGATCAGCCGATGACCGCCGAATTCACCGAATACGTCAACCTCGCCTCGCGCGCCCTCGGGGCGGGCGTGGTGGCCGCCAACGACGAGTGGTTCGCCGAGAAGGAGAACCTGCTCAAGGCCGAGCCGCCGGTCTTCGTACCGCACACGTTCGGCCCCAAGGGCCAGATCATGGACGGCTGGGAGACCCGCCGCCGGCGCGGCCCCTCGGCCGAGCACCCGCATCCCGAACCGGACGCGCACGACTGGGCGATCGTCCGGCTCGGCGTGCCCGGTGTGCTGCGCGGGATCGTGGTGGACACCGCGTTCTTCACCGGCAACTACCCGCCGAGCGGCTCGGTGGAGGCCGCGTCCGTGCCCGGCACACCCTCGGTCGAGGAACTGCTCGACCCGGCGGTGCGGTGGACCACGATCGTCGCGCGCACCGATCTCAAGGGCGACACGGCACACCCGTTCACCGTCACCTCCGGGCAGCGGTTCACCCATGTGCGGCTGAACATCTTCCCCGACGGCGGGGTGGCCAGGCTGCGCGTGTTCGGCGAGGCGGTGCCGGATCCGGCCTGGCTGGACGGGCTCACGGTGGACCTCGCGGCGCAGGAGTACGGCGCGGTGGCCGAGGCGGCCAGCGACCGCTACTTCTCATCGCCGCACAACCTCAACGCGCCGGGCCGCTCGCGGGTGATGGGCGAGGGCTGGGAGACCCGCCGCCGACGGGACGACGGACACGACTGGGTGCGGGTGCGCCTGGTCGAGCAGGCGCAGATCCTGGCCGCCGAGATCGACATCGACAACTACCTCGGCAACGCGCCGGGTTGGGTCGCCCTGATGGGCAGCGACGCGAGCGTGGACCCGGACGGCTGGTTCGAACTGCTGCCGCGCACGAGGGTGCAGCCGGACACTCGGCACCGGTTCCGGCTCACCGACGTACCGCCCGTCACGCACGTGCGCATCGAGGTCTTCCCGGACGGCGGGGTGGCCCGACTGCGGCTGCCGGGACGGCTGACCGAGGGCGGTCTGACAGCCCTGCGGAACCGCTTCGCACCCTCGCAGCGGTAGCGGACGTTCGCACGTACAGAGGGCCCGCGACAGCCGGTCCTCGGTGCACCCACGCTCGGCGCACCCACGCTCGGAAAGACCGGTGCCGCCATCCCCCGGAATAGCTGACAGGGAGTCAACTCTGCTATGAGCAAGCCGATACTGACGACGGAGGCCGGTGCGCCCGTCTCCGACAACCAGAACAGCGCGGCGGCCGGGGCCGGCGGCCCGCTGCTGCTCCAGGACCAGTACCTGATCGAGAAGTTGGCCCGGTTCAACCGCGAGCGCATCCCGGAGCGGGTGGTGCACGCGCGCGGGTCCGGCGCGTACGGCGTGTTCGAGGTGACCGAGGACGTCACCCGCTACACGCGTGCGCACTTCCTCGGCGAGGTCGGGCGACGGACCGAGGTCTTCCAGCGCTTCTCGACCGTCGCGGGCAACCTGGGGGCGGGCGACGCGGTGCGCGATCCGCGCGGGTTCGCGGTGAAGTTCTACACCGAGGAGGGCAATTACGACCTTGTCGGCAACAACACGCCGGTGTTCTTCATCAAGGACCCGCTGAAGTTCCCGGACTTCATCCACTCGCAGAAGCGCGACCCGTACACGGGGACGACCGAGCCGGACAACGTCTGGGACTTCTGGTCGCACTCGCCGGAGGCCACCCACCAGGTCACGTGGCTGTTCGGCGACCGGGGCATCCCGGCGTCCTACCGGCACATGAACGGTTTCGGCTCGCACACCTACCAGTGGGTCAACGCCGAGGGCGAGGCGTTCTGGGTCAAGTACCACTTCACGACGAACCAGGGCATCCGCACGCTCACCAGCGCCGAGGGAGCCGAACTGGCGGGCGAGGACCCGGATTCGCACCAGCGCGACCTGCACCAGGCGATCGACCGGGGTGTCTTCCCGTCCTGGACGCTGTACGTCCAGGTGATGCCGGTCGCCGAGGCGCCGCGCTACCGGTTCAACCCGTTCGACCTGACCAAGGTGTGGCCGCACGCGGATTATCCGTTGCTCAAGGTCGGTCGGCTGACCCTGGACCGCAACCCGGAGAACGTGTTCGCGGATGTCGAGCAGGCCGCGTTCAGCCCGAACAACTTCGTGCCGGGGATCGGGCCGAGCCCGGACAAGATGCTCCAGGGCCGGCTGTTCGCCTACGCGGACGCGCATCGCTACCGCCTGGGCGTCAACCACACGCAGCTCGCGGTGAACGCGCCCAAGGCGACCGCGGCGCTCAACCACGGGCGGGACGGCGCGATGGCGACCAACGCCGGTGGGCGGGCCCGGAATTACGAACCGAACAGCTTCGGCGGTCCGTACGAGAGCGGCGAGCCGTTGTCCGCTCCGCTCGCGGTGACCGGCCACACCGGCGCGCACGCGGCGCCGGCGCACGCGAAGGACGACGACTTCTACCAGGCGGGCGAGCTGTACCGGCTGATGTCCGACACGGAACGGGCCCGGCTGGTCGAGAACATCGCGGGCAGCCTGGGCCAGGTCACCCGGGATGACATCGTGGATCGGGTGCTCCAGCACTTCCACGCGGCGGATCCGGAGTACGGAACGCGCGTGAAGCGGGCGGTCGCGGCGATCCGGGACGTCTGACCCCCGGGCCGGCGGGTCCGGTCCCGGACGAGAGCCACCCGAAGCCCGATCGGGTCGGGTCGACGCGCGCCCGGATGTCCTCGGACGTCCCGGGCGCGCATTCGGCCGTTCGGCCCCATGCCGCGTGGGGCCGGGTGGCCCGGAAACCCCTGGGCAACCGTAGTTACATAGCCACTTCGACGCCTCTCCAGTCTCACCCGTTCGGGTAATGGCCGGCTGCCCTCGCACCGGCAACGATTGACCGCGAAGACCGGTTCATCCAGGGGAGGCGGAATCGTTGTCGATCGATGCTGGGGCCGAAACGAACAGTGAGGCCCAGGACACGCAGGCTCGTTCGAGTCTTGCGACGGCGGCGGCGCGAAATCTCGCGACCACGACCAAGACCGTCCCGCAGATGCAGGACATCACGTCTCGGTGGCTGCTGAAGATGTTGCCGTGGGTCCAGGTGTCGGGTGGTACGTACCGGGTCAACCGGCGGTTGAGTTACCGGGTGGGCGACGGGCGGGTGCAGTTCGTCCAGACCGGATCGGAAGTCCGGGTCATTCCGGCGGAGTTGAGCGAGCTGGCTCCGTTGCGCGGGTTCGAGGACGAGGAGGTGCTGCGCGCGCTGGCGGACCGCTTCGTGCGGCGGGAGTTCGCGGCGGGGGAGACGCTCGCCACGATCGGCGAGCCGAACGACCGGGTATTCCTGGTCGTGCACGGCAAGATCGGCAAGTTCGGGGTGGGACCGTACGGCGATCGCACTTCGCTCGGACTGCACGGCGACGGCGACCACTTCGGCGAGAAGATGCTCGTCGACCGGGAGTCGACCTGGGACTACACGGCCACGGCGGCCACCTCGGTGATCGTGCTCGAGATGCCGCGGGACGCGTTCGACGGGGTCCACGCCGACACGCTGCGTGACCACCTCGCGGATTACGTCGAGAGCAGCGGCCGGCCGCAGAACGCGAAGGGTGAGGCGGAGATCCCGATGTCCGCCGGCCACCACGGCGAGGCGGTGCTGCCGGGCAGCTTCGTGGACTACGAACTCAAGCCGCGCGAGTACGAGTTGAGCGCGGCGCAGACGGTGCTGCGGGTGCACAGCCGGGTGGCCGATCTGTACAACCAGCCGATGGACCAGATCGAGCAGCAGCTGCGACTGACCATCGAGGCGCTGCGCGAGCGGCAGGAACACGAGCTGATCAACAACCGCGAGTTCGGCCTGCTGCACAACGCGGACTACGAGCAGCGCATCCAGGCCCAGGCGGGCCCGCCGACGCCGGACGACATGGACGAGCTGCTCAGCCGGCGGCGCGGCTCCCGGCTGTTCCTGGCCCACCCGCGCACGATCGCCGCGTTCGGCCGCGAATGCAGCCGGCTCGGCCTGTACCCGACCACGGTCGACGTGGGCGGCAACCAGATCCCGGCCTGGCGCGGGGTGCCGATCTTCCCGTGCAACAAGATCCCGATCTCCGAGGCGCGCACGAGTTCGATTCTGGTGCTGCGTACGGGTGAGGACGACCAGGGTGTGGTGGGCCTGCATCAGACCGGCCTGCCGGACGAGTACCAGCCCGGCCTGTCCGTGCGATTCATGGGCATCAACGAGCAGGCGCTGATCTCCTACCTGGTCACCGCGTACTACTCGGCGGCGATCCTGGTGCCCGACGCGCTCGGCGTCCTGGAGAACGTGGAGATCTCCCGAGTCGGGTGACAAAGGTCACGAGCATCACCAAATTGTGTCGGATGGGTCGTTTCCGGTTATAGGTCGGGCTGGACGTCGCGCGAACAACGGACGCGCGCGGTCGATCGTGACAGGAGACCCGAGACATGGGCATCGACGACAACATCCGCAACAAGGCCCAGGATGTCGGCGGCCAGGCCAAGGAGAAGGTCGGCGAGGCGACCGGAAACGAGGACCTGCGCGACGAGGGTCAGCAGGACCAGGGTTCGGCCAAGGCCAAGGAAGCCGTCACGAGTGCCAAGGACAAGGCCAACGAGGCGATCAACAAGATCAAGGGCTCCCTCAAACGCGACTGACCCACCCTCGCAAGGCCCGAGGCCCCCGGCGCGCGCCGGGGGCCTCGGGGCGTTCCGGCGGCGGATGCGCGTCACCGGGGCGCGGCGGCACGGGATTCCGGGACTCGGGGTCGGCGGGAATCGTTCTGGCTCGGGCGGGAATTTTTCTGGATCAAGGCATCGATAAACGGTGATCATTTCATCCGATCGGTTGCCGGTATGCCCATATGCGTTGTCCGGTCGGTGCGGGCGCGCCTACACTGGGTGATCAATGGCGAGTTCGAGACTTGGGGGAGTCATGAATCGACCTTGGGAAGCCGATCCGTCCGCCGCGCTGTCACGGAGACTGGGCAAATCGGCCGCGGAGCTGGGGCAGAGCGAGGGGCGTGAGGGCTGTCCTGATATCTGGGAGTTGGACAACGGTGACATTGCGATCATCGGTCGCGATCTGACCGACGCCTACCTGCCGCTATTGCCCGCTGGTGTGACCGTCGCTTCCGACGAACGCATGGTGATCATTCCGCGCATCATGCTCGTCGCCGCCAAGAAGGATATTCCGGATGCCTGATCCCGACCTCTTCGACGAGGCTTCGGGCGAGTTCCTCGCACTTGCGGACTACCGGGACGACTTCGCGGCTCGCGAGGCCGCGGGCCGGGGCCAGGCGTCCTGGAAGCTGGAGCGACGGCAGGTCTTCAGGGAGCCCGGCAACGAGAGCTGGGAGGCGTTCGCGCGCGGGGACTGGAGCGAGGCGCTGCGGCTCGCGGAGCAGCGCCGTGGTTCCCTCGCCGAATATCAGGCCACGGTCGACGCACAACGGAACACGTTGTATCGGGTGCGTGTGGTGGAGGAGCCGATCGCGCCCTATCTGCAATGGGAGCTCAATCTTCTCCGGGTTCGCGCCGAGGTCGGCGAGAATATCAGGATCATCGGGCCCGAGAAAATTGCCGACCGTGAAAGAATCGCCGCGCTGCCCGAATTGATCACCCTCGGTTCGCATACGCTCTATAAAATCGTCTACACCGACGAAGGCGTGCTCGACGGCGGTATTCGAATTACCGATCCGGAAAGTGTCGCCAAGGTCACCGAATTGGCCGAGGAGCTTTACCGGGGCGGCGAGGAGATCGATAGCTTCTTCGAGCGCCGGGTAGCCCACCTGCCGCCGCCGAAACTCGAATAGGAGCCGATCAGGATGCCCACTCCCGCCGGCGGAAGCGAATTCGGGTCGGCGGATCCGTCGGGCGCCGCGCCCGGGTCGACGCATTCCGAATTGTCCGGGGCCGCGGGCAACGTCGTCCAGGCACGTGAGGTCTCCGGCGGGGTGCACTTCCATCAGGACGGTGCGCCCCGACGCCCGGTGCCTCGCCAGCTTCCGGGCGACGTGCGCGGATTCGTCAATCGAACCCGGGACCTCGAACGCCTGGACGAGATCACCGCCGCCGATTGCACGGAACCGGGCGTCACGGCCCTCGCGGTCATCGCCGGCACCGCCGGGGTGGGCAAGACGTCGCTGGCCCTGCGGTGGGCGCATCGCGAACAGCATCGATTTCCCGATGGTCAGTTGTACGTCAACCTCAGGGGCTACGACCCGGGCAAGCCGGTGACCCCGCAACACGCGCTCGACTGTTTCCTGGAAGCGCTCGACGTACCGCCGAGGGCGATCCCCCGGAAGTTGCCCGACAAGGCTGCCGCCTATCGGTCCCTGCTGGCCGGACGGCGCATCCTGGTGGTGCTGGACAACGCCGCGGGCGTGTCCCAGGTACGCCCGTTGTTGCCCGGCTCGGGTGGCTGTCAGGTGCTCGTGACGAGCCGGAGTCGGCTGTCCGGGCTTGCCGCCCGGGAGGGTGCGCGCCGGATCACCCTGGACGTGCTGTCCGAGGACGAGGCGGTGCGACTGGTGCGTGAGGTCACCGCGGGACAGCGCCCGGACGACGAACCGGCCGCGCTGGCCGAACTGGCCCGGCTGTGCGCCCACCTGCCGTTGGCACTGCGGATTGCCGCCGAGCGCGCGGCGGCCCGTCCCTGGATGCGGCTCACCGACCTGATCCGCGATCTGCGCGACGAGTCGGTGTTGTGGGACGCGCTGA
This sequence comes from Embleya sp. NPDC050154, assembly GCF_044460165.1. NCBI lineage: Bacteria > Bacillati > Actinomycetota > Actinomycetes > Kitasatosporales > Streptomycetaceae > Embleya > Embleya sp. NPDC050154. Next base: position 72,791 of record NZ_JBITJP010000007.1, read on the forward strand.
CGGTGGACGACGGCGAGGAGGCGGACGCCGTACGCACGGTCTTCGCGTGGTCGTACCGCGCGTTGCCGCCCGAGGAGGCTCGGCTGTTCCGACTCCTCGGCCTGCACCCGGGGCCCGATTTCGGGGCGGGCGTCGCGGCGACGCTTGCCGGGGTGACCCTCGCGCGGGCACGGACCCTGCTCGACGTGCTCATCGGTGCCCACCTCATCGAGCAACACGAGGCGGACCGCTACCACTTCCACGACCTCCTGCGGACCTACGCCAGGGACCAGGCTTGCCACGAGGAGGCCCCGGAGCTGCGGAACGGTCTGCTTCGTCGGGTCCTGAACTGGTACGGGCATACCGCGGACGCGGCGCAGACCTGGATCAATCCACACGAGCCGCATGTCGAACTCGACGCGCCGGAAGAGGGCGTCGTACCGCTGGTCTTCTCCGGTCACGACGAGGCGGTCGCGTGGTACGAGGCCGAGCGCGCCGGCCTGCCGGCGATAATCCTCGCGGCGGTCGACGCGGGACTCGATCGGCCGGCATGGCAATTGGCGGTGGTACTGCGGGCCATTCACATGCGCCTGCAACCCTTCGACGAATGGATCGCGATCGCCGACGCCGGCTTGGTGGCGGCTCGACGCTCGGGGGATCGTGCGGCCGAGGCGGAAGTTCTGGAAAGCCTGGGGATGGCGTACGCACAGCGAGGGCAGGCGGTCGAGGCGGCCGACTTCCACCGGAATTGCCTGACGATCCGTCAGGAATTGCTGGACCCGCGGGGAGTGGCGTTCGCGCTGAACAATCTCGCCGTACTCGGGTTGCGCACTCTCGATTCGGCGGCGGCGCTGTTGTGGGCTCGGCGCGCGGCCGAGGCATTCGAGGCGATCGGCGAGTGGCATTGGGCCCGGATCTCCCGGGTGAATCTCGCCGAAGCATATTGCGAGGCCGAAGAGTTCGGCTCCGCCGTCGCGCTCGTGAGCGAGGTGCTGCCGGAGTTGCGGGAGCCGGCTTCGGCCGGTCATCGAGGCAATGCGCTGAATGTGTTGAGTACGGCGCGGCTCGGGCTCGGCGATGCCGAGTCCGCACGCGCGGCGGCCGCGGCGGCCGTGGAAGTCGCCACGAGCCGGCACAACCGGGTCTGGGAGGGCCATTGGTTGTGCACCCTCGGCCGTGCCCAGCAGGCCTGCGGCGACATCGACGAGGCGCTGGCCTCCTATCGGCGCTCGGCCGCCCTCCAGCACGGCCTCGGTGACCGTGTGCGTGAGGCGAGGGCCTGGCATCTGACCGGTGTCGCGTATCAGGCGCTGGGCCGGCATCGCGAGGCCGTCGACTTCCACCTGACGGCTGCGGCGGTCTTTCGCGAACTCGACGACGGGCGGCGCCTCGCGGTCGTCCTGGCAGATCTCGCCGAGGCCCGGTCGTGCTCGGGAGAGCACGACGCGGGTGCGGCGGCCCGGCGTGAGGCGGTGGGGATTCTGGCCCGCTATGACGACGTGCGGGCATCGCGACTGAGGGAGCGACAGGCGCGGATCCTCGGCGACTGAGCCGTTACGTCGCGATCTCCTCGCTCTCCACGATCCACAGCGGACCGTCCCCACACTCCACCCGGACGGCCCCGGACACCGGAGTCGGGGAGGTGCGGTGTACGAGCAGGCGGCGACCTGCCACGGTGGCGATCGCGGCGCGGTCGACGAAGAAATGGAACATTCGTACGTCGTTGTGGATGTCGCGGGCGGGGCGGGACCAGTCCACGAGCCGATCCTCCTCGGGAACCCACCCGGCGGTGGTGGCCGCCGTGTCGTCCTGGGGTGTGCCCGGGACGCGGGCCGCCACCAGGGCCAGGGCCTCGGGGAGCAGACGTTCGATCGTCGCGTCGATCTCGGCGAACAGGGCGTCCGGGTCGATGTCGTCGGCGAGTTCGATGCCGCCGGCGCGGGCCAGGACGGGACCGGTGTCGAAGTCCTCGGTCATTCGGTGGATGGTGACGCCGGTCGTGGCGTCTCCCGCTCGAATGGCCCAGTGGATGGGGCACGGACCCCGGTGTCGAGGCAGCAGCGAGGAGTGGATGTTGATCGCGCCCAGGCGCGGGAGGCGCAACGCGCTCGCCGGGACGCGCCACGGGAAGCCGTGTACCAGGATCAGGTCGAGGTCGGCGCCGGCCAGTAACCGGGTCAACCCGGCGCCGTCGCGGGGCAGCGCGAGATCCACGTCGGTGGGCAGGCGTTCGACGATCTCCGCGACCTCGGCCGGGGTATGGGGGTCGGCGGCGCGACGGGGGCGTAGCGAGCGGGCGCGCACGTAGGTGACGGGGTGGTGGCCGGCGGCGGCGCAGATCGCGTGTAGTCGGGCGAAGCTCGCGGCGGAATGGGATGCGATTGCGACGCGGAGCGGCGGGGGTGTTGCGGGTGCGGGTGCGGGGGGTGTTGGGGCTGGTCGGGCTGGTGGGGGCGCGGTCATGGGGCTCCTGACGGAAGGGTGGACGGCCGGGCAACGGTCGTGTTGGCCTGGCTGGTTCCACTATTCCGAGAGTTGCGTGGCTCGCGCGGGCAACAGCGGAATTGGGGGCCTCATTCGCCGGCGGGCTGTTGGGTTGCTTGGTTGGCCTCAAGCGCCGGCCGGGCTGTTGGGGCGCCTGGTCGGGTTGGGAGGTGGCCTCAAGCGCCGGCCGGGCTGGAGGGTGCCTGGTCGGGTTGGGAGGTGGCCTCAAGCGCCGGCCGGGCTGGAGGGTGCCTGGTCGGGTTGATGGGTGGCCTCAAGCGCCGGCCGGGCTGTTGGGGTGCCTGGTCGGGTTGGGAGGTGGCCTCGAGTTTCGGCCGGGCTGGAGATTGTCGGCCGGGCTGGGAGGTGTCGGCCGGGCTGGGGGTGTCGGTTGGGTTGGAGGGTCGGCCGGGGGTGGGGGTCAGGCGGCCTTGGAGTGGATGGGGCCTGTGGCTGTGCGTAGGGGGAGGCCGGTGGCGGCGTGGTGGGTGGCTATCACCTCGGCGAAGATCGACAGGGCTGTCTCCTCCGGGGTTCGGGCGCCCAGGTCCAGGCCGATGGGGGAGTGGAGGGCGGCCAACTCCCTTTCGGTGAGCGTGGTTTCGCGGAGGCGGGTGAGGCGGGCCTCGTGGGTGCGGCGGGAGCCCATCGCGCCGACGTAGGCCAGGTCCAGGCGCAGCGCGAGGTCGAGGAGGGGGATGTCGAACTTCGGGTCGTGGGTGAGCACCGTGACCACCGTGCGTCGGTCCAGGGACGGCGCGATCGAGGCCAGGTGGCGGTGCGGCCAGTCCACGACGACCTCGTCCGCCTCCGGGAACCGCCGCCGCGTCGCGAACACCTCGCGGGCGTCGCACACCGTCACGTGGTAGCCGAGCAGCTTGCCCATCCGGGCCACCGCCGCCGCGAAGTCGATCGCGCCGTAGACCAGGAGACGGGGCGGCGGGGTGCGGCTCTCGACGAAGACGGTGATGTCGTCCGGGCCCGCCTCCGGGCACGGGCGGCCGTCCGGACGCAGCGTCGACAAGCCGGTGCGGCCCGCGTTCAGCATGGCCCGGGCCGTGTCGATCACCGACGCGTCCAGCGCGGGATCGGCGCCGTACGTACCGATCACCTCCGCGTCGGCGATCACCGTGATCACCGCGCCGAGCAGCTCGGCCGGCCCGGCCACGACCTGGGCCGCGGCGACCGGGATGTCCCGCTCGGCCGCGGCCAACGCCGCCTCCACGGCGGCGTCGCCGCCGGGTCGAACGAACACGTCCAGCACTCCGCCGCAGGTGAGCCCCACGGCGAAGGCGTCCTCGTCGCTGTAGCCGAAGCGCTGGAGCACCGGGGTCCCGCTGTCCAGCGCCTCGCGGCACAGCTCGTACACCGCACCCTCCACGCACCCGCCCGAGACGCTGCCGACCACCGTGCCGTCGGCGGCCACCGCGAGCGCCGCACCCGGGGGGCGGGGCGCGCTCCCGCTGACGCGGACCACGGTGGCCAGGGCGTATGGCGTTCCCGCACGTCGCCATGCCGCGATTTCGGTCCCGAGGTCGAGCATCGACGTCTCCTGGGTTGTGGGTGGCGCGGTCGGTGCGTCAGCTGACGCCCAACCACTCCTTGATCGGATGCAGGGCGAAGAACACGAGGAACGCCAGGGTGAGGACCCACATCAGCGGGCCGATGTCGCGGAACTTGCCCTGGGCGGCCTTGATCAGGGTGTAGACGATCACGCCGGCGCCGACGCCCGCGGTGATCGAGTACGTGAACGGCATCAGCACGATGGTCAGGAACGCCGGGATCGCCGCCGCCTTGTCGTCCCAGTCGATGTGCTTGACCTGGGTGATCATCATCGAGCCGATCACCACGAGGGCCGCGGCCGCGACCTGGTCCGGGACCACGCCGGCGATCGGTGTGAAGAACAACATCAGGCCGAAGATGCCGCCGGTGACCACGCTGGACAGACCCGTGCGCGCGCCGTCGCCGACGCCGGTGGCCGACTCGATGAACACCGTCTGACCGGACGAGCTGGTCACGCCACCGATGACGCCCCCCGCGCCGTCGATGGCCAGCGCCTTGGACAGGCCGGGCATCCGACCCTTGTCGTCCACGAGTTTGGCCTCGTTGCCGATCCCGATGATGGTCGCCATCGCGTCGAAGAAGCCCGCGAACACCAGGGTGAACACCAGGACGGAGGCGGTGATCCCGCCCGCCTCGGCGAAGCCGCCGAACACGCTCACGTCACCGAACAGCCCGAAGTCGGGCGCGTCGACCACCTTGTCCGGCAGGTTCGGGACGCCACCGCCCCAGGTCTTGTCGGATATGTCGACGACCGCGTTGACCACCATCGCCAGCAGCGTGCCGAACACCAGGCCGATCAGGATCGCGCCGCGGATGTTGCGGGCCATCAGCAGGAAGATGCTGATCACCGTGACCGCGAAGATCAGTACCGGCCAGCCGGCCAGCTCCCCGGCCGGGCCGAGCGTGACCGGCGGTCCGCCCGGCGCGGCGTTCTCGGTGACCACGCCGGCCTTGTTCAGGCCGATCATCGCGATGAACAGCCCGATGCCGATGGTGATCGCGTGCTTGAGCGCCATCGGGATGGCGTTCATGATCCGCTCGCGCAGACCCGAGACGACCATCAACATGATGATCAGGCCGTAGATGACGCACAGGCCCATCGCCTGCGGCCAGGTCATCTCGGCGGCCACCTGACTGCCCACCACGCCGGCCACCGACAGACCCGCGGCGAGCGCGAGCGGCACGTTGCCGATCAGGCCCATCGCGACCGTGGTGATGAACGCCGCCAGCGCGGTCATCGTGGTGATCTGCGCGGGGTCGAGTTGATGCCCCTTGACGTCCTTGCCACCGAGCAGAATCGGGTTGAGCAGCAGGATGTACGCCATCGCCATGAACGTGGTGAGGCCGCCGCGCAGTTCGCGGCCCACCGAGCTGCCGCGCGCGCTGATCCTGAAGTACTTGTCCAATGCGCCCGAGCCGCCCGAGCCGCCCGAGCCGGTCAGGGGCGACGGGTCGCCGGTGAGGGTCGTCCCGGATCCGTGTGGCGGATGCGGGGGATTTTCGCCGGGTTCCGTCGGAACCGAGGTCTGAGCCACTTCCCACTCCCAAGTGTCTTAGGTGTTGTTGGGGTGGAGCCGGTCGCCGCGTCGGGGCTGCCCGACCGCTTCGGGCAGGCGAATGCGACGACTTTTCTGCGTGGGGGCGCGTCCGTTCGACGACACGGCGATCGGCCGTGCGGAGTCGGGCCGGTCCGGCCCCGGGGAGGCGTCTGCGCCGCCGCCGGGGCCGTACTACGGTCTTGAAACCAGAACTGACGGTGTCTCAGGTCCCGGTGAGATGTTCCGGCCGAACCGGTACCCGGTTCAGCGCGAGGCCGGTCGCCGCGCGGATCGCCGCGACGATCGCCGGTGTCGAGGAGAGGGTGGGCGCCTCGCCGGCCCCGCGCAGCCCGTACGGCGCGTTGGGGTCGGCCAGTTCGAGCACGTCCACCGGCATCGGCGGGGTGTCGAGAATGGTGGGGATCAGGTAGTCCGTGAACGAGGGGTTTTGGACCTTGCCGTCCCTGACGATGATCTCCTCCATCACCGCCAGGCCCAATCCCTGGGTGCTGCCGCCGTGGATCTGGCCGACCACGGCGAGCGGGTTGATCGCCTTGCCGACATCCTGCGCCGCGGCCAGCTCGATCACCTTGACCAGACCCAGTTCCACGTCCACGTCCACCACCGCGCGGTGCGCGCAGAAGGTGTACTGGACGTGCCCGAAGCCCTGCCCGGTGACCTTGTCGAACGCCTCGGTCGGCCGGTGGTGGAACACGGTGGTCTCGTCCACCGGCTCGTCGCCGAGCAGTTCGGCCAGGTCGGCGACGACCTCGCCGGCGGCGTTGACCACCTTGCCGCCGGACAGCCGCAGGCCCGCCGTGGACGCGGGCGCCCAGCCGTGCCGAGCCCGACCGCGGGCGAGCACCGCGGCGCGCACCGTCTCGGCTGCCAGCTTGACCGCGCCGCCGGTCATGTACGTCTGTCGGGACGCGGACGTCGAACCCGCCGAGCCCACCCGGGTGTCCGCCGGCGCGATGGTCACCTGGTCCACGCCCAGCTCGGTACGCACGATCTGCGCGTGCACGGTGACCCCGCCCTGGCCGACCTCGGCCATCGCTGTGTGCACCAGCGCGACCGGCGCGCCGTTGATCACCTCCAACCGGACCCGGGCCGTCGAGTAGTCGTCGAAGCCCTCGGAGAAGCCGACGTTCTTGATGCCGACCGCGTAGCCGACCCCGCGCACCACGCCCTCGCCGTGCGTGGTGTTGGACAGTCCGCCGGGCAGCTCGCGCACATCCGGGCCGTCGGCCGTGCGCCAGTTCTCCACCTCGGGCAGCGGCATCTCCTTGACCCGCCGGAGCAGATCGGCGACCGGCGCGGGGGCGTCCACGGTCTGCCCGGTGGGCAGCACCGAGCCCTGCTCCATCGCATTCAACCGGCGCAACTCGACTGGATCCAGGCCCAGTTCCTCGGCCAGTCGGTCCATCTGCGTCTCGTAGCCGAAGCACATCTGCACCGCGCCGAAACCGCGCATCGCGCCACACGGCGGATTGTTGGTGTACACCGCCGTCGAGTCGACCACCGCGTTGGGGATCACGTACGGCCCGATGCCCAGCGAGGCCGCGTTGCCGACCACGGCGGGTGAGGCGGACGCGTAGGCGCCGCCGTCCAGGACGATCTCGGCCTTGACGAAGACCAGCCTGCCGTCCCGGGTGGCGCCGTGCTCGAACACCATCGTCGCGGGATGGCGGTGCACGTGGCCGAAGAAGGACTCCTCGCGGTTGTACACGATCTTGACCGGCTTGCCGGTGTGCTGCGCGAGCAGGCACGCGTGCACCTGCATCGAGATGTCCTCGCGCCCGCCGAACGCGCCGCCGACGCCGGCCAGGGTGAGCCTGACCTTCTCCGGCGGCAGGCCCAGCACCGGGCACATCTGCTGCTGGTCCACGTGCAGCCACTGGGTGGCGATGTACAGGTCGATGCCACCGTCCTCGGCGGGCACCGCGAGACCGGACTCCGGGCCCAGGAACGCCTGGTCCTGCATGCCGACCTCGTACTCGCCGCGCACGATCACGTCCGCGAGCGCGCGCACCTCGGCCGAATCGCCGTCGCCGTGGTGGATGTGCTGGCTGTGCACGATGTTGCCGAAGGCGTGCGCCTTGTAGTCGGCCGGTGCGTGAACATAGCCGAACCGTTCCGGATCCAACGCCTCGACCGGGCCGATCGAGGGCAGCACGTCGTACTCGACCACGATCTTGGCGACCGCGCGGCGCGCGGTCTCGGGGTGGTCGGCCGCGACGATCACGATCGGCTCGCCGTGGAAGCGCACCTCGTCGATCGCCAGCACGGGCTGGTCCTGGATCTCCAGGCCGTAGTACTTGGCGCCGGGGATGTCCTCGTGCGTGAGCACCGCGTACACACCCGGCTGGGCGAGTGCGCCGGACACGTCCACCGACAGGATCCGGGCCCGGGCGTGCGGACTGCGCAGGGCCGTGCCCCACAACATGTCCTCGTGCCACAGGTCCGAGGAGTAGGCGAAGTCGCCCTTGACCTTGAGGATGCCGTCCGGGCGCAGCGGCGAGGCGCCGATGCCGTCCCGGCCGTGTGCGGTCACGTCCTGGAGGTTCTTCGGCTTGGTCAGACCGGCCATGGCTCAGCCCTCCGCTACGGTCGAGGCCGCGTCGCGGGCGTCGGCCTTGCGGGCGGCGGCGAGGCGGACCGCGTCCATGATCTTCTCGTAGCCCGTACAGCGGCACAGGTTGCCCGAGAGCGCCTCGCGGATCTCCGCGTCGGAGGGGTGGTGCGCCCGGTTCAGCAGGTCGTGCGTCTGGACCAGCAACCCCGGCGTACAGAACCCGCACTGCACGGCGCCCGCGTCCACGAACGCCTGCTGGACCGGGTCCAGGGTGTCGCCGTCGGCCAGGCCCTCGACGGTGCCGACCTCGCGGTCCTGCACCTGGCCGGCCGCGACCAGACACGAACAGACCGGGTCGCCGTCGAGATAGACCGTGCAGGAGCCGCATTCGCCCTGTTCGCACGCGTTCTTCGAGCCGGGCAGGCCGACCCGTTCGCGCAGCACGTACAGCAGGCTCTCGCCCTCCCATACGTCCTCCGCCTCGGTCGGGCGGCCGTTCACGGTGAATGTGACCTTCACGCGGCGGCCCTCCCGGTGGTGCGGTGGTCGTTCCAGGTCCAGATCAGCGTGCGCCGGGCCATCACGGCCAGCGCGTGTCGCCGGTACGCGGCCGAACCGCGCACGTCGTCGATCGGCGCCGCGGCCTGCGCGACCAGTTCGCCGAAGCGCTTGGCGGTGGCCACGGGCAACTCGGCGCCGGAGGTCCACAGACCGGTGTCCTCGAGCTCGGCGCGGATGAACGCCTCGGCCTCGGTCGCCCGCCGCGGGGTGGGTGCGGCCGAACCGATCCCGGTGCGCACGTCGCGGGCGCGCGGATGCAGCGCGACCGCGAACGAGCAGACCGCGATCACCATCGCGTTGCGGGTGCCGATCTTGGCGAACTGCTGCGGCCCGGTCGCGGACGGGATGTGGACCGCCCGGATTAGTTCGTCCGGCTCCAGCGCGTTGCGCTTGACCCCGAGATAGAAGTCGTCGATCGGGATCAGCCGGGTGCCGCGCACCGAGGCCGCCTCGACGGTCGCCCCGGACGCGAGCAGCGGCGGGTGCGCGTCGCCCGCGGGCGAGGCGCCACCGAGGTTGCCGCCTACCGAGCCCCGGTTGCGGATCTGTGGTGACCCGACCGTGCGCGCGCCCAGCGACAGGCCCGGAAGCCGGTCGTGCAGCGAGTCGATGATCTTCGCGTACGGCACGGAGGCGCCGAGACGCACGGTGTCGTCCTTCTCGATCTGCCAGGTGTGCAGCTCGTGGATACGGTTGAGATCCAACAGGGCTTCCGGACGATGCCGATCGAAGTTCAGTTCGACCATCACGTCGGTGCCACCGGCGATCGGGACCGCGGACGGGTGCTGCGCCTTGACGGCGAGCGCCTCCTCCCACGTCGCGGGCCGCAGGAATTCCATGACGGGTGTCTCCTTCTGCCTTGCGTATGGCCCTACCGTCCTTGTACCCGTCGCGGGGGGCGCTTCGCTTCGGGTTGTGTGGATCGGAGGGTGCGCACCAGTACACCGAGACGAGGGTCACTGTGAGTACCCACCAAAGACATGACCCAGGCGTGTCAAGCGGGCGTTGTTCCCGTACTTTTCTCCAAGTGTTCGTCCGCTCGTCGAACCGGTATGACGGATCCGCCGCGTGTGCCGAGGCCACGCAGGCTCGATCGAGAGGGGGCCGTCGATGCGATTGCGCGCGCTTCTCGGCGACGGAACAGCCGGTACCGGCATACCCGGGATCCGGCTGTTGGTGGGGCAAGGGGAGCTGGACCGGGCGGTGCGGGCCGTGATGACCACCGACCTGCACGACCCCAGCCGGTACCTGACGGCCGGGGCCCTGGTGCTGACCGGTATGGGCTGGCGCTCGGGTCCGGAGGACTCGGAGCGCTTCGTCCGGGTGCTGACCGGGGGCGGGGCCACCGCGCTGGCCGCCGGGCAGGCCGAGATCGGCGACATCCCGGCGGATCTGGTGCTGGCCTGCGAGCGGCACCACCTGCCGTTGTTCGCGGTCGAGGAGGAGCTCTCCTTCGCGCATCTGACCGAGTTCGTGATCCGCCGGATCTCCGCCGAACGGGCCGGCGACCTGACCGCGGTGGTCGACCGGCACCGGCGCCTGGTTCAGGCCGCCGCCGGCGGCGCGGGGCTGGACGGGGTGCTCGGGCTGATCGCGGCCGATATCGACATCCACTGCTGGGTGCTCTCGCTGACCGGGCGCCAGGCTGCCGCCGGCGGGCCGGACCTGGCGCCGGGGTTGCGGGTCAAGATGGCCCGCGCGCACTTCGCCGCCCGCGAGCGCAAGGCCAGGGTGCCGTTCCGCTATCGCGTGGACGGGCGCTCGTTCTCGCTGCTTCCGGTGCCCGAGGCGGGCGGCTCGGCCGACCTGGACGCGTGGGGCGACTGGTTCCTCGCGGTCGAGGACGACGTCACCGACTGGCCGGACCGCCACCAGACGCTGCTGGGCGAGTTGGTCCGGCTGGTGTCGGTGGGTCGGGATCGGGTCGAGGATCAGCGTCGGCGCACCCGACGGTTGTCCGAGGACGTGCTCAACCTGCTCGCGGCCGGTGCCGATCCGGTCGAGGTGGCCGCGCGGTTGCGTGCCGCCGAACCGGACGAATCCGGCGAGACCTGCTGGCAGTTCGCCACCGCCACCATCCCCGACCTGCCCTCACGTGACGCGCAGCGGCTGGCCCGGGTGCTGCTGGAGGAGGCGTTGGCGGATCAACCGAGCGCGGCCCTGGTGTCGGCGACCGGGCCGGGCGCGGTGGCGCTGATCCCCGGCGAGCCTCCGCAGGACCAGGAGGGCGGCGAACCCGACCCCACCACGCGGCTGCTGCGCGAGCGGCTGGCCGCGCTGGAGGGGCCCATCGCGAGCGGCGTACGCGTGCACATCGGGGTGAGCGCGCGGGTGGCCCGCGCCGACGGGCTGCGCGGCGCGCTGGAGGAGGCCTGGCACGCGGGCCGGATCGCGGCCACCAGGTCCGGCCGGGTCGAGGTGGTCGGGCATGCCGAACTCGCGTCGCACGTCGCGCTGTTGGCCGCGGTGCCGGAGGACGTGCGGCGGGCGTTCCGCGGGCGCCTGCTGGAGCCGCTGCGCGCGTACGACGCGAGCCATCAGGCCGATCTGGTCGGCACGTTGGAGGTGTTCCTGGACTGCGACGGGTCCTGGACGCGGTGCGCGGCGCGGCTGCACGTACACGTGAACACACTGCGCTATCGGATCGGCCGGATCGAGGAGTTGACCGGGCGTCAGTTGGCCCGGCTGGAGGACAAGGTGGACTTTTTCCTGGCGCTCAAGCTGCGCTGAGCGGGTCCGGGACGCCGCCGCGTGCCGGCGGTGGGCCGCGGAGAAGCGCGCGGCGCGCCCTCGACAGGCCGCGGCGCGCCCTCGACAGGCCGCGGCGCGCCCTCGACAGGCCGCGGCGCGCCCTCGACAGGCCGCGACGCGCCCTCGACAGGCCGCGACGCGCTCTCGACCGGCCCGCGCCGGGCCGACCGCGCGGCCGGTGTGCGCCGTGGTGGGTCAGCCGAAGGACACGCCCGACGTGACCGGGGTGACCGTGCCGGTGATCGCCTTGGCCCCGGGTGAGGACAGGAACGCGACCGCGTCCGCGATGTCCTCGGGCAGGGTGATCCGGCGCAGCGCCGACGACTTGGTCATCTCGGCGCGCACCTCGGCCTCGGGTACCTGTCGGCGGGCCGCGATGTCGGCGATGTACGCGGCCAGCTTGGCGTTCTCGGTGTAGCCCGCGACCACCACGTTCACCCGCACGCCGTCCGGCCCGACCTCCTTGGCCAGCACGCCGGAGGCGACCTCCATCGCGGCCTTGGTCGCCGCGTACGCGCCCAGGTTCACCAGCTTCGCGCGCGGCGCCTCCGAGCTGATCTGCACGATCGAGCCCCCGCCGACCGCGCGCATGTACGGCAGCGCGGCGCGCGAGACGGCCAGTACGCCCAGCACGTTGATCTCGAACGCCCGCCGGAACTCCGCCGGATCCAGGTCCTCCAGCCGCCCCGAGGGGTTGTAGGTGGCGACGTTGACCACCACGTCGACCCGGCCCAACTCCCGGGCCGCGGTGTCCACCAGCGCCCGGCACTCGGCCTGGTCGGCCAGATCGGTGGGTATCGCGAGCACCCGACGGCCGATCAGCCCGCCGATCTCCTCGGCGAGTCGGCGCAGCGGCTCGGGTCGGCGCGCGGCCAGCGCCAGATCCGCGCCGTCCCGGGCCAGGGCGATCGCGCAGGCGCGCCCGATGCCGTCGCCGGCTCCCGCGACGATTGCGACCCGTGCGTCCGGTTCCTCCGCCATCGATACCTCCGTGACGTGCCAAAACTTCGTAACTCGCCACCCGTCCTACCGCACGGTGCTTTCAATCGCCATGATCATCCGGTTGGGTTACTGTGCGCGGCCGTTTGCCGCCGAAGAGTCAACCCGGCCAGCCGTACCGACACCACCGGAGGCACCGATGCCCACCGTCGTACTGATCGGAACGCTCGACACCAAGGGATCCGAATACGCGTGGCTGGCCTACCGGCTGCGGGCTCGGGGAGCCGAGGTGGTCCTGATGAACGTGGGTGTGCTGGGCGAGTCGCTCGCCCAGGCCGACGTGCAGGCATCGGACGTCGCGGCGGCGGCCGGCACCGATCTGGCCGACCTGCGCACCCGCGCGGACCGGGGCGCGGCCACCGCCGCGATGGCCGAGGGCGCCGCGTCCATCCTGCGTGAGTTGTTCGACCAGGGCCGGGTGGACGGTGTGCTCGCGATGGGCGGCTCGGGCGGGTCGGCGATCGCCTCCTACGCGATGCGCGCGCTGCCGGTCGGTGTACCCAAGCTGCTGGTCTCCACGATGGCCGCGGGCGACGTGTCGCCCTACGTCGGCGCGGTGGACGTCACGATGATGTACAGCGTCGTGGACATCGCCGGGATAAACCGGCTCTCCGAGCGGATCCTGGGCAACGCGGCGGACGCGATCGCGGGCATGGCGGGCGGCTACGCCGAGGATCGCGCGGCGGTGGCGGGGGTGAGCGGCGAGGGCCGTCCGCTGGTCGCCGCGTCGATGTTCGGGGTGACCACGCCGGCCGTGGACGCCGCGCGCGAGCGGCTCACCGAGCTGGGCTACGAGGTGCTGGTCTTCCACGCCACGGGCGCCGGCGGCACCTCGATGGAGAACCTGGCCGAGGCGGGCTTCCTGGCCGGGATCCTCGACCTGACCACCACCGAGCTGGCCGACGACCTGGTGGGCGGGGTGCTGAGCGCGGGCCCCGAACGGCTGACCGCGGCCGGGCGGATGGGGCTGCCGCAGGTGGTCAGCGTGGGTGCGCTGGACATGGTCAACTTCGGCCCGCGCGACACCGTGCCCGAGCGGTTCGAGGAGCGGAAGCTGTACGTGCACAACCCGACGGTGACGCTGATGCGCACCACGCCGGCGGAGAACGCCGAGCTGGGTCGGCGGATCGCCGCGAAACTGATCGCCGCGACCGGTCCCACCGCCCTCTACCTGCCACTGCGCGGGGTCTCGGCGATCGACGTCGAGGGCGCGCCCTTCTACGATTCCGTCGCCGACAAGGCGCTGTTCGACGAGTTGCGGTCCGGACTCGCGGGCAGTGCCGTCGAGTTGCACGAGGCGGCGACGGACATCAACGATCCGGCGTTCGCCACGGCGGCGGCGGATCGACTGCACGAGATGATCACGAAGGGACGTGTGGACTGAGATGGACGGACGCGAGGCGCGGGGCCGACTGCACAGGACGGTCGGGCAGGGCGGCGTCGTGATCGGCGCGGGCGCGGGCACCGGATTGTCGGCCAAGTGCGCCGAGGCCGGCGGCGTGGACCTGATCATCATCTACAACTCCGGCCGCTACCGGATGGCCGGCCGCGGCTCGCTGGCCGGGCTGCTGCCGTACGGCGACGCCAACGCGATCGTGGTCGAGATGGCCGGCGAGGTGCTGCCGGTGGTGCACGGTACTCCGGTGCTGGCCGGGGTGTGCGGCACGGATCCGTTCCGGATCATGCCGCACTTCCTGGACCAGCTCGCCGCGATGGGCTTCGCGGGCGTGCAGAACTTCCCCACGGTCGGCCTGTTCGACGGTGTCTTCCGGCAGAACCTGGAGGAGACCGGCATGGGCTACGACCTGGAGGTGGAGATGATCCGGCTGGCCGCCGAGCGCGGCCTGCTCACCGCGCCCTACGTCTTCGACCCGGAGCAGGCCCGCGCGATGGCCGCGGCCGGCGCGGACGTCCTGGTCCCGCACCTGGGGCTGACCACCAAGGGCAGCATCGGCGCGAGCACCGCGGTCTCGCTCGACGAGGCGGTGGAGCGGGTGCAGCGCATGCGCGACGCGGCGGCGGAGGTGAACCCGGACGTGCTGGTGCTGTGTCACGGCGGGCCGATCGCCGAGCCCGAGGATGCCGCGTACGTGCTGGCGCACACCACCGGCGTGGTGGGCTTCTTCGGCGCCTCCAGCATGGAACGGCTGCCGACCGAGACGGCCATCACCGAGCAGGCGCGGGCGTTCAAGGCGATCGGAGCCCGGTAGGCGCCGCGCCGTACGAATCCGGGCAGCACGTGCCGGGCGCCGGGCGGTACCGGTGGGACGCACAGGGCGTCCCACGTCGGAGGCGGGAAGCACAGGGCGCCACCGGCAGGAGACACATCCACCACGACCGCGAGGAGTCGCGTGTGTACAAGCTGACCGTGCTGTATGGCCACCCCGAGGACCCGGCGGCGTTCGACGCCTATTACTGGGAGAAGCACGTCCCGCTCGCCCGCACGATGCCGGGATTGACCGGCTGGACCATCGGCAAGTGCGATCCGGACCCCTCCGGCGCGCAGCCGCCCTATTACCTGGTGGTCGGGTTGTACGCGCCGACTCGCGCGGGTCTCCAGGCGACCCTGGATTCGCCCGAGGGCCGGGCCACGGTGGCCGATGTCGCCAATTTCGCGACCGGCGGCGCGACGTTCCTTTGGGACGAGGAGCGGGTAGTCGTACCTGTGGAGCTGCCCGCGACGGAATAGCCCGACGGTGAAGCACGGGTGACCACGCGGCCGCGCACCGTGGACGCCGGCGCCGTGACCTGCGAGGATGGCGACATATCGGGCAAATCGGTGTTATTCCTGCTTATGGGGCACCTCACAAAGCGCCCGAAATGTTTGCCAACCCGGCGGCCCGGTGCGTAGCTTCGTGGTTGTTCGCACAAGCGGACTCCCCGGGCGGTACGCCGAATCCTGCCGCCGCCCGAGGGAAGCAGTCGATATCGACTGGCGGCAGGAGCGGGGGAACCAAGTGAGTGCCGGCATCGGCAATGTCGATGCCGTGGGGTGAAGTCATGCCTGTTTTCAGGCGAGGCCGGGCCAATCGTCCGAACCCGACAGCTAACTTCGTAGGCGCCCGACGAGGTAATCAATGACCTTCCGTGCCATCACCGCTCCCGTTCGCTCGCTCTCTCGTGGCCGTCGCGCCGGCATCGCCGTCGCCGCCGGTGCGGGTCTCGTCCTTCCCCTCGTGGGCATGGCGGGCAGCGCGAACGCGGCGTCCTCGTCCACGTGGGACGCGGTCGCGCAGTGCGAGAGCACCGGGAATTGGAGCATCAACACGGGCAACGGCTTCTCCGGCGGTCTGCAGTTCACCCCGAGCACCTGGAACGCCTTCGGCGGCGGCGAGTACGCGGCCAGTGCCGCGCAGGCGAGCAAGGCACAGCAGATCGCGGTCGCCGAGCGCGTGCTGGCCGCGCAGGGCCCCGGCGCCTGGCCGGTCTGTTCGCAGAAGGCCGGTCTGGCCAAGGGCGGCAACGCGTCCGCCACGGCCGAGTCCTCGACCACCGGCAAGACCAAGGCCCAGGACGCGCCGAAGGCCGCGGCCAAGGCCGAGTCGGCGACCGAGACCGCACCGCGCAACTCCGGCGCCGATGCGCCGAAGGTCCGGGTGCAGCCGAAGCAGGACGTCGCTGCGCAGGACGCGTCGAAGTCGGCCGCGAGCAAGCAGGCTTCGGGCTCCGGCAGCTACACCGTCAAGGCCGGTGACACGCTCTCCTCCGTCGCCGCCAAGCTCGGCGTCAAGGGTGGCTACCAGGCCCTGTACAGCGCCAACTCGGGTGTCATCGGTGACAACCCGAACGTGATCAGCGTGGGCACCAAGCTCTCCGTCTGACACACGAACGGCAACACGTGGGCCCCGTCGAGTACTTCGGCGGGGCCCACGCCCATGTCCGGTCGGTGGTGATCGAAACGGGATGTCGATTGGCCGTGTTGCCGTTCGCTTCGTCGATCGATCAGGCCCGGCTGGGCAGTTCGGCGGGTTCGGTGGACCGGGTGGGGGCGGGGATAGCCGGTTCGTCGGCCGCTTCGCCGGACGCGGATCCGGTGTGGTTGAGCAGCAGGTTGAGTACGACCGCGATGATCGAGCCGGCCGAGATGCCGGACTCGGCGATCATCGCGACCTTGTCCGGGAACGCGTGGTAGAAGTCCGGGAACGCGATCGGGAAGACGCCGAAGGCCAGGGCCACCGCCACGATCAGCGCGTTGGGTCCGGTGTCGAGGTCGGCCTTGCCCAGGGTGCGGATGCCGGCCACCGCGACGGTGCCGAACAGCACCACGCCGGCGCCGCCGAGGACCGGCTGCGGGACGAGCGCGACCAGGCCGCCGACGATCGGCATCAAGCCCATCAGGACCAGGAATCCGCCGCACACCGCGACCACGAACCGGCTGCGGATGCGGGTCAGCGCGACCAGGCCGATGTTCTGTGCGAAGGCCGTGCACGCGAAGCCGTTGAACACCCCGCCGAGCGCGGTGGCCAGGCCGTCGGCGCGCAGGCCGCCGGCTATCGTCCGGTCGTCGGCGGGTTTGTCCACCACCTCGCCCAGCGCGATGATGTCGGCCGTCGACTCGGTCATGCAGACGATCATCACCACGAGCATGGACACGGTCACCGACACGTCGAACTGCGGCGCGCCGAAGGCGAACGGCTGCGGGACCTCGAAGACGGCCAGGTCGCCCAGGGCGCCGCCGTCCACCTTGTCGAACGGGATGGCCAGCAGGGTGCCGAAGAGCAGGCCGAGCAGGATCGCGATGCGCTGCAGGAAACCGGTCAGCACCCGGTGCAGGACCAGGATCGCGACCAGCGTCGCCGCGGCGAGCCCGAGGTTGGTCGTCGAGCCGTAGTCGGCCGCCTTGCTGTCGCCGCCCTGCGACCAGTTCCCGGCGACCGGCAGCAGGGACACCCCGATCAAGGTGATCACCGTGCCGCTGACCACCGGCGGGAAGAAGCGGATCAGTCGACAGAAGACCGGCGCGAGCAGGAAGCAGAACACGCCCGAGACGATCGTCGCGCCGAAGATCACCGGCAGTGTCGCGTCCTGCTTGGCCGCGGCCACCGCCAGGATCGGCGAGACCACCGCGAAGGTGACGCCGTTGACGAACGGCAGTCGGGAGCCGATCCGCCAGAAGCCGAGCGTCTGCAGCAGCGTGGCGAGCCCGGCGATCAACAGGCTCGCCCCCAGCAGCGTGGTCAGCTCCGCGGTGGACAGGCCCAGCGCCCCGCCGATGATCAGCGGTGGCGCGGCGACCCCGGCGTACATCGTGGCCACGTGTTGCAGGGCGCCGGCCAGCATGCGCCCCGGCGGCAGCATCTCGTCCACGGGGTGCACGGGCGACGCCCCGGTCCCCGGTGACGCCCCGGCGGTGGCATCGCCCGGCGATCGTGCCGCGCCCGCGGTCTTCCTGGTGGTTCTCCAGCCCATGATCGGCGCCTCCACATCGGATGCCGTCGTAGGACGGCCCGGCCCATTGGACGTACTGGATCGCAGGATCGGGCAGTGGGAGTGGATGCGGATCCGGGGCGTTCCCCTGCCGAGTATTTCGCTATGCGGAATCAATATTCCGTTGATCAGAAGGAGACTGTAGGGACGGGCCGGATCGGCGGTCAATAGGCACAGGCGTCGGCGGTTCGGGCCGGTCACATCTTGTGGCTTCCTCCGAACGCGGCGTCGATCTTCGGAAGGCGGCTGGATGGCATTCTCAACTTATTCGGGCAAAACGTACCAGCGACGATAAGATTGCGTTTGGAACGCCCTTGCGGCGTTAAATTCTTTTGACATAGGTTCTTCTGACCGTGGTTCCTGCTTTCTCCTGAGAGGGTTCCATGTCGAACATGACCCGCGTAGCCGTCCGTACCGCCGTAGACCACCCGCTGTGGCCCGTGCTCAAGGAAGCCGTCGCCGACCTGCGTCCGTTGCAGGCCAAGGACGGTTCGATCGAGCCGTCCGAGCACGCGTCCGCCCGGGCGCTGGTCGCCGACATCACGTCGGCGGTCACCGGGCTCGCACCGCTGTTCCCGCACGACGAGGCGTACCTGGAAGCGGTCGTCGCCGACTTCGCCCGCTGGGCGGCGGATGGCTTCGGCCGTCCCGACTTCCTGGACTCGCTCGTCGCGTTCCGCCCGGAGCAGGCTCGGCGCGACGGTCTGGAGCACCTGGTGGTGTTCCCGATGACCACCCAGAACGGCAATCCCAACCGCAACGTCGAGGCCGTGCTGCTGCGGGTGGTGTGGCCGCAGTGGCTGGCCGCGCTGGAGGCCGAGCGCTACGACAACGCGATGTTCGTGCCGGTCGCGTTCGTCGACTTCACCGCCGGCTACGACACCGACTCGGCGGTGCTCTTCCCGGAGACGGTGGCCGTGCGCGAGGTGCCCAGGTTCACCTGGGGTGGCATCTTCTGCGACCGCGAGGCGGCCCGCTTCCGTCGGGTCGCGGCTGCCGCCGCACACAGCCTCGATCTCGAACTTCCGTCGGAAGCAGCGGAGTTGGTGGAGAACCAGCAGCTCGCGCAGGACGCCTTCGTGTTGTGGGACCTGATTCACGACCGCACCCACATGCGCGGCCACATGCCGTTCGACCCGTTCATGATCAAGCAGCGGATGCCGTTCTGGATGTACGCGCTGGAGGAACTGCGCTGCGACCTGACCGCGTTCCGCGAGGCGGTCGCGCTGGCCGGCGAGGGCGTGGCGACCGCGCGTTCGGTGCAGTACGCGGTGATCTTCGACCGGCTGTTCCGCTTCCCGGTCACCGGGGGCCGGGTGCGCAACTACGACGGCTTGGGCGGGCAACTGCTGTTCGCCTACCTGCACCGCGCGGGTGTGCTCGAGTGGGCGGACAACCGGCTGACGGTGGACTGGGACCGGATCACCGAAGCGGTGCTCGGGCTGTACGAAGAGGTGGACCAGCTCTACCGCGAGGGTGTGGACCGGCCGAAGGTCGGCCACTGGCTGGCCGGCTACGCGTTGGTCGCCAAGTACGTTTCCCCGCACCCCGGTTCGGTGTGGGCCAAGGGCACTTCCGCGCTGCCGATGGACGGGCCGCCGAAGGCGCTCGTGGACGCGGTGTTGCCCGACGAGTTCCCGCTGAGCATGTTCTACGAGGCGCTGAACCGGCGGCTGCGCGACGTGATCGCGTCCACCCGCGGGATCACCGCGGACAGCCCGGTGGAGCGCCTGGCGGAGGACGAGGACGCGGCCGCGGCGTCGTGAACGCCGCGGCGAGGATCCGTGGTGAGCGGTTCGGCGACACCGGGACGAACAGTGGACAGTGAACGGCAGGGTGAACGAGGAGTGGGCGTGACGAAGGGTCTCGACGGCGCGGTGATCGCGGTCGCCGGCGCGGGTGGGCCGACCGGGCGGGCCGTGCTCGCGCGGCTGGCCGGCGCCGGGGCGCACGTGTACGGCGCGGACGCGGACGCCGGGCGATTGCACGAGAGCGTGGAGGCCGCGCCCGGTACGCACGGCGCGGTGGTGGACCTGCTCGACCCGGCCGCCACGCGCCGGTGGGCGGACGACGTCGAGCGCGAGCACGGGCGGGTGGACGGCCTGGTGCACCTGGTCGGGGGGTGGCGCGGCGGCAAGCGGTTCGCCGACAACTCGCTCGAGGACTGGGCGCTGCTGCACGACCTGCTCGTGCGTACCGTGCAACACACCAGCCTGGCCTTCCACGAAGCACTCGCGCGCAGCCCGCGCGGGCGGTTCGTGCTGGTCTCCGCCGCTGCGGCCGGGCAGCCCACCCAGGGCAACGCGGGCTACGCGGCGGCCAAGGCGGCCGCGGAGACCTGGACGCTCGCGCTGGCCGACGCGTTCGCCGAGTCCGACGCGGCGGCCACCATCCTGGTGGTCAAGGCGCTCGTGAACGACGCGATGCGGCAGGCTCGACCCAACGCCAAGTTCGCCGGATTCACCGACGTGGCCGATCTCGCCGTCGAGATCGCCGGTCTGTGGAACACCCCGGCCATCGATCTGAACGGGAAACGACTGTGCCTGAACGTCCCCTGACCCCGCGTCACGACCCCGACACGCGCGGCTTCGCCAGCGACAACTACGCGGGCATCCACCCCGAGGTGCTGGCCGCGATCGGCATCGCCAACGGGGGTCACCAGGTCTCGTACGGCGAGGATGTCTACACCGAGCACCTCACCGAGGTCTTTCGCGCGCATTTCGGCGAACGAGCCCAGGTGTTCCCGGTGTTCAACGGCACCGGCGCCAACGTGGTCGGTCTCCAGGCGATGACCGACCGCTGGGAGTCGGTGATCTGCGCCGCGTCCGCGCACATCAACGTGGACGAGTGCGGTGCGCCGGAGAAGGTGGCCGGTCTCAAGCTGCTCGCCGTGGACACGCCGGACGGCAAGCTCACCCCCGAACTCGTGGACACCCACGCGTGGGGTTGGGGCGACCAGCACCGCGCGCAACCGCGGGTGGTCTCCTTCGCGGAGAGCACCGAACTGGGCACGGTCTACACGCCGGACGAGATCGCCGCGCTGGTCGCGCACGCGCACGAGCACGGCATGCTCGCGCACCTGGACGGCTCGCGGCTGGCCAACGCCGCCGCCGCGCTGGACGTGCCGCTGCGCGCGCTGAGCACGGACGTCGGCGTGGACGTGCTGTCCTTCGGCGGCACCAAGAGCGGCCTGATGTTCGGCGAGGCCGTGGTCGTGCTCAACCCCGACGCGGCGCGCGGTGTCGGGTACCTGCGCAAGGCCGCGATGCAACTCGGGTCGAAGATGCGGTTCATGTCGGTGCAGTTCGAGGCGCTGCTCGCGGGCGACCTGTGGCTGCGCAACGCACGGCACTCGAACGCGATGGCCGCCCTGCTCGCCGAGCGGGTCGCCGACCTCGACGGCGTGACGCTGACCCGCACGCCGCAGGCGAACGCGGTGTTCGCGGTGCTGCCGGCGGATGTCACCGAGCGGATGCAGAAGCGGTTCCGGTTCTACACGTGGGACGAGTCGATCGGTGAGGTGCGCTGGATGACGGCGTTCGACACCACCGAGGGCGACATCGACGCGTTCGCGACCGCGCTCGCCGAGGAGTTGGGCGCGCGGTAGGCGATCCGCGCGAAGGACCGGCGGGCCGGGGCTCTAGAGCCCCGGCCCGCTTTTTTGATCTCGGCGCGCGTCCGCTCGCGGAAGCGGGCCCGGGGGCCGGCGGGCGCGCCGGAGGTCACGAGTGCGTCCTTGGATCGAGCGTGCTCGGATCCGGTGCGCGATCAATCATAACAAATGTGATGATATATAACTTTCGAGACTGCCCGTAATAGGCTGTGGCTGCGCCGCCGCGAGGCGCTCGGCGTGATGTGGATGGTCCATCGTTGTCGTTCCGAGTCGTCCGAGTCGTTCGACGGGGAGAACCGATCATGAGCATCCGAAAGCCCTACCTCAGCGGCCACTTCGCACCCGTGGTCGACGAGATCACCGGGTACGACCTCGCGGTGCGGGGCACGCTTCCACCGGAGTTGAACGGCCGGTACATCCGCAACGGGCACAACCCCAGGCCCGGCGACGTGCCCGGCCACTGGTTCCGCGGCAGCGGCATGCTGCACGGGATACGGCTGCGCGAGGGGCGCGCCGAGTGGTACCGCAACCGCTGGGTGCGCACTCCCGCGCCGGCCGGCGCGCCGCTCGTGCGCGAGGACGGCACCGCGGACCCGACCGCGAGCATCGCCGGTACCCACATCGTCGAGCACGGTGGCCGGTTGCTCGCGCTCCAGGAGGGCGACCTCCCGTTCGAGGTCACCCGCGAGTTGCACACGGTCGGCCCGTACGACTTCGCCGGTCGGCTGACCACCGGGATGACCGCGCACCCGAAGCGGGATCCGGTCACCGGCGAGTTGCACTTCTTCGGCTGCTCGCCGTTCCCGCCGTACCTGACCTACTACGTCGCGTCGGCCCCGGGGCGGATCACCCGGGCCGAGGTGATCCCCGGTGCGGGGCCCTCATTCATGCACGACTTCGGTCTGACCGAGCATCACGTCGTCTGGCTGGACCTGCCGGTGGTGTTCAATCCGGCCGAGCGCTCCGGCATCCCGTACCGCTGGAGCGACTCGTACGCGCCGCGGATCGGCGTGCTGCCGCGTACCGGGCCCGCGTCGGTGACCTGGTTCGACGTGCGGGCCGGCGCGCTGTTGCACGTGGAGAACGCGTACCAGGACTCGCGTGGACGGATCGTGCTCGAAGGGCCACGATTCGACCGGTCCTCGTGGGAGAGCAGTTGGAAGTGGTGGGTGGGCGCGCGCGGACACCCGGACACGCCGCTGATCGGCGCGGTCCGGCACCGCTGGATCCTGGACCCGGTCTCGGGGGTGTCCGGCGAGGAGGACCTCGACGAACTGGTCACCGATTTCCCGACCATCGACGCCCGCAGGCTGGGCCGCCCGCATCGCTTCGGCTACGCGATCGCCTTTCCCGGCGGCGGACTGCACGAGCACGCGATCGTCAAGTACGACGGGGCCACCGGGGAGCGGCGGATCGCCGGCCTGGGGCCCGACCGGATGCCCGGCGAGGCGGTGTTCGTACCCGCCGAGAACGGCACCGCCGAGGACGACGGGTACCTGCTCACGATCGTCGGCGATCTGTCCGGGCAAACCTCGGAATTGCTGGTGCTGGACGCCGGGGACATCACCGCGGCACCGCTCGCGGTCGTGCGACTGCCGCGCCGCGTCCCGGCCGGCATGCACGGTTCGTGGTTCCCCGATCACACCTGACACCCGGCCCGCGCCGCGAGGTGCCGGGCGCCGCTGCGCGCGAGGCGCGACGTACCGGCGGGCTTGATCGGCGTGCCCTACAGTCCGAGCAGGTCGTCCGCGTGGACGGCCGGATCACCGGGTGGGGGAGTGGAGTTCGGGTGAGTGCGGCCAAAGGTTTGGGAGCGTTGCTGCTGGTCGGGACGACGGTGTTGGGCATCGTCCTGTACTTCGTCAACGACACGTCGTTGACCGATCTGTTGTCGCTGGGCGCCGGAGCACTGTGTCTGTTCTGGCTGATCGCGGTGCTGACCGTGCCCTGGAACCTGTACTTCCGGGCCCGGCAGTTGATCCGGGAGATCGCGATCAGCCGGGAGAAGGGCCTCGCGGTCCCGGAGGCGCGCGACACGGAGGCGCGCCGGATCGCCCGCCGGTTGTTGTGGGGAGCGATCGGCGCGCACGTCGTCTCGGCCGGGGTGATCGCGGTGATCACCTGGGCGTCCGGTGGTGTGGTGGGCTACTGGTTCGCCGGGTTCTATCTGCTCAGCACGATGTTCCGGCCCAGCCAGGCGTACCTGGAGCACCTCGGGCAGCGGCTGCGGAGCATGCTGCGCGAGGTGACCCACCCGCGTGAGGACGTGCTCGCGCTGATCGACCGGGTGGCCACACTGGAGAGCAAGGTCGAGAGCCTCGACGAGCGCACCAGGGAACTGACCGAGACGGTGGCGCAGTTGCGCACCGCCACCGAGCAGGACGCCGAGCGGGCGACCGAGCGGCATCACGCGACCGACCGCAAGATCGACGCTCTCGGCCGCCGATTCGAGGACACCGTGAGCCGGTTGACGGACAACCAGGAAGTGATCTCCGGTATCAAGGCGTTCCTGCGCCTGCTGCGCACCGAACAGAGCTGATCGGCCCGTTCGGCCGCGGCATCGGTCGGCGGTCGGGGCCTGTCGCCCCGATCGCCCGGCGGGGGACGGCAGTTTCAGGTCGACGTGGTGCGCACCGCCAGTGCGCTCTCGCGTACGTCCGGGTCCGGGTGTGCGCGCAGTTCGCGCAGCAGCGCGCGCCACTCGGCCGGCCACCCGGCCCGTACGCCGAGCGCGCGGGCCAGTTCGCAGCCGAACAACCCGGCCGCCGGCGCCGGACACGCGGCGAGATCGCGCGCGGCGGCCGTCAGCGCGATGGCATCGATCGGTGCGCCGGCCCGGCCGAGGCGATCGCGCAGCACGCCGGCCGCGCGGATCGCGGGCAGCGCCCGGCCGGCGCACAGTTCCACCAGATCGGTGAAGCCGGCCTCGACCGCGTCGCCGGACAGCGGCAGGACCGACGCGGTCAACGTCGCCGCCTCGATCCGCAACTCCGGGACGCCCGCCAGCGCGGCCCGCACCGGCCGCAGTACCGGCGCCGATTCGGCCGGTGCGCGGACCGCCCACGCACGCGCCTGGTCGAGCAGTACGGTCAACCGTCGTCGGGCCGGGCGGTCCTGCTCCGGCTCGGCGTTCGGCGCGTCCGGTGCGCTGTCCGACACGATCAGCGTGGTGATCACGTCGAGGTAGGTCTTCGGTGCGACGCCGTCCGTGGTGAAGGTGTGCAGCGCGTCGGCCGCCTCGCGCCACCCGATCGGGTCGGCCGGGTCCAGGACCGCGCGGGCGATCGCGACGACTCCGTCGGGCGAATACCGGGCCCAGCGCGGGAAGGCCCGATAGGCGGCCCGCCGCACCTCGGTGTCCGCGCTCGCGCAGGCCGTGCCGATCAACTCCGCGTACCGGGCCCGCCAGGCCGGCGCGAGGGCGGCCGGCGGCCGGGCCACGATCGCCTGGGCCGCCTCCCGGGGACCCTCGATTCCGGCCCGCAGCACCGTCCACGAACGTTCGTCGTCCAGCCGGGTGGTCAACCGGTGCAGGATCGCGCCGCGCACGTCCCGATGCTGATCCGGCGCCGACCACGCGTGTGCCAACATCTCCACCGCGCCGGGCAGCGCCTCGCGCACCACGACCCGGGCCGCCTCCTTGCGCGAGGTCACCTTGGCCGGCCCGAACAGCACCTGCCGCAGCGCCGGTTCGAGCACACTCGGCGGCACGTACCGCGCGGCGCGCGACATCGAGTACGCCGCGACCCGGGCCCGATCGTCGCCCACGTGCGCGAGCAGGATCGGCAACGCCGCGCCGGGGTCGTCGGTATGGGTGAGACCACTCAGCGCGGCCTCCATCAACGGCACCTCGGTGGCGGTCAGATACCGCAGCACCGCGGGACGGCCGAACCCGGGCACCCGGGCCAGCCGACGGATCGCGTGCACTCGGGTGTCGACGTGCTGGCGCACGTCGTCGGCGAGTTCGACCAGCCGCGCCGCGTAGGCCCGCCGCTGCCTGGGCAACAGCCGCGCCATGGTGTCGAACGGCAGGTACGGGATCCAGCGCACCCCACGCGTGGCGAAGCGACCACGCAACGTGCGGCCGTCGAGGTAGCCGTCGAGCAGGTCGGTGCGGCGATAGGCGAGCGCGTGCAGGACCACCGGCAGGGTCGGCGTCGACTCGTCCCACTCGACCAACTCGGCGACCCGCTCGGCGCGCCGACGCGGGTCGGCCAACCACAGCCCGATCGCGGTACCCGCGACGGCGTCCGAGTCGGCGCGGGTGGCCAGGCGCAGGATCTCCTGCAACGGCTCCAGCGCCCACGCCCGCCGGTCCAGGGTGCCGGCGAGGGCGAACGCGAGCCAGTGCTCACCCCGGGCCACCTGTGCCCGGATCCACGGCAACAGCGCCTCCAGGATCTCCCGTTCGCGACCGCGACGCAGGTCGTCGGCGAGGCCGGCCAGTCGGACCACGCCCGACCGGCCCGCCACCCGCTCGAAGGTGGTCAGAGCCCACCCGGTCAACTCCGGTGCGCCGCCCACGACATGCTGGGTCAGCAGGCGTGCGGCCAGGTCGGTCAAGGCCGATCGGGTCCGGTACGAGGTGTCCCGCGCCTCCAGGGTGTCCCGTACCAGGTCGGTGAGCACGCCCACCACCTCCGCGTCGAACAGGCCCGGATGCGCCTCGGCGATCGCGAACAACGCCGCGCCGCGCACCGGGTCCTGCTCGTTCCGCAGCCGGGTCAGCGAGCGCAGTACCGCGCCGAACTGCTCGGGGTCGCCGGTCCGGGCCGCGCACGCGATCAGTCGCCGATACCCCTCGGCCCGGGCGCCGGCGTCGGGAAGTCGCGTGTTCGCGTCGAGTTCGGCGTGCGCCTCGGCGAGCGGCAGGAAGGCGAGCAGCGGCAGGCGGCGCGGCTCGTCGGCCGCGATCGAGGCGAGTGCGAGCATCCGGCGCGCCTCGGCGTGCCGACGCGCGTGCGGGAGCACGTCGAGCAGGGCGCCGCTCGGCATGTCCCGACTCCGGTCCCGGTCGGCGTGCACGGCGTCGAGGAACCCGGCGCGCCGGCTCGGCGCCATCGCCTTGAGCAGGCGGATGGTGACCGCCTCGTCGGTGCGCACCGCGCGACCGAGCGCGATCAGTTCGGCGGAGTCGGGCCCGGTGTCGACGAGTCGGCGCAGCGCGCTCACGCTCACCCCGGACAGGGTCCGGCCGCGCCGCTCGGAGGCGGCGAGCAGGCGCAGCACCCGGTCCCGATCCGCGGTGACGAACGGCTGGATGCCGCCGACGAACGCCCACGGCAGCGGCCCGCGGGTGGGGTGACGCTCGATCAGGTCCAGCACCCGATGCGGGAATCGCTGACCGGCCGCGATCACGCCGCGACCGTGGTTCGTCCACCACGCGTCCCGGTCGGAGACGGGGAGGTCGGCCAGCAGGCGCTCCGCGTCGTCGAGGCCGAGTGCCGGATACCGGCGCAGGAAGGCGTCCCGGACCCTGTCGATGTGCCCGAGCACGCCGACGTACTCGGCCGCCACGGTCGGACCGCACGCCGGCAGCACCCGGGCCGCCTCGGCAGGTCCGCGGATCGTGAGCACCTCGGCGATGACGCGATCCGCCAACGCGGTGCGCCGGCCCGCGCGGATGGCGCGGTAGATCGAGTCGCGCAGCACGGAGGGGGCGTCGTCCAGCAACGCGGCCAACGCGTCGTCGGGCACCGGCAGCGAACGGGTCGCGCTCACCGCGCGGCGGGCCAACGCGAGATCGGGATCCCGAGTGGCCCGCAGCACGTGCTCGACATCGCCCGCGACGATCGCCATGGTCAACGCGACACCGCGCTCGTAGCCACCCTGTCCGGCCAACACGGCCAGTGTCGCGGCCAGTTCGGCGGACCCGCGAAGCTGCCGGGCGACGCGGGCGATCTCCCGCACGCGTTCGCGGTGGGGCAGCGCGTCCAGGGTGGCGATGAGTTCTTCGGCTCGCGTCGGCATGCGGGCCATTATGCGGATCCCGGCGCCCGGTCCAAGTACCGATTATTCCCGGTGCCGCCCGTCGCCACCTGCGAGGATGGGGCGGTGCACGCGCCGACCGAAGCCACCGAGACCGACCACGCCCGCCACTTTGGCAGGGCCGGCCGGGCCTTCCCCGCCGATCTCGCCGGGGTGTTCGAGACGCACGTCACGGTGCGCACCGACGACGTGGACGGGCTGGCCCGTCTGGCCGGCGCGTACGGCGTGGGGTTGACCCACATCGTGCTCGCGCGTGGGCACACGGTGTCCCAGCCGATGGTGACCGAGCGGGCGACCACGACCCTGGCCCGGGCCCGCGAGCGGGCCGGCGAACTCGCCGCGGCACTGCGCCGGGACGGGTATCCGGTGACCCGGACCAAGATCGAGGCGGCGCCGTGGCATCCCGGCGTCCCGGCCGGCGACGCGCAGGCGCGGGCGCTCGGGCCCGGGCTGTACTTCGAGCATCACCTCAAGCTCGTGCTCGCCGAGGACGCCGACCTGGCCGCGTTGGCCGCCGAGGTGGTCGGGCACGGTGCGCACCTGTCGCACAACGCGCGTCGGACCCGGGCGCACGGGCGGTCCGAACGGTTCGTCACGCAGCGCTGCCACGGGATGGGCGACGAGGCCGCCGCGCGCGCGATGGCGGACCTGGTGGCCGCGCTGGCCGGATACGAGATCGCCTCGGTGGAACGCGAGTTCGTCGTGTACGACGACAACGGCGCACTGGACGACGGCTGGCTCGACGGCGACGGCTGACGACCGGGCCCCGGCCCGAACCGGTCAGCCGGATGCCGGTACGGCCCCGGTGGGCGTCAGGAGGTCCTCGGCGGTGTCGGTGGCGTGGTCGTAGCTGCGCGCGCCGGTCAGCAGCGCGGGTAGGGCGGGCCGACCCCGGAGCAGTCGCCACGCGTGTTCCTGCCACCCGTCGCCCGGGCGGAGCGTGCGGGCGAGCGTGACGTGCGGGACCCAGGCCGCGGGGTGGTGGTAGGGGTTCTCCGCGTCGATCGTGCGCCACACCCGCAACTGGAGGGCGAGCAGCGCGTCGCTCGGCGCGACCTCCCACGCCACGGTGCGCGATCGGCCGCCGAATCGCACCGGCCGGGTGAACTCCACCTCCAGGGGCAGTGCGGTGAGCGCTTCGGCAAGCAACTCACGTACCGGGTCGGTGAGTTCGTGGCTGGTGCCGAGGGTGATGTGCGGTCGGTCGGCGGCGGACGGACGCGGGCTCTGTCCGGGCAGGCCGAGGTCGGCCAGTTCCTTCCACACGCGACGGACGGCGAGTTCGGCGGCTCCGTCCAGGGTCAGTTCCACAGTGTGCATCGCAGCACGGTACCTCCCCGCTCGGGCCGCGCCGGGTGGGGAGGATGCCGTGTCGGGTGGAGGCGGTCAGGGCAGCAGGACGTCCAGGAACGTGTTGGAGAAGACCCGGCTCGGGTCGTACTTGTTCAAGGTGGCTCGCGCGGCGTCGAAGTTGCTCGTCGTGGGAAGGCCGGTGCGGAACGAGTTCGGGATCCGGCCGGTGATCGCGGCCGTGTCCGTCCACGCGCCGCCGATCCCATACGCCCAGCCCTTGGACCACTCCGGGCGCACGCACGCGTAGTTGCCGGTGTAGTTGCCCCAGATCCAGGCGTCCATCTGTTGGTAGAAGTCGTGGTTGGCGGGCGTGCCGGGCAGGGTCGCCACATCCAGCCAGACCACCGTGTCCCACTCCGGGTGGTCGGGGCGCGGTCGGGCGGCGGAGAGCGTGGGCTCGACCGCGTTCGCGGTGACCACCTCGTTCGCCCGGTCGACGCCGGTCACCCGCAGTTCGATCGGACTGTTGCACGGATACTGTCCGTTGGCCTTGTACGCGCCCAGCAGGCCGGTGTACTTCACGAAGAACTCGTTGAGTACGCGCTGCACGTTCGCTCGCGTGGTCAGCACGGCCCAGCCGCCTTCGTGGATGCGCAGCGTGGTCGGTTCGACGAACAGCTGGGTGTTCTTCGACCAGCCCCAGATGTCCCAGGTCCAGGTCACGATCAGGCCCGAACCCACCACCGCCATCTCGGCGTTGGTGAACACCTCGGTCGCACCTACGTTGCCGGTCGCGATGTCGGCCAGGAACTCGGCCTGGTCCTCGGTGACGAAGTTGGCGAACGTGTACGGATACGGGCTGTTGATCTGCGTGGAGACCCACGGCTTGCTCGGCGCCACGCTCCACACCTTGAGCCAGGGCACGGTGGTGAACGGGAACCAGATCACCTCGACCCGGCCCGAATCGCGGATGTAGTCGGCGAGTTTCTTGCCGCCGCCGCCGGGTGGGCCCAGCAGCGTGCCGATCTGGTCGTGGTAGAAGTTCTGGCAGCGCAATCTTTGGTTCGCGTTGGTCTGGAGCGTGACCTCGGTGACGAAGGCCCGGCCCAGGTGCACCAGGAACGGGCCGATCTCCGGGTCGTTGCGTTGGAAGGTCCGGAGCACGTAGGCACCGGCGGCCTGATCCCACACGACCGCGGTCAAGGACAACACCAGGTTGCTCAGAGTGCCGTAGGTGCCGCCCTGCGGAAGACTCTCGCCCGGCTTGGGGATTCCGCTGCCGTGCGCGCCGATGGCCAGCACGCCGCCGACGCTCAACTTGCCCGGCGCGGTGGCCGCGATCAATCCGCGCCCGGCCTCCTCCAGCTTGGTCAACAGGCGTTCGACGCTGCACCCGGTCTGGACGGTGACCGTGGTGGGTGATCCCGGATTGACCACCAGCGAGGTCAGGTTCCGCGTGGTGTCGACCATCAGCGTGCGCGAGGTGTCCGCGCCGGCCGGGATCAGGATCGGCGACCAGTTGTGGCTCATCCCGCGAGGCCGGAGCCGATAGCCGTTGGCTCGGGCCCAGTTCGCGAGCACCACGACGTCGGAGGGGTGCGCGGGCACCGCCGTCCACACGTCGTCGGCGCGCAGTTCGCCGGACCAGTTCCTGTACTGCTGCACGCCCAGCGTGATGCCGGGCGGGAAGTTCGGCGGAGTCGGCGCCGCGACCGCCTCGGTCGCGGGCAGCAGAGCTGCGGGGGTCCACTGGGTCGCGGCGAGCGCGGTGCCGGCGAGACCGCCGAGGACGGCCCGACGGGAGGGCGTGCCGGGGGTGGTGCTGCGCGCGGAGCTTCGGGAGTCGGAGGGGTGGTCCGGATTCGAATCGTTAACTCGCGGCATCAGGAAGCCTTTCCGGGGCGTCCCGAGGGCCTGCAGCCCGGGGGAATTCGATATACGGAAGCGGAGATTCCGATTCCGGAAGATCGATATGCTGCGGTGCCGAGATGCCGGATGGGTCGACGACGCGTGGGTCGGTGGACGCTCCGGCGCCACGTGATGAGGACGTGCCTGGACGGTGCGATGTCGAGCCGGCGCCCGCCGCCGGCGACCCGCGATGTGGCTGGCCCGAGGGTCCATCCGAGGGCCGGCCAAGTCAACACCCAAGCGGCGGTGACACGTGTCGAGGATACGGAACCCGATGCGGGGGGATCCGTCGGGTATCAGCCGGTTTCGGGATGTGACGCGGTCAGGACTCCGGGTGCCGTTTTCGGTTCCGGTTCCGATCGGTCCGGCGCGCCCCGCCGCGACCGGTCGGAACCGGCCCGGGCCGGCCGTGAGCGAAGCGGCCGGGTGGGCGCGGGCGGCCGTTCGCCCCGGCTCGACGCGGCAGGCCGAACCGGCTCCGCCGGCTCCGGAGCCTCGTGCGTCGTGAGCATTTTGTGCGCCCGGTCCGATTCGGTCGACGCGACCGACAGCCGGGTGTCGAGTTCGAAGCCGCCGCCGGGGCGCGGGCCCCGCGGAAGGTGCCGCCGGTCGACTCCATCCGCCGTTGCGGACCGACCAACCCCGTGCCACCGGAGCCCGGTTCGACCCCGGTTCGAGTGCGTCGATCACCGGCACCGGGCCGGTCCGAGCGGGACGGGCGCAATGAATTGTCCCGATTCGGTGTCGCGCGGGTGACCCGTGTAGTCCCGGAGAGCTACCCGCGGAGTCCACTCTCCGGCGCGACGCGGGCTACCGACGCCGATTCCTAGCTTCGTGTTCGTACTTCGAGGACGGGAGCGGGACATGCGTGGTCGGCTGCGAATGGGCTTGGTCTCGGCGCTGGTCGCCGGGGCGTTGGCCGGACCCGGCGCGGGCGTCGCGGACGCGGCGGCACCGACACCACCGACGCTGCCCGCGATGTCCGCCGCGACGCTGGGCGAGCGCTACGCGGCCAACCAGGGCGCCATCGCCGAGGCGGCCGGCCTGGCCCGGGACACCGGCCACACCGCACGGGCCGAGCACCTCGCGCGGATGGCCGACCCGGGGCGGAACTTCCTGTCCTTCGACGGTCGCGCGGGCCGGGTCCGCGCGGTGGAGGTGCTCGGCGACCTGGCCGGCGCCGACCGGATCGCGGTCGTGGTACCGGGCAGCGACAGCGACCTGGACCACTACGACACCCGCGGCGACAAGCCGTACTCGACCCCCGCCGGCGGCGCCCGCGCGCTCCACGACGAGATCCGCCTCCAGGACCCGACCGCGCGTGTCGCGGTGATCGCCTGGCTGGGCTACTCGCCGCCGCGCACGATCAGCCTCGACGTGCTCACCACCGGCCGGGCCGACCGCGGCGCGCGCGAACTGCGCCGCTTCGTCGCCGGTTTGCACACGGTGGCGCCCGCAGCGCAGGTGTCGCTGCTGTGCCACTCCTACGGCTCGGTGGTGTGCGGGCGCGCGGTCTCCCGGATCGACGTCGCCGACCTGGCCGTGTTCGGCAGCCCCGGCTTGGGCGTGGACGACCGGGACGAACTGGCCACCGGTGCCCGGGTCTGGGCCGGTCGAGGCGGGGCGGACTGGATCGACCTGGTGCCCAACGTGAGCATCCCGTTCTTCGACACCACCGTCGGCTTCGGCGCCGACCCGACCGGGCACGACTTCGGCGCACGCGAGTTCGTGGCCGGCGCCGGCGGCCACTCGGACTACCTGCGGCCCGGCGGGCCGGCCCTGTACAACCTCGCGCTGATCGCGCGGGGCCGTGCCGCGGAGGTGACCCATGCGTGAACCGGGCGTCCTGGTCCGTCGGATCGCGGACTCGACACCGGCGGACCGCGAGCGCGAGGTGGACGGCCTGCGGGCGATCGCCATCCTGGGCGTCGTGTTCGGCCACTGGATCGTCACGGGCGTGTACGCGGGCGCCGACCACTGGCAGACCGACAGCCCGCTGCGCCTCCTGCCCGACTACGCGCCGGTCACCTGGCTGCTCCAGCCGCTCGCGGTGTTCTTCCTGGTCGGCGGGTACGTCGCGGCCCGATCCCACGCACGCGCGGACCGCTACCGACCGTGGGCCCGGCGGCGGATGATCCGGCTCGGCCGGCCGATCGCCGCGCTGCTCGCGGTGTGGACCGTCGCGACCGCGCTGCTCGCCGACTTCGTGCCCGGCGACACCCTGCACACGCTGGGCAAACTGGTGCTGTCACCGCTGTGGTTCGTGCTCGTCTACGCGGGCCTGACCGCGCTCACCCCGCTCGTGGTCCGGCTCGGCCGGGTGGGACCCGTGCTCGCGATCGGCACGGTCGTCCTGGTGGACCTGACCCGTTTCGCCGCCGACGGGCCGGCCGCGGTCGGTTGGGTCAACGTACTCGCGGGCTGGCTCGTCCCGTACAGCCTCGGCGTGTTGTGGGCGGGGCCGCACCGGGCGCGGATCGAGCGGCTCGGCGCGCCGCTGCTGGTGGCCGGAGCGCTCGCGTGTGCCGGGCTGATCCGCTACTGCGGCTATCCGGTCAGCATGGTCGGCGTTCCGGGCCAGGCGATCTCCAACCTCAACCCGCCCACCGTCGCCGCGGTCGCCTTCGGGCTGGCCCAATGCGGGCTCGCGCTGCTGGTGCGGGCACCGCTGCGGCGGGCGCTGAGCCGGCGCCCCGGGATCTGGGCGGCGGTCGCGCTGGTCAACCTGTCCGCGATGACGGTGTTCCTGTGGCACCAGAGCGCGATGCTCGCGGTGACCTCGGTCGGCATCGGGCTCGGCGGCCTGACCGGACTGGGCACGGCGCCGGACGGGCTGCCGTGGATCGCGGCGCGCATCGGGTGGATGTCGGCCTTCGCCGCCGTGCTGCTGGCGCTGTGGGTGGTGTTCCATCGCTGGGAGGCCGGCGCGGACAGATCCGGGCGTCGCACGTAGCTCCTGAGAGTGACACCCGGGATCACCCGGGGCGGGGACGCGGTGGGCCACACGCGCCGCGTAGCGTGCCGCGGGTGAGTGTGAAGGCAGGCGGAGTGCACGCATCCGACACGGCCGCCGCCGGCGCGGCCCGGCCGGGCCGGGTGCATCGAGGGCTGAGCGGGCTGCGCGCGGACCTGTTCGACGTACGGGTTCGCACCGAGCGTCCGCCGGCACCGTTCAGCAGCCGCGCGGTCGCACTCGGCCTGCTCTACGTGGCCGTCGTGCTCACCGTGGGCATCCAGGGCGCGGTCCTGGCGGGCTACCCCGGGGTGTCCGGCGGTATGGCCTTCGCCCTGGGCCTGGCCACCGGCGCGCCGATCCTGCTCGCGCCGCAACGGCCACTCATCGCCTGGTGGATGTCGCTCGCCGCGACCGCGGCGTGCGCCGTCGCCGGCGAGGGGAACGGGCACGACCTGGTCCAGTGGCCCTGGACCAGCGTGGGCATCTTCGCGCAGATCGTGGTGCTCGCCTATGTGGCGTTCCACGCCCGGTTGCGGGTCGTCGTGGAGACGTGGGCGATCACCGCGCTGCTCGGAGTGGCGTTGGTCCGCAACACGCAGGAGGACCCTTCGCGCTGGGGCACGATGCCCGTGGCCGCGACGATGACCGCGGTCGCGATGGTCGTCGTGATCGCCTTCCGGGGTCGCAGTGACGCGCGCCGCGAGCTGGCCGTGCAAGCCGACCTGACCGCCACCGAGCGAGAGCGCAGCGCACTTCTGGAGGAACGCGCCCGGATCGCCCGCGAGTTGCACGACGTGGTCGCGCACCACATGTCGGTGATCGCGATCCAGGCCGAGGCGGCCCGCTACCGGGTCCCGGACCCGCCGCCGGAACTGGTGCAGAGCTTCGTGACGATCCGCGCCAACGCGGTCGACGCGCTCGGTGAACTGCGGCGCGTACTGGGCCTGTTGCGCACCGGGCCGGAGGGTGACGGCGAGCTCGACGGGCAGGGCCGGCCGGCCCCGCTGCCCACCCTGGACCGGCTGCCCGAACTGATCGACAACGTCCGCGCGGCCGGGATGACGGTGGAGCACCTCACCGTCGGCATGCCCCGCCCGTTGCCGCAGGGCGTCGACCTGTCCGCCTACCGGATCGGCCAGGAGGCGCTGAGCAACGCGCTGCGACACGCGCCCGGCGCGCGGGTGCGGGTCGAGGTCGCGTACGTACCGACCGGGATCGGTCTGCGGGTGCACAACGAGCCCACGCCGAACGCCGACGCGCCCGCGCGGGAGGGCTCCGGGCACGGCGTGCTGGGCATGCGTGAACGGGCGGCGATGATCGGCGGCACGTTGGACGCCGGGCATACTCCCGAAGGGGGCTACCACGTGGACGTCTTCCTGCCGACCGAGGAGCAGTGACATCGATGGCCATCCGGGTGCTGATCGCCGACGACCAGATGATGGTGCGCGAGGGCTTCTCGGTCCTGCTCGGCGCGCAGCCCGGGATCGACGTGGTCGGCGAGGCCGTACACGGGCGCGACGCGGTCGAACAGGTCGCCGAACTGCGCCCGGACGTGGTGCTGATGGACGTGCGGATGCCGGTGCTGGACGGGCTGGCCGCGACCCGCGAGATCACCGCCGACCCGGGCAACACCACCCGGGTCCTGGTGCTGACCACCTTCGACCTGGACGAGTACGTCTACGAGGCGCTGCGCGCGGGTGCGAGCGGATTCCTGCTCAAGGACGCCTCGGCGGTGCAACTCGCGGACGCGGTACGGGTGGTGGCGGACGGCGAGGCGCTGCTCGCGCCGACCGTGACGCGCCGGCTGATCGCCGAGTTCGCCCGACTCGGCCCGCCCGACGCCGGACCGCGCGGCCGGGTCGAGCGGCTCACCGAGCGGGAGACCGAGGTGCTCGCGCTGATCGCGCAGGGGTTGTCCAATGCCGAGATCGCCGCGCGGCTGGTGGTGAGCGAACAGACGGTCAAGACGCACGTGAGCCGGCTGCTGGCCAAGCTGAACCTGCGCGATCGCACCCAGGCGGCGGTGTTCGCGTACGAGAACGGCGTGGTGCGGGCGGGCGAGGGGCGCTGACTCGCACTCGGCCGGGTTCGTGGCCGCCGCCCGGTCCCGCTCTCGGATCGCCCGCTCGTGCGCTCAGCCGGCCGGCGCGGTGCCGCGCTCGTAGGTGTCGATCAGCCGGGTCAGGTGGACGCCGGCCAGCAGCAGCGGCTGCTCGCTCCGGCTGACCTGCGCGGCCAGTTCGGCGCCCTCCAGGGTGCTGATCACGGTCTGCGCGAGGCCCTCGGCGTCCGTCTCGGCGAAGCCGACCTCGACCAGCCGCACCCGCACCAGCTCCCGCCAGTGTGCGAACGCCTCGGCCGCGGCGGACTGGATGTCGGGCGCGCCGGTCGCGGTGCCGAGCGCGGTCGCGGTGACCGGGCAGCCATCGACCCAGTCGGACGCGCGCAGCCCCTCGACAAGACTGCGGGTGAGCTCGCGGATCGCCGCGCCCGGGTCCGGCTCGGCGGCCAGCACGTCGCGCAGGACGTCGGCGAACTCGCCGTCCCCGTGCCGGATCGCGGCGACCGCCAACTCCTGCTTGCCGCCCGGGAAGAAGTGGTACATCGAGCCGAGCGTGGCGCCGGCCTCGGTGGAGATCTGCTTGATCCCGGTGCCGTCGTAGCCCTGTCGCTGCATCAGCCGCGAAGCCGTGCGGACGATGCGTTCGCGGGTGCCGAGCGGGGTCGTCCCGGCGGCGGGGGCGGCCGACTCGTGCTGCTGCGCCTTGGTCTTCACGCGGCGAGTTTATCGGATAGAGCGTTCGCTCCAGAGTGGATAGAGCGTTCGCTCTAGTGTGTGCTACGTTCCTGGGACTGGATAGAGCGTTCGTTCTAGTCCACCATTGCGAGATCTTTGGAGTACTCATGGGCGACAAGCAAGCGGTCGACAAGCAGGCGGTCGACAAGCAGCCGGTCACGGTCATCGGTCTCGGCCCGATGGGGCAGGCGATGACCCGCGCATTCCTGGCCGCCGGTCATCCGGTGACCGTATGGAACCGGACCGCGAGCAAGGCGGACGCGCTGGTGGCAGAGGGAGCGTCGCGGGCCGCCACGATCGAGGCCGCGTTGGCGGCGAATGAGCTGGTGGTGTTGAGCCTGACGGACTACGACGCGGTCCACGCGATCCTGGAACCGGCCGCGGCGGCGCTGGCGGGTCGGGTGCTGGTCAACCTCAGTTCGGACACCCCCGCGCGGGCCAGGGCGGCGGCCGAGTGGGCGGCGGGGCACGGCGCCCGGCATCTGACCGGTGGGGTGCAGTCGTCGCCGTCGGGCATCGGCTCGCCCGAGATGTCGACGTTCTACAGCGGCCCGGCCGACGTGTTCGCCGCACACCAGGAGACCCTGGCCGTGCTGACCGGGACCGACTACCGAGGCGCGGACCCCGGCCTTGCCGCGCTCCTGTACCAGCTTCAGATGGACATCTTCTGGACCTCGATGACCGCGGCCCTGCACGCGCTGACGGTGGCGCGGGCGAACGGCATCTCGGCCGCCGAGTTCCTGCCGCACGCGTCGGCGACGGCCGCGTCGGTTCCGGACTTCCTCGCCTTCTACACGCCGCGTCTGGACGTCGGGGACCACAGTGGCGACGTGGACAACCTGGCGATGGGCTT
Source organism: Embleya sp. NPDC050154 (assembly GCF_044460165.1). Taxonomy (NCBI): domain Bacteria; kingdom Bacillati; phylum Actinomycetota; class Actinomycetes; order Kitasatosporales; family Streptomycetaceae; genus Embleya; species Embleya sp. NPDC050154. Next base: position 110,076 of record NZ_JBITJP010000007.1, read on the forward strand.
GGCGAGCATCGAGCACGTCGTGCACACGACGCTCCAGTCGGGGGTGGACGCGACGTTGCCGAGCGCGGTCCAGGAGATCTTCCGGCGGGCGGTCGAGGCCGGGCACGCGAAGGACAGCTTCACCAGCGTGAGTGAGGTCTTCCGCTCGGCCTGACGGGGCGGGGCGGGGTGGCGGCGGACGACTCGGGCGGGCGGGTCGGCCTGACGGGGGCGGGGTGGGGCGGGCGACTCGGTCGGGCGGGCCGGGCAGGCCGGGTCATCCGAGCAATCCGAGCCATCCGGGCCCTTTCCAGCGCCGGAAATGCGGGTCTCGGGCGGGCCGGTCGGCGGTCACGGCCGGCGCAGCGGCAGCAGGCAGCGTGGATCGGGGGTGTGCAGCGCCATGCCCAGCGGGCTCAGCGCGCCGGTGCCGGGGGTCCACCGGAACGCGGCGACCGCGTCCGCGTCGGGCAGGGCCGCGTAGAGCACGTCTTCGACGAAGGCCAGATCCTGCGGGGCGCCGCCACCGGCGGGGAGGTCGGACATCGTGTGCGGGGCGGTTGTGGCCAAAGTGGTGATCGTGCCCGGGCCCCGGTTGGCCGCGTACACGTGCGCGCCGTCGGGCGCGGCGACGATGGCCGAGGGCAGGCCCGGCGCGGCGAGCGGATGGCGGGTCAGGTCGGGCAGGGCCAGGATCGCCGGGTCGAGTTCGCCGAGCAGCCAACGGCCGCTCAGGTGGCGCGGCCCGGTGCCGGTCGGGACGCGGTGGGTGGAGCGCAGCCGCAGCCGGCCCGCGCTCAGGTGGTAGGTGAGCAGGACGTCGCCGCCGAGGTCGACGACGGTGAGCGTGTCCCGGTCCTCGAACACGATCTGGTGCGGGTGCGCGGCGGATTGCCGTTCCGGGTGCGCCCGCGAACCCGGGCCCGGGAGCGCGATCTGCTCGGTCACCTCGGCGATCGCGCCGTGCGTGTCGAGGCGGTGGACGAGCAGATCGCCGGTGCCGTAGTTGGCGACCAGCAGGTGCCCGCCGGCGGGGGACACCGCGACGTGGCACGGGATCGAGCCGCGTGCGGAGACCCGTTGCCGGAGTCGGGGGTGCCGGCTCGGCTCGAGCACGGTGACCGTGCCGTCGAGCGCCTCGTCCACGCCGTAGACCAGGTCCAGGCGCGGGTGGGCGGCCGCGTACGCGGTGCGCACCGGCACCGGTGGGCCGGTCTCCACCAGCGCACCGGTGTCCGGATCGGCGGTGCACACCACGGTGGTGTCACCGCCGACCAGAACCGGCACCCGGCTCGGCGGCACGGGGTGATTCCTCGCCGAGCCGGGCGGTGTGCGGGCGTCCTGACGATGCATCAGAACGCGTCCCCCAGCCAGTGCGTGGCACCGGGGGCGGTGACCGTGGCGCGTACCCGCGCCCGGTCGTTTCGGATCGGCCGGGCCAGACCGAAGTCGGTGTGGCCGGTGCTCACGTCGGTCAACACGGCGCCGATCGCCCGGGTGAGCGCCGTGTCGATCGGTACCCGCAACGTCACCACCGTGCCCGGGCCGCCGAGTTCGTACAGCGCCTCGCGCAACAGCGCGGGCAGTGCGTACGGACGGCCCGGGCCAAGGGCGAGTTCGAGCACCTCGCCGGTGTCCGGGCGGATCACCGCGTAGTCGCCCTGCTCGGTGGCCAACACCCGGGCGGGCGACGCGTACCAGTGCGGGAAGCGGTGGGCCCAGTCGGCCGGCGAACGCACCGTGCTCAGCGGCCGGTTCGCGTTCGAGGCGGCGTGCGTCGTGATCATCCGGGGCAGGTCGGCGGGCCGCGCCCGGCGCACCCGGCGATCGCCCCACGCCGCCTCGGGGCCGGCCACACCGCGCAGATACGGCGTCGGGAAGGTCTCCCAGCCGGATCCCGTGTACACGCCGGGCGTGCCGCTGAACATCAGCGACCACGCGCAGCCGTATCGGGTCATGTCGTCGATCGCCACCGCGAGCAGTCGGCGGATCAGCCCTCGGCCGCGGGCCCGGGGCGCACTGGCGACGCTGCCCACACAACCGACCGTCTCGACCCCGCCCGCCGCGTCGCGGATCGGGCGGGGCTGCCAGTGCAGGGCGGCGTCGATCGCGCCGTCGTCGGCGGCGACGACCAGGGTGCGCTCGTGCCGGCCCGGGTCGTGCGCGTGCAGCGCGGGCAGGCCGGGTGCGTCCGGGAAGGCCACCGCCCACAGGGCGCGCAGCGCCGGATCGTCGGCCGAGGTGGTGGTGCGCGGTTCCATCTCAGATCGCCAGGTTCCCGGTGGTGACCACCCGCGGGCCGTCCGTGGGCAGCGCGGTCCGGGTGACGCCGTCCTCGACGCACGTGGTGTGCAGCGCCGAGGACGCGCCGGCGAACGCCTGCGGGCGCAGTTCCAGCCGGCCGCCGGTGAACCGGGTCCCGGTGGCCACCCAGTGGTTGATCCCGGATTCCAGCCGCACGTGGGCGCCGTCGGTGGTGGACTCCGCGTCGTGCAACCGCCAGCGTGCGACGCCCGTTCCGGCGGCTCGGGACAGCAGCGCACCGGAGCCGTTGCCGCCGGTCATCCGGGTGCCGGCGCTCACGTGCACGCTCTGGTCGCGGACCGCGGAGAGCACTACGCCGGTGTCGGTCAGCGTGCTCGCGGTCAGCCGCAGCACGGCCGCGCCCACCTCCAGCGGCGCGGCCGCGGGCGAGGCCCCGACGATCGTGCACCCGTCGAAGTCGACCTCGCCCGAACCGCGCAGGATCGCGCCGTCCACGCCGGTGAACGTGCAGTCCCGAAAGTGCACGGTGTTGGTCACCGGCGTCTGCACCAGCACCTGCTTCGCGGGCAGGTGGAACGTGCAGCCCTCGATCACGTTCGGCCGGGTGGAGCGGGCCGAGCGCCGGCCGATCGCGAAGGTGTGCGCGACGCAGCCGCGCAGTTGTACGCCGTCCGCGTTGACCTGGAGGGTGCCGCCCGAGTCGAACGTCGGTCGGGGGATCACCCGGACGTTCTCCAGGGTCAGGTCGGTGATCTTCGTGCCGGCGACGAACCACGAGCACACGTGGTCGCGCACGGTGATGCGCTTCGCTGAAGTCCCCCACAGGGCGCCGGAGTTGGCGATGTCCATCAGTCCCGAATTGCCCTCGAAGAGCAGGTCGTGCTCGTACTGCCCGTGCGTGGTGAACGGGTTGCCGCCCTGGTCGTCGCCGTCGCCGTGGCAGTTGACCACGTGACAGTAGGCGGACGCGGTCAGGTCGTTCAGGTGTCGGGCGTTGCTGGAGACGCAGTCCTCGACCCGGCCGTACAGGCAGTAGATCTGCTGGGTCAGGTAGCCCGCGCCGCCGTACATCACCGTCGGCGGGTTCTTCAGCGAGGAGCGCGCGGTGTGGAAGTGGGTGCACCAACGGCGCATGATCACCGGCCAGAACGACCCGGTGGCCTCGATCCCGATCACGTCGCAGCGCACCGCGTATTCGTAGGCGATCGGGTGCGAGCCGGTGTATTCGTCGTCGGCGGGGCCGGCGCCGAGGAACACCATGTTGCGGACGTCGGCGCGCCGGACCGGTTCGATTCGGGTCCAGGTGATGCGGCGTCCGGCGGCCAGTTCCCAGCCGTTGAGGTAGTCCACCCGGATGTGCTTGCCGTCGACGATCTGCGTGATCTCGACCAGCTTCTGCAACTCGCGCTCATAGGTGCCGCCGCCCGCGATCGGGTCGATCTCCACGGTCCACCACTCGCCGACCTTGAACCTGCCGGAGTCCGGCACCGGGAAGGCGTCGGTGAGTTCGATGACGGTCTCGGCCAGCGGGTACGCGACCACCGTGTCGGTGACCTTGCCCTTGAAGTACAGGACCGCGCCGAACGGGTTGTCGTGGGTGTTCTTCTCGATGCCGGTGGTGCGGACGGTGTGTCCGCCGAAGTCCAGGACGATCCGGGAGCGGCCGAAGGTGTGCCGCTTGACGAAGAGCAGGTCGGTGTGGGCCTCGATCCGGTGGATGTACGGATCGTCGACCATCGCGTCCAGCGCGGCGTCGGCGGGGACCTTGTCGTCCAGGATGCCGAACCGGCGGAAGTCCATCACCCCGTCGTGCACCTGGATCCACCGACCCTCTCGCTTGGGCGAGCCGATCGTGTGCACCGTGCCGCCGTTGGCGGGCAGTTTCGAGCGCGGGTCCCAGCGCACCACCATGCCGCCGCCGTCGCCCGCCGCGTGATAGCCCGCCACCGAGACCATCGTGTCGGCGGGCAGACGGCGGGTTTCCAGGTCCAAGAGAGCGGCGATCGTCGGCACACTGCCGGAGGGTTCGCGCCGCCCGCCGTCGCGGTCGTCGTCGGGGGAGGCCGAGGCGGTACCCGCGGCCGCCGTGCCGGCGAGCAGCAGCCCGCCCAATCCACCCGCGGCCAACAGGCGGCGGCGGGACGACGAAGGGGAAGAACCGAGTGAGGACATGGGTCCCGCTCACTTTCTCGATCCGTGCACGAAGGGGATGCGGGGCGTCCGGAGCCGGACCCCGGTGCGGGGCCGGCCCGGCGCGCCGGTGAGTCAGAGCGAGTTGCGGTACGGCGGCATGTGGCGCATCCGGGGCATCTGGTCGGCGAGCACACCGCCGTCCACCACGATCCGGGTGCCGGTCACGTAGGACGCGGCGGGGGAGGCGAGGAAGACCGCGGCGCCCGCGCACTCGTCGGGCGTGGCGTACCGCCCGAGCGGGATGCGTTCGCGGTAGGCGGCCTCGAACGGCTCGCGATCGAGCGGGAAATCGCCGTCGATGGGCGTCTCGACCATGCCCGGGGCCACCGCGTTGACGGTGATCCCGTGCGGCGCCAGTTCCACCGCGAGGCTTTGCACCAGCAGGTCCACACCCGCCTTGGAGGCGTTGTAGTGGGCCAGACCGGCCTCGGCCACATGCGCGTTCTTCGAGGTCACCGCGATGATCCGGCCCGGCACGCGGTCCGCGATCATGTGCTCGGCGACGCGTTGGGACAGGAAGAAGACCGCGTCCAGGTTCACCGCGAGCACCCGGCGCCAACTCGCCACGGTGATCTCGTTGAACCGCTCCAGGGCCGCGGTGCCGGCGTTGTTGACCAGGATGTGCAACGGGCCGACCTCGGCCCGCAGTTCGTCCACATAGCAGGCCAACCCGGCGGTGTCGGCCAGGTCGAACGGCCGGATTCGGGCGGTCTGGCCGCGGGCCTCGACCAGGGCGCTCGTCTCGGTGAGGTCCACGCCCGGTCGGTCGGTGAGCACGACGTCGGCGCCGGCCGCCGCCAGGGCGACCGCGAACGCCCGGCCCAGGCCACCGGCGGCGCCGGTGACCAGGGCGGTGCGATCGGTGAGCGCGAAGCTCGCGCCGGATCCGCCGATCGGCGCGACGCCCGGCCCGCCGGGTGCCGAGGTGCCGGTCACGACAGCCCCAGCAGGGGCAGCGCGTCGCGGAAGATCAGCTGCTCGACCGCGTCTCGATCCAGCGGTGGCAGACCGGGGATGCCCGGCACGGCGGCCACCGCACGCAGACCCGCCACCGACGCGTCCACCGTGGTGAACGGGTAGTCGCTGCCGAACAGCAGCTTGTGCAGCACGCCGTAGTCCTGGGCCACCCGCAGGCTGTGCCAAAGCTGGAACGGGCGGTAGTGCAGTGCGCTGACGTCCGCGTACAGGTGCGGGTGCTTGCGGATCACCGCGATGCACTCGCCCTCGAACGGATGACCCAGGTGCGCGAGCACCATCCGCAGTTCGGGATGGCGGATCGCGACCGGATCCAGCAACCGGGGTTGCGCGTAGGCGATCGGCGCCGCCGAGACGAACGTGGTCCCGGTGTGCACCAGGATCGGCAGGCCGTTGCTCTCGGCGTAGGCGAACAGCGGGTCGTATTGCGGATCCCCCGGGTCGAAGCCCGCGTACATCGGCATCAGCTTGATCCCACGCAGGCCCAACTCCTGGTGACCGAATCGCAGTTCGTCCTGCCAGCCGGTCTGGGTCGGGTCGATCGACAGGTAGCCGATCAGTCGATCGGGCTGCTCGGCCACGTATTCGGCGACCGCCTTGTCCTCGACCCACAGGCCGCTGCGCCGGGCCTTGCCGCCGACCACGACGGTCCGGGTGTCCGCCGGGCTGGATGCCGCGTAGTCGGCCCAGCGCACGGTCAGGTCGACCTCACCGTCGTGCGCGCGGGCCGAGTCGGCCTTGAACACGTCGTCGAAGTCGCAACACTGGCGGAACAGATGGGAGTGCACGTCGACGATGCCCGAGCGGCCGGCGCTCATGTGCGGTTCCTCTTCTCCCAGCCGTCCGAGAACATGTTCCAGAAGCGGTGGGTGGGCGGGTGTTCGGCGAACACGTCGTCGTCCAGCTCGACGCCGAAGCCCGGCGCGGTCGGAATCTCCACGTGCCCGTCGGCGGTCACCGGCAACGTGCCGCGGACCGCGTCGAAGACGAACGGCTCCAGCAGACCGTCGAAGGTCTCCAGGATCTTGAAGTTGGTGATCCCGAGCGAGGCGTGCACGGAAACCGTGGTGCACAGCGGCGAGTTGGAGTTGTGCGGGGCGACCATGACGCCGTGCGTGTCGGCGATCGCGGCGATCTTGCGCACCTCGGTGAGTCCGCCCGCCATGGACAGGTCGGGCTGGATGATGTCCACCGCGTTCGTGGCGAACAACTGCTTGTACTCGTAGCGGTTGTGGAAGTGTTCGCCGCCGGAGATCGGGAACGGCGCGCGGGCGCGCAGTTCCGCGTAGCGCTCGATGTGCGTCCACGGCATCGGCTCCTCGAGCCAGCCGATGTCGAACGGTTCCAGGGCCCGCAGCAGCGCGGACGCGGTGGTCATCGCGAATCGCGCGTGGCCCTCGATGAACAGGTCCACATCCGGCCCGATCGCCTCGCGAACCGCGCCGACGAGCTCGACCGACTGCCGCAGTTCGGCCCGCGAGAGCTCGTGCAGGCCGGCCCCGAACGGGTCGAACTTGAGCGCCGAGTAGCCCTTGGCCACGGTCTCCTTGGCCTTGGCCGCGAATACGTCGGGTTCGCGCTCGCCGTTGTACCAACCGTTGGCGTACACCCGGACCCGATCGCGGCAGGCGCCGCCGGTGAGCCGGTACACCGGGACACCCAGCGCCTTGCCCATCAGGTCGTGCATGGCCTGGTCGAAGCCGGACAGCGCGATCCCGCCGACGTCTCCGCCGCGCAGGAAGTCGCCCTGGTACAGCCGCAGCCACAGTTCCTCGGTATCGAACGGGTCGGCGCCGATCAGGTGCCGGTTCGCCAGCGCCTGGGCCAGCGCGGCCGTTTCGGCGACCCGGTAGGGGTGGGTGATCTCGCCGACGCCGGACAGGCCCTGGTCGGTGTGCACGCGCACGTAGCCGAAGTCGCGCCACGCGGTGCCCAGGAGCAGCGTCTCGACGTGGGTGATCCGGCCGGCCGGGCCGGTGGGTCGGGTGCGGTCGACGACCAACATCAGCGTGCCGTCCCTTCGATCGCGCCGCCCATTGTGGACGTGCCGGCCAACTCGCCGATTCCGCCGTCCTTGATCGCGTCCTGCACGGCCAGTTCGGTCGCGGCGATCAGGTGGTCGACGTCCGCGTCGGTGTGCGCGTACGAGATGTGGCTGCGCTTGAGGTTCAGCGGCAGCTCGAACACGCCGTGCTCCAGCAGCCGGCGACGGTAGCCGATGAACAGGCCGGCGTCGTTGGCGAGCAGGTCGTCGTAGCTGCGCGGGACGCCGCCGGACATGAAGTAGGTGACGAACACCGAGCCGTAGCCGGTGACCACAGCCGGGATGCCCAGCCGGGTGTACATCTCGCCCAGGCCGGTACGAACCCGTTCGCCGAGGCGGAACACGTGCTCGTGTACCGGCTCCTCGCGCAGCTTGCGCAGCGTCTCCAGGGCGGCGGCGACCACCCACGGGTGGCCGTTGTAGGTGCCGGCGAAGAACGCGGGAGCGCCGGGGAGGGTGCTGAACTGGTCCATCAGGTCGGCCCGGCCGCCGAGCGCGCCGACCGGGGCGCCGTTGGCGATGGCCTTGCCGAAGGTGGTGAGGTCCGGGGTGACGCCGGCGATCTTCTGGTAGCCGCCGAGGTCGTGCCGGAAGCCGGTGATGACCTCGTCGAAGACCAGCACCGAGCCGTGCGCGGTGCACTGTTCGCGCAGCGTGGTGAGGAACTCGGGGTCGGGCAGCAGGCAGCCGACGTTGTGCGGGATCGGCTCCAGGATCACCGCGGCGATGTCCGCGCCGTGCTCGGCGAACGCGGTGCGCACCGCGGCCGGGTCGTTGAACGGCAGGACCAGGGTGGCCTCGAGCACCTCGGGCAGGATGCCGGTCGAGATCGGGTCGTGTGCGCCGACCGCGTCGGGCGAGGAGATCACGTTCAGGCTCACCGAGTCGTGCCAACCGTGGTAGCAGCCCTGGAACTTGACGACCAGGCGGCGGCCGGTGACCGCGCGGGCGACCCGCAGCGCGTGGAAGGTGGCCTCGCTGCCGGTGCTGGTGAGCAGCACCTTCTCCACCGAGGGGACCAGTTCGACCAGGGTTTCGGCGAGAGTGATCTCGCCCTCGGTGACGGCCACGCCGGTCAGGTCCAGGCGGCCCGCCGCCTCGTGCACCGCGCGCCGCACGTCCGGGTCGTTGTGGCCGAGCAGCGGCGGGCCGAACGCGGAGTGGTAGTCGGTGAAGACGCGACCCTCGGCATCGGTGAAGTTCGCGCCGCTGGTGTTGGTGACGACCAGCTCGGTCAGGCCCGGGATCCGGCGCTGACCGCTGTTCACCCCGCCCGGGATGACCCGAAGGGCTCGGGCGGGAAGGGAGTCGGTGGCGGCTGTGCCGACACTCATCGGTGGGCTCCTTGCGTCGTTCGTGACCGTTCGGATCCGCGGCCCTGCCAGGCCTTGGATCACCGGCGCCATCCGCCTTCGGCACGCGTCGCAGGTGTTGCGCTTGCTCTACACCGTGTTTTCTGAACACTGTTCGGCAGGACCGAACAGTTCCAGACCCTACATTTGGATGTACGGGGCAGTCAAGGGGTCCGGACCGGTAAAGTGTTCTGCTATGTCGAACAGCGTTAACGAGAATGTCGAGGAGTCGAAGTACTGGGTGAAGTCCGTCGCCCGGGCCGCGGACATCCTCGAGGTGCTCTCCACACGTGGTCCGGGGGACGGCATGAGCGTCACCGAGGTCGGTCAGGCCTGCGGGATCTCCAAGAGCGCCACCTTCGGACTGCTCCAGACCCTGCGCGGATACGGCCTGGTCTCGGACGACGGGGAAGGGATGAATCGGCGCTACCGGCTCGGGATGGGCCTGGCCCGGCTCGGCGATCGGGCCCAGTCGCAGGTGTCCCTGCGCGATGTGGCCCGGCCGGTGCTGGCCGAACTGACCAGGGAGACCGGCATGGCCGCGCGCTTCGCGGTGCCCGAGGGCGGGCTCGCGGTGGTCGTGGACCAGGTCGGGATAGAGCAGCGGGTACGCCTGGACCTGCGCATGGGGGTGCGCGAACTGCCGCACTGCACCGGACTGGGCAAGGCCATCCTCTCCGCGCTGCCCGAGGCCGAGGCGCGCGCGGTGATCGAGCGCTCGGGCCTGCCCCGGCGCACGTCGCACACGATCACCGACACCGCGACCCTGCTCGCACACCTGCGCGACATCCGGCAGACCGGCTACGCGCTGGACGACGAGGAGGACGCGGACGGGATCTTCTGCATCGGCAGCCCGGTCCGCGACCACCGGGACCTGTGCGTGGGCGCGATCAGCATCACCGGCCTCAAGCTCGACCTGCCGGGCTGGCGATTCCAGGAACTCGGCCGCCAGGTGCGGGCCGGCGCGCTGCGGGTCAGCCGCGAGTTGGGCAGCACGGAGAGTGGCGAGGGCGAGGTGGACGCCGGCTGAGATGTGCCGGTGAACAATCGGACCGACGGGGTCGCAACGGGACAATACGTTGCGACCCCATCGTGTTCCCCCGATCACGGACGATGAAAGTCCGCCACGAGGTCTTGACCAGGAACGTCGGGCGGGTCTACGTTCCTTGACTCATCAGGGCCCGCACGTTCGCTGCCACGAATCGTGCCCGGTTTCCGGCCCTGGGGTCGACGGTCCGTCACCGGACCCGGGCGGCCCACCCCAAGCCATCCGCCGCGCGTTTCCCACCCGTTGGGAACGCCGCATCGGCACGTGTCACGGGAAGCGTCCTCACCCCCCTGCCGCCGAAGGCCGAGGTCCCGATGAGCACGTCCCCCGAAACTTCCACCGCCGCCACGACCCCGTCCGGCGCGCCCGCGTCCTCCCGCCGCCGTCTGCTCGCCGCGGGCGGCCTGGGCGGCCTGCTCCTGGCCGGCACCGCCGCGACGGGTACGGCCGCCGCCGCCTCGTCGGCGTCCTCGTCCTCCGACGATCGACACGAGGACGGCAACGTCCCCACCGGTGTCGCCACCGTCGCCGCATTGCTGCGCCTGGAGACTCGCCGACTGGCCCCGAACACCATCGTGGTGGTGGCCGGGTATCACGCCGCGGGCGACGGCGGCGGCATGGTGGTGCGCTGGGACCCGCGCGCGAGCCTGCCGGTCAACGGCGGGACCGTATTGGCCAACCCCTCGCCCAAGCGGGAGGGTCGGTGGATCCAGGTGCACGACGGGGTGATGGACTTCCGCCGGTTCGGCATCCTGGACGACAAGGTCCCCGCCGACGCCGCGCTGGACGCGATGGTCGACGATCCGTACATCCACCGGATCGAGGCCCACACCGACCTGCTCTTCGTCAAGCGGCACACCTTCGGCCGCTCCCGGATCGTCCTGGACTTCGGCGGACACACCGTCCGCACCACCGGCATCGAGAAGAACACCCACGACAACCCGTTCGGCGCGGTCCTGTACTTCAAGGGCAAGGTCACCGACACGGTGGTCAAGGCCAAGCTGTCCCAGCCGATGCCCGACCTGGCGGACGTCTTCGAGGTACCGGACAGCGCGGCCTTCAAGGTCGGCGACTGGTGGGCGGTCACCATCGACCCGGAGCCTGGCAAGGGCAAGTACGAGCAGGAGGTGCAGCGCCTGGTCGAGATCACCCAGCTCGTGGACGCGACGCACATCCGGGTCGGCTACAAGATCGGCTGGGACCTCGCCGCCGGCCGTACCTTCACCTGGACCCGGATCGAGCCGGTGGACCGCGCGCACGTGCGCAACATGGTCTTCCAGGGCATCCAGGACGGCGACCAGTACACCGGGTCGCACCCGATCGCCTACGAGTACACGATCCACTGCGACGTCGAACACGTGGACGCGGTCGGCACGTTCTGGCCGGTGGTGATGCGCCGCTGGTGCACCCACTACCGCACCCGGGCGTGCTCGCTGAAGAACCCGGCCAGCGTCACGTGGGGCGGCGCGGGCTACCTCACCCAGCAGATCTACTGCCTGTACGGGCACGTCGAGGACTGCCACGTCGCGAACAGCCGGCACCTCAACGACCTGACCGCGTCCGCCTACTGCTACGTGACCAACTGTCACGGCGACGGCGACGACCAGGGCCCGTTCGTGACGCACGGTCAGTTCGAGCACGACCTCGTCTACACCGGCAACTCGGGTCTGATGACCTTCGCCAACTCCGGTGCCGCGTGGGGCTCGGTGGCCAAGCGCATCACCGTGCGCAAGCACGTGTGCTCGTGGTTCGTGGCCCGGGTCAAGATCACCGACCTGACCCTGGAGGACATGCAGGTGATCGGCAAACCGGCGCTGGCCGGCTCCGGGATGTTGTGGGTCAACGCCGACGGCGTGCAGATCCGCGGCTGCACCGCCTCCGGGCCGCTGATCGTGTCGCAGGCGTCCAACCGTTCGCAGCGCGCCAACGTGATCGCCGACTCGACGTTCACGCTCGGCAAGGACGCCGAGATCACCCAGGCCAATGTGAGCGGCGAACTGCACCTGCACCGGGTCACCCTCAAGGGCCTGGACAACGCGAGCCTGAAGAACGCCGGGCGGCTCGTGCTCACCGACTGCACGCTGGTGGGCACGCCGACCGCCGCGCCGACCACGGTGACCGGCCCCGCGCTGAGCGTGTCCGGCGGCGAACTGCGGGACAGCGGCCTGCGGTTCGCGGGCACCGGAGACCAGAGTGTGGCGCTGGCGCGGACCCGGCTCGGCGGCACCAACGCGACCCGCGCGCTGCTGTCGCGCACCGGCGGTGCCCGCACCGTCTCCTGGCAGTTGGACGGCTGCGTGTCCACCGCCGCCGACCCGGCCACCGCACACGTGCTGGTCACCGACGGACCCAACCGCTATCGCGCGGCGGGCAGCACGTTCACCGGCGGTCGGCTCGAACTCGCCGGCGCGGCCTTCGGCGGCAACAGCGCGCTGCTGCACGGCGGCTGCGTCGAGGACGGCGTCACGCGTACCGCACTGCCCGACGAGGGCCCGCGCGTCGCGCACACCGCCGGCAACCAGCTCCTCTGACCCGCCGTCACCCCGGGCCCGCGGCACGCTCGTACGCGCGGCCACCGTCGTATCCGCAACACCCTCGCACCACGGGAAGCACCATGACCTCCCCCAGTTCGACCATGAACACCGGCCGACCGGCCATCACCGACCGACCCGTACGGGTCGCCCTGGTCGGTGCGGGCAACCGAGGCCTGACCTACACCGATTGGATCCATCGGCACCCCGACCGCGCCGAACTGGTCGCCGTGGCCGACCCGCGCGCCTCCGCCCGGGAAGCCTCCGGCGCGAGCGTGCAGTTCGAGGACTGGCGTGCACTGCTCGAGGAACGGATCGCGGACGCGGTGATCGTGGCCACCCAGGACCGCGAACACGTGGAGCCGATCCTGGCACTGGCCGGGGCCGGCTACGCGATCCTCACCGAGAAGCCGATGGCCGCCACCGAGGCGGACTGCCGGCGGATCATCGAGGGTGTCGCCGCGGCCGGCGTCCCGTTCGCGGTGTGCCACGTGCTGCGCTACACGCCCTACACCGACTTGGTGAAGGGCGTCCTGGACTCCGGTGTGCTCGGCTCGATCGTGAGCCTGGACCTGCTGGAGCCGGTCGGCTGGTGGCACTACGCGCACTCGTACGTGCGCGGCCCGTGGAGCCGGGAGGCGGACTCCTCGCCGATGATCCTGGCCAAGTCCTCGCACGACCTGGACTGGATCGGGTACGTCACCGGCTCCCGGATCGAGACGGTGGCAAGCTTCGGCGGGCTCGCGCACTTCAAGCCGGAGAACGCTCCGGCCGGATCGGCCCGCAACTGCCTGGACTGCGCGGTCGAACCCGACTGCCCGTACTCGGGGCCCAAGCTCTACTTCCCGGCGCTGCGCAAGACCGGCGACGCGTGGCCGATCAACCACGTCACCGACGCCGCGCACGGGCCGCGGGATCAGGCCGAGTTGGTCCGAGCGCTGCGCGAAGGCCCGTACGGGCGCTGCGTCTACCACTGCGACAACGACGTGGTGGACCACCAGGTGGTGGCGATGCAGTTGTCCGGCGGGATCACCGCGACCTTCACGATGACCGCGTTCACCGAGCAGACGCACCGCCAGGTGCGGATCTTCGGCAGCCACGGCTGGTTGCGCGGCGACGGCGAGCAGGTCACCGTGCACACCTTCGCCGACGACCGGGTGGTCACCCACGACGCGGGAGCCTCCGGGTCGAACGCGGCGGACGGACACGGCGGCGGCGACACCGCGCTGATCGACGCGTTCGTCACCGCGCTGGCCACCGGCGACCACGCCCACATCCGTTCCAACGGCGTCGACTCGCTCGGCAGCCACCTCGCCGCGTTCGCCGTCGAACGCTCCCGACACGGCGGCAACACCGAGACCGTACCCGCGAGTTGAGCGACGCCCCGTTCGGTTGAGCAACCCCCGAGCCGGTCCGGCCGCTCGAGCCGTCCCGCCCCCGCCGCCTCCCGGCGGGGGGCGAGCGGTCGGGCCACCGCCTCGGTCCTTGAACTGACACCCCGTCAAACCCCGCTGTCAGGAGACGCGACCCCCATGAGAAGAAGCATCCGTCCGCGTACCGTCCGCGCGATCGCCCTCCCGGTGCTCGCCACCGCCCTCACCGTGAGCCTCGCCGCGTGCGGCGGTTCCTCCGGCCCCGGCTCGGGCGGCAAGTCGATCACCACCTGGATGTACCCGGTGATCGCCGACGAGGCGAAGAACAAGGAGTACTGGGCCGGCCTCAGCGACGCGTTCAGCAAGGCCAACCCCGGCTACAAGGTCAAGGTCGAGACCTACCCGTGGGCCAACCGCGACACCGCGCTGGCCACCGCGATCGCCGCGAACAAGGGCCCGGACGTGGTCTACCTGGTGCCCGACCAACTGCCCAAGTACCAGCGCAGCCTGGTGCCCGCGGACGAGTACATGCCCGCCGCCGACAAGGCCGACTACCGCAAGACCGCGCTGGATTCGGTGAGCGTGGAGGGCAAGCCGATGGCGACCCCGCTGCTGACCAGCGCCAACCCGCTGATCTGCGACAAGCGGGTGTTCGCCGCGGTCGGCGAGACGAACTACCCGGCCACCTGGGACGACCTGCTCAACCTGGCGCCGAAGCTCAAGGACAAGGGCTACCAGGCGACCAGCTACAGCGGCGACACCCAGCAGACGCTGAACCTGACCTGGTACCCGATGTTGTGGCAGGCGGGCGGTGACGTGTTCGCCGCCGACGGCAAGTCGGTCGCGTTCAACTCCGAGGCCGGCGTCAAGGCGCTGAGCTTCCTCAAGACCCTGGTGGACAAGGGCTATACGGACAAGGACCAGGTCACCACCACGCCCAAGCTGGAGCAGACCCCGGTGGCCAAGGGCAAGGTCGCCTGCACGTGGCAGAACACCCCGGCCGACGTGGAGAAGTTCTGGGGCAAGGAGAACACGGTCGTGCTGCCGCCACTCAAGGACGTCAAGTCCGCCGGGTACGGCACGGTCGGCTCGTTCGCGATGCTCAAGGGCGCCAACAAGGACGCCGCCGGCAAGTGGATCTCCTTCGTCGCCAAGCCGGAGAACAGCCTCGCGCTGGTCAAGTCCAACGGCTACTTCCCGGCCCGCACCTCGGCCGCCGATCCCTACCCCGGGGACAAGCTCCAGGCCGACGTGGCCAAGACGCTCGACGTGATGAGCGCCGGCCCGCTCAAGGAGAAGTCGCGGGACGTGATGGGCGTGCTCGCGCCGGAGATCCAGGCCGCGCTGATCGGCAACAAGAGCCCCAAGGACGCGCTCAACGACGCGGCCAAGGCGGCGAACGCGCTGCTCGCGCGCTGACCCCGGCCGGGCGGCCCGGCCCCGCGTCCGGGCCGCCCACCCCTTCACCCGCGCCTGTTCCCTCCCGCCATCCGAGCTGGATCCGCTCCCATCCGTTCCCTCATCCGTTCCTCAGCCCAAGGAGGTCCCCGTGGCCGCAGTCGCGGAACAACCCCGCAGGCTCCGCCGACGCGGGCCGCACGCCCGCCGCGAGGCCCGAATCGGGCTGCTGTTCGTCCTGCCCGCCTTCGTGCTGTTCGTGCTGTTCCGGTTCGGCCCCAGCATCGCCGGCGTGCTGCTCGGCTTCACCGACTACTCGCTGATGGACTCGCCGAAGTTCACCGGCCTGGACAACTTCACCCGCCTGTGGGACGACCCGGTCTTCTGGTCCTCGCTCAGGGTGACCGTGCTCTACACGGTGATCACCGTGCCCGGCACGATCATCGCCGCGCTCGGGCTCGCGCTGCTGACCCGGCGCGCGTTCCGCGGGTCGAAGCTGTTCCGCTCGATCTTCTTCCTGCCGGTGGTCACCAGCCTGGTGCTCGCCTCCACCGTCTTCATCTGGATCTTCTCCACCGACGGACCGTGGTCCACGGTGATGGGTTGGATCGGCGGACACACCGGATCCTGGCTGGCCGACGACGTGTTCGTGGTGCCGGCGCTGGCGATCGTGGGCATCTGGTCGCGGTTCGGCTACGGCATGCTGATCCTGCTGGCCAGTCTGCAGAACGTGCCCCGCGAACTGGAGGAGGCCGCGCTCACCGACGGCGCCGGTCCCTGGCAGCGCTTCCGCTACATCATCGCGCCGAGCCTGAAGCCCGCGCTGTTCTTCCTCGCCGTGATCGAGACCACCGCCAGCTTCCAGGTCTTCGACGCGGTGTACGTGATGACCGGCGGCGGCCCGGCGAACGCCAGCTACACGCTGGTGTTCCAGCTCTACGACGCCGGCTTCAAGTACTTCGATCTCGGCTACGCCAGCGCGATCGGCCTGGCCCTGTTCGTGCTGACGCTCATCGTGGCGATCATCCAGCGCCTGGTGATCGGGAAGGAGAAGTGACCATGTCCCTCGACACCCACGAGGTCGCCGAGATCACGCCGCCGCCGGTCGCCGCGGCGAAGAGCGAACCGGCGCGCGCCCGCCTGCGTTTGCGCCGCCGCGACCGCTCCGGTCCCCGCCGCGAGCAGGACACCGTGCCGTACGCGATGCGCGGTACCCGGCGCGGCAAGGTGCTGCGCGGCCTGCTGCTCGGCGTGGTCGCGCTGGCCACGATCTTCCCGTTCTACGCGATGGTCGTGTTGTCCCTGAAGCCCTCCGGCGCGGTCGAGTTCCCGGGCAGCCTGCTGCCGTGGAACCTGACCACCAGCGCGTACAGCGACGTCCTCGGTTCGCAGGACGTCCCCCAGTGGCTGATCAATACGCTCATCTACTCGATCGTCGGCGTGCTCGGCACGCTGCTGCTGTCCGCGCTGGCCGGCTACGCGTTCGCCAAGAAGCGATTCCCCGGCCGCGAGGCGATGTTCTGGTCGTTCCTGTCGATGGTCATGGTCCCCTACCACGTGACGATGATCCCGACGTTCGTCCTGATCGCGAAGATGAACGGCGTCGACACCTACTGGGGTCTGATCCTGCCCTCGCTGGCCAACGCGCAAGCGGTGTTCCTGATGAGGCAGTTCATCCAGGGACTGCCGGACGAGCTGTTCGAGGCGGCCAAGATCGACGGCGCCTCGGAGTTCCAGATCTTCGTCCGGATCGTGCTGCCGCTGATCAAGCCGATCCTGGCCACCCTGGGCACGTTCGTCTTCCTGTGGCACTGGAACGACTTCCTGTGGCCGTTGATCGTCGGTCAGAGCACGGACATGCGCACGCTGACCGTCGGCATCGCCTCGCTGCAACAACAGAACGTGCCGCTGAACGTGGTCCTCGCGGGTTCCGTGGTCGCGTTCGTCCCCATCTTCATGGCCTACCTCGTGGGCCAGCGCTACGTCACCGAAGGCGTGGCGGCAACCGGAATCAAGGGCTGATCTCGCGTCATGAATGAGGTGGCTGTAGCTGTGGCCGAAGCGAAAGGCACGCCCACCGGGCTCGCGTTCCCGGACGGCGAGGCCGCGTTGGAGGAACTCCTCGCGACCCCGTCCGCGGCACTGATCGCGGACCTGGCCGATCTGGAGGGCGACCTGGTCGTGCTCGGCGCGGGCGGCAAGATGGGCCCGAGCCTGTGCCGGTTGGCCCGCCGCGCGCTGGACGCGGGCGGGCGCGGCGAGGTGCGCGTGTACGCGGTCTCGCGTTGGTCGGACCGCGCCGCGGCCGAGGCGTTGGAGGCCGACGGTGTGCGAACCGTCGCGTTCGACCTGATGACCGGCGACCCGGCCGAACTGCCGGACGCGGGCAACGTGGTGTTCATGGTCGGCGCCAAGTTCGGCTCGGCCGGCGCCCCCGAGCACGCGTGGGCGGTCAACGCCGCGCTGCCGGACCGGATCGCGCGCCGCTACCCGACCGCGCGGATCGCCGCGTTCTCCACCGGCAATGTGTATCCGCTGGTGGCCGCGGGTTTCGGCGGCAGCGTGGAGAGCGACCCGGTCGGGCCGGTCGGCGAGTACGCGATGTCCTGCCTGGGCCGCGAGCGGGTGTTCACCCACGCCGCGACCACGCGCGGCACCCGGGTCGCGCTCATCCGGCTCAACTACGCGGTGGACCTGCGCTATGGCGTGCTCGCCGACATCGCGGCGGCGGTGTACGCGGGCGAGCCGGTGGATGTGACGACGGGTCAGGCCAACGTGGTGTGGCAGGGTTACGCCAACGAGGTCGCGTTGCGTTCGCTCGGGCACGCGGCGACGCCGTTCACGGTGAACCTGACCGGTCCCGAGACCGCGTCCGTACGGCGCCTGGCGACGCTGTTCGGTGCCGAGTTCGGTCGGGAGGCGATCGTGACCGGCGCCGAGTCGGGCAGCGCGCTGTTGTCCGACGCGAGTCTGTGCCACGAGTTGTTCGGCTATCCCGAGGTCCCCCTGCGCACACTCGTGGCCTGGCAGGCGGACTGGATCCGGCGCGGGTATCCGCTGTCCGGCAAGGCCACCAAGTTCCAGGTCCGCGACGGAAAGTTCTGAGGCATCGTGATCAACTCCGCAACGGATTACCCGGGTTCGATCGGCGCGGTGGATCCGGTCGACCCGGCCGGTTCGATCGATTCGGCCGGCGCGACCGGTTCGGCCGGATCGCCGCTCTCACCGATCGAGTTGTTGCTCGAAGGCACCGTGATCCCCGCGCATCCGCTCGCGCTGGACGCCGAGGGACGGTTCGACGAGCGCCGGCAGCGGGCGCTGACCCGGTACTACCTCGGCTCCGGTGCGGGCGGGATCGCGGTCGGCGTGCACACCACGCAGTTCGAGATCCGCAGGCCCGAGGTCGGGCTGCTGCGGCCGGTGTTGGAACTGGCCGCCGAGACGGTCGCGCGCGAGGCGGGCCGCCCGGTGGTACGGGTGGCCGGAGCCTGTGGGTACACCGCGCAGGCGGTGGCCGAGGCCGAACTCGCCGCGTCGCTCGGCTACGACGCGGTGCTGCTCAGCCCCGCCGTACCCGGTGCGGACGAACAGGGGCTGCTGGACCGGGCCCGCGCGGTCGGCGAGGTGCTGCCGGTGATCGGGTTCTACCTCCAGGACGCGGTGGGCGGGCGGTTCCTGACCCCCGGGTTCTGGCGCGCGTTCGCGGACATCCCGAGTGTGGCCGCGATCAAGATCGCGCCGTTCGACCGCTACCGCACCTCGGACGTGCTCTCGGCGGTGGCCGACGCCGACCGGGTGGGCGAGGTCGCGCTGTACACCGGCAACGACGACGCGATCATCACCGACCTGCTCACCCCGTATCGGGCCGGCGACCGGCCGCGCTGGTTCGCCGGTGGCCTGCTCGGCCAGTGGGCGGTCTGGACGTCGACCGCGGTCACGCTGCTCGACCGGGTCCGCCGCGCCCGCGCGGGCGATCACCGATTGATGGTCGAACTTCTGGGTCAGGCACCGGAGTTGACCGACGCGAACTCGGCGGTGTTCGACGTGCGCGGCGGCTTCCGCGGCTGCATCGCGGGTGTGCACGAGGTGCTCCGGCGCCAGGGCCTGTTGGCCGGCACGTGGTGCCTGGATCCGGCGGAGGCGCTGTCGCCGGGACAGGCGGAGGAGATCGAGCGGGTGTCGAATGCCTATCCGTGGCTGACCGACGACGCGTTCGTGGCGGAGCACCTCGATGCCTGGCTCGCCTAGTCCGGGCCCGGCCGGTGTGCGGCCCGATCGCGCCGTGGTCGCGCTGGCCGTGCCGCCCGGGCTGCGCGCGGAGTTCTTCGGCACGGCCGACCCGGCCGGTCCGGGTGGGCCGGCCGAGCGGCTGCGGGCGCCGGCCGACCTCGTGCCGGTGGACGATCCCACCGATGTCGAGACGCTGCGCGCGGCCTTCGGGATCGCCGACGTCGTGGTGTCGTCGTGGGGAATGCCCCGACTGACCGGCGAGTTGCTCGCGGCGGCGCCCCGGGTCGGGCTGTTGGCGCACACCGGCGCGGCGATCACGCCGGTGGTGGGCGCGGACGCGTTCGCGCGCGGGGTGCGGGTGACGCAGGCCGGCCAGGGCATGGCCCGGTCCGTGGCCGAGGTGGCGCTGGCCTTCACCCTCGCGCTGCTGCATCAAACCCATCGTTACGACCACGCGTTGCGCGGTGGACGCGAGTGGGAGACGGCCTCGATCGCACCGGCCCGGCACGAGGTGCTCGGCGCCCGGATCGGCGTGGTCGGCGCGTCCCGGACCGGTCGCGCGTACATCGAGGTGACTCGGGCGCTCGGCGCCCGGGTCCAGGTCGCCGACCCCACCCTGAGCGCCGCCGACGCGGCCGATCTGGGAGTCGAACTCGTCGAGCTGGACCGGCTCCTGACCACCAGTCGCATCGTCGCGCTGCACGCCCCGTCGCTGCCGGCGACGCGGCACCTGATCGGGGCCCGCGAGTTGGCCCTGCTCGCGGACGGTGCGGGCCTGGTGAACACCGCGCGCTCGTGGCTGGTCGACGAGCGGGCCCTGCTCGCGGAGTTGCGCACCGGCCGGATCGAGGCCGCGCTGGACGTCTACGACGCGGAGCCGCTGCCCGTGGACCACGCGTTCCGGGCGCTGCCCAATGTGCTGCTGACGCCGCATCGGGCCGCCGGTACGGTCGAGTGTCGCCGACGCCAGGGCGACATCGTCCTCGACGAGGTGGAGCGCTATCTGACGGGCCGTCCGCTCGCCCACGAGGTCGGCCCCGAAGCGCTCACCCGCGTCGGTTGAACCTCCTTCGCAGTTCCACCATCGACACCTTCACGTACCTGGAGAGATCACCGTGCGCCTGATGCGCGTAGGCGAACCCGGCAACGAACGCCCCGTGCTGTTCGCCGCCGACGGCCGCCACTTCGACCTGAGCCGGCTGACCGTCGACATCGACGGGGCGTTCTTCGCCTCCGACGGCGTCGAGCGGGTCCGTGAGGCCGCGGCGGCGGGCACGCTGCCGGAGATCGACGTCGCGGGCCTGCGGGTCGGCGCGCCGGTGGCCGCCCCCGGCGCGATCCTGTGCATCGGCCAGAACTACGCGGCACACGCGGCCGAATCCGGCGCCGAGCCGCCGAGCACGCCGATCCTGTTCTACAAGACGCCGCACACCCTGACCGGGCCCTACGACGACGTGTTGATCCCGCGCGGCGCGGTCAAGACCGACTGGGAGGTCGAACTCGCCGTCGTGATCGGGCGGCAGGCGCGATACCTCGCGTCGCCGAAGGACGCGTTGGCGCACGTCGCGGGCTACACGATCAGCAACGACGTGTCCGAACGCGCCTTCCAGTTGGAGCAGTCCGGCGGACAGTGGTCCAAGGGCAAGAACTGCGAGACGTTCAACCCGCTCGGCCCGTGGCTGGTGACCACCGACGAGGTTCCCGACCCGCAGACGCTCGGACTGCGTTCGTGGGTCGGCGGCGAGAGCCGGCAGGACTCGACGACGGCCGACATGATCTTCGGCGTCGCGTACCTGATCCACCACCTGTCGCAGTACCTCGTGCTGGAACCGGGCGACATCGTCAACACCGGGACGCCGCAGGGCGTCGCGCTGTCCGGGCGCTTCCCGTACCTGGCGGAGGGCGATGTGATGGAGATGGAGATCGACCGGCTGGGGCGGCAGCGGTCGCATTTGGTGCAGGCCTGACGGAGGGCCCGGGTCTGCCGGACGGCGCACGTCCGGCAGACGACACAGGTCCGACGGACGGCGGTCGCCGAGAGCGGGCCGCTCGCGCCGGCCGGGTCGGGTCCGCCCGGCCGGCGCCTCGGGGCGTGGCGGCGGTCAGGGGCGTACGGCGACCGCGTCGACCTCGAACAACATCTCGGGCAGGGCCAGCGCGGCGACGCCGCTGAGCGTCTGGGTCGGCGGGACGGAGCCCCAGATCTCGCCGATCGCCTTGCCCAGAATGGCCAGCTTGTCGGAATCGTGGTCGACGATATGCGTGCGCAGCTGGACGATGTGGCTCAGGTCCAGGCCGACGGCCGCCAGCGCCGTGCGCAGATTGGCGAACGACTCCTCGACCTGCTCGGCGAAGTCGTCGGTGGTCACATGGCCGTCGGCGTCCGACGCGTACTGCCCGGCGACGAAGACGAGTTCCCCGGATGCCACGGCCACATGGCTGTAGCCGAAGTGCACCGGGTCGTGCAGGCCGTCGGGGTTGATGATGCGGTGTGACATGGTCGGGGTCCCTCCGAAGCGAACGGTCGTCGAGTACAGGTCGTCGACGCGGCTGATCATTCCCGAAGGACGTCTCGATCATCGGTGCGGCGCCGCGAACCGGATGTTCCCCATCCGCGTCCGGGGAACGGCCCAACCCCGTGGTGGGGGGCGATACCGAGCGAGGCCGGCGCGGAGCTCTTCACCGACGTCGGCGCCGCCACGCCGGTCGGTCGAGTCGGCCGGGGCGACGAAGTCGCGGCCGTGATGCGGCTGTTCGTCGGCAACGGCTTCATGACCGGCACGGTGATCGACCGCACCGGCGGTGCCAACCTCGCGACGGGCCGCCGACCCGGGTTTCGCGGCCCGGCCTTTTGCCCATGCCGCAGACCGGGCGATCCGGCGGCCCGGCGATATCCGGGCATTACGGCAACGGCGACAGGGAATCGTCACAGCGTGTACCGGTCGAGTTCTCTCGGATTATCGGGCCGCCCCGGTGCGGTCAGGGAAATGAATCGTGCTGTCGACAAAGCACGGATTGCATTCGCGGAAATACGCACGGGAATCGCGGATGGAAACGGCGAGGGCCCCGCCATGCGGCGGGGCCCTCGTGGTCGGGTGGGATCACTCGGTGATCCCACCCGGTTCGGCGTTCGTGCGGTGGTCCGCCTCGACGGCGTCAGACCTCGTGGCGAGCGCGGCGACGGTTGAAGTAGATCGCACCTCCGCCGGCCAGCAGCAGCGCGGCGGCCGCGCCGGCGATCATGCCGGTGTAGGAGTCGTCGCCACCGGTCTTGGCGAGGTCCTTCCCATTGCCCGCGGGAGCGACCGGGAGCCAGGGCACGACAACCGCCGGGTCGTCGGTGCCGGGCTCGACGATCGGCTTGGTCGGCCCCGCACTGCCGGTCGGCTGCGCACTGCCGGTCGGCTGCGCGCTGGTGGCCGGGGGCGCCGAGGTGGTCGCGGGGGCGGACGGGCTCGCGGGAGCGGACGGGGTGGTCGGGGCCGAACTGGTGGCCGGCGCCGAAGTCGTCGGCGGGGCGGACGTGGTCGCCGGCGCCGAGGTGGTCGGCGCGGCGGACGTCGCCGGCGCGCTCGAGGTCGGCGGCTTGGGCGTGCTCGGCGTCGTGGTGGCGACCGGCGGCAGGGTCGTCGGCGGCGCGGTCGTCGGCGGGACGGTCGGCGTCTCGACGCAGTCGAGCTTGCCCGTGTACGTCGCCGCGTAGTTGCCCGGGCCGGACACCGTGATCGTGTAGGCCGTGTCCTCGGCGACCTTGACGAACTGCGTCCTGGTCGAGCTCGGCGGCACGGTCACCGTCGTGCCGTTGACCTTGAAGTCGGCCGGTCCGTCACCGGTGTTCTTCAGCGTGACCGTGACGCCGCCCTGGACGCAGTCCTCCTTGTACGTCGACGAGGGGACCGGAACCGGCTTGTGGCTCCACTTGACCTGGGCCGAGGCACTGGCCGAGAACGGCTGCGAGCCCGCGGTGATCAGGGTCTGGGTGTGCTTGCGGTTCTTGCCCAGGAAGACCCGGCCGATGTTGATGCCGGCCTTGGTGGTTGCCGAGATCTTGGCCTCGCCCGGCGTCTTGGGCGCCTTGACGTAGAGCTCGGTGCCGTTGGCGGCCGAGTCGATCGGCTTGCCGTCCTTGCCCACCAGCGAGGCGCCGGCCGGGACGGTGCCGTCGAGCTTGACCGCGACCGGGTCGGTCCCGGACGTCTTGACGGTGATCGGGCCGACGCCCGGAGTGTCGCTGTCGTTGCCGGACCTGGTGGTCGGCGACAGCTCGAGCGAGGCACCGGGCTCGGCGGACTCACCCTTGTTGGCCGGGCCGGTCAGGTACGCGTAGAGCGCGTTGACGTCCTCGCCGTTGCTGCTGCTCGCGTCGACACCGTTGCTGTAGTGCCAGATCGCCGCCTGGGTGGCCGCGACGGCCTCCGCGGCGTCGAGGTCGTAGAACTTCTTGCCCTTGCGCTCGTGCAGCGGCAGACCCGCGGTCTTGGCCAGCGCGTTGAGGTCGGACGTCTTCGGGTACGAGTTGTTCAGCACCCAGTTGATCTTCGCGACCTTGGCCGTGTCGTTGAGCCAGGACTCCCCCCAGGTGCCCTCGCGGTACTCGGCGTCGTCGCGGACCGTGGTGTCCAGGTCGATGCAGTAGACCAGGACCTCGGGCGTCCCCCGGCGCTCCTGGCTGAGAATCATCAACTCGGTCTGCACGCCGAAGGGGTGGCCCTTCAGGCGCACCGAGCCCTCCGTGTCGTCCACGTGGCCCCGGAATCGGAGCTTGGTGCTGTCGGTGTCGGCGTGCGCGGAAGGCGCCAGGCCGACGACCGCGACTGCGGCCATACCTGTGGCGGCGAACGCCGAAGCCACGCGGGATATACCCCGCTGGGTCCTGAACATGAAAGAAACGACTCCTCATGAAAGGCGGCCCCCGCTGCCCGGGTCTGTCACCGGGGTCCCCACCCCTGGGCCGCCGAACGCAAGAATCGTGGTAACCCGAAGTTTAGTCAATTCACGTCCGGGGAAATCCGCCCACAAATCGAAATTCACCCGACCCACCGCGATACCGCGAAAAACCATTTCTCGCCATTTGCCGGATTCGATGCCGGATGAGGGCGGCCGGTGGCACGCCGACTCCGGCGGGCGACGCCGGCTCGACCCGAGGCCGGTGCGCGCCGCGAGAGACGCGAAGCCGCCGACTCCCCGGTGCGGGGAGGCGGCGGGCGGTTGGGGCGGGGTCAGGTCGCGTCGTCGGCGAAGGTGCCTGCGTGGGCGGCGCGTTGCGGGTCTCGCCGGCGCAGGATCGCGTAGCCGGCGATGCCCACCACCAGCGCGCCGACGAAGACGTACGGCAGCACGTTGAGCGGGGACTCCGGGACCGGCCACAGGTTGCGGTAGAAGACGTAGACCATCGCCGCCGCGCCGATCAGGCCCAGGACCCAGGTGATCGCCAAGGCTCGGGCGCCGGTCTTGCGGACGAACAGCGGTGCGGCGAGGCAGACCAGCACGTACGACAGCATGTAGCCGAAGACGCCGATCGTGTCGATGTAGGTGGTCGCGTCCAGGCCGTCGGTGCCGGCCAGGATCACCGCCACGGTCGGGATCGCGACGAACGGCGTGACCACCCGGATCGCGGCGGACGGGGTCTTGTGGGTCGGGTGCGCCCGGCCCAGGCGCGCCGGGACGACACCCTCCCTGGCCATGCCGAACAGCAGCCGGGCCGCGACCGTGACACAGGCCATCACCACCGCCAGGAACGAGGCCGCGAAGCCCGCGTGCAGGAAGAACTTCAGGAAGCCGAGCCCGGAGAGTTCGGCCAGTTCGTCCATCGGGTCGGCACTGGCCACCAGGCCGTCCGGACCGCCGAAGCCGACCACCTGGGCGTAGGTGGCGAACATGTACAACAGCCCGGCCAGCAGCGCGCTGCCCATCACCGCGCGTGGGATCGCCTTGTACGGGTCGGTCGCCTCCGCGCCCAGCGAGGCCGCGCCCTCGAAGCCGACGAAGCCGAGCACGCCCAGGACCACCGCGAACACCACGCCGTCGAGCGTGCTGCCGCTCAGGGTGAGTTGGTCGGTGTCGAACAGGTCGTTGCCGCTCTTGAAGAACACCGCGAGGAGCACGACCACGATCAGCACGATCGAGACCACCTCCAGCGTCGCCGCCACGCGCGCGGCGGTGCGCACGCTCGCGATGGTCAGCCGGACCGCGATCGCGGCGAGGAGCACGTCCAGCAGTACCTGACCGGCCACACCCGTGAACGCGCCCACACCGATCCCGTCGAGCGCGCGACCGGTGTAGTAGCCGGCGCCGGCCAGCGAGCCGGAGCCGATGCACACCGCGCCGATCAACAGCGCCCAGCCGGTCACGAACGCGCCGGACGGTCCGAGCGAGAGCCGGGTGAACGCGTACAGCGAGCCGGTGCCTGCCCGGCGGCGGGCGAACACGCAGATGCAGTACGCGATCGCCAGCACCGCGGCCATGGCCAGGAAGAACGAGAACCACGCGCCGTTGCCGGCGGACGCGGCCATGCTCGCGGGGGCGAACGCGATGACCGCGCTCGGCGCGACGTTGGCCACGCTCTGCGCGCCCACCTCGAAGCTGGTCACACTGCGTCGGGCCAGGCCGCTGTCGGCCCCGCCGGGGGCCGCGGCACCGGAGGAGGGGGCGCCGGACGAGGCTGCGGATGTGGGCACGCTTGCCGCCTTTCCGGACTTTCCGGCCGAATTGCCTGGGGTGAGAGTAGTCATCGGTCAGCCCTCGCGCTTGGTGGGGTCGTACGCGGACGGGGTGTGGGTGCCCGGTCCGGAGACGGACCGGGGCGCGGTGTACGCCGTGTACGCGTCGTATGCGGCCGAGTCGTAGGCGGCCGATTCGACGGCGGCTACGCCCGGTTCGCCCGGTTCGTACGCCGTCGGTCGGTGGCCGGTGAGCAACAGTTGGCGAAGCGCGCGGCCCTCGTTGAGCTCCGCGAGCGCGTCCCCGGCCTCCTCCAGCGGGCGCCGCGCGGAGATCATCGACTCGACGTCCAGAAAGCCGCCGACCACGAGGTCGACCAGGATCGGGATGTCGCGATGGGGGACCACCGAGCCGTAGTTCGAGCCGAGGATGCGCTGATCGGCCTCGGCCAGTGCGAGCGGGTCGAACCGGGCGGTGCTGCCGGTCGGCGGGAGGCCGACGATCACCGCCGCGCCGCCCTGGCCGAGTGCGGCGATGGCCTGCTCGGTGGTGGCGATCTTGCCGATCGCGTCGAACACGTAGTCCAAGCCCTCGGGGACCAACGCGCGCAGCGCCGCCACCGGGTCGACCGCGCTCGCGTCGATCGTGTCGGTCGCGCCCAGCTTGCGGGCCAGGTCGAGCTTGTCCGCGACCACGTCCACCGCGACGATCCGGCCCGCGCCGGAGAGTCGGGCGCCCTGGACGCAGGACAGGCCCACACCGCCGCAGCCGATCACCGCGACCGTCGCGCCGGCCTCGACGCCCGCGGTGTTGCGGACCGCGCCCACGCCGGTCGCGATGGCGCAGCCGACCAGGGCCAGCGCGTCCAGCGGCGCGTCCTTGCGGACCTTGATCGCGCCGGAGACCGGGACCACCACGCGATCGGCGAACGAGGACACGCCGAGGTAGTGGTGCAGTTCTTCGCCGTCGGTCGAGCTCAGCCGACTGGTGCCGTCGTACAGGACGCCCCGGGGCGCGACCACTTCCGCGACCAGGGAGCACGCGGCGGGGCGACCGGCGAGGCAGTACCGGCAGGCGCCGCAGGCGGGCACCCAGGACAGCACCACGTGGTCGCCGACGGCCAGGCCCGAGTCCTCGGTGTCCGGACCGAGCGCGGTCACCACACCGGAACCCTCGTGACCCAGCACGACCGGCATCGGCACGTCCCACTCGCCGCGCACCACGTGCAGATCCGAGTGGCACACGCCGGCCGCGACCACCGCGACCTCGACCTCGCCCGAGCCGGGCGGGGCCAGGACGAGGTCGGTCATGGTGAGGTCGTTGCCGGGGCGCAGGACCACGCCGCGGACGCGGTCGGCGGGTGCCGGCGAGGGGATGGTGCGCATGACTGCTCCAGGCTGGACGGGATCGCGTTTAGTGGCGCTAAACTTTCGTCAAGGTTTTACAGGAGTAAACTCTCGGCGTAAAGACCCCCGAGCGGGGTGAATCCGAACCTTTATGGACCGCCCGGCGGGCCGCGATCGGTGCGAGGAAGCGGGGGAGGGCGGGTAGCGTGTCGCGCGTGCCAGCACATTCCGGAGAAGAGCCCGGTGAACATCGCGGTGAAGACCCGAGCCGCCCGCCCGGCTCCGAGCCCGAAGCCGAGCCCGCGCCGGCCACACCCGGGGACACTTCCGGCGATGCCGGCGGTGACACCGCCAAGGAGACCGGCAGGGACACCTCCAGCCGGATGTCCCGGGTCGGCCCGCGGCTGCGCGAACTGCGCCTGGCACAGGGGCTGACCCTGGTCCAGGTGGCCGGCGCCGCCGGCGTGACCAAGGGCTTCCTGAGCCTGGCCGAGCGCGGCAAGGCATCGGTGTCGGTACCGACCCTGCTGCGCATCTGCGACGCGGTCGGCACGAGCATCGCCGCCCTGTTCGACTATCCCGACCAGGACGTGGTGCGCAGCGGCATCGGTGCACCGCTGGAGATGGGCGGCATCGGGATCGAGGAGTTCCTGCTGACCCCGGCGGACGAGACCCATGTGCAGGTGATGCGTACCGTGCTGAGCCCTGGCGGCGGTTCCGGCGGCGCGTACACGCTGGAGGCCGAGACGGTGTTCGCGTACATGGTCCGCGGCAGCCTGGAACTGACCGTCGACGGCACCGTGCGACACCTGGGAGCGGGCGACTCGACCACGTTCTCCGCGCGGCTGGAACACGGATGGACGAATCCGGGCGAGATCGAGGCCGAGGTGTTGTGGTCGATCGCGCCGGCGCTGCCGCGACACGTGACGAAGCTGCGACCGCACCGTTAATCACCGGTTGCCGACCGGTTGCCGATCGGTGTCGATCGGGTGCGGACCCGGTGTGGCCGACTGTCCGACCGGTGGGGACCGCGAGCGGCTCCGATGTCCGTCGGATGTGGGCCACTTCGCCCGATTCCACATCGACGTCGGCGTCACGCCGCCGCCGGGGGTTTCTATGCTTGCCGCGTGACCGACCCCAATGACCTCGATGTCCGACCGGCGTTCTCGCCGTCCGCAGCCGCCTCTGCCCGGGGGGTGATGGCGCTAACCTGCGAGCGTGTGGCCGCGACATTGGCTTCGTACGAGCTGCGGGTACTGCCGTCGACCGTGGCCCAGTGGGAAGCCGGTACGGAGCGCCCGAACGAAGCCGAACTGCTCGCCCTCGCCAAGTCCTTGGTCGTTCCCGTGAGCCAACTCATGGGCGGCCGACCGACCAACCTCCAGGACCACCGGATCGCGGCCGGCCTCACCCGCGCCGAGCTCGCCAAGCGGGTCCGGATGAAGGAGCTCGGCTACACCCGACTCGAACGGGCGAACAAGTGGCGGGCCGACGAGGAGCGGACCGGCTTCCTGGTCCGCGCGCTCGGCCTGTCGATGCGCGACCTCGCCGAGGTGTCCGGGGTGGGCCCGGAACTGGAGACCCTGCTCGCCGAGGCCGTGGTGGGCCGCTGGAAGACCCAACTGCCGGACATCACCCGGCTGATCGGCATGCGCCGCAAACGCATCGGCGAAGTGCTCGAGGCGCTCAGCTCGGTCTTCCCGGAAGGAATGGACGTGGCCGACGTGCCGCGTGCCGCGGTGGTGGAGCGATTCTGGGGCCTGCTCGGCGACCCGGTCGCCGACCCCGGTGCCCCCGGGGTCTGGCTGCTGCAAGGCCGCTTCGCGTAACCCGCCCCGAACCGAACGGTCCTGATGTCTCGTCGGATTCGACGAGGCATCAGGACCGGGGTTCGTTCCGGCTCACCCGGTCACCCGGGCGCGCCCACCGCTTGTGCTCCCGCACGTCCCGCACGTGCCGCCCGAACTACACGGGCACGCTGACCAACGTCCCGCCGTCCGAGGTGCGCACGTCGAAACGGGCGAGTTGCTCCTTGGGCGTCCAGGTGCCGGTCTGCACCACCAGCGGCGCCTCCGAGCCCGGCACGCCGTAGCCCTTGGCCGGTACGCTCCAGCTCGAGATCTGCTGCTCCTTGCCGTTCTTGTCCACCGCGATCAGCGAACACCGCAGCGGACCGCGCACGTTCCGCAGTTCGAGCGCGAGGTTGGTGCCCCAGGCCTTGCCCTCCAGCGCGACCTGTGCGGCCGCGCCGGTGGTCGGATCGCTCGCCCGAACGCTCGTGCCGTTCTTGGTGATGGCCTTGATCGGGTCGAACGGCAGCTCCTGTGCCGAGGTGGACGAGTCGTCCTTGAGCCAGGTCCGCCCGGTGAGCACGCCCGCGCCCAGGCCGATCATGAGCAGGGCGACGCACGCGGCGACCAGCAGGGACCATCGGGGTCCGCGCCGGGCGGCTCGACGCGCGGCCAATTCGTCCACGGGGCCGGACCCGGCGGCCGGAGCGACGGTCGGCGCGGCGGTGGGTGCCGCAGGCGGAGCCGTCACCGGACTACCGGTCGGTTCCGAAACCGGCGTCAGGACCGGTCCGGGTGCCCGCGCGGCGTGCGCCGGCGGTGCGGCCGCGGCCGGCGCGGACGGTTCGGGCCGATCGCGCGGCTCCGGTAGTTCGTACACACCCTCGTCGCGCAGCTCGGTCAGCAGCGTGGCCATGCCGGAGAAGTCGGCCAGCTCGTCGAGACACCGGTCGCACGTGGCCAGGTGCTCCTCGAACGCGTCCCGGTCCGCCGGCTCCAGCAGGCCGAGGGCATACGCGGCGATATCCGCGTGTTCGGGTTGGACGCTCATGCCGACACCCCCCTCTCCTCCAGGACGACCCGCAGGGCGCGCAGCGCGTAGTACACGCGCGACTTCGCCGTACCCGCCGGGATGCCGAGTACGTCGGCCGCCTGATTGACAGTACGGTCGCGGAAGAACGTTTCGATCAAAATTTCCCGGTGCGATGTGGAGAGGGCGTCCAACGCGTCCCCGACCACCACCGAACGCAGCAGGCGATCGACCTCGTCGCCGGTGGGCAGCGCGGCCAACGGCTCGTCGCCGACCTCCGGCGGTCGGGCCGCGCGGGCCCGCTGTTCGTCGATGACGAGTCGGCGGGCGACGGTGACCAGCCACGGCAGCAGCGGCGCGGCGGGATCCAGCTTCGCGCGGTTGCGCCAGGCCCGGACCAGCACCTCCTGCACACTGTCCTCGGCGCGCTGGCGATCGCCGCCGTTCAGCCGCGAGACGACCGCGAGCAACGGCCGCGAGTACTCGCGATAGAGCATCGTGACGAACTTGGTCTCCTCGTCGGAGCCCGGCGGGTCGGAACCCGACGGGCTCGAACCCGGTACGTCCACATCGGACACCCCGACCGGCCTCCTCACCCCGTAGACGAGATCCGTATCCCGAAACAGGCAACACCCTAGGGGGCTCGTGTGGCTCGTTCGGCCCGGACCGGGGACCGGGTGGTCGGTGTGGGTCCGGTCGGCACCGATTTCGCACTGTTCGCCTGCTCGCGGGGACAGGATGGAGTCAATTCCCCCATCCAACGTGTTGGATGAGATTTCGGATGCGGTGGGGACTGAGGGACATGCCCTGGGTGGGCCCGCCGGTTCGGTGAGCCCACCTGGCGTGGCGGGCCGCTCGGATGCCGAGGGTCCGCGGAGAGTGGCAAGGGCGATCACGCGCGGCAGCCGGACGTGACCAGGGTCGTCCGTGCCCGTCATAAGTCGGGTATCGGTGCGGCGTGGTTGATCCGGGTGGCGGATCCCACCACCGTCGGATTCTGTGAGCCTCGGATTCCGGGGGTCCCAGGATTCCGGTGCGCGACATTCGGGGGGCGACATTCCGGGGATTCCCGGAGTGCTCGGTTTCCCGATGCCGACGTTTCCTCGACGGAGGTTCTCCGCGCCGAAGCCGGGAGGACGCACGCGCGTGCGGGATTCTTGCGGTGGCGGTCCATGGATGGGGACCGGCGATCGGCTTCGCCCGGGCGTCGATACGGGTATTCGGTGGACCCGTGCGCGGATCGGGCCGGGTCGGGCGCCGATCGAGTTCTCGATCCGCGTCCCGGGTAGCCGTTTTCGACCGAGCCCGAGCATACCCTCCGCCTGGAATACGGTGAACGGTGAACGGGAGCCCGGCGTCGTGGGTGCGCCTCCTCGCGGGGAATTCGGCGAATCGCGGAAAGCCGGGCACAGGTGCCTTCGCGACGATGCCCGGCCGGGCGGCCCGTCGGTACCGGCACCGACGAAGGGTGTCCCGTCGACGGGACTCAACCCGGACGAACCGTCCGCCGGGCGTGCGCAGTTCCCGCGCGGCGACCCCGCGGCACCGG
The DNA here is from genome assembly GCF_044460165.1 of Embleya sp. NPDC050154. Lineage (NCBI taxonomy): Bacteria > Bacillati > Actinomycetota > Actinomycetes > Kitasatosporales > Streptomycetaceae > Embleya > Embleya sp. NPDC050154. Next base: position 141,839 of record NZ_JBITJP010000007.1, read on the forward strand.
CACCGCGCTCGCGCGCCGCCGGTTTGCTCAGCCGCGCAGTTCGAGCGTGCAGCACTTGGCGTTGCCGCCGGCCTTGAGCAGTTCGGTGAGGTCGATTCCGATCGGGACGAAGCCGCGCTCGCGCAGTTGCGAGCCGGCGAGCTCGACGGCCCGCTCCGGCATGAGTACGTGTCGCCCGTCGGACAGCGCGTTGAGCCCGAAGACGGCGGCGGTGGGTTCGTCGGCCTGGATCGCGTCCGGGAATCGCTCGGCCAGCAGGCGTTGGCTGTCCGGGGCGAACGCCTCGGGGTAGTACATGATCTCGCCCGGTCCGAGCACCGCGAGCGCGGTGTCCAGGTGGTAGAAGCGCGGGTCGACCAGGGTCAGGCCGACCACCGGGATGCCGAAGAACTCGCGGGCCTCGTCGTGCGCGCGCAGGTCGCTGCGGAAGCCGCAGCCGGCCAGGAGCTCGCTTCCGGTGTACAGGAAGTCGCCCTCGCCCTCGTTGATGTACTCGGCCTGGTGCACCTGCGACCAGCCGGCGGTGCGGAACCAGTCGAGGTATGCCGGGGCTTCGTCGGCGCGCTGCGCGTGGCGGAATCGCGCGACGAGCACCTTGCCGTCGATGACGGTCGCGCCATTGGCCGCGAACACCATGTCGGGCAGTCCGGGCACCGGCTCGATCAGCGCGACGTCGTGTCCGAGTGCCACGTAGGCGTCGTGGAGCTGCTTCCACTGGGCCAGGCCGGTGTCCGCCGAGGTGGGCACACTCGGATCCATCCACGGATTGATCGAATAGGTGACGTCGAAATAGGTCGGCCGGCACATCAGGAAACGTCGCGACCGAGCCGTACGGTTGTTGTTCGAGATTTGTTCAACGTTTGTCTGGGCCACCTTGATTCCCTTGTTCTCCGTGATTGTGTCCGGGGCGAAATCAATTCCGGTGCGAAACGGTGCGTTCCACCGGGTGAAAAACGGCGTGCGCATGATGCGCGCAGGCCGACAACGAGCGGGATTGCCGCCGACCGAAGCTAGCACGAGGTGTGGGCGCGTCTCGTCCCGTCGACGGGACAGCAGCGCCGACCTCCCGGTGCCACGAGAGCGCCATAGATATTCATCACTGGCGATCGATAATCGCAATTTCCGGTGCGCCGGTCCCGCGTAATGCCAACGATTCCGATGCCCGGCGCGGATGCAATTGCCCGGCGAGCATCGCGGGATCGAACCCACGCGGCAAATCGACGACCCGAGGTATGAGCTCGCGCCGGCCGCCGGGGTGGAGGGGCGGGGAGGTACCCGCGTCGGCCGATCGCCTCGCGCCGCCGCCGGTCTCCGACCGCGACGGCTCGAGTGCTGCCCGCGGCCGTCGCCGGGGCAGCCCGCGAACCGGCCCCGGGATCGGGGGAGTCGAGGCTGCGCGGGATCGACCCGGCTCGGTGGTGCCCGCGCCGGCGCATCGGATGTTCGATCTCGTGGCGCACGCGCCGCCGGCGGCCGGGCGACTCCGGCGAACGGGCCACCCGCACGAACCGCCCGCCGCCCCCGAACCCGCCGAGAAGGATGCCGGAACGTAGTCGGACTCAACCTCACAGCATCGAACCGCCGGCTCTCGACCCTGCTCCGGAGCACCCATCCACCCCGATCCCGCGTGGCCGAATCGCAGCGCTCGACGCGCCGCGACGGGTTGCCGATCCGGGTGCAGAGCGGGTCCTGGTGAAATCCATCCGGATGGCCGGAGGTATTCCGAGCCCGGCTTCGCTATGAATGCGCGGTGGCTTCCGGCTATCCATGCCGTTAGGACGGCGTCAAGACGCGTGAGTAGCCGAGCCGGAACAGATGAATACCTCTATAGTGACCGCCCCCGTGAAACCCGGCCGACTCGAACCCCGACCGGAACAGGGACCGACACCCCCGGTGTGTAGGCTCTTTTCCGTGGCCGGTCGAGGGCACGACATGGTTGGACGGTTATTTCTCGCCGGTGTCGGAATGGCGGGGCCGACTACCGAGCGGTTGCGCTCGGTGTCGCTCCGAAACAATTAGCGGCCGATTCCTTGATTTCCGGCAGTTGCTGGGATCTACTCGGGTAGGCCTTCGAAGAGAACCACTTTGAATGTGGATCTTCAGGTGTCGGCAGGGTGTGACGCCGACAGCCGCAACGCCAACGGGGATCTGTAAAGAGGCGAACGGGGCGAGTCGTTGATGCGCACATTCGTACATATGTCGACCTTGTCCGGCTGTGCGACCGCGATGGTCGTGCGGTATCGCCGCGCGCTTCCGAAGTCCGTGTCGCCGATCGCCCGACCGGGAGTGATCCGAGGGAGATCGGCGGAGTCGGCCGTGCGGGCACGGTGGACGATCGAATGCATATCGGATATGTCTGGCATACCCCCGTGGCAACGAGCTGCGCAGTAGCAGCAGCGAATGGCGCAAAATTCGCTTGTTCGAGCGTGCACTCACATGGAGGCATGGTGGCGAATCAAACCAGAAGTCACGAAAGTGCAAGGGATACACAACTTCGTTCGGGTCCCGGGATTGTGGCCCGACCGCGAAGGGTCGCCGGAGAGAATCCGCATTGCGGCCGTCTGCTCACGACGAAAGTGGGTCTGCAGATACCTGCAGATATCACCTTCGAGGACTGGGAGCAGGCCGGACGCAAGCTTTCCGGAATCTTGGATTCCTCTTCGTGGTGGCTCGGCGACTGGCTTGTGTATGGAAAGGACCATTACACAGACCTGTATCAACGAGGGATACGTGCCGCGGGATTAAGCTATCAGACGCTAAGGAATTATGCGTGGGTATCGCGACGATTCGAATTCGATCGCAGGCGGTCGGCTCTGAGTTTTCAGCATCATGCGGAGTTGGCCTCGCTTCCCGTTGCCGAACAGGAACTGTGGCTGGACCGTGCCGAACAGATGAAGTGGACCACCAAGCAGTTGCGCAACGCTATCCGAGATGCGCGGGCGGACGAAGTGCGCGACGGTCGTCAAACCGAGGTGACGCGCCGGCTCGCGGTGCCCGGTGATCGCATCCGCTGGTGGCACAAGGCCGCGGAACAATCGGGGATCGACTTCGAGCAATGGGTGCTCGCCACGCTCGACCACGCCGCCGAGCGGGTCCTGGAGGACGTCCAGGAGCAGGCCGGTGTGAGCGTGTGACGCTTCGGCGGTGCCGAAGCGGTGAGGCGGCAAGGCGGTAGGGCGGTAGGGAGTACGCCGGTATCGGCGTGCGGTAGGGCGACATCGCAGGATCCGAGTGGCTCGGGGCGACTCGGTCGGTGGCGACCTCGGGGCCCGTGCTCACGACCGAGCGCGGGCCCATCGGCGTGGTTTCGCCCGGGTCAGGGCAACCGGCTCATCATCGCGGCCGTCTCGCGATGCCGGGTGCACTCGCGCCCGTCGAACGAGCGCAGCACCCGGTCGCGTATCTCGGCCGGTTGCTCCTGGCTGAGCTTGAACATGCCGTCGGCCCGGGAGACCCGGATCCGGAACGCGCCCACGGCGGGCACGATCTTGCGGAAGTAGTCGACCGACTCGGACATGTCCCACGCGTTGCCGAACTCGTCCTCGAAGGCCCGCACGGTGGATTGCACGACGCCGAGGGTCTCCTCCAGCGAATCGATCTTGTCTACCGTGCCGCGGACGTGCACGGAGGTGAAATTCCAGGTGGGCGCGGCCGGGGTGGTCTCGTACACGGTCGGCGAGACGTACGCGTGCGGGCCGGTGAAGGTCAGCAGCACGGTGTCGCCGGTGGTCAGCGCGCCCCAATGCGGATTCGCCCGGTTCATGTGGCCCAGCAATGTCGCGCCGGACAGGTCATCGGTCCATTCGTCGGTCATCTCCGGGTCGGGAATGATCGGCAGATGCGTGGCGAAAGGGCCGTCCGTGGCGGTGCCGTTCAGCACCAGGAGTGCCAATGGATTTCTGCGGATCAGCTCGACCATCCACGAACCGTCCGGTTCGCGATACTGCTTGGGAACGAACATGCGGAACTCACCCTTTCGGTGACCTGGTGCGGCGCACGGCTCCACGCGAGGAAGCCGGCGGTCCGGGCGCGCGCGGGCACGGTCGCGTCGACGGTCGGACCGAAGTGTTGTCCCGTCGGCAGGACGGCGTACCCGGCTGTATTGCGGACCGAGCCCTTGAAAGGCGTGCCCGGCCCCCTTAAGTTGAAGCTGCGGTGCCCCCCGGCGCAATACCGAATGCGTTTCTCCCGGACGGCCGGTCGAGAGATATGGGATCATAGGGCACGTTCGACGAATTCCATCCCGAATCCACGACCGGCGTTTTCTACCGGTTCCGTGACGACTCGTCGAAGATACGGAAGTCCCTGTCGCCGCCACGCTAGCGGGAGAGTTTTCTATGGGCACTTTTGCACGCGAAATCTACGACGTGGTGGGCATCGGATTCGGCCCGTCCAATCTGTCGCTGGCCATTGCCTTGGACGAGTATCGAGCCGAGGCACCGGGTGATCGGGCCGAGCCGGCGGCGATGTTCTTCGAGCGACAGCCCGCGTTCGGCTGGCACCGCAATATGCTGTTGCCCGCGACGACCATGCAGATCTCCTTCATGAAGGATCTGGCGACCTTCCGCAATCCGGTGTCGCGATTCAGCTTCGTGTCGTATCTGCACGCCTCGGACCGGCTCGCACAGTTCGTCAACAATCAGGATTTCTTTCCGACCCGCCAGGAGTTCCACCAGTACCTGGAATGGGCCGCGACCGGCTTCACCGACCGGGTTCGCTACGGCTCGGAGGTCACCGGGATCCGGGTGCCGGCGGCGGCGAAGGCCGGGGCCGCGGCCGACCATGTGCAACTCGAGATCCGCAGCGGCTCCGCGACCAGGGTGGTCGACGCGCGCAACGTGGCCATCTCGACCGGCCTGGTACCGCGCATGCCCAAGGGCGTGCTGCGCGACGAACGGGTCTGGCACAGCTCGGAGTTCCTGGAAAAGTACAGCCGGATGAAGCCGTCCGACCTGAGGTCGGTGGCGGTGGTCGGCGCGGGGCAGAGCGCGGCCGAGATCACCCGGTTCCTCTACGACGAGCTGCCGGACGCGCAGGTGTTCTCGATCATCCCGTCCTACGGCTACTGCGTCGCGGACGACACCCCCTTCGCGAACCAGATCTTCGACCCGGGCGCGGTGGACACCTACTACTTCGGGACGGACCGCTCCAGAGAGGCGTTCTGGCACTACCACCGGAACACCAACTACTCGGTGGTCGACGACGAGGTGATCCGTGACCTGTACCGGCGTTCGTACGACGAAGAGGTGCGTGGCCTCCGGCGGTTGCACTTCCTCAACCTGACCCGGGTCGACCAGGTCAAGCGGGCCGGTGACGAGACGCGGGTGTCGCTGCTGTCGCTGCCGGCCGACGAGTCCCGGGAACTGGACGTGGACGCGATCGTGTTCGCCACCGGCTACGACGCCATGGAGCCGACCACGCTGCTCGGCGACCTGGACCGGCACTGCCTGCGCGACGAGACCGGCCGATACCGGGTGACTCGGGACTACCGGCTGGTCACCACGCCCGAACTGGCCTGTGGCATCTACCTCCAGGGCGGCACCGAACACACCCACGGGCTGACGTCGTCACTGCTGTCGAACATCGCGGTCCGCAGCGGTGAGATCGCCGAATCCATCATGAGCCGGCGCCCCGAGCCGGAACCGGAACCGCCACTTCCGTCGGTGGTCGCCGGGGAGACCGGGTGACCCCTCCACCCGACGAGCGGCCCGTCGGCACCGCCGGCGGGCCGCTCGTGCCCGGGGCCGGCCCCGGGTCGGTCGGACGGTGGCGGCTAGGACACGCCTTGGGGCTTGATGCCGACCGCGCCGTAGCCCCAGACGTTCTCGACCGTGTCGAGGGGGTGGTCCGGTTCGGCGTCGGGGTTCCAGTGGGTGCGCAGGCCGGGTTCGACCAGGTCGAACCCGGCGAACATGGCCAGGATGTCGTCGTATCGGCGCATGGTCATCTCGGCGGAGGCGTTCTTCCACCCGTCGGCGCCCTTGCGGCCCTGGTTCGGGTTGGCGTCGAAGGACGCGTGCGAGAGCAGGAGCATGCTGCCGGCGGGCAGGGCGTCGCGCAGCCGGGCGACGATCTCGTGCGGCTTCTCGTCGTCCCGGATGAAGTGCAGGATGGCGACCAGCATCAGCGCGACCGGCTCGCCGAAGTCGATCACCTCCAGCACCTCGGGCGCGGTCAGGATGTCCTCGGGCGCGCGCAGATCGGCCTGGGTGAAGGTGATCCGGCCCGGGCCGGCGTCGGTCATCAACGCCCGTCCGTGCACCAGCACGATCGGATCGTTGTCCACGTAGGCGACCCGGGCGTCCGGGGCGATCTCGTGGGCCGCCTCGTGGGTGTTGCCGGCCGTGGGGATGCCGGTGCCGATGTCCAGGAATTGGCGGATGCCGCGGCGTGCCGCGTAGCGCACCGCGCGGCGCAGGAAGAGCCGGTTGAGTTGCAGGGTGACCGGCAGATCGGGGATCGCGGCGACGATCGCGTCCGCCGTCGCGCGGTCGACCGCGAAGTTGTTCTTGCCGCCCAGCAGATAGTCGTAGATCCGGGCGGTGTGCGGGATGCTCGTGTCGATCCGAGCCGGCAGCCGACTCTCCACCTCGTCGAGTCGAGGCAACCGCCAGGCCTTCTCGTCGCCGTCCCCCGCGTTCCCCGCCGGTATGGATGTCACGTCCGCCTGCCTCCGCAGTACCGATTCCCTACGTTCGCCGACTGTACTGGGGGCATTCGTGGTTTGGGCCGGCGACGTAGGGCTGTCGAGGAATCGGTACACATCCGAAGTCGTCGGACAACCGACCGGCTCGTACCGGGAATCGGGTCGGTGCCGGCGGTCCGCGCCGTGACGCGGACCGCCGGCCGATGTCCGCCGAACTACTCGGGCTTGCCCTCGGCGACCCAGCGGGCGAACGCCTCCACCCGCTCCGCCGGCCAGGCGCCGTCACACGGCATCGTGCCCTGGCGCAGCCGGGCCAGGATCGCCTCGGCGTGCGTGCTGACGTCGGCGTGTGCCCACAGGTCGAACATGAAACTCATCGACTTGCGGTCCATCTCCCGGAACAAGGGCCTGATGTGCTCGTCGAAGCCGATCGGTTGATCCGCGGTCGGCAGGGACATGTCGGTCGTCTCCTGTTTCGGGGGTGGTGCCAGTGCCGACACCCGGGCGCCCGGGGTGGCGCCGCAGACCCACCACCAGCGCGGTACGGGCATGTGGGCCGGCGGGCGGGCGCCGGGTTGGGAGTTCTCCACCGCGATCCGCGAACCCCACTCGACGTAGCCGGCGAACGCGGCGCGGAACTCGGCGTCGGTGGGCAGGCCCGCGTCGTTCGCCGCGAGACTGATCAACTGCGCCCAGCGGGCTCGCCATTCCTCCTTGAGCGCCTTGCCGGCGTGCTCGCCGACCATGTGGTCGTAGCCGCCGTAGCGCTCGCTGTACAGCTTGGGACCGCCGAAGGTCTCGACCAGCCAGGCCGCCACCCGTTCCGGGTGATCCGGCGCCATCCGGGCGAACAGCGGTGCCAGCAGGGGGTCTTGCGGGACGTACTTGTCGTAGAAGATGTGCGTCATCCGGGTCAGCGCGGGCAGCCCGCCGGCCCATTCGTAGAGCGTGGGTTCGGCGGAGGGCGGCGGGTCGGCGAAGTCGACGTACCAGTGCATTCCGCTGCAGAACGGCTTGTTGCGCGAATGGCCGCACCGGCACAGGCTGTAGCGCTCGGTCGGCGCGCCCGGGCCGCGCGGCTCCGGTTCGCCGTCGGCGCCGACCAACGGGATGCCGCCGGTGACCCGGTACGGGCCGTTCAGCGATACCTCGATCGCCGGTTCGCGCTGCTGCGAGGGCGGTTCGTGCCCGTCGAGCAGGTAGTCCAGGGCGCCGGACGGGCAGGCCCGGACGGTCCGCACGATCTCGTCCATCCGGCCGCCGGACGGCGCCACGAACGGCTCCTCCTTCTGCCGGAACACCGAGGAGAGCCGGTCGGTGCACAGGCCCGAGTGCGCGCACAGGCCCCGGTTGTCGGTCACTTCGACCGGGTTGCCCGGGTGGGTGCGGCGCTCGTCGGGCACCCGGCCCGGATCCTTGGCACCGCTGAAGCCGATTCGGGCGTGGCTGCCGTCGCACAGCGGCTTGGTCGCCGACTCGCCGCAGCGGCACAGCGCGGTCTGCGGCAGCACCGGGATCGGTTCGCCGAGCCGGTCGGTGACGTGGGTCGCATTGGTGACCAGATACGGTCCGTCCGGCGCGACCTGGATGCGGGTCGGCAGTTCGCCCTGGATCTCGGCGAACTCGGCGACCAGGGCGGCCCGTTCGGCGTCACCGTCGGTGAACAGCCAGGCCAGGTGTTGCAGCGCCGCCGCGGCCTCGACCAGGCCGGTGGGCGGTTCGGGGCTGATCTGTGCGCGCAACCGGGTCACTTCCGAGGCGAGTTCCCGGACCGGGCCGACCGGATCCCAGTCGGTGTCGGCGGGAGCGCCGGCGGCGCGCGGCTCGCTCGGCTGAGGTCCGGCGGTATCCCCGCCCATCTCGATCAGCGCCTCGGTCATCGGCCGGAGCACGGTGTCGCGCAGCGGGTCGCCCGCGTCGGCGTCGGTCATCCGCCGGGTGAGTTCGCGGTCGAGGACACGTGCCCGGATCAGCAGCGACCGCAGCCGGGCCTGGGTCGGCGCGCCGGTCACGGCGTGCAACCGATGCGTCGGCCCGACGGGATGATGGGACGGTTGAACACGATGGTCACGCTCGCTACCCCTGTCTCGGTGCGGTGCTGATTCAATACAATACAGGAGTGTATTGAAATGGAAAGTGCCAGTCGCGGTTCCGGTCGCGCCCGGGACAGCGCGATCGACGCCCGGATCCTGGCCGTGGCGGGACGCCATCTGGCCCGGGACGGGTACGCCGGGATGTCGCTCGCGGCCGTCGCCCAGGAGGCGGGTACCACCCGCCAGGCGCTGTATCGCCGCTGGCCCGGCAAGGCCGAGCTAGCCGCGGCGGTGGTCGCCGCGCTGGCCGAGGAGGACCGCACCGACGTCGCCGCGGACAATCCGTTCACCACGCTGGTGGCCGAGCTGACCGACTTCCAGCGGGGGGTCTCGAAGTCCGGCCGGCTCTCGCTGGTCGGCACGATGCTCCAGGACACCACCGACCCGGACCTGCGTGCCCGCTACCGGGCCCGGGTGATCGCGCCGCGGCGGGCCCGCCTGTTGTCCGCGCTGGAGTCGGCCCGCCGACAGGGCCACCTCGCCGCCGACGCGGACCTGGAGATCGCGCTGACCATGTGCACCGGCGCCTGGTACGCCCGCGAACTCGCGGGCGCCCCGATCCCGCCGAACTGGCCGTACCGCACCGCGTCCCTCCTCTGGCGCGCCCTCGGCGGCACGATCCCGGCGGGAACCGCACCCCCGCCCCCCCCGAATCCCCAGCGGGACTCGCCGACGGATCCGGCGTAGGGCCGACCGGGCCGACCGGGCCGACCGGGCGGACCGGGCTGACCGGGCGGACCGGGCCGACCGGGGTCGACCGGCCCGGCGGACGCGGTGCCGGTGGCGGGGGTGAGGCCGGCGCGCACGCTCGACACGGCACGGCACGCCGAGCGACCTCCGGATCGGCACATCCGAGTGCGGGGACCGGAGTGCGGCCACGACCGCCCACAGGGTCCGCTCCAGCGCGCGGGTGTACGCACCCGCCCGACGCGCGGCGTCCGGATCGGCGGCGACATCGAACAGCGTGCCGAGGATCGCCACGCCCAGCGTCGCGCCGAGTTGCCGGTGGCGTTCAGTACGCCGGACGCGGAACCGGGCTCGTGTTGCCCCGGGACCGCTTCCCGACCCTGACCGCGCTCAAGCGGCACATGACCAGCGGCGGACGGGTTGGACCGCGTCGAGTTCGGTCTGGACGTCTTCATCCGCGGCCTGGCCGACACCCCCGCCCCTGACCCGCCGCCGGCACCTCAGCCGGCGGCGGGCGCCGATGGTGGCCGGAAGGGCGGACACGCGGGTGTCGGCGTGGCGGAGAGCCACTCGGGTCGGGTGCGGGTGAGTGCCCGGTCGCGGAGCCATCGGGTGATGTCGGCGAAGGCCCGGGCGGCGGCGAGGGGGGTGTCGTGTTCGCTGGACGAGTCGGCGACAGGGTGGCCGGCGCAGTCGGCCGGTGCCGGGCAGTACCGGGTGATGTCGGCGTCGACGACCCATGGTGGGCCCCAGCGCAGGTCGAACCCGCAGCGGCGAGGGAAGTAGAGCGCGGCGAGGAAGATGACGCCGCCGGGGAGTTCGAGTACGCCCTGCACGCTCGCCAGGGTCACGTCCGCCAGGCGTTGGCACTCGTAGCGCACGGACGCCGAGACGCCGACGTGCACGCCGAGCGCGCGCACGTGCGCGTCGGCCTCGTCGAGAGCGCGCCGGACGGCCTCGGCCTCGGCCTCGGCACCGCCGACGGCGGGGAACACCCAGGCGGGGTCCCCCGATTCCAGCGAAACCGGCTCGAAGCCGGAGTCGGACTCGAAGACGCCGCCGTCCGGGGCGGGATCCGGGGTCATTCGGCGGGCCGCATTGTCGCCCGGGCGATCGCCCGGTACTCGGTTGCGGTCGCTGCGGCGGGAAGGTCGATCACCGATCGAGCATGCGCGGCACACGCCCGCCTCGGCAACCGATTCCGCCCCACGCGCACCCGGAGCGCCGCCCCACCACGCCCAGTGGCCGGGCCGTTGCCGGCCCCGGGCTCACCCCACCGACGCCGCGTCGGTCCGGGTGGGCGTACCCGGCGACCCGGCCGGCGGCGCGCGGGTAGGAGCAGGCCGGTCGCCGCGCCCGCGCGGGACAGGCTCGCGCCGAGCGCCGAGACCGGGACGAAGCCGTCGGCGAAGGTGGCCGGCGAGGCGGGGCTGCCCGCGCCGGCGGAGATCGCGACGGCGACGGCGATGCCGAACACGCCGCCGAGCCGGCGCATCATGCCGTTGCTCCCGGCCGCGGTGCCGATCTCGGCAGGATCGGCCGCGCCGACTCGGGTTCCGGGTCAGGGGTGCGCGGTCTCCATGGCCGGGCGGAGCCGGCCCAGGAGGGTGTACAGCGCGAGGCGCTCGTCGGTGGTGAGGCCGTCCAGTGCCGCGCGGGTGGTGTGCATCTCGCCGCGGATGCGGCGGATCGTGGCGTGGCCCTCTTCGGTGGCCACCACGTTCTTGACCCGGCGGTCGTTGGGATTGGGCTCGCGGCGCACCAGGCCGCGCGATTCGAGCCGGTCCACGATGCCGGTGACGTTGGAGGCGTCGCACACCAGGCGGTCGGCGAGCCCGCGCATCGGCAGCGGGCGGCGGAGCAGGGAGAGCGTCTTGGCCTGCACCGAGGTCAGGCCGTGCCGGCTGACCACCGCGGCGAAGTCGTGGAAGTACGCGGTGCCCACGGCGGCCATGGCGTCCATGATCTCGGCCGTGCTCGGGGTGCTGGGATCGACGTCGGTGTCCGTGGCGCTGCTCATGGATCCAAGTTAACGCAAAAAGGTTGAGGACTTCAACCTTTGAACTTGACGTAGCAATTTGCGGGTGTCTACGGTCGGCTCTATTGCTTGAAGACTTCAACCATCGAGGCTGCAAAGCTTCGCCTCGGCGTCCCGAAAAGACGTCCCGAACCCGACTCCCCGAAGAAAGAGCGTCTCCGTGAGTCCCACCCCGCCCGGCACCGGCACCGGCACCGCTGCCGCCACCGCCGACAAGCGAGGATCCGGTGCCCCGCTGATCCTCGCGCTCGGACTGGCCGCCATGGTCGTCGCGATGGCGCAGACCCAGGTCATCCCGATCCTCGGACTGCTCCAGCAGGAGTTGGGCACCACGCCCGCCGGAGTCGGCTGGGTGACCACCGCGACGCTGCTGTCCGCGGCGGTGTTCACCCCGCTGCTCGGCCGCTTCGGTGACCAGCACGGCAAGAAGCCGACGCTGATCGGCGTACTGGGCGTGATGATCGCCGGCTCGGTGCTGGCGGCGGTGACGTCCTCGCTGCCGCTGTTGATCCTGGGGCGGGTGCTCCAGGGCGCGGCCACCGCGATCTTCCCGCTCGCGCTGTCGATCATCCGCGAGGAACTGCCGGTGGAGAAGCTGCCCGGCGCGATGTCGCTGATCAGCGGAACGCTCGCGTTCGGCAGCGGACTCTCGCTGGTGGCCACCGGACTGCTCACCCGCGGTGACGACCCGAACTACCACCTGGTCTTCTGGTTCTCCGCGATCCTGTCCGCCGTCGCCCTGCTCGCGGTGATCCTCCGGGTACCGGCCGGCCGTAGCAAGGCGGGCGGCCGGATCGACCTGCTCGGCGCGGCGACCCTCGGCCTGTTCCTGGTGCTGCTGCTCCTGGGCATCTCGCAGGGGCACGAATGGGGCTGGGCCTCCGGCCGGACGGTCGGCTCGTTCGTCGGCGCCGTGCTGATGGCGGGTGTGTGGGTCCAGGTCGAGCGCCGGGTCGCCGACCCGCTGGTGGACCTGCGGATGTTCGTGCACCGTCCGGTCCTGCTCACCAACCTGGCCGGCCTGTTCGTCGGCTTCGCCGCGTTCAGCCAGTTCATCGGGATCTCCTACCTGGTCCAGATGCCGGAGCGGGTGGCCGGGTACGGATTCACCGCGTCGGTGCTGCGGGCCTCGGTCGAATACCTGCTCCCGGGCGCGCTGATCTCGCTGCTCGCGGCACCGCTGGGCGGCCTCCTGGTCGGCAGGATCGGCGCCCGGATGACCCTGGTGATCGGCTCGCTGGTGGGCATCGCCGGCTTCGTGTGGCTGGCGTTCGGGCACGGCGCCTCGGCGTCGGTGATCCTCGCGGGCATGCTCACCGGCATCTCGATCTCGTTCGGGTACGCGGCGATGCCCGCGCTGATCGTGGCCAACGTGCCGCACCACCAGACCGGCATCGCGAACGGGATCAACTCCATCTCGCGCAGCGTCGGCAGCTCGATCGCCAGCGCCGTGATCACCTCGCTGCTCGCCTCCAAGTCGGTCGCCGGCCTGCCCGCGGGCTTCCCGCCGATTCCGGCCGAGAGCCGGTTCACGCTGAGCTTCGTGATCGCCGGGGTGATGCTCGTGCTGGTCGTCGCGGTGGCGTTGCTCGGCCTCAAGCGGGTACCCGCAAGGGCCGAACCGGTCGCCGTGTCCGTGCCGCGGACCCAGGAGTCCGTGGACGCCTGACGGCCGAACCACCGCACGGAACGCGTCGCCGGACCGGCACCCGTACCGACCCCCGTCTCCCGACCCACTCCGCACCGCCGAGAAAGGCCACGCCCGATGACACCCACCACCAGCCGCGAATGGCACCTCCTGGCCCGTCCCAAGGGCTGGCCCAAGGAGGAGGACTTCGCCCTGCGCGAGGTCGAGATCCCGGAGCTCGCCGACGGGCAGATGCTGATCCGCAACCTGTTCCTGTCGGTCGACCCCGCGATGCGCGGTCGGATGAACGACGTCAAGTCGTACACCCCGCCGTTCAAGCTGAACGAGGCCATGGAGGGTGGTGCGGTCGGCCGGGTCGTCGCGTCCAAGGCGGCCGGCTTCGAGGTGGGCGACGCGGTGCAGCACTGGCTCGGCTGGCGCGAGTACTCGGTGGTCGCCGGCAAGGGCGCCGGCGCCGTCAAGGTCGACCCCGACCTCGCGCCGCTGTCCGCCTACCTGGGTGTCCTGGGCATGCCGGGCATGACCGCGTGGGCGGGCCTGCTCGACGTCGCGTCCTTCAAGCCCGGCGACGCGGTGTTCGTCTCCGGCGCGGCCGGCGCGGTGGGCAGCCAGGTCGGCCAGATCGCCCGGATCAAGGGCGCCTCGCGGGTGATCGGCAGTGCCGGCTCGGCGGACAAGGTCAAGCTGCTGGTGGACGAGTACGGCTTCGACGCCGCGTTCGACTACAAGGACGGGCCGGTGGCCGGGCAGCTCGCCAAGGCCGCTCCGGACGGTATCGACGTGTACTTCGACAACGTCGGCGGCGAGCACCTGGAGGCAGCGATCGGCGCGCTGCACACGCACGGCCGGGTCGCGATGTGCGGCGCCATCGCGCAATACAACGCCACCGAGCCGACCCCGGCGCCGCGCAACCTGGCGTTGTCGATCGGCAAGCGGCTGCGGCTCCAGGGCTTCATCGTCATCGACCACTTCGGCAGGCGCGACGAGTTCCTCGCCGAGGTCGGCGGTTGGGTCAAGGAGGGCAAGCTCAAGTACCGCGAGACGGTCGTCGAGGGGATCGAGAACAACCTCGACGCGCTGCTGGGCATGTTGCGCGGGGAGAACACCGGGAAGATGGTCGTCGCCCTGCCGGAGTGAGACCCGGGCCCGGTCGCGGGAGCGGACATGCCGAAGGGCCGCGCGTGGGGGTTGGACGCGCGGCCCTTCGGGGTCTTTCCGGGGACGATCCGGCTCGGGGGAGCGGGATTTCGGTCAGCCGATGAACAGGTAGTCGGCCTGGTACGGCACTTCGGCGGTGGGCCGGGTCGCCGGGTCGCACGTGCCGGCCGGAGCCACACCGCCCCGGGTGTTCAGTCGCAGCACCTGGGTGGTCGCGGAGAGCAGCAGGCCCGGCTTGCCGGTCTGGGTCGCCTTCAGCACCAGCTCGGGGATGTTGCCATCCCCGTTCGGCAGCTTGGTGGCCACCGCGCCGGTCACCGCGCTGCCGTCCGGGGCGATCCACTGCGGCGGGCCGGCGGCCGGGTTCACGAAGCTGTGCTTGAGGTCGCCCTGGAGCTTGGCCGCCACGTCGAGCTGGGTGAAGGAGCTCGCGCCGTCCTTGGTCGTGCACTGGTAGATCTGCTTGCCGGTGAGCACCGACAGGTTCAGCGCCGGCGACTTCGGGGCCACCTTGCGGTCGAGCTGTCCGCGCACCGCGCCGCCCGGGAACTCGCCCGTGTGCAGGTTGGTGTAGTAGTTCGCCGGCGTCGCGTTGATCCGCTCGACGACCGCCGGGTCGATGCCCTCCACGGTGCCGGCCAGGCCGGTCACCGACTGCGGCAGTCCGCCCTTCGCGTCGAACAGCGGCGCGACCACGTCACCGTTGGCGCCCGCCGCGGCCTTGTGCAGGTGGCCCAGCGTGGGCGGGGCGACACCCGTCCAGGAAAACGACCAGTCGATGCAGTTGCCCCACGGGCGGACCGAGGTGTCCGCACGGCCGTCCGGGTCGCCGGTCTTCTTGCCCTCGGCGTTCTGCACCTCCTGCTTCCCGGTCGCCTCGGCGGGCAACGTGCCGTTCTTGAGCACGCTGTTCATGTCGACCGGGCCGGCGAGCGCGACCAACTGGCCGCGGATCGCGCCGCCGGGGAACTCGCCGGTGTGCATGTTGAAGTACAGGCTCGCCGGGTCGCTCTTGATCTTCTCCAGCAGCGCGGCGTCGGTGACCTTGACGCTTCCGGTCACCGCGTTCGCGGTGTCGGGCAGCGCGGTCGCGAAGAACGGCACCTTGACCTCGCCGTTCCTGCCCTTGCCGCCCAGGTGCAGGTGGGCCGCGGTCGGCGCGCCGGTGCCCTCCCAACGGATCCCGAAGCTGACCTGGTCGCCCTTGATCCGGACCAGCGCGGTGCCCTTGCCGTCCTTGTCGCCCACCGCCGCGTTGCCGCCGGGGACCTCGTTCGCGCCGGACAGGCCCGCGGCGAAGAAGGTCTCCTCGCCGGTCGCGGGTTCGGCCGCGCCGGTGGTCGTCCGGTCGGAGGCGGGAACCGCTCCGCCGTGTTCGGAGCCGTGTTCGCCGCCGTGTTCGCCACCGGGCGAGCCGGGGTCGTTGCCCGCCTTGGCCGCGGACACGTTGGTCGAATCGTTCTTCGTAGCAGCGGACTTGGTGTCCGAGGACGAGCATCCGGTGACCGCGAGCGCGAGCGTGGCGGACAAGGCGACGGTGGGCAGCGTGTACTTGCGTGCGGACATGACGAGTCTCCCCGAAGACATGGGTCGTGGAATGCGCGTGGGTTGTCCGGCCGGGCCTCGTCCGCGTGCGTGGCGCGGGGGCGCGCGGGCCGGAGTCACCGCCGCGGTGTCGTTACCGCGGCGTCGTTGCCGTCGTGTTGTTGCCGTGGTGCCTGTGGATGGCCAATCGGCTTGTGCCGCTTGGGAGTCGGCCGGCGGCGGTGGCGAGCCGAGGCCGCGCCGGCGCCGGGTGCGATCAGTAGCCGTAGCCGCCGGTCGAGGGCTTGTCGCTCGGCGGCGCCGTGGTCGCGGTCACGCCGGCCTTCTTGCCGTCGGGGGTCACCGCGAACCAAGTGCCGCCCACACCCTGGCCCTTGGTCTCGCCGGGCTTGGTGTCGGCCGCGAACCGGTACACCGGCCAGCCGCCGATGGTGACCTGGGTGCTGCCGTCGCCGCGGGTCACGCTGCCGACGACGGACTGGTCGACGCCGTTGAGGGTGACGCCGCCGGTGGTGGTGACGGCGGGCCACTTCGCGAGGCAGTCGCCCTCGCAGTTCGACTTGGACGGCTTGGCGGTGTCCTTGTCGAAGCGGTACAGCGTGAAGCCGGCGCCGTCGGCGACGATCGGGCCGAGCTTGGCGTCCGTGCCCGCCTTCAACACGGCCTTGCCCGCCGTACCGTTCGCACTCTGAGCGGGCGCGGCGGGCGTGCCGGGCGTGTTCGGCGCGGGCTGGGACTGCTGCCCGGTGGGCTGCGTCGCGGTGCCGGCGGCCTTGCCGTCGTCCTTCGAGTCACTGCCGCACGCGGACAGTCCGAGACCGAGCGCACCGGCGATGGCGACGGCGGCGAGGCTGCGGGTGCTGAAAACAGACATGGTGAACCCCCGGAATGTGATTGATGGTTTTGCCGAACGGCGGTACGGGAGACGGATTTTGGGTTCCGTTCCCGAGTCGACCGGTTCGCGTGCCGGTCGTTGCGCGTCGACATCCAGCAGTACGGGGGAGGGGTCGGAAAGGGTTCAGCGTCGGCGAAAGTTTTTTTCGGCGAACCCGAACCGGCCCCGGCGGGAACCTCCGCCGGGGCCGGAACACGCAGGTCGGGGGCCTACCAGGCGGCCGGCGCGTAGTCCTTGAGGAAGCAGCCGTACAGGTCCTCGCCGGCCTCGCCGCGCACGATCGGGTCGTACACCCGGGCCGCGCCGTCGACCAGGTCGAGCGGCGCGTGGAAGCCCTCGTCGGCGAGCCGCATCTTCTGCGGGTGCGGGCGCTCGTCGGTGATCCAGCCGGTGTCCACGGCCGTCATCAAAATGCCGTCGGAGAGCATCTCCTCGGCACTGGTGCGGGTCAGCATGTTCAGCGCGGCCTTGGCCATGTTCGTGTGCGGGTGGCCGGGGCCCTTGTAGCCGCGGCTGAACTGGCCCTCCATCGCGGACACGTTGACCACGTACTTGCGCCGGGCCTTGGCCGCGGCCATCGCCGGACGCAGTCGGCTGACCAGGACGAACGGAGCGGTCACATTGCACAGTTGCACTTCGAGCAACTCGACCGGGTCCACCTCGTGCACGCGTTGCGTCCAGCTGTTGACCGGATCCAGGTCTGGGACCAGGCCGCCCGCGTCGATCGCGGTGCCGGTCTCGATCCGGGCGGGCGAGGCCGAACCGCTGGTCAGGGCGAGCGCGGTGAGTGCCTGCGGGGTCAGCGCCTGCTCCTCCGCGCGGGACTGCCCGGGCAGCAGTACGTGGCCGCTGCCGCCGATGTGTCCGAACGAGACCATCTCCGGCAGTTCGCCGGCCGGCAGCGGCGCGGCCTCGGCGGCGGCCAGTGCCGCGTACGCCTGCGGGGTCCGGCGCACCGTCTGTGCGGCGTTGTTGATCAGGATGTCCAGCGGTCCGGCCTCGGCCACCGAGTCGGCCAGCGCGACCACCTGGGCCGGGTCGCGCAGGTCTATCCCGGCGATCTTGAGCCGGTGCAGCCAGTCCGCGCTGTCCGGCATCGCGGCGAAGCGGCGGATCGCGTCGTTGGGGAAGCGAGTGGTGATCGTGGTGTGCGCGCCGTCGCGGAGCAGGCGCAGCGCGATGTACATGCCGATCTTGGCCCGGCCGCCGGTGAGCAGGGCGCGGCGCCCGGTCAGGTCGGTGCGCTGGTCGCGGCGGGCCCGGTTCTCGGCGGCGCACTCGGGACAGAGCTGGTGGTAGAACGCGTCCACCTCGCGGTAGCGCTTCTTGCAGATGTAGCAGGCCCGGGCGCGTTCCAGGACGCCGGCGATCTCGGTCGTGGTGACCGTGGTCAGCGCGATGCCGAGGGTCTCGTCGTCGATCCGGCCCGGCGCGCCGGTCGCGGTGGCGGCGGTGACCGCCTCGTCGTTGGCGATCACCCGGTCCCGGCGCTCCTTGCGGCGGCGCTCCTTGACGCTCTTGTAGATCCCGGCCGTGGCCCGCCGGATCCGGACCGCGTCCGGGTGCTCGACGTCCAGTTCCTCGACCTCGGCGAGCACGCTCAGGCACAACTCCATACGCGCGGGATCGATGCCCTCCGCCACGCCCGTGTCCGCCTGAATCCCACTACTCGCTGTCATCGCCGTTGCCGTTTCCTGTGCTCGCCGCCGCCACAAAACCCCGGCGGAACTCTACGTCGTGCCGAGACCTGGACCAATTCTCGCGTGCTCGGCCCGAGGGCGGCGCGGGACGGTCGGCGCACATCACGGACGGCCGCGGTGTCGGCCCGGCCGTCGGTCGGGGCCGGCGCCGGTGCGCGGGCGGTAGGGCGGGTCGCGTTCCCGGGCAACCCCGCGGCCCGGGAACGCGACGTATTCGGGGCGGTCCGCTCAGGTGCGGGACCAGCCGTAGGTGCGCTCGACGGTGATCCGGATGACCACGCGGTGTTCCGTCGCCATCACGTCGCGGTATTCGGCCCAGTCCGGGTGCTCGCCGACGATCAGGCGGTATACCTCGACGAGTTCGTCGGCGATCGGGTCGTCGGGCGACTGGCACGCGGCACTGATCTCGGCGTGGCCCTCGGCGACCAGGTAGGCGTCGTAGTCGGGAGCGGTGACCAGGAAGCTCGCGCGCGGGTCGCGGGCCAGGTTGCGGGTCTTGGCGCGGTCGACGGTGGCCGAGATCCGGATCAACCGGCGGTCCGGCTCCCACAGGTAGGAGACCGGGGAGAGTTGGGGGCGGCCGTCCCGCTTGAGCGTGGTGAGGACGCCGCGTCGGTCGGTGCCGAGGAGTTTCGTGTCCATCGTGGGCGACTCGCTTTCGATGCGGGCTTCGGTGTCAGTCGAGGCAGGAACCAGTGGGCCAGTGGCCCGATGGCGAGGGTGAAGACGATCGTGCCGACGCCGACCGTGCCGCCGAGCAGGACGCCCGTGCCCAGGACGGTCACCTCGATCACGGTGCGGCCCAGCCGGATCGAGTGACCGCGAGTGGCCCAACCGGTCATCAGCCCGTCGCGCGGGCCCGGGCCGAGTCCGGCGCCGATGTACAAGCCGGTGGCGAGCGCGGTGAGCACGATCGCGGCGGCCAACAGCGCCGCCCGCAGCGGCAGGTTCTCCGGTGCGGGCAGCAGCCACAACACGCCGTCCACGACCAGGCCGACGACCACGACGTTGGCGATCGTGCCGAACCCGGGGCGCTGCCGCAGCGGGATCCACAGCAGCAGGACCAGGACGGCGGTGCCGATCACGACCTGCCCGAACGGCAGCCCGGTCCGCTCCGCGACGCCCTCGTGCAGCACGTTCCACGCGTCCAGGCCGAGTCGGGCGCGCACCATCAGCGCGATGCCGACGCCGAACAGGGCCAGGCCGAGGAACAGGCGGATCAGCCGATTCGGCAGGCGAACGGGGGTGCTCACGAGGCATCCGCCTTCCTGGCCGCACGCCCGGCGCTCGTCGGGGTCGGCGAAGTAGTTGATGTGTCATGTAGATCGTCCCGATCAAGTACATGACATGTCAAGTAGCTGCTAGATTGGTGGCCATGGCCCGCATCGAGGAGACGCCCTGGCTGGACCCCGGGCAGCAGCGCGCGTGGCGGGGGTATCGGCGGTTGCGACTGCTCGTGGATACCCGGGTGGCCCGTGATCTGGCCGTCGACTCGGGGCTGTCGGACCCCGACTACGACGTGTTGTCCGAGCTGTCCGAGGCGACCGGCCATCGCCGCCGACTGGGCGAGTTGGCCGAGCGCATGTTGTGGTCGCAGAGCCGGATGTCGCACCACGTCAAACGTATGCAGCAGCGCGGCCTGGTCCGACGCGAGGAGTGCGCGGGCGACGGCCGCGGCGCCGAGGTCGTGCTGACCGCCGAGGGGCTGCGGGTGATCGAGGAGGCCGCGCCGCACCACGTCGCCTCGGTCCGGCGGAACCTGATCGACCTGCTCACCGAGGAACAGATCGCGATGCTGGCGCAGATCGCGGACACGGTGGTCGAACGCATCGAACCGCGCAGCTGACCGTCCCGATCGGGTGCCCCGGGGAAGCGCCCGCTCCGGGGCGGGCGGATACTCCCGCCGACCCGAGAACCGCCCACGGCCGAAGTCGTGGGCGGTCGGCCGGAGCACCCGGCGTCGAGCGGTCGGCCGGTCAGGCGTCCTGCGCGTAGCCCTTGGCGACGTGCTCCAACCACCACTGCGGTGCGGCGTTCATCAACGTGCCGAAGTCCCAGTAGTCGTGCCAGCGCACGATCTCGCCGGCGCGGAACTCGTGGATCGACACGAACGGCAGCACCACCTGCTCGCCGCTCTCCCAGTGCCACTCCTCGGCGTGCTCGGTCACCACCAGGTCGCCCTCGGCGACGGTGCTCTTGTGGTGGTGGATGTAGCCGGAGAGCATCTCCAGGCCCAGCCGCAGCCGGGCCTCCACGGCCGCCGGTCCGGTCGCGCCGGGCCCGGGCGCGGCGACGTCCGTGTAGTGGCCGTCGGCGGCGAAGTAGGCCGCGACCTTGGCGAAGTCGCGGGCGTACAGGTCCTGCCAGAACTGCTCGATCAGCCGCTTGTTCGCGGTCGCGTCACTCATGGCGCGCACCCTACGCACGCGCGCCGAAACTAAACAGAGGCAAGCTTCTCGGCGGGGGATGGCCCGGTCGGGCGCTCAGGTCCGCCAACCACGACCCGAGCGGCCCGCAGGCGACCGACGCCGGTCAGGTGCGATCCAGGAGCAGCGCGGTGAGCAGCGGCGCGTCCGGCCAGGCCGGACGCAGGTCGCCGAGCACGCGATAGCCCCAGCGCAGATACAGCGCGAGGACCCTGGGGTGGGTCGGATCCACCAGCAGGGTCACCCGCTGTTCGGTGCGGGCCGCGAGGAGCGTGTCGTGGATGGTGCGGGCCGCGCCGGAACCGCGCCACGGTTCGCGGACCATCAGCTCGTTGAGCGCGAACGTACGCCGTCCGTCCTCCTCGATGTCCGCCGCCGGCACCGGCTCGGTGAGTCCGGTCCACCAGCGCGCGCCGGCCTGGAGCGTGTACCCGAAGGCGTAGCCGACCGGGATGTCGCGGCTCCACCCCACGACGCACTCGAAGCCGGGCGCCGCGGCGTAACGCGCCAACCGCTCCGCGAAGGTCGGCACCGAGTGGAAGGGTCGGTCCAGATCCGCCGCGTAGACCTCGGCGTAGATGTCGAGCAGCACCCGCCCGATCTCGTCGAGGTCACCGCCCCGGTGATGGGTCCGCGCGATGTCGGTTGCCACGCTTCCTCCAGGTCGAGGTCATCGGCCCCCCGGCACGGGATCCTCCCCACTCCCGCCTCGGCCCACGCGCGGCGGGTCTGATGATCCGTCAACAGCCTTGCGTGACACGGAAATACTCGACGCGGCCGGGCTTCGCGTGGTCCCCTGCAAGGATGGCTGACCCCCTCCACGAACGTGACCTCGCCCGGCCCGCCCTCGACCTGGTGGCCAAGGCCGCCGGGCCCTACCTGGAGGCGCTGCCCGGGCTGCCGGTGCGGATCCCGGCCGCCGACGTGCTCTTCGACCGGCTGGGCGGACCGCTGCCCGAGCGTGGCGACGGCACGTTGGCCAGCATCGAGGAACTGCTCGACGTGGGCACCCGCGCCGCGACGCAGTCCTCGGGTCCCCGGTTCTTCCACTTCGTCGTCGGCGGAGCCACCCCGGCCGCCCAGGCCGGCGACTGGATCACCGGGCTGCTCGACCAGGTGGCCGGACTGTGGGCCGCGTCGCCGCTGGCGACCGAGACCGAGACGGTGGTGCTCGGTTGGCTCAAGGACCTGTTCGGGCTGCCCGACTCGTACGGCGCGGTGCTCACGCCGAGTGCGACGTTCGCCAATCTCACGGCGCTCACCTGCGCGCGGTACTGGTGGGCCGCGCAACACGGCGTGGACGTCACCGCCGACGGGCTGGCCGGACTGCCGACCATGCCGGTGCTCACCAGCGGCTACGTGCATCCCAGCAATCGCAAGGCCCTGCAGATCCTGGGCTGCGGGCGGGACACGCTCCGGGTGTGCGCGCGCGACGACGCGGGTCGGGTGGACATCGACGCGATGGAGCGCGCGCTGATCGAGATCGACGGGCCCGCCGTACTCATCGCCACCGCCGGCGAGGTGGACACCGGTGACTTCGACCCGATCGACGCGCTCGCCGACCTGGCCCGACGCTACGGCGCGTGGCTGCACGTGGACGGCGCGTTCGGCCTGTTCGCCGGCGTCTCGCCGCGGTTGCGGCATCTGGTCAAAGGCGTCGAGCGCGCGCACTCGGTGGCGTCCGACGGGCACAAATGGCTCAACGTGCCGTACGAGAGCGGATTCGTGTTCGTCCGCGACGCCGCGGTGATGGGCAGGGCGTTCGGCGCGTGGAACGCCCCGTATCTGCCCGGCGCCGGCGACACCCACCTCAACTACGGCTCGCTCGGGCCGGAATCCTCACGCCGGGCCCGGTCACTGCCGATCTGGGCCACGCTGCGCGCGTACGGCCGCTCCGGATACCGGGCGATGATCGAGCGGCACAACGACCTCGCGAACCACCTCGGCGCGCTGGTCGAGCAGGCCCCCGACCTGGAGTTGCTGGCCCCGGTGCGGCTGTGCGTCGTGTGCTTTCGCTACCGCCCGACCGGGCCGACCGGGGAGGCCGAACTGGACGAGCTCAACCGCCGACTCGGCGCCGAACTCAACGAGGACGGTCGGGTGTACGCGGGCACCACCGTCTACCGGGGCCGGGTCGCACTGCGCCCGGCGATCGTGAACTGGCGAAGCACCGAGGCGGATGTCGAACTGCTCGCGGACGTGGTCCGGGAGATCGGCGCGCGGGTGGCCGCGGACCTGCGCGCGGAGCCCCCGGCATAGATCTCCGAACAAGTCTGCGATCGCACCGCGTGAAGCGAATCATTCGGGGCAGACGTCGGGCGGAGGTGGTTCAAGATGATTCCGCTGCTTGTCGTGCTTTTGCTCGCTTTGATCCTGTTCGGTGCAGGATTCGCCCTGAAAGCCCTCTGGTGGATAGCCGTGATCGTGCTGGTGCTCTGGGCCCTCGGGTTCGTGTTCCGCAGCGCCGGTGCGGGTGGCCGTCGTGGGCGTTGGTATCGCTGGTAGTCGACACGTCGTCGAACCGCCGGACGCGGGGCCTGTCGAAGCGACGGGCCCCGCGGCCATGTCCGGGATCGGTCGCCGAGGATCGGTGCGAGCGACGCGATCCGGTGTCGAAACGATTCCGCGAGGGGGTCTGGGCGGCGGAACGGGAGGAGTACTTTGGGGAGACCGAGGGCACCTCGTATGCCGTCACCCATGGCGGCGTCGTCTGCGGCGATCCGGACATCCGCGCACCAGACCGACCAGAGGATTCGAACCCATGTACTCACAGCACTCGATCGCGGGACACCGCCGAAGCTCTCGACCGGAGACCACGGTCGAGATGACCTACGGCCTGGCCTGCACGATGTGCGGCCGCGACCTGCGGGCCGCAGCGGACCGACCCGCGCACGACGCGGTGCCGGTCGGGCATGTGGAGGAACGGCAGACCTTCGCCTGCCGCGGCGTGTGCGCGCGGTTCGCGAGCGGTTCGGCGGACGGTATCGCCGAGGAGCCGGTGCCGCTGGACCAGCGGGTGGCGGCCTTCCCGACCGAATGACCGCCGGCGGCCGACCGCCGCCGACCGGCCTCCGGCGACCGGCCCGGTGCTCAGGCGCTGGTGCGCTTGCGCGTGGTCTTCTTCGCCGCGCTCTTCTTCGTGCTCGACTTCGCCGAGGACTCGGCCGAGGACTTGCTCCCCGACGAGTCCTTCGTCGAGGTCTTCGCGGAGGTCTTCGCCGCCGGCTTGCGCGCGGCACTCTTCCGGCCCGACGCGGCCCGGCCGTGGCCCTTGTTCGCCGCCTCGACGCTCGCGGTGAGCGCGGCCATCAGGTCGACCACGTTGTCCGGCGTCTCGGCCCGCTCTTCCTCGGCGGCGGCCGGGGCGGTGCCCTCCAGGCGCGCGACGACCAGCGAGTCGAGCGCCTCCTTGTAGTCGTCGTGCAGCGCCTGGAAGTCGAAGTCCTCGCTCAGCGTGTCCATCAACGACGTGGCCATCTTCAACTCCTGCGGCCGGATGTCGAACCGGCCCTCGGGGGCCAGCCCCTCGGACGTGCGCACCTCGTCCGGCCAGAGCATGGTCTGCAGGATCAGGATGTCGTCGTGCACGCGCAGCAGGGCCAGGCTCTCCCGGGTGCGCAGGGTGATCTTGGTGACCGCGGACTTGCCCGCCTTGTTCAGCGCCTCGCGCAGCAGTACGTACGGCTTGGCGGCGGCGGGGGTCGCGGTCTGGAGGTAGTACGCCTTGGACAACATCAGCGGATCGATCTCGTCCACGTCCACGAACGCGAGCACGTCGATGACCTTCTTGCTGGGCAGCGGCAACTTCGCCATGTCCTGATCGGTGAGCACCGCCTGCCGGCCGTCGGGCGCTTCGTACGCCTTGGCGATCTCCTTGTACGGGACCTCGCGCTCCTCCAACTCGCAGTAGCGCTTGAGGCGGATCCGGCCGCCGTCCTTCTCGTGCACCTGATGCAGGGGCACGTTGTGTTCCTCGGTGGCGGGGAAGAGTTGGACCGGGATGCTCACCAGCCCGAACGTGATCGCACCTTTCCAACTGCTGCGCATCGGCTCTCCACTTTCGCGGATTATGCATCGATATCTGGACACAAGGGGACCTTTACCGTATGCCGGACCGCATCGCCACGACAGTCGACGGACGTTCGCTGACGCTCACCCACCTGGACAAGGTGTGGTGGCCCGAGACCGGATACACCAAGGGCCAGGCACTGGATTACTACGCCAAGATCGCCCCGGTCCTGCTCCCGCACCTGACCGGGCGCCCGGCCACGTTCATCCGCTTTCCGCACGGGGTGGACGGCGGGAGCCGCTTCTACAACAAGCATGTGCCGCCGGGTGCGCCCGACTGGGTGAGCACGATCGAGGTCGTCGGCCGGGACGAGAGCAGGCAGCAGGTCGACGTCGACTCGCTGGCCACCCTGATGTGGGCGGCCAACCTGGCCGCGATCGAGCTGCACGTGCCGCAGTGGGGCGCCGACCCCGACGGCCACGACCGGCTGGTGTTGGACCTGGACCCCGGGCCGGGGGCGGGCATGGCCGAATGCCGCGAAGTCGCGCTGCTGGCCCGCGACCTGCTCGCGGCGGACGGGTTGACCTGCGTGGCCAAGACCTCGGGCAGCAAGGGGCTGCACCTGTACGCGGCCCTGGAGCCGACCCCGGAGGCCGCGGTCGGGGCGTACGCCAAAGCGCTCGCGGTGCGCCTGGAGCGGGATCGGCCCGACCTGGTCGTGCACCGGATGGCCAAGAATCTGCGGGCGGGACACGTGTTCGTGGACTGGAGCCAAAACGCCAGTGCCAAGACCACCGCCGCGCCGTACACCCTGCGCGCGCAGCCCGAGCCGACCGTGTCCACGCCGGTGTCCTGGGCCGAGGTCGAATCGGACGCCGAGCTGGTGTTCGACCCGGCCCAAGTCCTCGAACGGGTGACGCGCGACGGCGACGTCTTCGCGCCACTGCTGGCCGCGAGCACCACCGGCCGACTGCCGTAGGACACGCCCCGTAGGCATCGGCCGGCCCGGATCAGTCCTCGACCAGATCCGGGCGCAGGCGATGCCAGGACGGGTGGCGCAACAGTCCCGCGCGAGTGAGTGTCGCGTACCGGACCTCGCCGATCAGCCGGGGCAGCACCCAGCGCGCGTCGGCCACCTCCGGCTCCGGCGTGAACGGGCACGCGTCGATCGCGGACACCCGCAACAACTCGCCCAGTACGGCCCGGTCCCGGTCACCGAAGCCGGTGCCCACCGCGCCGACGTAACGCAGCACACCACCCTCGCGCACACCGACCAGCAGCGCGCCGGGCAGACCGGTGAGCCGGCCGCGACCGGGCACCCAGCCGCCCACGATCACGTCCAGGGTGTGCACGTGCCGGATCTTCACCCAGTGCCGCGAGCGCTCGCCCGGGGTGTACACCGAGTCCAGCCGCTTGCAGACCAACCCCTCCAGGCCCTCCGCGCGGGTCGCCGTGAGCGCGGTCTCGCCGTGCCCGATCAGCGCCGCCGGCGTCGACCAGTGCGGCCCGTTCAGTTCGAGCCCCTCCAGCACCCGACGCCGCTCCGCGTAGGGACGATCGATCAGTGGTCGGCCGGACAGCAGCAACACGTCGAACAGCAGCAGCCGGGCGGGCACCCGATCGCGCATCCGGGCCGCCTCGGCGGGGTGGTCGGCCAACCCCATCCGGGACTGAAGGCGTTCGAAGTCGCTGTGCCCACGCTCGTCCAGCGCGACCACCTCGCCGTCCAGCACCGCCGACCGGGTGCCCAACGCGGTGCGCAGCGCGCGCAGCTCCGGGTAGGCGCCGGTGATGTCGGCCCCCGAACGCGCCCGCAGCAGCACCGTGCCGTCCCCCGGGAGATAGCCCAGACACCGCTGACCGTCCAGCTTCGTCTCGTACGCCCAACGATCGTCCTCGACGGCCGGCGGCAACGATCCCGAGGTGGCGAGCATGGGCGGATACACCGGCAGATCGGCCATGGGGTGAGCCTGGTCGCGACGGCGGTCGGCTACACACACGGTCCCCCGGACGGCCCAGGGGCGTGTCGGTGCCGCCCGCCGGCGGCACGACCGATCGGCGGCGGGCGGGCGGCGCCGGTCAGGGGCGCTTCTCGTCGCGGAGCACGCGGAAGGAGATGCCGGCGGAGCGCAGCCGGGTGATCAGGGCGTCGCCGAGGGCGGCGGCCGGCGTCGTCTGGCCCGCGGTCTCCGGGAGTCGGTCGTGGGCCAGGGACAGCGCGGACTCGGCCAACATCTTGGCGGTCTCGGTGTAGCCGGGGTCGCCGCCGGCCACCTCGGTGATCAGCCGGCGGTCGCCCGCGTCGGCGACGAACAGCACCCGGAACCAGGACCTGTCGCGGGCGGCGGCGGAGGGGCCGGTGCCGGCCGCGCGGCGGGCGAGCAGGCGTTCGCGGACCGGGCCGATCCGGGCCAGGCCGACCAGGGTGCCCAGGCCGACGGCGCCGGCCAGCGCGACCGGGAGGTGCTTGACGGCCGCGTAGTGCCGGTAGCCGAAGTCGGGGCCGTAGTCGGGCAGCGCGGCGGCGGAGCGGACCACCACGTGCGGGTCGATCGTGGGCAGCGGGATCGCCCACATCCCGGTGGTGCGGTCCAGCCGGGGCGGGCCGGTGCCGATCCGGACCCGGCGGCCGAGCGGCGCGGGCTCGGCGGCGCGGCGGGCCCGGTGCGCGCGGTCGGCCTCGCGGAGTCGGGTGAACGCGTTCATCGCGGAGTGGAAGGTGCCGCCGGAGAAGGTGCCGCTCGCCCGGACGAAGCCGTCCACCCGGATCGGTACGTCCCGGGGCAGCAGGCCCACGGTGTACAGCACGCCCAGGTCGTGCGGGATCGAGTCGAAGCCGCACGCGTGCACGAGTCGCGCCCCGGTCGCGACCGCGGTGGCGTGCTGGTCCAGGTAGACCCGGTCGACGAACTCCGCCTCGCCGCACAGGTCGACGTAGTCGGTGCCGGCCGCCGCACACGCGGCGACGAGCGGGCCGCCGTGCCGGAGGTAGGGCCCGACGGTGGTGGCCACCACGCGGGTCGAGGCGGCGAGTTCGGCCAGGGCGGCGGTGTCGTCGGCGCGCACGCACAGCAGGGGGAGGTCGGCGTGGCGCGGGTCGATCACGGCGAGGCGGTCCCGGAGCGCGCGCAACTTCCGCGCGTCGCGGCCCGCCAGGGCCCAGCGGGTCGTGGGCGGGGCGGCGCGGGCCAGGTAGGCGGCGGTCAGTTCGCCGGTGAACCCGGTCGCGCCGAACAGGACGATGTCGTGGACACGGGTATCCGAGGGCATCTCCCGAGGCTGGCGCACGGGTTCGAGGACACGCAAGCGGGTCCGGCCGATCGGCCTCGCCCGGGGCGGGTCTCGGGGGTTCTCGACGCGGCTTTTCGCCCGCCGTGAGCGCGGACCGGGCCGATCGGGCGATCGGGCGATGGGGCCGTCCGGGCCGACTGATCGGTTCGGGCCCACGTCCCGGCGACGGCGGGGTCGGCTCGGTCCCGCCGTCGCCGCCGAGCGGACCCGAGCCCCGGCTCCGAACCCCGGCCCGGAGCGCCGGTCGGGACGGAGTGGGTGTCCGTCCGGTGCTTCGGGCCGAGACTCGTTCGGGTGCGTCGTCGTCCGGTCAGCGGGTCAGCAGGGCCGTGATCGTCGAGCCGGGGGCCTCCGGGCTCCAGGTGGGATCGCAGCCGGCGAGGGCGGCGAAGGCGCGGGACCACTTGGTCGTGTCGCCGCCCAGGTGGGTCCCGATCAGGGCGGCGATCTCGGTGCGGGCCTCGTCGGCGGCGGCGCGGAGCGCGGGATCGGCCTCGATCCGGATGGCCGCCTCGGCGATCCAGCGCAGCACGGAGGCCGCGCCGCGGGCGCGGTGGACCAGGTCGTGGCCGGTCAGCAGGCCGGTGGTGACCAGGAGGTCCAGGTGGATGTGCCACGCGGTGTCGCCGAGCAGTTCCCGGCCGAAGGCGACCGAGGCACGCGCGTGCTCCGCGTCCAGTGTCGCGGCCGTGCGGGCGATCCGGAAGTGCACGGGCCCGAGTTCGAGCAGCCGTGCGGGCGAGTCCGGTTGGATCACGAGCCGGTTCAGCACGTCCGCCGGGAACGGTTCCCGCTCGTGCTCGGCCACGATCAGATCCCAGTCGCGCAGGTACGGCAGGTCGAGCACCTCGTCCGTCTCGGAGCCCCGCGTGCACCTGCGCAGCTTGGCGACCAGCTTGTCGCCGGCGCGTTCGCGGTCGATCCGCTCGGTGAGCGCCGCGTCGGGATCGGCCGCCGCCAGGGCCTTGGCCACCATCCGGCCGGCGGTCGCGCCGAGCACGCCCTGTTCGACCAGTTCGCCGACACGATTCGCGCCGCCGTACCGCAACAGACCCCGCACGCCCAGGAGTCGGTCCAGCAGCGCGGCCTTCTTGCCCAGTCGGCGCAGCGTGTGCTCGATCACCTCGGGGTCGGCCGCCTCGACCCGCAACCGCAGCGCCGGCAACACCGACGCGGTCGCCTTGTCGTCGGCCAGGAGTCGTTCGCGCAGCTCCGGATCCAGCGGCAGCACAGCCGGCGACCCGACAGCCGAACGCCCCTGCGGCACGCGGGAGAGCACCGCGCGGCGCACCACGACGTTGCCGCGGACCAGCGGTGAGCCGTACAGGTCGGCGTTCAGCACCGGGTCGTCCAGGCGCGTGAGCCGAGCCCGGATCGCGCTGTCGCGACTGTGCGTGGCCAGGATCCGCAGCGCGGTTCGATCCTGGGTGATGAAGGGGTATTCGTCGAGCGCGGGCGCGCGGTGCTCGACGTAGTCCGCGTAGGCCCACAGCGTGGGGTAGGCGTGCTCGCCCAGCCGCGGCAGCAGCACCGCGAGCGCCTCGGCGGACGCGCGCAGGAGCAGGTTGCCGGCCGGCCACCGCCAAGCGCGGCGCACCCGATGGGCGCTCCGACGCACCGTGTCGAACTCGACGGTGATCGGCGACTCGAGCCGCCCCCACTCGAACGTCTCGTCGGGAGCGGACTCCGATTTCTCGTCCAGGACTTCGGGCAACGGGAGATCCCCCGCGGTGTCCATCGCGACGAGCGCGCGCAACCACCGCTCCGGGTCCACGCCCAGTCGCTCGGCGACCAGCGCCTCGATTGCCCGGTTCAGCGGACCGGCCAAGGTCAGCGCGCGCCACTTCCTGGGCAGCGGGGTCAGGGCCTGGGTGGGGAGCACGCCGAGCACGTCGGTGGGGCCGACGATGCCGTGCCGATACGCGCCCTCGGCCAGGAAGTCGCCGCCGCCACGCGTCTCGTCGTAGTACTCGCGGATCCAGCGCAGGTACGAACTCGGCTTGGTCGGGCCCGGCCAGGTGTCCCTGGTCGGGTACTGCTCGGGGCGCTCGGCGGGGTTACCGGCCAGGAGCGCGGTGACGCGGTCCTTCGTCGGCTCCTCCAGGCCCTTGTTCTCGGCCATCGACTTCAGCACCTCGGGCTCGCCGAGGTCGATCAGGTCGTTGGCGACCGACTCGTCGAACACCCGGCGTCCCAGGGCCACCCGCGGTTGCACCGAGTCGCTGCCGAAACACGCCTCGTAGAGCCAACTCGGGTACTCGTAGCCCGGCGCGTCGACCGTCGACACCGAGGCCAGCGCCGCGAGCACGGCCGGATCCTCCGGCACCGGCACCGGGACGGGCACGGGATCCAAACCGGCCGCGACGTCGCGCAGGAAGTGCGCCGCGACCAGCCGGGACCTGCGATCGGGATCGGCGGCCCGGATCGTGCCGCCACGCCTGGTGGTCGATGCCGGCGCGGTGGCGGGCACCGGTGTGCTGTTCGCCGTCTCGGCCGCGTCGCGCCGCGCGGCGGCCAGCGTGGCGGCGTCCGCCCGGGCCAACTCCTCGGCTCCCGGCCGCGGACCGGCGGCCTGACCGGCCACGGTGACCAACTCGGCGAGCGACGCGTTGAAGCCGTCGATCAGACCGACCGCGATGGCCAACGCCTCGGTGTGGCCCGCGAGATGCTCCCGGGTCAGCTCGGCCAGCCGGGCCCGCATCGGGGCCAGCACGGTCGTCGGGTTCACCCGGCGCGCGGCCGTCACCACCGCCTGCGCCGGATGGGCCACGTCGATCAGGCGGGCGGGATCGAGCAGGTCGT
Source organism: Embleya sp. NPDC050154 (assembly GCF_044460165.1). Classification (NCBI taxonomy): domain Bacteria; kingdom Bacillati; phylum Actinomycetota; class Actinomycetes; order Kitasatosporales; family Streptomycetaceae; genus Embleya; species Embleya sp. NPDC050154. The sequence continues at coordinate 172,777 of NZ_JBITJP010000007.1, forward strand.
ACTCCACCGCCTCGTTCACCCAGTTCTCGTTCCCGTCGAACGGCTCGGTGCGCAGCCATTCCTCCGGCAGGGTGTCGTTCGTCCGGCGCGCGTAGTTGCGTTGCGCGTTGATCAGCACCAGGCGCAGCCGCGCGCGGTCCTCGTCGGTGGCGTCCTCGTGGCGGATCAGATCGTCGACGGCCTCGTAGGCGAACGGCTCCTCCCGCTCGGCCGCCATCAACAGCGCGAAGTCGTGCGCGTACGGCTCGTGCACCAGGTCGCGCACGGTGGTGCGACTGGTGCGGGTCTGCAAGCGGTGCGGCAGCGTGGCCGGGTCCTCGTACGGTTCGCCGCTCTCGCGCAGGTCGGTCAGGCCGTCCTCGGCTTTGAGCGCGGCCTCCACCCGCTTGCGGATCTGCGCCGCGGTGCCGGTGCCGCTGCTGTCCAGCAAAGTGCGTACGCCGGCCGGGCCGTGCCGTTCCCAGACCTTGACGTAGGCGTACTGCTGGGCGATCTTGCGGCAGCCGAACCACAGTGCGCGGGCCGCGAGTTCGGGATCACCACTGGCCACCAGCGGCAACAGGGTGCGACGGTCGCCGTGGGCGAGCAGTTCGGCGCGCAGGCCGGGGGCCAACGGCGTGCGGGTGGCGATGGTGCGGCGCAGCGATGGCGTCGAGCGCAGGCTCAGGTAGGCGGCGGCGTCCACGGCCGGGACCTGTTTGGCCACCAGCCGGGCCAGTTCGCGGATGTCCAGGCCGACGTTGCGGGCGATCGCCTCCCACACGCGTGGGTCGGTCGAGGTGATCGCCGCCTCGTGCACATGTCGCGGGAGCGAGCCGCTGGAGAGCAGATCGCGCACCAGCGAGTCGGGCAGGTCGGGCAGCAGGGCGCGCAGGTCGTCGGGGTCGGCCGCGGTGAGCAGGTGCCGGTAGGGCTTGGTCAGCGTCGGCGGCGGGCCGCCGGCCGGCTCCGGCGGCGCGGTCACGGTGCCCGCCTCGATGCCGGCCAACAGGGCGGGCAACGCTTCGCGTCGGCGCGGCAGTACGGCCCGCAGCGTGGTCCAGCGGTCGGCGTGGGCGCCCAGGTGCCGGTGCAACAGGTCGCGCAGCTCGGCGCATTCGGGCAGTTCGACCAGGGTGGCGACGGCGGTTCGGGCCGGGGTCACCTCGTGCACCACTCGGGCCAGGTCGGCGGGTTCGGCCAGGTCGCGGGTGAGCGCGGCGATCCGGGCCAGGGCCGGGTGTTTGGGGGTGCCGATCGCCGCGCGCAACACCGCGAGCGTCGGCCGGGCGACCGGGCCCACCACCGTCGGGTGTGCGGTGTACAGCGCGACGAGCAGGTCGTCGGGGCAGTCCGGGTCGGCGGCCAGCAGCGCGGCGATCGCCTCGGGCAGCGGTTCGCGGCGCTGCTCGTCGCGCACGGCGACCCAGTCGATCTCCCGACGCCATGTCAACGGCGGCAGGCCGGCGCGCAGTTCGGCGATCAGCCCGGCACTGCCCTCGGCCTCGGCCACCGCGTCGGCCAGTTCGGGACGCGCGGTGACCACTTCACCGACCGCCAGGGCGGTCGCGGCCACTTCGGGCCGCACATGGCGCGACGCCTCGGCGAGCAGGTCGGTGCCGCCGTGCCGGCTCAGCGACAGCAGGCCGCGCAGTTCCTCGGCGGCGGTCAGGCCCCCGGCACACGCCCGCAGCGCGTGCGCGACCAGATCCGGTCGATCGGCGACCACCGCGGCGCCCAGTCGGCGCGGCGACTCGCCCTCGGCGGGCAGCGCGAGCAACTCCTCGTGCAGCGCGGTCAGCGGGTGCGGGGTGCCGGCATGCCGGCCGGGCGCGAGCACGATCCGGCGCATCCACGCGCCGGCCTCGGGGTGCGCGTACACGATCCTGTCCACGACCGGGTCCGGCTGCTCCAGCAGCGCGGCCAGATCCACCGCGGTGAGCACCGCCACGTTGTGCGCGAGGGCGCGGCGCACCCACGGGTCGGGGTCCCGCGCGGCGAGCGAACGCAGACTCGGAGCGAGTTTCGGATCGCCCAGCAGCGCGCCGACCACGTCGTCGCCGATCCGATGGCGGACCCGCCCGAGGTCGCCGACAGCCGCTCCCTCGAACAACAATCCGACCAGAACGGCCTTGTTCGTGATCTGTACCCGTGCCACCACTCGCCCCCGCACTCGCCTGTCCCACTTTCGGGTTCCACCCCATCACAACGCGCGGACATCGGGCGCGCCGGCCCCGCCGCGGTGGCGATTGGTTCGGACGCGCATTCGGGTCGACGTGTCGACCTGCGGTGATTACGGGTACAACCGATCGAGTCCTCCCAAGTAGTACGGCCTGTCCGGATCATGGTCGAGCGCGTCGCGGGTCGCGATGTCGCACCTGGTGGGGTCCGGGGTCGTCCCGGGGCCTCAGGGTGCGGGCACGGGTCGTGACGTGCACCGGCTACGGATGGTCATGTCCAGGTGGAGGCCCTGCCCGGCGGGTTCGCCCGCTCGAAAGGACGGTTCGGTGATGACCACTCTGGGTGTCGAGGAGGAGTACCTGCTCGTGGACCCGGTCAGCGGACTGCCGGTACCGGCGGCCGAGCGGGTCCGGGCCGAGGCGAGCCTGCGGCCCGGGATCGACCTCGGCGACGTGCAGCCGGAATTACTGAAGCCGCAGTTGGAGGTGGCGACGCCGGTGTGCTCCTCGCTCGACGAGATAAACGGGCATCTGTCCCGGATGCGCCGCGAGCTGTCGGCCGCGGCCGAGCGGATCGGCTGCCGGATGGTCGCCTGCGGGACCGCGCCCGCCGGTGACGGGAAGCTGATGGAGGTGAGCGAGCATCCGCGCTACCTGGCGATCCGGGCGAACGCCCGGCGATTGGCCGACGTGCAGCTCATCCACGGGATGCACGTGCATGTGGCGGTGCCCGATCGGGAGACCGGCGTGCAAGTGGTCAACCGGATCCGGCCGTGGTTGCCGGTGTTGGTCGCGATGGGCGCCAACTCACCGCTGTGGCAGGGGCTGGACACCGGTTTCGCGAGCTGGCGCACGATCCATTACGCGCGCTGGCCGGTGGAGGGGCAACCGCCGCTGTTCGCCGACCTGGAGGAGTACGAACGGCGGGTGGACGCGCTGCTCGCGGTGGGCGTGATGCTCGACCGGGGTCAGGTGTACTGGCAGGTGCGGCTTTCCGAGCGGTTCCCGACCGTCGAGATCCGATGCCCGGACGTGCAGTTGCGGGCGGACGACGCGGTGATGCTCGCGGGTCTGGTGCGGGCGCTGGTGGTGACCGCGCTGCACCAGCACGACGAGAAGGCGCCGTATGCCGCACCGGAGCCGGAACTGCTGCGGGCCGCGTGTTGGTTGGCGGCTCGGGACGGATTGGAGGGCGATCTGTTCGGGCCGGTGGGACCGGCGGGTACGGCCCGCCGGATCCAGGCGGGGGACCTGGTCTGCGAGCTGCTCGAGCACGTGACCCCGGTGCTGGACGAATTCGGGGACACCGCCCAGGTGTTCTCGCTCGTGGACCGACTGATCCTGCAGGGTACGGGGGCCGATCGGCAGCGTGAGGCATTCGTGGCCGGGGGTCTGCCGGGCGTGCTGGATCTGCTGATCTCGGACACCACGGGGACCTGACGGGGTGGGCCGGGTCCGGCCGTCATCGGTCGTGCTCGGTCTTCTCGGCTTGTTCGTTGTACGCGCTCCTTTCGATGTGATCGGCGTGCGAGGCGTGTTCGTGTGCGCGCGACCGTTCGATGTGTTCGATGTGTTCGATGTGTTCGGTGGTGCGGAAAGGGGCTGACGGGGGAGGGATCGGGAGGCAGGGTGGGGGTGTGTCGACTCCCGCGCATCACCTGACTCCTCCGCCTCGGGCCGGCCACCTCGTGGTGTGCGGCGACGACGCGCTCGCGCAACGGCTGTCCTACGAACTCGCGCACGTCTACGGCGAGCACGTGACCGTGCTGCTGCCCTCGGTGCACCGCAACCACGGCCCGCAGATCGACGACCTCGCGCGCGGCGGGGGGTTGTCGGTGTCGGTGGTGGAGGCGGCCGAGCCGGACGACGACGCGTTGCGCTCGGCGGGCGTGTCGGGCGCGATGGCGCTCGCCCTGGTCTACCGGGACGACCGGGCCAACATCCACGCGGCGTTACGGGCCCGGCGGATCAACCCGAACATTCGACTCGTGGTGCGGCTGTACAACCGCAAGCTCGGCCGACACCTGGAGGAACTGCTCGACCGCGCGGTCGTGGCCCGGATCGGGGACCTCTCGGCCCGGGACGTGACCACGACCGTGCTCTCCGACGCGGACACCGCCACCCCGGCCCTGGTCGCGGCGGCGATCTCCGGCGCGGGCAAGGTCGTTCAGGCGGACGGGCTGCTGTTGCGGGCGGCCGAGCGGCCCGCCGACGAGCGTGACCCCGCGCCGTACCTGTACACGCTCGCGCTCGCCTCCGACGGGGTGGGCGGCAGCCCGGAGTTGCTGCCGGACGACGGCACGGTAGCCGCGGCGGGACGGACGCGGGGGCGGACCGTGCTGGAGACGATCACCCTGGAGGAGGGCGGCGCACCGGTCAACCGGCCCCGGCTGCCCCAGGGACTGCCGGTGGCCACGCTGTTCCCGCCCCGGCTGCGGTACGCGATCTTCGGCCTGGTCACACTGCTCTTCGTGTTCGCGGGCCTGACCTGGTGGGTCACCGGGGATCCGCCGCTGCGCGCCGCCTACCGCTCGATCCTGGACGTGTTCGGGATGGGCGATCCGGCGATCGGCGAGGGCACCGGTCGGCAGGTTTTGCAGGTGTTGTCCGGGCTCGCCGGGATGGCCCTGATGCCGGTGCTGTTCGCGGTGGTGCTGGAGAGCCTGGGCACGTTCCGCACCGCGACCACCCAGCGCCCGCCGCCGCGCGCGATCGCCAACCATGTGGTGCTGCTGGGCCTGGGCAAGATCGGTACGCGCGTGCTGGATCGGCTGTGCGACCTGGGCATCCCGGTGGTGTGTGTGGAGCGCGACCCGCAGGCGCTGGGCATCGCGACCGCGCACGCGCGTCGGGTGCCGGTGGTGATCGGCGACGTCACCCGCGAAGGCGTGCTGGAGGCCGCGCACATCGGCACCAGCCGGGTGCTGCTCGCGCTGACCAGCAACGACGCGATCAACCTCGAGGCGGCCCTGTACGCCCGCGAGGTCGATCCCGAACTGCGGGTGGCGATGCGGCTGTTCGACGACGACTTCGCCAAGATGGTGAACCGCACGCTGCGCGAGTCCTACCCGAACGCGCTGACCCGCAGCCGCAGCGTCTCCTCGTTGTCCGCGCCGGCCTTCGCGGGGGCCGTGATGGGGCGGCAGATCCTGGGCGCGATCCCGGTGGAGCGCGAGGTGTTGCTGTTCGCGGCGATCGACGTGGCCGGTCATCCGGAGTTGCAGGGGCAGACGGTCGCGGAAGCGTTTCGGGCCGGACTGTGGCGGGTGCTCGCGCTGGACGTGGCCGATCCGGCGGAACGCCGCGCCGACCTCGGCCGGGACGCGGCCCCACAGCGCGACCTCCAGTGGGAGCTCCACCCGGGATACCTGCTACGCCCCACCGACCGAGTGGTCCTGGCGACAACCCGCCAGGGCCTGGCCCAACTCCTCCAAGCCAACCGAGGCCCCACCCCAACCCACTGACGCGCCCCACTCCGACGCCCCGCGTCCCCACCCTCGCTCCACGGCCCCATTGCCCCTCGACCCGCGCCACCCCTTCGCCCGCCACCCTCGCGCCCGCGGCGTGGGCTGTTCGGTGTGCGTGGTGAGGGAAGGATGTCCGGAATTCTTCTTCGTTGTTACGGTGTGTCGCCGACAGACTTCGTAGCGACACGAGGCGGCGAGGGATGAAGGTGAGGGTGAGTGGTGATGTCCGAAGGACGTGAGGGTGCCGGGACGGGTTCCGGCGAGGCCGATGTGATCTTCCACGGCGGCGAAATCGAGACGGTGGCGGACGGGCCCGGTCCCAAGAGGGTCGTGGCGGAGGACGGTGCGCGGCCGGAGGCGGTCGCCGTCAAGGACGGCCGCATCGTCTTCGTCGGTGGTCTCGACGAGGCACTCGCGCGATGGCGGGGCACGACGACGGAAGTGCGTGACCTGGACGGCCGGGCGCTGCTCCCCGGATTCATCGATCCGCACGGCCACGTGGTCGGCACCGGCCTCCAGGAGACCGTCGCCGACCTGCTCGGCGAACCGGACGGCGATGTCGGTGACATCGAGACGATCGTGCGCAAGCTGCGCGAGTTCGGCGACAGCGAGGTCGGCCGGCGCTCCGCGTGGATCGTCGGGTTCGGTTACGACGACGCGTTGCTCGACGGCGAGTCGCACCCCACCCGGGAGGACCTGGACAGGGTCTCCATCGAGCGTCCGGTGCTGGCCATCCACCAGTCCTTCCACCTGGGCGCGGTGAACAGCAAGGGGCTCGAGGTGCTGAACTACAGCGCCGCCACCGAGAACCCGAAGGGCGGGGTGATTCGGCGCGGCGACGAGTCGGTGCTGCCCTTCGGCGAGCCGAACGGGGTCTTGGAGGAGACCGCGTTCACTCCCGCCTCCGGTCGCGCGATCATGGGCATCGACGAGCGTGACCGGGCCCTGTTCCTGGACAAGGGCCTGAAGGCGGCGGCGAGTTACGGCTTCACCACGGTGCAGGAAGGTGCCGCCGAGCTGGCCGTATTGGGGGACCTGCGCGCACTGGCGGCGGCCGAGCCGCTGCCCCTGGACGTCGTCGTCTACGTGAAGGCGGCCGACGCGATCAAGACCCCGCACCTGGTCGACGCGAGCGGGGAGTATGTGAACGGCCTCCGGGCCGCCGGGATCAAGCTCAACCTGGACGGCTCGCCGCAGGGCAGGACGGCCTGGTTGCGCGAGCCGTACAAGACTCCGCCCGCGGACGAGGGCGACGACTACTGCGGTTACCCGACGCTGGAGGAGGAGGTCGCCCTGGAGCAGGTCCGGGCCGGCTTCGCGCACGGCTGGCAGGTGATCGCGCATGTGAACGGCGACGAGGCGATCGCCCAGTTCATCCGCTGTGTGCGGATCGCGACCGAGGAGTCCGAGCCGGCCGATCGGCGTACGACGGGCATCCACTGTCAGACGGCGGGCGAGGACCAGATCGGGGAGTTCCGCCGCTTGGGCATCATCCCGTCGTTCTTCTCGATGCACACGTTCTACTGGGGCGACTGGTACGTCGAGACCGTGCTGGGCGAGTCGCGCGCGGTCGACATCTCGCCCGCGCAATGGGCCCTGGCCCGGGGCATGGTCTACACGTCGCATCACGACGCACCCGTGGCCCGGCCGAGTTCGCTCGCGATCCTGTCCGGTCAGGTCACCAGGAAGACCCGATCCGGCATCACCCTGGGCAAGCATCAGTGCGTGTCCGGGGCGGACGCGGTGAAGTCGATCACGATCAACGCGGCCTACCAGTACGGCGAGGAGGCGGAGAAGGGCAGCATCGAAGTGGGCAAGCTGGCCGACCTGGTGATCCTGAGCGCGAATCCGGTGACGGTGCCGGGGGAGGCGCTCCTGGATATCGTCATCGAGGAGACGATCAAGGCGGGCCGAACGGTCTACCCGAGGGTCGACACGGTGCCGGTGCCGGTGCCGGAGGGGGTCGGACTGAGCCTGTTCACGCACCACTGCTGACGTCGGGGTCGCCTGCCCGCCGACCCGGTGCGGGCAGGCGACCCGGCGCTCAGGCCAGGGGCACACCGAGGTCGGGAAGGACCTGCGCGCCCGGCAGGTCGGCCAGCAGCCGGCCCGGCACCCACAGCTTGGAGCCGCGGATCCCGGAGCCGACCACGACGCGCGGATGCGCGGCGACGGCGGCGTCGATCAGGATCGGCCAGTCCGCGGGCAGGCCGATCGGGGTGATCCCGCCGTACTCCATGCCGGTCGCGGCCAGTACGGCCTCCACGGGCGCGAACGACGCCTTGCGCGCGTCCAGGTGCCGACGGACCAGGCCGTTCACGTCGGCTCGCGTGGTGGCGGTGATCAGGCACGCGGCGTAGGTGACCGTGCCGCCGCGCTTGGCCGCGATCACCACGCAGTTCGCGCTGTCGGCCGGGGCCACGTCGTAGCGGGCGCAGAACGTGGCGGTGTCGGCCAGTTCGGGGTCGATCGCGGCGACCTCGACCAACCCGGCGGACTCGGCGGGCCAATCGGCCAGGGCGCCGGCCACCGGGTCGGCGAGCAACTCGGGGTGGGTCAGGGCGGGGTGAAGGGCGAGAGCGGTGGTCATGGGACCCATCCAACCCAATCGGCCGCGATCGCGCGCCCGAGGCCGCACGCGGGCCGCGCGCCGGGCGGCCCGGGCAGCAAGGCCCGGCGGCCGGTACAGGCACGCCGTCCGGGTGTATCGGCGGCGCGCACCGATTCAGCCGCGGACCCGACGGACGGTGCGCGCGTACATGCGGCGGCCGACCAGGTGCCAGATCAGCCGAGCCGGCAGCGGGAGCCCGCCGAGCATGGTCGCCCGCTCCGCGGGCTCGGCGTCCTCCAGCACCACGCCGAGCAGGAGCAGGATCTGCGGCTTGGGCGTGGTCTCGACGAAGTGCTCGCCCATCGCGTGCCACTCGCTTGCGGTGAGCAGCCGCTGGGCGAGCGGGAGCAGTTCGGACTCCTCCTCGTCGAGGTGCTCGATCAACGCCGCGCGGTGCTCGGCGAGCGCCGCGACCAGGGCGTCCCGCTCGGTGACGCCGGGGTTCGCCGCCCACGCCCGGACCAGTTCCTCGGCGGCGGTCAGCGAGCCGGCCACCCGCTCGTGCTGGGCCTCCATCCGCAGGACCAGTTCGGCCTCGAGGTCGACCCGGGCCAGCAGCGGCGGCCACAGCAGTTCGTCCTCGCCGGTGTGGTGGCCGTGCAGGCCCAGCCGGTAGAGGTCGAAGTGGTCGGCGAGCACCTTGGCCCGGGCGGTGTCGCCCGGCTCGACGGCGCCGACCAACTCGACCAGCAGGCGCGATTCGCGGCGCAGCCCGCGGTGGACGATCACCATGTCCCGGGTGTCGAAGCCGGCGGACGCGGGGGCGACGGGCGAGGCGGTCATGGTGGATCCCTTCGATGGGCCCTCGGCGCGGTTGCCGTTGGGCATGCCCATAGCCTGGTCCGGCCGTCTTGGAGGAATCCTGGAAGGAACATGGAGCCGTCCGGCGGGGTTGTTCGACGCCCGGCCCGCCGCCGAACGTGCCGAGGGACCGGGATGGGGGAGAAATGGTGTACCTGCGCGTGCTCGGCCCGTTCGAGGCCGACGTGGACGATGTGACCGTCCCGCTGGGGGGTCCGCGCCAGCGTGCCGTACTCGCGCTCCTGGTGGCCGCGCGTGGACGGGTCGTGTCGATCGACCGGATGATCGAGGACCTGTGGCGCGGCGAACCGCCCGCGCAGGCCGTCACCTCGCTCCAGGCGTACGTGTCCAACCTGCGTCGCCTGCTCGAACCGGGCCGGGCCCGGCGGGCGCCGGCCACGGTCCTGGTCAGCGCGGCGCCCGGATACGCGCTGCGGCTCCCGGACGACGCGGTGGACGCGTGGCGCTTCGAACGCCTGCTCCGGGCCGCACGCGAGCGACTCGACGCCGCACCGGTCGAGGCCCGGACCGTGGTCGAGACGGCATTGGCGCTGTGGCGCGGACCGGCGTTCGCCGCCGCCTCGGATGAGCCGTGGGCCCTGGCCGAGGCCGCGCGACTGAGCGAACTGCACCTGAACGCAAGGGAGTTGCACATCGCCGCCGGGCTGCGATCGGGCGCCGCGGCAGCCGCGGCGGCGGACGCCGAGCGACTCACCCGGGACGCCCCGCTGCGCGAGGAGGCCTGGCGGCTGCACGCCCTCGCGCTGTGGGCGGGCAACCGCCAGGCCGACGCGCTGGCCACCCTGCGCCGGGCCCGCGCGGTACTGGCGGCCGACGTCGGCCTGGACCCGGGCCCCGCGCTCACCGAGGTCGAGGCGGCGATCCTGGGCCGACGAATGCACGTCCTGCGCGCGGCGACGGGGCGGGCGGAGGCGGCGGTCGAGGGCCCGGGCGTCGGCCGGGCACCGAGCGGCCCCGAGGCCGGGCCCGCCGCGATCGGTGCGGCCGATCCCGCGGCCGATCCCGCGGCCGATCCCGCGGGCGGCCGGAGCGGGAGCCAGGTCGAGGACCCCGCTCGGGGCGCCCGCGCCGACCGCACCGTCACCGGCGCCGACAGCGCCCACAGCGCCGAGGACGCGTCCGGTGACCATCCGGCCGCACCGACCGCAGGCCGGCCATCCGACGCGATCGCCGCCGCCATGAACCCGCGACCCGGCGTCGACCCCCATTCCGGCGTCACCGGTGAACTCTTCGTCGGCCGGGACGGCGAACTCGCCGCGCTCCTGGGCGAGGCCGATCAAGTCGCGTCGGCCGGCCTGCGCGTCGCGCTGGTCACCGGCGAGGCCGGGCTCGGGAAGTCCGCGCTGCTGGGTCGGCTCGGCGCCGGACTCGAACAGGCCGGACTGCTCGTGGCCACCGGGCGCTGTCCCGAGGTGGACGGCGCGCCGCCCGCGTGGGCGTGGGTGGAGGCGCTGCGCGCGATCGCCGCGATCGTCCCGCCGCCGCCCGAGGCCGCCGCCGCGCTCGCCCCGCTGCTCGGCGACGACGAGGGCGACGGCCCCGGGCAGGACACCTCGGCGGGCCGGTTCCGGTTGCACCGCGCGGTCTGGTCCTGGCTGGCCGCCGCCGCCCGACGGCAACCGTTGGCGATCCTGCTGGACGACCTGCATCGGGCCGACGCCGAGACCCTGGCCCTGCTCGCCGCCGGCGCCGACGGCGACGCCGCGGGCGCGCCGCTGTTCGTGGTGGCCGCGTACCGCCCGGACGAGGTGGACGGACGCCTCACCGAGACGCTGGCCGGCCTGGCCCGCCGCTCACCCGTGCGCCTGGCGCTGGCCGGCCTGCCGGAGGCCGCCGTGGCCCGGGTCGTGGACGCCGTGTCACAGACCCCCGTCGACGCCGCGACGATCACCGCGCTGGCCGAACGCACCGGCGGCAACCCGTTCTACGTCCGGGAGAGCGCCCGCCTGCTGGACAGCGAGGGCGCCCTGGTCGCGCTCTCCGACGTGCCCGAGGGCGTGCGCGACGTGCTGCGCCGCCGGCTGGCCCGGCTGCCCGAACCCGCCGTCGCCGTCCTGCGCCTGGCCTCGGTCGCGGGCCGCGAGGTCGACGTGGACGTGCTGGTGGAGTCGGCCGAGGTCGACGAGGGCGGCGTCGTGGACGCGCTGGACGCCGGCCTGATCGCCGGCCTGCTCACCGAACCGGCCCCCGGCCGGATCCGGTTCGTGCACGCGCTCGTGCGGGACACGATGGCCGCGGACCTGAGCGGGCTGCGCCGGACCCGGATGCACACCCGGATCGCCGCCGCGCTGGAACGCCTGGGTACCCGCGACGTCTCGGCGCTGGCCCACCACTACGGCAGCGCCGCCACGGCGGCCACCGCCGCCCGGGCTGTCGAGACGGGCATCGCCGCGGCCGAGTTGGCCGAGCGCCGCTTCGCCCACGACACCGCGGTCGCCCTGCTCACCCGCGCGCTGGAGTGCCTGGACCGGATCCCGGCGGACACCCCGGGCGACCGGGACGCGCAGCGCGCCGACCTGTTCGGCCGGCTGCTGCGCGCGCAGGTGCGCGCGGGCGACGTGGCGGCGGCCCGGCAGACCCGGCAACGGGCGTTCGACGCCGCCGAGTCGGCGCACCGCGACGACCTGACGATCGCCGCGTTCACCGCCTGGACGGTGCCCACGCCGTGGCAGAGCCGGCCGTACGGGGTGCTGGACCTCGGCGTGGTGGCGGCGCTGCGCCGGCTGATCGCGCGGACCGACCTCGCCCCGGAGACCCGGTGCCGGCTGCTGAACGGCTACGCCGGGGAACTGGTCGGCGAGCGGATCGATCCGGACCCGCGCGTGCTGGCCAAGGAGGCCGTCGCGCTGGCCGCCGACCTGGGCGATCCCGATCTGCGCACGCTTACGCTGGCCACCCTGATCGGCAACCTGGCCGGTCGCGCGGACGCGCCGGCACGAGCCGCGTCGGCCGGCGAACTGATGGGCCTCGCGGACACGTTCGACCTACCGGCGCACCGCTGGTACGCCCGATTCAGCCTGGCCACCGCCGCCGCCGACCTGAACGACCCGAAGACCACCCGTCGGTTGGTGGACGAGAGCGTGGCGATCGCCGACGCGTACCGCATGCCGGAGGCGATCGGCGTCGGCGCGTGCGCGCTCGCCGCCCTCGCACACGTCGAGGGCCGCCTCGAGGAGGCCGAGGAACGCTACGTCCGGGCCACCGAGTCGATGATCGCGCAGGGTTCGCTGCACGCGCTCGGGTTGCGTTGGCTGGCCCTGGCCACGATTCGGCTCAGCCAGGGCCGACTTGCCGAACTGGCCCCGCAGGCACCGGAGATCCTGGCCGGCTTCGGCCCGTTCCTGGCCGACCTGTGCGCCCTCGTGGTGGCCGCCGACGGCCGGATCGAACAGGCCCGGGCGATGCGCGCGTCCGTCGAGCCGATCCGCGCGGACTTCTTCGACACCCTGATGTCCACCTTCCGGGCGGCGGCGGTGGTCGCGCTGGCCGAACACGACGAGGCCGCCGCGCTCTACCCGACCCTGTCGCCCCTGCACGACGCCGCGCCGGGCTGCGCGGGAGTGTCCCTGGCGATCCGTCCGCCCGCCCACACGTTGGGTGAACTCGCCCGCTTCCTGGGCCGCGAGCAGGAGGCGACCGAGCACTTCGACCGGGCCGCCGAGATCGCCGAGACCTGGAACGCGCACCACTGGGCCGCCGAATCCAGAACGGCGCGGGACCTTTATCGCGGCTAGCAATCCTCGCCGCGGTCGCCGTCGTGTTCCGGAGCCTCGTGCCCGTCTTCGCCCTCGTCGTCGCCGTGCCCGTGTACCTCGACGTCGACAGGGCCTTGCCCCCGGCCGCGCGAAGCGGGCCGGGGGCACGGAAATGGGTCGGCCGTCGCGGTTACCACTTCCCCCAAGGCACGGACCAGCCGACGGATCCGCTGTCGAACCCGGCGGTCGGTTGGCCGAGGAAGGTGAAGGCCGTCCAACGGGTCGAGCGGTAGTTGTAGATGGTGTACATGTCCGCGCGCCCGTCCCCGTTGACGTCACCCATCAAGGCGGCCGAGTTGTTGGTGTTCCAGTTGTTCGGTCCCGTGTCGGTGCTCATCACCGGGGCGCCGAACAGGCCGTTCGGTGCGGTGGTGAAGGTGTAGAGACTCATCCTGTCGACGGGGTGCCCGTACATCATTGCCATCTCGGCGCGCCCGTCGCCGTTGACGTCGCCCGCGGTGAGCTGCACGGCCGACCGATTCCAGCCGGCGCCGGCAGCCCCCCACCCCGCGGTGGGGGCGGCGAACGTACCGTTCGGGTTGGCGAGCGCGGTCATGGCGGACACGTCGCCGTTGTCGTACATGTAGACGGCGCCGATGTCGGTGCGCCCGTCGCCGTTGAAGTCGCCCGCCGTGTAACGCGCGCTCTCGTACCACCACCAGCCGGGGTGGACGATTTCGAAGCCCTTGACCGGGGCGTCGAATCCGCCGTCGACCCGCGACGGGAAGGTGAGGTAGGCGATGCGTCCGTCGGCGTAGCCGTACACGGCGAGGAGTTCGTCGCGATGGTCGCCGTTCGCGTCGCCGGCCAGCAACGTGGTGCGATCCCAGTCGAAACCGGACGCCTGTTCCCAGCTCATCGGCCCGTCGACGAACCCGCCGTCCGGGCGCCCGAGCTTGGTGTGCAGCGCGACTCGCCCGTCGCCGTACCGGTACAGCGCGCCGATGTCGTCGCGGCCGTCTGCGTTGAAGTCGCCCGTCACGTATTTCGCGGAGTCGACGCACCACCAGCCCGTGGGGTTCGTCCACGACTCGAAGGGGGCCTCGAAGCCGCCGGACGCGTTGCCCACGTGGGTCCACAGGCCCGCGGCGCAGTTGACGTAGTCGACGATCGTGGCGATGTCGGCCTTGCCGTCGCCGTTGAAGTCGCCTCCGAGCGTGTTGTGCGTCGTCGGGGTCTCACCGCCGTAGGTGTAGGCCGTACTGAAGCCGTTGGCCTTGTTCCAGCGGATGTAGCCGCCCTGAAGATCGCTTCGCCGACCGTTCGAGACGTCGTACTCGTCCGACGTCGGGAACCCGAGGTAACTGTTCTCCCAGTTCCGCGCCTCCCATTCGCCCCGGATACCGCCGTGAATCTCGTGGGCACCGGTCTCCGGGCTCCAGTAGATCGAGGCTGTGTCGATGCTCCCGCCCGGCCACCGGAAGTGCACGTACTTGCCGGGCTTGACCGGGGTGGCGGTGGTGCTCGTGGACGGCAGTGCCCATCCGGGACCGCCGAGCGCGAGGTACTTGTCGAGGATCGGTCCGCACAGCTTCTGCGTACCGCCGGCCGCGCCCGGGAACGTCGCGCAGTAGTCCCACGCGTCACCGTCGAGGTTGCTGCGAGGGCCGTGCACGGTGCGGCCCCCCGGGTACAGGTAGCGGTTTCCGTCGGTGGCGCCGACCCACAGGTCGGGGATGCCGTCGGCGTTGACGTCCGGGATCGCGGTGATCCAGGCGATGGCGGACGCCTGCCAGCCCCCGGCGCCGTACGCCGTGTCGTCGCCGGAGTCGCCGAGGCGCGCGAGATCGGTACCGGTGCCGGCGGCGGGCGCCTTGCCGGGCCGAAGCATCAACTTGCCGTCGCCCGCCTTCTGACGCAGCAGCAGGTCGAACGTGCCGTCGCCGGTGATGTCACCCGCGCCGTGGATGGTGTACGCGCCCATGCCGCCGGCCTTGACCTTGCGCGCGGTCAGCAGTGACGCGCCGGTGTAGCCGTCGAAAGCCCACAGGTCGTCGGCGGTCGTGGCGAGCATGTCGGGCAGTCCGTCTCCGGTGGCGTCGCCGATCGTGAGAATCTGGGTCAGGTCCTGCGGCGCCGGCGCTCCCTCGGGCAACAGGAGTTCCATGCGCCCCTCGGTGTCGACGCCGCCTCGGCCGTTGCCGGGGTAGATCCACAGTTTGCCGTCCGGCATGCGCGCGACCAGGTCCTGGAACCCGTCACCGCCCCACCAGTCGCCGTGGTAGGTGGTCAACGCGTCCTTGAAGTGGCCCGCGGGCACCTGGGACCGGCCGGGGCTGCCGCTGCCGTCGTCGTTCTTGACCGCGTCGATGGACTGGTTGAGCCGGCCGCCGGAGAACGACGGGTGGATCCGCAGATTGCCATTCGGGTCCACCGCGGCCAGGTCGGGGATGCGGTCCCCGGTGAAGTCCATCGGCCCGTCGACCTCGTCGCGCGGCTCGACGAAGAACGTGTAGACGGTCTGGCTCGACCAGTTGCCGCCGGTGTCGAGCGCCTTGACATACAGCTGTACCGGACCGGCGTGTGCCGGTGTGTGGTTGATCGTCACGCTGTCTCCCGGAGACGGCGCGGCGACGCGAGTGTCCAGCAGGTTGGTGTCGAAGCTGTAGGCGTACGCGGTGGTGTCGTTCGATCCGTTGGCGGCGAACGTGAAGTCCCCGGGGGTGCCGTAGTCGGCGCCTTCGGGCCATGCGTTGTCGCTGCCGGCCCGGTACTGCGGCGAGGTGACCGAGGGCGGGTTCGGGGCGGCTTTGTCCACCCTGAAGTGGCATGTCACGACGGCGTTCGGGTCCGAGTCGGCTCCCGTCCAGTCGTTGGCCTGCATCCGGAACGAGTACGTCGCGCCGTCCTGGAGCCGGGCCATCGGGATGCGGTGGTGGATCCAGCCCTGCCCGTCGACATCGAGGTAGCCGAACAGCACTCGCTCGCCGCCCGCGCTGGAGTCGACGGTGACCCAGATGCGGCGCAGGTCGCCGTCGGGGTCGGTGGCGCGCGCATTGATCGTCACATCCGTCATGCCGACGACCGGGTACGGCTCGGTGGTCCGGCAGGCGCCGCCCGGCGAGATCGAGATGTCGGTCGGCGGATTCGGCGGGCGCCAGTAGACGACTTCCAGACTCGGGTTGACGTCGAACTTCTTCCAACCGTAGGTGTCGGTCTCGCTGTCCGCCTGGAGTTTGAAGGTGATGTCGCCCCAGCCGTTGTTCTTGGCCTGGTCGACCGCGTTCCGCGCGTTGAAGCCGACCCAGTCGCCCGGGCAGGACGCGCTGTAGCCCTTGGCGACGTTGACGCTCTGCTGTTGGTCGTACTGGCCGGGTTGGTTGTTCCAGGTGGTCGAGGAACTGATCGGCCCGGTCAGGTACAGGCTCACCGGCCGTGCCGAGCAGGACCACGAGTGCACTTCCAGCGCCCGGAACGTCGCCGCGGAGATGTTCGCCCCGTGCAGGCTCGGGTCGAACGACATGCGGAAGTACGAACGCGCGGTGCCGCCGGAGGTGTTCTCGTGACCGACGCGTGCGTTCGTGGTGCCGCCGTTGTAGTTCGCGCCCATCCAGAACGACGAGCCGGGGTGTGGCTTGTAGGCCAGGGTCCAGGCCGCCGAGTGGCCCCAGAACGAGGGGTCCACGAACACGGGGAAGACCGTGTCCGGGTTGTCGAGCAGCTTCCGGTCGGGCGTCAGGCGCAGGCGATCGCCCTCCAGGCTCGACCCGACCACCGCCTCGTGGGTGCCGGGTTCGGGGCCGTTCAGAGCCGGCAGACCCGGGAGCTCGGGGGCGTCCGGGGGAGCGGGCATGGATCCGGCGACGAAGGACGTCTGGCGCTGACTCCACAGGCTGTCCGGTGCGTGGCCGGCGGAGTCCCACATGAACGGCGTCGGGGACGCGGCCACTTCGCCGCCCGCGGCGTCCACGACGCGCGTGACGCCGGACTCGTCGTGCTTGAACGCCAGGTCGACGGCGGATAGTTGCAGCGCCAACTCGGCGAGCTTCGGGTGCGCGGCGGCGTCCCGTGTCCTGACCACGAGGACCTGCGAGAAGCCGCCGTCCCGAGCGGTCAGGACGAGGTCGACACCCGGCAGCACATTCGGATAGACCGCCCGGTTCCCGGACGTCTGTGCGGCGGGCAGCGGTCCGTTCGGCCAGGAAACGGTGAAGGTGCGCCCCTCGCCGGTGGTCATCCGCACCAACGCGCCGTCCGGCAGGGGGGTTTGGTCCCAGGAGGGATCGATGGGAATGGGGCCCAGCGGTCCGGTCGGCCACGCTGTCACCACTGGGGGAACGGTCGCCGGTCCACCCGGGGTGGGCCCGGTTTCCCGGGGTGTCGCAGGTGTGTTCCCGTCGGCTGGGGGCACGCCGGACGAAGTCCCGCGAGGCGGGCCGCCGGTGGACTGGATGTCGTGCGCCGGCTTGCCGTCGGCCGGCGCGCCCGCGGCCAGTGCGCCTTCGGCCGCAGGTGCCGCGGCGGGGCGGCGGGGCGCCGGTCGCGGTTCGGGTCGGGGCGCGGCAGGCGAACCTCCGGCCGCGAACACGAGTTTGGTCGTGGTGGCCGTGGTCGCGTACCCGGCGCCGGTTCGCCGCAGGGTGGGGTCGACGTTCGCCCAGCCATCGCCGTTCTTCACCCGGATGGGGAGCACGCGCTCGGTGCGGCTGAACGACCCGTCCGGGTTGGCCACCGTCGTCCCGGTCGCCGTCAGCGTGGTTTCCACGGTGACGGGCTGCCCGGATTCGCGGGCGCGGCGCTGGGCGGCGTTCTCGTCGACGCGCACCGGCGCGGCCGCCGGCTCCGCCGCCCTGCGCGGATTGCCGCCGCCTTCGTCCAACAGAATCAAAGATCCGGCCCCCAGGGCCGCGGCCACCAGTGCAGCGACCGCCGCACCGACCCGCTTTCGCGGCCGACCGGCCGCCCATCGCAAACGCCCAGCCAATTGCGACACGCGCCGCCCCCTTATTCCCGCGATCTTGGAAACGACTCCGTCGCCGCGACCGAACAAACCCACCCAGGGCCGCGCGCGTAGCCAAAAAAGGCGCGCACGGCTAAAGGATCCGCGTCCCCACTTCCCGAGGCGCGGACATGCGGGTCACAGCATGGACCAAGCGGAGACTGCTGTCATGTCTCCAAAGCAGCACATTTCCTAAAGGCAGTCCTCGGTGGACCCGGGAGCGTCGAAATTCGGACGTTCTGTCGCTGCTTCGCTGATCCGGTGGCCCGAAGTCCCGGGAAAGAAAGGATCTTGACCGGGGAAATATTTTGCCCGAATCATATGCTTTCGAAGCCCTTGCGGGTGTGCATTTCATCCGCGAAGGACAATGATTGCGGCAAATAAAAAGTTGGCACTTTTAATTCCCACATGTTCGGTTTTAAGCAGGAAGAGAATCCGCCACGCGGGTATTCGGAAGCCGGTGACGGCCGTCACATCAATTGCCTCGGCTTTGCCGATCTATTGCTTCGGCGTCGATTTATCCGCGATGATCGGCGGCGCTCGTGTGGCTGCGGGGCTGTTTGTGGTGCCCGCGTTTCTGGGGGGCTTTTCGCGTGGTCGGTCTGGGGTGGGCTCGCGGTCGACGCGAGCGGGGCGGTCTGGTGGGCGGCGGCGGTGGCCCGGGTGCGGTGGGGCGCCCCGCACGGATGGTCGCGGCGTCGGTGGCCGCGCTGTTGACGGTGACGTTGGTGCCGGCGCAGGCGATGGCCGCTCGCGCGCCGTCCCGGTCCGGTGTGCAACTACCGGAATTGCAGAAGGACAAGCCGGTTCCCGGTACGGAGAGCACGGCCGAGTTCAAGCTTCCGGTGGCGCCGGGAACGCAGGTCGAGTACGCGCCGACCCGTACGACGCCTGTGGACGGCGGCAGCGGGCAGATCGTCATCGGCACCGGCAACGGCGCCCGGCAGGCGAGCGGTTCCGCGCCCGGTGGTGGCTCCGCCGCGATGCAACGGGCGGGAAACCTGCCGATCTGGCTCGGCCCGGCCGGCGGGTCCCCGGCGTCCGGTTCCTCGGCCGCGAAGTCGGCCGCGGCATCGACCGACGCGACCACGGCGGAGACGCCGTCCGGGACATGGACGGTGACGGTGTCCACGCGCGCCGCCACGGAGGCGGCCGGCCTGGACGGCGTGCTGATGAAGCTGGAGCCGTCGGCCGGCGCGACCGCGGTCGATCTGAAGCTGAAGTACGACGCCTTCGAGCAGTTGTACGGCGCGGGCTGGGGTTCGCGGCTCAAGCTCGTGCAGTTCCCGGAGTGCTTCCTTACCACCCCCGACGCGCCCGGCTGTTCGGATGCGGTGGAGTTGGGCTCGGTCAACAACGGTGTCCTCAACGAGGTCACCGCGACGGTCGCGCCGCCCCCACCGGCCGCGCCGCAAGTCGCCGCGATGACCGCGTCGTCCGGCGGTTCGGTGGTGTTGGCCGCCACCGGCGGGAAGTCCGGTGACGCGGGCGACTACCAGGCCACCTCGCTCCAGCCGTCGGGCAAGTGGACCGCGGGTGGATCGTCGGGCGGGTTCTCGTGGGACTACGGGATCGATGTCCCGCCGGTCGCGGCCGGCCCGAAGCCGGCGGTTTCGCTGGGCTATTCGTCGCAGTCGGTGGACGGACGCACCTCGACCACGAACAACCAGGCGTCGTGGGTGGGCGACGGTTGGGACTACCACCCCGGCTACATCGAACGGACGTACCGAGGCTGCTCGGACGACAAGACCAACGGCAACAACGCCAAGGACACCGGCGATCTGTGCTGGGGCAGCGAAAACGCCGTGATGTCCCTGAACGGCTCCACGTTGCCGCTGGTGAAGGACAAGACCACCAAGGCGTGGAAGCCCGCGTCGGACAACGGCACGCGCGTGGAACAGAAGTTCGGCGCGGTCAACGGTGACGACAACGGCGAGTATTGGTTGGTCACCACGCCGGACGGGAGCAAGTACCACTTCGGCCTGAACCGCCTGCCGGGCTGGGCGAACGGCAAGGCGACGACCGATTCGGTGTTCACGGTGCCGGTCTTCGGCAACCAGTCGGACGAGCCGTGCCACCAGACGGCGTTCGAGAACTCCGCGTGCGACCAGGCGTGGCGATGGAACCTCGACTACGTCGAGGACACCCACTCCAACGCGATGGCGTTGTACTGGAAGCAGGAGAAGAACTGGTACGCCAAGAACAGCAAGACCGACCAGCCCAAGCCGTACGTGCGAGGCGGCTGGCTGGACCGGATCGAGTACGGGCTGCGCACGGACGCGGTGTACTCGCGTCCGGCTCCCGCGAAGGTCTCGTTCACCGTCGGCGAGCGCTGCCTGGTGTCGGAGGCGTTCGACTGCGCGGACGCGAAGTTCACCAAGTTCTCCACGGACGCGCTGCACTGGCCCGACACTCCGGTCGACGCGATGTGCAAGGACACCGGCAAGTGCTACACCGGTGGCCCGACGTTCTGGTCCCGCAAGTGGCTGACCACGATCACCACCGAGGTGGCCAAGTCGGCCGGGTCGAACCAGTACCGTCCGGTGGACGTCTTCGAACTGAAGCACAACTTTCTCGACGCCCGCTACGACACCAACCCGCCGGCGTGGCTCGACTCGGTCCGGCGTACCGGTTACGCGCCCGACGGCACGGTCGCCTCGCTTCCGCCGGTGACGTTCCACGCGAACGCCGTCGACATGCCCAACCGGCAGTCCAAGCAGGGCGAGGCCCGCCCGCCGTTCAACCGCCTGCGGGTCGAGAAGATCTTCACCGAGACCGGCGGCGGCCTCGTCGTCAAGTACTCCGCGCCGGACCCTGCGTGTACCCCGGGCGCGACCAAGCCGGAGCCGCAGGCGAACACCTCCCGCTGCTACCCGGTGTTCTGGTCTCCGGACAGCGCGGACGATCCGAAGATCGAGTGGTTCAACAAGTACGTCGTCGACAACATCTCCGAAGAGGACTACGTCGGAGGCGCCCCCGCCAAGGTCACCGGGTACCGCTACCTCGACGGCGCGGCCTGGGCGAAGGACGACGGCGAGTTCACCAAGGCCGCCGAACGCACCTGGAGCCTGTGGCGCGGCTACGGACGCGTCCAGGTCGTCACCGGCAAGACCTCCCCGGACGAGGGCACCGTCGCCGGGCTGAGCGAAACCCGCTTCTTCCGCGGCATGCACGGCGACCCGCTGCCGTCGGGCACCCGCGTGGCCCAGGTCAAGGACTCCACCGGCGCCGTCATCGCGGACGACCTGCCCCCGTACCAGGGCCAGACGGCGGAGACGATCAAGTACCAGTCCGACGGCCAGGCCGTGGCCTCGCGGACGGTGACCGTCCCGTGGTCCAGGAAGACCGGGACCCAGCCGCGCACCGACGCGCCCGCGCTGGACATGTACCAGGGCTCGGTCGCCTCGACCACGAATTACGAGACCGTCAGCGGCGGTCGGGTCCGCTCCACGGGATCCAGGACACTCGAGTTCGACCCCGTGTACGCGTTGCCGCTGCGCGTCGAGACGACCGGGGACACGACCGTCCAGGGCGACGAGACGTGCACGGTCACGACGTACCTGCACAACCTCTCGGCAAACCTGATCGGGATAGCGGACCGCATCCGATCGTTCGCCTCCCTCTGCGCCGACATCGACACAGCCGGTCCCACTCGGGTGATGTCCGACGCGCGCACCGCCTACGACGGCGCGGACTACGGGGTGGCCCCGACGCGGGGGAGCCCCACCCGCACCGAGACGACATCGACCGACGGCACCGGACGGATCGAGGACTCGCGGACCGAGTACGACGTCCTCGGGCGCGTCACCAAGAGCTTCGACGCCAACGGTCAGCCGACCACGACCGCCTACACCCCGGACGGCAACGACAGCCCGACCTCGGCGGTGGTGACCAACGCGCTCGGCCACGCGACCACGACGACCTTCGAGCCCGGGCGCGGACACGCGCTCGACAAGACCGATCCCAACACCCGGGTGACCGTCTCCGGTTACGACCCGCTCGGTCGCCTGGTCAAGGTCTGGATGCCCGAGCGCTCGTCGGGCAACCGGTCGCCGAGCATCGAGTACTCGTACTCCGTCACCGGCACCGAGGCATCGGTCGTCACCTCCCGCACGGTTCGCGACGACGGCTCCTACAGCGTCGGAAAGACCTTCTACGACGGGTTGCTGAGGCAACGTCAGACCCAGAACGAGGCCATCGGCGCGGGGCGCGTGGTCACCGACGTCATGTACAACCCGAGCGGCGACGTCCGTCGGGAGAATGCCAAGTACCTGGTGTCCGGTGAGCCGTCGGACAAGGTCTACGCACCGACGTCGTGGACGCAGATCCCGTCCTGGACCGAGAAGAAGTACGACGGTCTCGGCCGTGCCACGACGGTGGAGACCTGGAACGCCGGAGTCCGCGCGAACACCGCGCGCTTCGAATTCGGCGGCGACTACACCGTCGAGATCCCGCCCACCGGCGGGATTGCCTCGCGCCAGTGGACGGATGCCCTCGGTCGCATCGTCAAGCGGGACCTGTTCACCGACACGACGCGCACGCAGTTCAGCGAGACCAAGTACGAGTACGACCTGCGGGGCAACCCGTCCAGGATGACGGACGCCCTCGGCAACGAGTGGACGTACAAGTACGATTCGCGAACCCGGTTGATCGAGACGAACGACCCGGACAAGGGCCGCTCGGCGTTCACGTACGACAACCTCGGCCAGAAGACGTCGTCGACGGACGCGCGCGGTGTCGTTCTCGTCCGGGCCTACGACGCCATCGGCCGGCAGACGACCATCCGCACCGGCACGCCGAACGGGCCGATCGTCAGCGAGTGGGCCTACGACGGGCCCGGCGCCAAGGGACTGCTGAGCAAGGCCACGCAGTACACCAACGGTCAGCCGTACTCCGAGGAGATCGGCGGCTACGACGTGGCGTACCGGGTCACCGGACGCACCATCAAGATCCCCGCGACCGAGGGCAAACTGGCCGGCGACTACCGGTACGGCTACACCTACACGGACACCGGGGCGCCGAAGGAGGTCGTGCTCCCCGCGGCCGGCGGCCTCCCGCAGGAGAAGCTCGTCTTCCGCTACAACGCGGACGGCATGCCGGTCAGCACCTCCGGCCTCGCGTGGTACACCTCCGACACCACCTACGACGCGTTCGGCAACGTGCTGCGCAGCGCCGCGGGCAGCGCGCCGAACCGCCTGTGGACCACCAACACCTACGACGAGGCCACGGGCGCGCTGAAGCAGACCGCCAACCACATCGAGGCCCCCGGGCACTGGTTGGGCGACACCTCCTACGGCTACGACAAGGCCGGGAACGTCACCTATTTGAAGGACCGCCGTCCGGGCGGGACTTCGGGTTCCACGGTCGAAGACGTCCAGTGCTTCAACTACTCCCCGCTGCGCTTCCTGACCGAGACGTGGACGTCGACGAACCAGTGCGCCACCGGACCGACCCGCGGCCCCGGCGGCACGGTCGGCGGCCCGGACCCGTACTACCGCGAGTACTCGTACGACGCGATCGGGAACCGGGTCGGCGAAAAGCGGTTCGACGTCACGGGGGACACCGCCAAGGACGTCACCCGGAGCTATGCCTACGCCCAGCAGGGGCCCGGTAGGAACCACGCCCTGCTCTCGGTCACCACGACCGCCGCGCAACCATCGCAGCAGCAGGACACCTACACCTACGACGCACTCGGCAATACCGAAACCCGCCGGGTGAACGGTGCGACGCAGACCCTGGCCTGGGACCAACACGGCAAGCTGAGCAAGGTCGTCGACTCGGTCCAGGGGACCAGCGAATTCGCCTACGACGTCGACGGCAACCGGCTGATCCGCCGCACCCCGACCGGCTCCACGCTGTTCCTCGGCGATACCGAGGTCACCGCCAAGCCCGACGGATCGGTCGCCGGCCTGCGGTACTACTCGCAGCAGGGCGCTCACACGGTCGTCCGCTCGACCGGCCCGACCGGCGGCCTCACCGCCATGGTCACCGACCACCACCAGTCGTCGCTGATCGCGGTGGCGCTCAAGCCCGGCATGCCGGTCGAGCGCCGGAAGATGACGGCATTCGGCGAGACACGCGGCGCGGCGCCCGCCAATTGGGTGGACAGAAAGGGCTTCGTCGGCGGGGAGGTCGACGACACGACCGGGTTGACGCTGCTGGGCGCGCGGATGTACGACCCCTCGCTGGGTCGGTTCATCTCGGTCGACCCGGTCATCGACACCGGCGACCCGCTCCAGCTCCACCCCTACATCTACGGCTACAACAATCCGCTCTACTACTCGGACCCGTCCGGGCTCTGGGGCATGCCCAAGTGGGCCAAGAAGACGGTCAAGGCGGTCCAGAAGGTCGCCCCGGTCGTCCACGTGGTCCTCGATGTGGCGGGCATGGTCCCGGTCATCGGCGAAGCGGCGGACCTGGCCAACGCAGGTCTCTACGCCGCCGAGGGCGACTGGGTCAACGCGGCGATCTCGGCCGCGGGCGCGATCCCCATCGCCGGCAACGCGGCGACGACGTACCGGGTCGCCGACAACGCGGCCGACGCGGCGGTGGTGACGGCGAAGAAGGCGTCGCCACCGACGCCGAAGATGATGCCGAATAAGTTTGTGCGCCCGAATCCACGCAAGTTCGAGGACGCGGACCGCGAGGAGAAGCAGAAAAAGGATGCCGATGAGTACATTTGGCTTTTCCACGCCACGACGGAAAGAAGTCTCGACAGCATTCTGAAGAACGGAATCGACCCGCAGTTCAAGACCCGCGAGCGTGATTTCGGTGACGGATTCTATGTGACGAACGATAAAACGCAGGCCGACAACTGGGCCCGCAAGCTGGCGAGGTCCGGAGACCGGGGTGTCGTGCTCATGTACCGGGTCAAAAAGTCGGAGCTCGAGACCTACACTCACGTCACGTATCCGAAATCGGGCGGACCGGCTTGGGAGGACACCGTTAAAAAGGGCCGGAGCGGCCGGAGCACGGGCAACTACGACTACATCGAAGGTCCGATGCTCATGAACCCGGACGGTTACAAGGACTATGGCGAGCGGCCGGTCATCAAGGGCCATCAGATTGCCGTGCTGACAGCAATCCTGGCCATGATCTTCAACAGGTGGTTCGCAGGCTTCTACTTCGTGTAGAGGTTGTTTTGCGGGATGGCCCTCGAGCCCCATTGGGCTCGGGGGCCGCGTTGTTCCGGCCTGGCGTCCGGTATTGTCGGCTCAGCCCGAGGCGCGTGCCTCACGATTTGAATCGGAGCGAAAACGTGCGTCAGTATTCCGCCGCCGTCGATTCCAACGACAACAGGCGCCTCGCCCGTATTTCCGAGCGCATCGTGGAGGTCTTCGGCATCTCGGCGGAGGAGGCCTTCGTGCGGGTGGACAGGTTCTTCCGGCCGTACCGATGGGACTTGACGGATGACACGGATCAATACGCGCTTCAGGAGCGGAGCCGCGACGAGTGGGCTCGCGAGATCTACCTCGGCGATGACCACGAGCGCCTCGTCGCCGAGTTCGGACTGCGCGGTGCGCCCGCTCGGCCCATCCCGGGTCCCGGGGATCCGGCTTTCGGCGGTCGGGAGATGAGCGAAGGGGCCCTGTGTCTCTCCCTGACCCACCCGTGGCAGGGCGACTGGGAGGACCTGACCGACCTCGTGGGGGATGTGTTGGGTGCCGATCGGGCGGAAGGCCACTCCTTCGAAACCGATGTGATGCTGGTGCGCGTTTTGCCCGGCCCCACCCCGCCCTATGGGGAATCGGACGAGCGGATGACCGTGTCCTGTTACCCGCGAAGCGCCGCGACTTGGGGCGACGTCGCGATCGTGCTGCGCAAAATCGCCTACCGGCTCGAAGAAACCGGTGTCACGCACGTGGAGATGGCGCTGGTCGACGTCGCCGGCCCGTCCGACCTGCTCAAGTGACCGGACGGGTCTGCGTGCGGAGGCCGAATCCCGCTCCGCGTCGGTTCCCCGCATCGCCGGGGCTGCCCGTCGGCGTCACTCGCGCGGCGGCACGGATCCGGAGCGCACTTCCACGATCGGCAGTCGCAACGCCGCCGGGGCGCTTGGCGGGACCACCGGGGCCGCCGGCGGGGTGTAGGCGATCGGTCGGTAGGCGGCGCCCAGGGCGGGGCGGGTGTCGGCGTCGCCGCGGTTGGGCCACATCGCGGTGGCTCGTTCCGCCTGTGCGGTGATGGTCAGGGACGGGTTCACGCCCAGGTTCGCGCTGACCGCGGAGCCGTCCAGGATGTGCAGGCCCGGGTGGCCGTACACACGCTGGTATGGGTCGACCACGCCGGTCTCGGCCGAGTCGCCGATCACGCAGCCGCCCAGGATGTGCGCCGTCATCGGCACGTTGGCCAGATCGCCCCAGGTGCCGCCGGCCACGCCGCCCAGGCGCTCGGCGATCCGCCGGACCGCCTCGTGGCCGGCCGGGATCCAGTTCGGATTGGGTTCCCCGTGGCCCTGCCGGGTGGTGATCCTGGTGCGCCCGAACAAGCCGCGCTTGCGGTACACCGTCAGCGAGTTGTCCCGGGACTGCATCACCAGCGCGATGATCGCCCGCTCGGACCAGTTGCGCACGTTCAGCAGCCGCAGCTGGGCCGGGTTCCGCAGCGCGTTCGTCAGGAGTTGGCGCACTCGGGGTCGGTCCCCGTCGGTGAGCAGGGTCTGCAACAGCCCCATCGCGTTGGAGCCCTTGCCGTAGCGGACCGGTTCGATGTGGGTGTCCGCGTCCGGGTGCCACGAGGAGGTGATGGCCACCCCGCGAGTCGCGTCGATCACACCGGTGGTCGGTGCCACCGCGCCGACCAGCGCCTCGGAGTTGGTCCGGGTCAGCCGGCCGAGCGTGCCGGACAGGTGCGGCAGCGTACGCTCCGCCGCCATCCGGTGCAGCAGGCGCTGGGTGCCCAGGGTGCCGGCGGCGAACACCACCTGCTCGGCGGTCCAGGTGCGCGGCGAACGGGGCGCCGTCGCGGGGCCGCTGTGCACGGTCTCCACCGCGTAGCCGCCGGCGGACCCGTCCGCGTGCCACCGCGGGCCCAGCGGCCGGACCCGGCGCACCGTACGCTCCGCGTGCACCTCGGCACCGGCCCGCTCGGCCAGGTGGAGGTAGTTCTTGAGCAGCGTGTTCTTCGCGCCGACCCGGCAGCCGGTCATGCAGGAGCCGCACTCGGTACAGGTGGTCCGGCGCGGGCCGACCCCGCCGAAGTACGGGTCGGCCACCTCCTCGCCGGGCCGCTGTCCCTCCTCGGGGAAGAGCACGCCGACCGGCGCGAGATGGAAGGTGTCGCCCACGCCCATGTCCTCGGCGACGGCCTTCATGTGCTCGTCGGCGGGGGTGGTGTGCGGGTTGGTCACCACGCCGAGCATGCGCTTGGCCTGGGCGTAGAACGGCGCGAGTTCGGCGCGCCAGTCGGTGATGTGGCCCCACTGCGGGTCGTCGAAGAACGGCTGTGGCGGCTCGTACAGGGTGTTCGCGTAGTTCAGCGATCCGCCGCCCACGCCCGCCCCGGCCAGTACGACCACGTCCTTGAGCACGTGGATGCGCTGGATGCCGGTCAGGCCGAGCGCGGGGGCCCACAGGAAGTCGCGCAACTGCCATGACGTCTTGGGAAAGTCGGTGTCGGCGAAGCGCCGGCCGGCCTCCAGGACGCCGACCCGATAGCCCTTCTCGGTCAGCCGCAGCGCGGCGACCGATCCGCCGAAACCCGAACCGATGACCAGGACGTCGTAGTCGAACACGGGGAACCCTTCGCCGGGTGGGCAGGAGGCATGCCATGAGATCTGGCGATCCTACTGCTCGGTAACCCGGCGAAGGCAGTCCCTCGGTGGTGCGTTTCGGGCCGAATCGGGGTGCGGTTCGGTCCGTGAGCGGTCCGAGTCAGCCGCTCTTGCGGCGGAACGAGCGCTGCTGTGCGGCGGGCCCGTGCGCGCCGTGGATCTTCGATCCGTCGCCGCCGGGGCCCTCGCCGGTGCCGTCGGTCTTGGTGCCGCGCTTGCGGGCGAGGGCCTCGCGGAACTTGCGCTTGGTCTCGTCCTCGGGCGTCTCGGCCTCGGCGGCCTCGGCGGCCGTCTCCTCGGTTGTCTCGTTCGCGGGTGTCTCGTCAGCCATGGTGCGTTCCTGCTCTCGAACTGGACTCGATCCGTAGGGACACCCTTCCATGCCGGGGCCCGCGATGGCACGCCCGGACCGGGTGACGCCCACGAGAGTGGACATACCGGTCGCCTTCGGATCGATCGGGTTCGAAAATCGGCGTCTCGACGGCGCCTCAGGTCAGTCGCGCCGTGCGGATGACCAGAGTGTCGATGAAGTCGGTCAGCGGCGGCCAGTCGAAGACGGGCGCGGTCATCCGCAGCAGGATCGCGCCGTGCATCGCGGCCCAGACGGCCAACGCGTCCTCGAACGGGTCGGTCCCGGCCGAGCGACCGGCCGCCGCGGTGGCCGCGATCGCGTCGATCAGGGTCTGGAAGACGTCCATCCGACTGGGCATCGCGGGCGCCGGTTCGGCCGGATCCGTGTTCGGTGGACGCATCCGGTGGAACAGGGCGCGGTAGCGGCCGGGGCGATCCATGGCGAACCGGGCGTACGCCCGACAACCCGCGAGCAGCGACCGGTCCGCCTCGGTCTCCTCGGCCGCGGCGGCCGCGATGGCCGCCTGCAAGTCGTCGAAGTAGCCGTTGAGCACGGTGTCGAGGATGTCGTCGAGGTCGTTGAAGTGCGCGTAGATCGACGGCGCGGTGATCGCGGCCTCGCGCGCGATCCGGCGCAGCGTCACGTCGCCGGAGTGTCCGTCGCGTTCGATGAGCGCGGTCGCCGCGGCGAGGATGTCGTCGCGCAGAAGCGCACCCTGGCCGCGGCGATTACGTCGGCGGTTCGGCCCCTGATCGTCGTCCATGGCGGTCAGCGTACGAGGCGTGGAAGCGGCGCTCGCGGGCATGGGTGCCTCCTCGGGGGTGTCGACGACCGGTCGCCGAACGACGGGTGCACGGCGACCGGAACGCGCCGGCCGCCGTGCGCTGTGGTGACGATCCGTCAGGCAGGTTGCACCGCCTGGGCGTTGGTCGATTCGGTGGGCTGCCCGGCGGTGACCGGGGTGCCGCCGGTACGCCTGGGCAGACCGATCGCGACCACGATCGCGCCGATCGCGGCGACCGCCGCGGCCGCCAGGGCGCCGTTGTTCATCGCGGTGGTGAAGGCGTGGTCGGCGGCCGAGGTGAGCCGGCCGGCGGACTCGGGGGACAGGTGCCCGGCCACCCCGTACGCGCTGTGCAGGTCGTCTTCGGCGACCGCCGCGGGACCGATCAGGTGTTGGTCGGCCATCTCGCTCCGGTAGTGCGAGGACACCAGCGTGCCGACCACCGCGATGCCCAGCACGCCGCCGAGTTCGCGGACCACGCTGTTGAGCGCACCGGCCATCGCCGAGTAGCGCACCGGCACCGACGCGGTGATCTCCATGCTCGCGGGAGCCATCATCATCCCCATCCCCGCGCCCACCAGGGCCATTTCCCCGGCGAGTGCGGCGAACGGGGTGTCCGTCCCGGTGGTCAGGCCCATCACGGTCAGGCCGGCCGCGATCGCGGCGAGCCCGACGGTGAGCGTGGCCCGGATGCCCAGCCGGGTGGTGACCACCGGGGACAGCCCGGACATCGTGGCCATCGCGACGGCGAACGGCATCGCGCCGAGGCCGGCCTTGAGCGGGCTGTAGCCGTGCACGAGCTGGAAGTACTGGGAGAGCACGAACAGCGTGCCGAAGAGCGCGAAGAAGGTCACCGCGAGCGTCGCGGCGGCGAGTACGAAACCCCGGTTGGCGAACAGGCGGATCTGCACCATCGGTTCGTCGCGGCGCAGCTCCCAGGCCACGAACACCGCACCGAGCAGCACGAACGCGCCGAGCTCGGCGAGCGTGACCGGCGCGGTCCAGCCGCGCTCCGGCGCCTCGATGATCGCGTCGACCAGGACGCCCAGACCGATGACGGACAACACGGCGGCGGGCAGGTCGAGTCGGGCGGTGCCCTCGCGCGGGATGCTCGGCACGATCCGCGCGATGCCGATCATCGCGGCGAGCACGAGCGGGACGTTGATCCAGAACGCGCTGGACCAGGAGAAGTGGGTCAGCAGCGCGCCGCCGGTGACCGGGCCGATCAGCACGCCGACGCCGGCCGACGCCGACCAGACGGCGAACGCCTTGGCGCGTTCGACCGGCGGGAACAGCCGGATGATGATCGCCAGCGTCGCGGGCATCACGAACGCCGCGCCCAGTCCCATCACCGCCCGCCAGGCGATCAACTCGGCCGCGGTCGAGGACACCGCCGCGATCGCCGATCCGGCTCCGAAGAGCGCCAGCCCGCCGAGCAGGGCGCGTCGCGCACCGAAGCGGGCGCCCAGACTGCCCGCGAGCAGCAGCAGGGCGGCGAAGACCAGCGTGTAGGCGTCGGTGATCCACTGCAGATCCGCCGTCGACGCGTCCAGCCCCTCGGCCAGCGCGGGCAGCGCGGTGTTGAGCACCGAGTTGTCCAGTGTCACCGCCACCAGCGTCGAACAGAGCACGAGCAGCGCGGCCCACCGACGAGGGTGACCCGCGGGATCCGGCTCGTCGTTCGGAGCGGCGGCGGACCGGGTTTCTGTGCTGCTCACGAGGACCCCCATGGATTAACGCTTGTTAGCTTACGTCTGTAAACATAAGCTGTGACCATACGCATGTAAAGTCAAGAATCGGCAAAGCGTGCCCGGAGGCGAGTGGCACTCGGCACTCGATCGAGCGAATGGCCCTCGGTCGGGCGGGTGGTGCGCCCGGGTGGATGGCCCCGGTGGGCGGCATCCGGGCGGGTGGGTGCCCGGGTGGGTGGGTGCCGGAGTGGGTGGCTGCCCGGGTGGGTCGTTGCCTGGGTGGTTGGGTGCCCGGGTGAGTGGGGCTATGCCTCGGCGGGCCGGGCTACGCCTCCGTGAACGGCCCGTCCTCGACGAATCGGCGCAGTCCGCGGGCGAACATCCGCGCCTCGTCGGCGGGCCAGCTCGCGAGCGAGGACTCGATCCGGGCCGCGAGCCGCTCACGCAGTTCCTCGACGCAGGAGGCGCCCGCGTCGGTCAGTGCGAGCAGTACGGCCCGGCGGTCGTCCGGATCGGGCTCGCGGCGGACCAGGCCGGCCGCCTCCAGGCGCGACGCGCGACGGCTGACGCCGGATCGGTCGAGGCCGATCTCGCCGGCCAGGTCCGCCGCGCTGCGCGGCCCGGTTCGGGCCAGCCCGCTGAGCACGGGATACGTCACCTCGTCCACGGCCGGCCCCAGGCCCTCGGTCAGTCGCGCGTACAGGTTCGCGCGTGTGCCGCGCCGGAGCAGCAGACCCAGCGCGTCCGCGACCTCGTGTCCCACCACGTGTTCCATGACCTCAGATTAGCGTGCGCCGCGCACGCTTATGGGCTATCGTCAAAAGCGTGCGCCAAGCACGCATTTCCTTCGCGTGGATCGTCCTGCGTGGACCGCCCGGACCGGAGTTACCTCGCCATGACACAAACCGCAATCGTTCCCGCCCTCACCGACCTCCTCTTCCGCCCGGAGTTGGATCTCGACACCGCGGTCGACCGGCACTTCGCGCCGGACTACCGCCAGCGCACCGACGGCGTCTGGTCGGACCGGGCCGGCTTCGTCGAACACATCGCGCACCTGCGCTCGGTCGTGGCCGGCGGCCGGGTGCGCCTGCACGAGGAACTGTTCGACGGGTCGCGCTACGCCGATCGGCACACCGTCGAGGTGCGCAAGGCGGACGGCGCGACCGTGGTGATGGAGGTGTACGTGTTCGGCGAGTTCGCGCCGGACGGCCGATTCCTTCGGATCGAGGAGACCACGCTGATGCTCGCCGGATCGGAGGCCGATCAGGGTCTGGGGTCGGCTCGGTGATGCTTCTGTAGCGATCGCTAACAAATCTGGGGTACGGTGCTGCCCGAACGAGATTTGTAGCGATCGCTAAAGAAGCGATTCGCGGACGAAAGGCGCAACCATGCACACGCTCACCGCCAAGACCGCGCTCGTCACCGGCGCGAGCAGGGGGATCGGCCGCGCCATCGCCGAGCGGCTGGCCGCGGACGGGGCACTGGTCGCGGTGCACTACGGCCGGGACGAGGCCGCCGCGAAGGAGGTGGTCGCGGCGATCGGGGCGGCCGGCGGGCTGGCCTTCGCGGTGCACGCCGAACTCGGCGTACCGGGCGACGTGGACACGCTCTTGGGTGGACTGCGGGCCGGCTGGGCCGAGTTCGGCGTCGAAGGGCTGGACATCCTGGTGCACAACGCGGGGATCGGCTCGACCGGGCCGATCGAGGCGGAGACCGAGGCCGGCTACGACCGGGTGTTCGCGGTCAACACCCGGGCGCCGTTCTTCCTCACCCGCGAGGCGCTGCCGGTACTGCGCGACGGCGGCCGGATCGTCACCGTCACCTCCGGTGCGACCCGGATCGCCTTCCCCGAGGCGATCGCGTACGCGATGACCAAGGGCGCTCTGGACGCGTTCACGCTCGCTCTGGCCAAGCACT
The DNA here is from genome assembly GCF_044460165.1 of Embleya sp. NPDC050154. Taxonomy (NCBI): domain Bacteria; kingdom Bacillati; phylum Actinomycetota; class Actinomycetes; order Kitasatosporales; family Streptomycetaceae; genus Embleya; species Embleya sp. NPDC050154. Next base: position 205,046 of record NZ_JBITJP010000007.1, read on the forward strand.
TGGGCCCGCGTGGGATCACGGTCAACAATGTCGCCCCCGGCATCGTCGACACCGACGTCAACGCGGGTTGGCTGCGCGGGAATCCGGCGGCCCAGGCGCAGGCCGCGGGCCGTGCGGCACTGGGCCGGGTCGGGCAACCCGCCGACATCGCCGACGCGGTCGCGTTCCTGGCCTCCGACGACGCCCGCTGGGTCACCGGCACCACGATCGACGCCACCGGCGGGTCGGACCTGTAGAGCGGGCGGGTGTTCCGTCCTCCGCCGGGATTTGGGTCGGCGGTGCCCACCCGACTGGGAGGGAGTGTCGCTCGGAAGTGGCGTGGGAGTGTAGCTCGGAAGTGCCGCTCGGGAGCGTTGCTCGGGACTGTCGCTCGGAAGTGGCGTGGGAACGTCGCTCGGAAGTGCCGCTCGCGAGCGTTGCTCGGGACTGTCGCTACAGCTCCCGCGTCACGTCCAGCGGCGCGCACGAGAGCGTGCCGTGCGCGTCGGGTGCGGCGATCCAACTGTCCGTGCTCACGAAGTCCCGCCCTCGCTGCCGCGCCTCACGGGCCGGTGTCGGGTCGTCCCAGGTCACCGCCAGCGGCTTGTGTTCGACGTCCCACTTGGCGCCGCCGAGCGCGCGGTCGTCCGAGGAGGTCGCCTCCACGTGGGTGAGCCGACCGGCGTCCGTACGCAACACCCCCGCGTGCCACAACGTCACGCCCGCCTCGGTGCGCACGATCGCCGGCGGCGTGCTCAGTGTCAGGCCGGTGCCGTCGTGCCGGTCCGAGTCGAAGCGCAGCACCAGGCGACGCGGGATGGTCGGCAGCACCACGTCCAGCACCAGATCGCCGTCCGGGACGGGACCGAACAGGCAGGAGGTGAACCGGATCGACCCGGCCGACAATGTCGTGGCCAGCGCCGAGTGGGCGAACCGGTCGCCCGAGCGGGTCACCGACACCCCGTACTGTCCGAACAGCGGCGGCGCCGGCGGGCGCGGGCCGGTGGGACGGGCCAAGGTCTCCATGCCGATGCTGGTGTACAGGCCGGCCGGCGTGCGCAGGATGCCGCTGTGGAAGACCCGTACCTCGTCGTGCTCGAGCAGGATCTCGGGCGGCCTGACCAGCTCGATGTCCACCGGGGCAGTGCTGTCGCTCATGCCGCCGACCCTATCGGCGGGCGGGGATCGGTACGGCGGCCCGACCGGCGCCGGGCGGGGGGCGGCAGGCGCCGGGCGGGGGGCGGCAGGCGTCGGGCCGGGGGCGGGAGGCGTCGGCGATGCGTTCGGGCTTCGCCCGATCGGCCCAATCGGGTTTACCGGGGCGTTGTTCGCATAGTGTGCGAGAACGCGGTGCCGGCCGGATCCCGCGTGACCTGCGGCAGGGTTGGCCGTGCGGCATTTCGGTCGGGTTCTACGGGATTCGAACCGCCATATCGTGGGGACACTTTCCGGTTACGGCTTCGCCTATACCGCCCCCGAACGCCCCGCGCGTCACCCGACAGGCGCATACTGGTGGGGATGACGACGTCAGCCGTGACCCGGCGCATTCTGCCCACCAGTCCCTTCAATGTCCCGGTCGCTCCCATCATCGAGGATTTCGAACTCGGTGCACGAGTGACGCACGATCAGTACGGACTCGGTCGGATCGTCGGTGTCGAAGAGGACATCGCGGTCACTGTCGATTTCGGGTCGCGTCAGGAGCGGATCTGCCGTCCCTACGCGAAGCTGAGCAATCTCTGAACATCCCGACTCCACGCGGTCGGTCCAGGGAGGCGCCTCCGGGTAACCGGGTCGGCGCCTCCTCTCGTTGGGGCGGCGGTGGCGGTGTGTGTTGGGCGGGTGCGCTGGGGTGCGTGCGCGTTGGGGCTCTGTGTGCGGGCGTTGTGCGGGCGTGTCCTTGGGCGTCGTGGGGCGTCGTGCCTTGGTGTGTTGCTTTCTTCATTTTGGGCGTAGCCCTCGAGAAAGACATCAGGTTGTCAGACAAGTTGTGCTAGCGTCCTCGTCATGAAGCTGCGCGTCCTCCTTCTCGGCCGCCGCGGCGGGGTCTGATCCGACCGGCACCCCGCCGCGGGGTTCGGTGCTGCCGGTCGATCTTTCGACCGCGAGGACGGTTCCGCACCATGACCGAACACAACTTCCCGACCCTGCGCACCCCCGCCGGCCCCATCCCCGAGGATCGGCCGCACTGGAACCGGCAGCGCCCGAGCGCGATGCCGCACCACCGCTACCGCCCGGCGCACGAACGGGTCCGGGTCGGGATCGACCCGACCGAGCGGACCTGGCCCACCCGGCGGATCGAACAGGCGCCGCTGTGGGTTCCGGTGGACCTGCGGGACGGCAATCAGGCACTGGCCGAGCCGATGGACCCGTCACGCAAGCGGCGGATGTTCGACCTGCTGGTGGCGATGGGCTTCAAGGAGATCGAGGTCGGCTACCCGTCGGCCAGCCGTGCCGACTACGACTTCGTCCGGCACCTGGCCGAGAGCGACGCGGTCCCGGACGACGTGACCATCGTGGTCTTCACCGCCGCCCGGACCGACCTGATCGAACGCACCCACCAATCCATCGAGGGACTCGCGCACGCCGTGGTGCACATGTACACCGCGACCGCGCCGACCTGGCGCGAGGTCGTCCTCGGACACGACCGGGCCGCGCTGCACGGCCTGATCCTGGCCGGCGCGAAGGACGTCGCGCGTGGCGCGGACGCCCGGCCGAATGCTGACATCCGGTTCGAGTTCTCGCCCGAGGTGTTCAACCTGACCGAGCCCGACTACGTCCTGGAGGTGTGCGACAGCGTCACCGAGCTGTGGGACGCGAGCCCGGACCGGCCGGTGATCCACAACCTGCCGGCCACGGTCGAGATCGCCACGCCGAACGTGTACGCCGACCAGATCGAGTACATGCACCGGCATCTGGCCCGCCGAGACGCGGTGATCCTGTCCGTGCACCCGCACAACGATCGCGGTACCGGCGTCGCCTGCGCCGAACTGGCGCTGCTGGCGGGCGCGCAGCGGATCGAGGGCTGCCTGTTCGGCAACGGCGAGCGGACCGGCAACGTGGACCTGGTCACGCTCGCGCTGAACCTGCACACGCAGGGGGTGGATCCGATGATCGACTTCTCCGACATCGACGAGATCCGACGCACCGTCGAGTACGCGAACCGGATCGACGTGCACGCCCGCCATCCCTACGGCGGCGACCTGGTGTACACCGCCTTCTCCGGCACCCACCAGGACGCGATCAAGAAGGGCTTCGCGCGGCACGCCCGGAAGGCCGAGGAGTTGGGCCTGTCCGCGGACCGCGCGCTGTGGGACGTGCCGTACCTGCCGATCGACCCGGCCGACGTGGGCCGCGACTACGAGGCGGTGATCCGGGTCAACAGCCAGTCCGGCAAGGGCGGCATCGCCTACCTGATGCAGAGCGCGCACGGCCTGGACCTGCCGCGACGGCTTCAGATCGAGTTCTCCCGGGTGGTCCAGGAGGCCACCGACGACAGCGGCGAGGAGATCACCTCGGTCGAGTTGGGCGAGCTGTTCCGGCGCGAGTACCTGGACCGGCGCTCGCCGGTGGACGTGAGCGGATGGCGGGCCGAGGAGGTTGAACCGGGACGGCACGTGTTCACCGGGACGCTCACCGATGCGGCGGGCGGGCGTTCGGTGGGCGGGTGTTCAGTGGGCGGGCGTTCGGCGGTTGGGCGTTCGGCGGTTGGGCGTTCGGTGGTTGGTGAGGGGAACGGACCGCTGTCGGCGCTGACGTCGGCGTTCGGCGCGGCCGGGATCCGGGTCGAGATCCTGGACTACATCGAGCACTCGATCGGCGCGGGTGGCGACCGGCAGGCGGCGTCGTACGTGGAGTGCAGGGTGGACGGGGTCACCCGCTGGGGCGTTGGGATCGACACCTCGATCCTGGCCGCCTCGGTGCACGCGACCGTGTCGGCGGTGAATCGGGCCCGGACGGCGGAGCGGGCTCGCGCAGGGGAGCGGGAGGGACGGATCGGGGTTTCGGCGGGTTAGGATTCGTCAGACAACCTGAGATGTGAGGGTGACACGATGACGTTCGGCCCCCTGCGCCGCAGCCCGCTGGTCGGCCAGGCGGCCGAACGGCTTCGTGATCGGATCGCCGCGGGGCACTGGCCGGTGGGCACCAAGCTGCCCGGCGAGGTGGCGCTCGGCAAGGAACTGGGCATCGGCCGCTCGACCGTGCGCGAGGCGATTCGCGCGCTGGCGGGAGCGGGTCTGGTCGAGTCCCGGCAGGGGTCCGGCGTCTTCGTGATCGCCACCAAACCGGTCGAGGACCTGACCACGCGGCTGCGGCGGGCCTCGGCGGCCGAGGTGTACGAGGTGCGCAACCTGATCGAGGTGCGGGCGGCGATGTTGGCCGCGGAGCGGCGTACCGACGAGGACCTCGCGGCGCTGGAGGCGGGGTTGGCCGCGCGGGCCGCCGCGCTCGGGGACGACGAGGCGTACATCGACGCGGACATCTCGTTCCACGCGAGCATCGTCGCGGCGGCGCACAACGACGTGCTGACCGACCTGTTCGCGGTGTTCCAGGTGACCATGCGGCCGGGGCTGCTGGACCTGCTCGCGGTGATGGACGAGAAGGGCCTGCGCACCGCCTCGGCGGACCCGGGCGCCGACGCGCACGCGGCAATGGTTGCGGCAATCCGATCCGGCGACGCCGCGGCGGCAGGCCGCGTCACCGAGGCGGAACTCGCGGTAAGCCTACGCATCCTGCGCGACTGAACCCACGCGGTGGCGGTGCTGCGCGGTGGCGTGTGCTGTGTTTTGGTGTGCCGCACGGCGGTGTGCCGCGTATTGGTGTGCCGCGCGGTGGTGTGCCGCACATGGAGCCGCGTCGCTCTCCGGCGGTGCCGGAGCCCCAGGGGGCGTCGAGCCCTGGCCGGCTCTGGCCGGCCCTGGCCCGGCTGCTCGGCGCGGGGCGGCTGCGTTGTGGGCGTGCCCCCGGTCGGCGTGCCGGGGTGCATGCCCGCTACGCGGTCACGGTCGGGCCGTCCGCTACGCGCCCGGGATGCACGTCCGCTACGCGTCCGGGATGCACGTCCGCTACGCGTCCGGACGGCTTGGTGTTCCGTCCCGGCGGGGGATTCGCGCTGGCCCGGCTCCGCCTCGGCTGGTCTCCGGCTTCGCTCCGATCCGGGCCCTGTGGGAGATGGCCCGTGAGAGGCGCGGGCCTGGCGGGCTGCTCGGCGCGGGGCGGCTGCGTTGTGGGCGTGCCCCCGGTCGGCGTGCCGGGGTGCATGCCCGCTACGCGGTCACGGTCGGGCCGTCCGCTACGCGTCCGGGATGCACGTCCGCTACGCGTCCGGACGGCTTGGTGTTCCGTCCCGGCGCGGGATTCGCGCTGGCCCGGCTTTGCCTCGGCTGGCTTCCGGCTTCGCTCCGATTCGGGCCCCGTCCGTCTGTCCGGGCTGCCCCGTCCCGGCGCGGCCCGGCTGCCCGGGCCCCGCCCGGCCTCGGCCCCCGTCCGGGCCCCGCCCGGGCCCGGCCCCGGCCCGGTCTTGGTTGGGAATAGGGGGCGGCGTATCTTGCTTTAGGGATGATTGAGAGTTCAACTACCTGAGAGAGTGGTCATCGTGCAGTTCGGGATCTTTACCGTCGGAGACGTCACCGTCGACCCCACTACCGGCCGGGAGCCCACCGAGCACGAGCGGATCAAGGCGATGGTGGCGATCGCGCTCAAGGCCGAGGAGGTCGGTCTGGACGTGTTCGCGACCGGGGAGCACCACAACCCGCCGTTCGTGCCCTCGTCGCCGACCACGCTGCTCGGCTATGTGGCCGCGCGTACCGAGCGGATCATCCTCTCCACCTCGACCACGTTGATCACCACGAACGACCCGGTGAAGATCGCCGAGGACTACGCGATGCTCCAGCACCTGGCCGACGGCCGGGTGGACCTGATGATGGGTCGGGGCAACACCGGACCGGTGTACCCGTGGTTCGGTCAGGACATCCGCCAGGGCATCCCGCTGGCGATCGAGAACTACGCGCTCCTGCACGAGCTGTGGCGCAACGACGTGGTCGACTGGGAGGGCCGCTTCCGTACGCCGCTCCAGGGCTTCACCTCGACACCGCGACCGCTGGACGGCGTGCCGCCGTTCGTGTGGCACGGCTCGATCCGCAGCCCCGAGATCGCCGAGCAGGCCGCCTACTACGGCGACGGGTTCTTCGCCAACAACATCTTCTGGCCCCGGGACCACTTCGTCCGCCTGATCAACCTCTACCGCGACCGCTTCGAGCACTACGGGCACGGCACCCGCGAGCAGGCCATCGTCGGCGTCGGCGGGCAGGTGTTCATGCGCAGGAACTCGCAGGACGCGATACGCGAATTCCGCCCCTACTTCGACAACGCGCCGGTGTACGGCCACGGTCCGTCGCTGGAGGAGTTCACCGATCAGACGCCGCTGACCGTGGGGAGCCCGCAGGAGGTCATCGACAAGACGCTGACCTTCCGCGACTCGTTCGGCGACTACCAGCGCCAGCTGTTCCTGATGGACCATGCCGGCCTGCCGCTGAAGACCGTGCTGGAGCAGCTCGACCTGCTCGGCGAAGAGGTGATCCCGGTGCTGCGCAAGGAGTTCGCGGCCCGGCGCGGGACGGACGTGCCGGCCGGCCCGACGCACGCGGCGCTGGTCGCCCGACGGGACGCGGCGGCGAACGAGGCAGCGCCGGTCGACGGGGTCGCACCGGCCAACGAGGTCGCACCGGTGCTGTGACCGGCCGAACACCCCTGTACCGCCGGAGAGACCGGAGAGAAAGGAAGAAGCACACCATGCCGCCCAAGCCGCAACCGCTCAAGCTCGTGGTCGTCTCGGCCGGACTGGGCAAGCCCTCGTCCACCCGCCTGCTCGGTGATCGCCTCGCCGAGGCCACGCGTCGGCAATCGGCCGATCGGGGCGTCGAGGCGGACGTCCGGGTGGTCGAACTGCGCGACGTCGCGGTGGACATCGCGCACAACCTGGTCACCGGCTTCCCGCCGCCGGGTCTGCGCGCCGCGATCGAGACGGTCACCGGAGCGGACGCCCTGATCGCGGTCACGCCGATCTTCACCGCGTCCTACAGCGGGCTGTTCAAGTCCTTCTTCGACGTACTGGACCACACCGCGCTGACCGGGAAACCGGTGCTGATCGCGGCGACCGGCGGTACCGCACGGCACTCGCTGGCCCTGGAGCACGCGCTGCGCCCGATGTTCGCCTACCTGCGGGCCACGGTCGTGCCGACCTCGGTGTACGCGGCGACCGACGACTGGGGCGCGGCGGCCGGTGCCGGCGACGACCTGTCCGTCCGAATCGCCCGCGCCGGCGGCGAACTCGCCGACCTCGCGGCGGGGTTGTCCAGGCGCGAAGCCGGTGGCGGCGGCGAGGGCGACTCGATCGACGAAGTGGTGCCGTTCGCCGAGCAGTTGGCGGCGCTGCGCCGAGGATGAGCGCACCGGCCCGGGCGACGTGGCGCCGCCGTCCCGGGCCCGGGTGGTCAGCCGTCCTTCGCGATCTCCAGGCGGGCCTGGAGCTTGCGCATGCCGGCCAGCCAGCGGTCCGGGTCGGCGGCCCGGCCCGCGTACATCCGGGCCACCTCGGGGTGCGGCAGGATCAGGAAGGGGGCGCCGGTGACGACCGCCTCGGCGACCACGTCGGCGACCTCAGCCGGCTCGATCGCGCCGTCGTCCAGGATCAGCCGGGCGGCCTCCCCGGTCGCGCCGAGCAGCGCCGTGCGCACGCCCAGCGGGCAGACCGCCTGGACCGTGATGCCCTTGGCGCCGTAGGTGATCGCCATCCACTCGGCGAACGCGTAGGCGGCGTGCTTGGTGACGGAGTATGCCGACGCGTCCAGCATGGTCAGTAGGCCGGCGGCGGAGACCGTGGTGACCAGGTGGCCCCGGCCCCGGGCCAGCCAGGCCGGGGTGAGCAGCCGCGCGGCGCGTACGTGCGCCATCACGTTGACGTCCCACGAGCGGTCCCAGGCCGCTTCCGAGGCGTCCAGGCCCATCCCCTCGCCGATGCCGGCGTTGGCGCAGTAGACGTCGATCTCGCCGCCGAGGGCCTTGCGGGCACCGGCGATCAGCGCCGCGACGCCCTCCTCGCCGGCCGCGTCGCCGGGCAGCGCGATGCCGTCGATCTCGGCGGCGACCGCGTGGCACGCGTCCGCGTCCAGGTCGTTGACCACCACGCGGGCGCCGTCGGCGGCGAAGCGGCGGGCCAGAGCCGCGCCGATCCCGGCACCGGAACCGGTGATCACCACCCCGGCGCCGGCGATCGCGGTCATCCGACACCGCCGGACAGGCTCACGCCGCCGTCGACCAGCAGCGTCTGGCCGGTGATCCAGCTCGCCTGCTCGGACAGCAGGAACGCCACGGCGCCGGCCACGTCCTCGGGCACGCCGAGCCGGCCCATCGGGTAGGCCGCCGCGACCTCTTCCTCGCGGCCCTCGTACAGCGCGGTCGCGAAGACCGTCTTGACCACCGCGGGCGCCACCGCGTTCACCCGCACCCGCGGGCCGAGTTCGCTCGCGAGTTGGGCGGTCAGGTGGGTCAGCGCGGCCTTGCTGACGCCGTAGAAGCCGATCCCGTGCGCGGGCCGCGCGCCGGCGAGCGAGGAGACGTTGACGATCGCGCCGCCGTGCTCGCCCAGCCACGCCTTGTGCACGCGCTGCGTCCATGCGAGCGCGGCGAGCAGGTTGACCTCCAGGATCTTGCGCCCGGCGTCCAGGTCGAGCTCCACCAGTGGGCCGTACACCGGGTTGATGCCGGCGTTGTTGACCAGCATGTCGATCCGGCCGAACGCCTCCAGGGTCGCGGCCACCGCCGCGTCCTGGTGGACCGGGTCGTGCGCCTTGCCCGCGACGCCGATCGCGTGCTCGGGACCGCCGAGCGAGGCGACCACCTCGGCCAGCGTGTCCGCGCCACGCGCGGTCACGCAGACCCGGTCGCCGCGCGCGACCAGGGCCTGGGCGATGCCCAGGCCGATGCCTCGGCTCGCGCCGGTGACGATGGCTACGGGACGGGACGAGTCGCTCACTGGGCGGCTGCCTCTCGGTAGGACTTGAGCTCGCGGTGGGCGAGCGAACGACGGTGTACCTCGTCCGGCCCGTCGGCCAGACGCAGCGTGCGCGCGTGCGTCCAGAGCGACGCGAGCACGAAGTCCTGGGACAGGCCGCCCGCGCCGTGCGCCTGGATGGCCTTGTCCAGGATCCACTCGACGGTGAGCGGTGTGGCGATCTTGATCGACTGGATCTCGCGGTGCGCGCCGCGGTTGCCGACGGTGTCCATCAGCCACGCGGTCTTGAGCACGAGCAGGCGCAACTGCTCGATCCGCACCCTGGATTCGGCGATCCACTCCTGGATCACGCCCTGGTCGGCGAGCGGCCCGCCGAACGCCTCGCGGGCGATAACCCGGCGACACATCAGTTCCAGGCCGCGCTCGGCCATCCCGATCAGCCGCATGCAGTGGTGGATCCGGCCGGGGCCGAGCCGGGCCTGCGCGATGGCGAAGCCGTCGCCGGCGTTGCCGACCAGGTTCGCGGCGGGCACCCGTACGTTGTCGAAGACCACCTCGGCATGGCCGCCGTGCGGACCGTCGGTGTAGCCGAAGACGTGCATCCCGCGCCGGATGTGCACACCCGGGGTGTCGCGCGGCACCAGGATCATGCTCTGCCGGCGGTGGCGCGGCGCGTCCGGGTCGGTCTTGCCCATCACGACCAGGATCTCGCAGGTGGGCGCCATCGCCCCGGAGGACCACCACTTGCGGCCGTCGATCACGTACTCGTCGCCGTCGCGGACGATGCTCGTGGTGATGTTGGTGGCGTCGGAGGAGGCGACGTCGGGCTCGGTCATACAGAACGCCGAGCGGATGGTGCCCTCCAGCAGCGGCTTCAGCCATCGCTCCTGCTGCTCTGGCGTGCCGAAGTCGTGCAGCAGTTCCATGTTGCCGGTGTCGGGCGCGGCGCAGTTGAGCGCCTCGGGGCCCAGGTGCGGGCTGCGGCCGGCGATCTCGGCCAGCGGCGCGTACTGGAGGTTGGTCAGGCCCGCGCCCTCGGCGCCCGGCAGAAACAGGTTCCATAGGCCGCGCTTGCGGGCCTCGACCTTGAGCTCCTCGATCACCGGCGGCCGACCCCACGGATCGGCGCCCGGATCGGCCACCTGATCGGTGAACACGGCTTCGGCGGGGTACACGTGCTCGGTCATGAACGCGAGCAGTCGCTCCCGCAGTTCCTCGGTCCGTGTGTCGTAGCTGAAGTCCACCGGCGCCTTCCTCTCCCTGGTCGCAGACGGCGCGGACGTTCCGTGGCCGTAGGGTGCGCGAGACGTGCCGTGCGCGAATTACGGTACCGACCGGTCGGTATCTTGGCTAGGGTGGCGTCGAACGCTCCCCCGAAAGGTTGGACATCATGGCGGCTAGAGGTCGCGGAAACGCGGCACCGGTTCTGTCCGAGGCCGAAGAGACACCCTTGCCCCAGCGGCTGCTCCGGATCGCCTCGCGGATGTTCGCCGAGCGCGGCTTCGAGAGCACCTCGGTCCAGGAGATCGTGGCCGCCGCCGGGGTCACCAAGGGGGCGATGTACCACTACTACGCGTCGAAGGACGACCTGCTGGTGGAGATCTACCACCGCATGCTCGCGATGCAGACCGAGCGGCTGAACACCATCGCGGACGGCCCGGAGCCGGTCGTGGACCGGCTGCGCGAGGCGGCGGCGGACGTGGTGGTCACCACGCTGGGCAACATCGACGACGCGGTGGTCTACTTCCGCTCGATGCACCTGCTCGCGCCGGACAAGCGCAACGAGATCCGGGCCGAGCGGCGGCGCTACCACGAGCGCTTCCGCTCGCTGATCGAGCAGGGCCAGCGCGAGGGCCTGCTGCGCGCGGACGTGTCGGCCGACATCGCCACGCACAACTTCTTCGGCGGCGTGCACCACCTGAACAGCTGGTACCAGCTCGACGGGCCGATGTCGCCGCGCGAGGTCGGCGACGTGTTCGCGGACCTGCTGCTGCACGGGCTGGCGCCGACGGCGCAGACGCGGTAGCAGGCGGTCGCGACGGCGGAATTCGCTCGCGTGGGGTGGGGTGTCGCGTCGAGAATCGACCATGCTCACTGATCATTGGCCGGTCTTCGGCCTACGGTTGACCACGCCTCGGCTGGAACTGCGGGCGGCGAGCCAGGAGGACCTGGTGGCGCTGGTCGAACTCGCCGAACTCGGCGTGCACGCACCCGACTTCATGCCGTTCAGTACGCCGTGGACGCGCGCGCCGCATCCGGCTCGGGCCCGGGAGGCCCTCAAGTTCTACTGGGGCTCGTGGGCGAACTGGCGGCCGGAGGAGTGGAAGCTGCTGCTCGCCGTCGTGCACGAGGGTCGGGTGATCGGCCTCCAGGAGTGCAGCGCCACGGACTTCGCCCGCCGGCGCGAGATCGGCTCGGGCTCCTGGCTGGGCCTGGCCCACCAGGGCCACGGGTTCGGTACGGAGATGAGGGCCGCGATGCTGGAGTTGGCCTTTGCCGGCCTCGGCGCCCAGTGGGCGATCTCCTCGGCGCTCCTGGACAACGCACCCTCGCTGGCGGTCTCCCGACGTCTCGGCTACGCCGACGACGGCATCGAGATCCTCCCCGCCGACGAAAACGGCCCCCCGCGCCCGGCCCGCCGCCTACGCCTGACCCGAGACGCCTGGCGGGAACACCGCACGATCGAGACCGAGATCGAGGGCTTGGACGCGTGCCGCGAAATGTTCGGCCGCCCCACGTAAACGGTGCCGGAGGCATAGGGGTCGGCCGGGTTGGGTCAGCTTCGGAGGGCGTTGGTCAGTGCTGTCCAGGATGCCGCGTCGATTGTCAGATGCCCGATGCTCGGGTCCTTCGAGTCGCGTATCGGGACGAGGCCCGGGAGATCATCGCGGACCTCGACGCAGTCGCCTTGATCTCCGTTGCTGTACGTGCTCTTGCGCCACAAGCTGACGTCTGCGTTCTGGATTCCTTGCATGATTGCAATTCCTTGATGGTCGCCCGGATCATCGCTGCCGACTCTTTCGGGGAAAGGGCAGAGGCGCGCGTAGCCGATCGTATGACGTGAGCCGGTGGTCGCTTCCCGCGATTGCCGGCCGGCCGGCGGGCGTACCGTGGGGTCAGCGCCTACCTTGCCGGGAGCCTGACCATGCAAGACAGCATCGGGGATCGCATCGCGCGGCTGCGCCTGCGGAGGGACCACACTCAGGAGTCGCTCGCCGCCGCTGCGGGGGTTTCCGTCGATGTCGTCCGCAAGCTGGAACAGAACCAGCGACTCACGGCCCGGCTCTCCACGCTCAACGCACTCGCGAGCGCGCTCGACGTGGAAACGTCGATCCTGATCGGGCAGCCGACCACGTTCGAGGGCGCGGCGCATCGGGATCCGCTACCGAGCCTGTTGGCGCTCCGGCGGGCCGTGACTCCGGTCTCCGAGTTGATCGAAGACGAAATGGCGGTCGCCGACGGGGAATCGCCGTCCGTGCTTGATCTCCGGGCGTCGCTGAGGTCGACGGAGGTGATCCGGCGTGAAGGGAAGTTGTCGGAGATCGCCGCCGTCTTGCCGCGACTCATCGCGGATGCGCGCTCTGCGACGCGCGAACACTCCGGAGCCGATCGTGCCGCCTCGTTCGCCATCCTGGCGGAGGCGTATCAGGTCGCGGCCACGACTCTGGCCGCGTTCGGCAAGGAGGACGCGGCGTACACGGCGATGGAGCGGGCCAGGAGCGCAGCCGGGCACTCCGATGATGCCCGGCTCGAAGTCATTGGCATGTCGACGCTGTCCTGGATCTTCAGCAAGCAGGGGCGGATAGACGACGCGCAACGGGTGGCCGAGGCAACCGCGGAGAAGATCGAGCCGTCGTGGACGAAGACACCGCCGATCGACGTCGCCCTGTGGGGCATCCTGCTCCTACGCGCCGCCTCGGCCGCCGTCCGCGCGGAGCGCAAGGACACCGCCGCCGAACTCCTGCGTCTCGCCAATGCCGCCGCCGCCCGGATCGGCGCCGACCGCATCGACTATGCCACCCCGTTCGGACCCACCAACGCGGGTGTCGCCACGGTCAACGCCTTCGTCGAAATGGACCGCCCCGAAAAGGCGTTGGCCGAAGCCCGTCGCATCACCGACCTGAACAGCCTCCCGCCCACGTGGCAGGCGCGCTACTACGTCGACCGCGCCCTGGCCCACATCGACCTCGCCAACGACGACCGGGCAACCCGCGCCATCCTCAAGGCCGAACACACCGCCCCCGAGTGGATGCGCTACCACGCCACATCCCGCCGAGTCGTCACGGACCTGGTCTCGCGCGAGCGCCGCAGATCGACCCCACTCCTCGCCCTCGCCGACCGCTTGCGGATTGCCTAGAGGCGGGGCCGGCAGGGGTCGAGTCAGTTCCGGAGGGCGTCGGTCAGTGCAGTCCATGGCGTTGCGCCGATGAGGAGTTGACCTATGGCTGGGGCCTTCGAGTCACGTACCGGGACGACGCCCGGGAGATCATTGCGGACCTCGACGCAGTTGCCCCCATCCGAGTTGCTGTAGGAGCTCTTACGCCACGTTGCGGCGGTTGCGTCCCGCGTCCCTTGCATGCTTCCAACTCCTCGATGACCGCCCGGATCATCTCGGCCGACTCCCTGGGGGAGAGGGCGTAGGCGCGTAGACAATCGTATGCCGTTTGATGGTCTGCGACAGTAGCGGAATCCTCACGCAACTGGCCGGTGTGGCTACCTTCGAGGTATGCGACGGGCTCACTGTCGGGCAGGGTCAGCAACGTCAGCGATCCGCCCAATTGCGGGTGGGCTCCGGAGTTGAACGGTAGGACTTGGATCGTGCCGTACCGCGTGTCCATCCGAGGCAAGAGCACTTCGAGTTGCGTGCGCATGACGGCTGGGCCACCGATCACGCGGCTGATGGCCGCCTGGTCAAGGATTGCGCCGTAGCGCGGCGGGTGTTCCCGAGTAAAGATGCTTTGCCGATTGACGCGTGCGGCAACTTTTCGTTCGATCTCGGGGTCCGGCCACCTGGGCACAAACCTGCTGAACTGCGCGCGGGCGTAGGCAGGGATCTGCAACAACCCAGGCACGGTGAGCGCCGAGTACTCCAGGATCGCCTCTGCCTTCGCCGCCAGCGCCATGAACCCGCGATAACGGTCCGGGAATTGGTCGTGCTCCACCATCTGGTAAAGCCGTACGAAGAACCCGTCCGTCTCGAAGGCAATATCCAGTTTTTCCGGCATGTCCGGTGGGATGGTGCTCTCGCCGGTCTCGTATCGAGACATCGCCGCCTTGCTGTAGCCCAGGATCGTCGCGCACGCCGTCAGTGACATGCCCACGCTCTTGCGCTTGACCCGAATCTCCCGCCCGAACATCTGCCGTGGCGAGCCTTGGGGTTCGAGGTCTTTCTCTTGGTATCGCACGGGCGTTCCCCCTTCCGTTCCACCGCAAATCGGTAACGATGCCGAGATGCACAGGCTAGCTCTCCCACCTCATGATGGGGACGCAGAGCGACAGACCGTGTACGGAAGGGAGAGGCAATCCCTTGCTCAAAACGTCGCAGGCCGAAGGGTGGGGCTGCGACGGGCGTAGGGAGTGGGGCTCAACTTTGGCGAGTCGCCCCACTCCCTGCGTGCCCCTCACAGAAAGGACACGTACCCACGATGGCATATCAATTCGGGTGGACTCAACGTGCTTCGGTGCCGGTTCCGGCGGAGGATCGCGACTGGCAGGACGAGCGGTTGAGGGTGCTGATTCGGGAGTGGGTCGGCGGGGCGGACGCCGATACCGCTGCGTTCACCCCACTCCGGGAGCCGCGACTACGTTTGCGTTCGCGGTTGTTGCTGTGGATTCGCGCGCCGCGCTCGGGTGGGTGGAACGTGCGATGACCACGCGGCAGCGGGTTTCGGGGAGCACGCAGGAGGATCTCGACCGGGGGCTCGCCTTCTTCGAGCGCTATCGGCACGCGTGGTGTCGTGACGCCTATTCGGGTCGCGAGGGTGTGCTTATGGACGTGCGAGGGCGACAGGTTCATCTGCGCTTGCGTAGTGGGATTGAATTCGCTTGTCAGGTACGGGACTTGGTCATTCTTCGGCCGCCTTCGCCGATTCTGTATCGGAGCGTGAGATACGTCGGCGGGGAAGACGCGACGCTTCGGCCGGACGGCACGCTTACGGAGTTGTGCGCCGTGGACAGGGGCATGTTGGCGACCGTGCAACCGCCGGTCGGCCCGGAGTGGTTCGCGTTGTTGTCCGACCTGGAGCGAGTCGGTTGCCCGTTGGGTGCGGTGGCCGATTGGGCGGAACCTCCGTTCCTGTTCGACGAGGAGGAGAAGGAGCGATGACGGCGATACCTACGCCTCCACCGACTGGCATCGGCTCGACACACGACAACTCGGGAGGCAAGACGATGGGGAACCACGCCAAGGACGACAAGGACGGCGACGCCAAGACCCCCCCAACGGCAGCGGGACGGCCAGTGGGACAGGCCCGTGCCGCCGAAGGACGAGGACCGCGACAAGGAGAAGGACAAGTGAGCACCTTGGTCGACTGGGACGCCGTTTTCGCGGGCACGCCCCGGCGCTCGTACGTCCCGGGGGTGGTGTGGGGGAGTGACGACGCCCTGATCGACCGCGACACCGACCCCGAAGCGTGGGCGGAAGCCGTCGCGGCCGACATCCCGCTTGTCACTCAGATGGATGACGGCATGTCGGGCGGGAGCCTGATCCCGACGTCGTCGGCATCGCAACCCTCCCTCGTGCGGCACATGCTCGAACAACTCGACGTCGAACCGGATCACGACATCCTCGAAATCGGTACCGGGACCGGTTGGTCCACCGCGCTGTTGGCCACCGCGCTCACCGCCGGCCGGGTGACCTCGATCGAGGTGGATCCACTCGTGGCGATCCAGGCGCAGGAGTCCCTGCGCGGCTGCGGCTCGGAACCGACCCTGATCGTCGGCGACGGGCTGCACGGCTACAAGGAAGGTGCCCCCTACGACCGGATTGCCGCCACCATGGCGGTACAACGCGTGCCGTACGCGTGGGTAGAGCAGGTGCGGCCCGGAGGGGTGATCCTCACGCCCTGGGGCACGGCCTTCCACAACTCCGGTCTCCTGCGCCTGGTCGTCGCGGCCGACGGCACGGCCTCGGGCCGATTCGTGGGCAATGTCAACTTCATGTGGGCCCGGTCGCAGCGCCCGAGGTTCGAGGCCCGGCGCTTCGTGGGTGACGTCATCGCCGACCCGAGCGTGGGCAGGGTCCGCCACACGACGACGGATCCGCGACCCCTTCAGGAAGAGCACGCGGATTTCGCGATCGGGCTTCGGCTGCCCGATGTCGAGCAGCGCACGTTCTTCGGGAGGGGAGCGCACGCCGGCGAGTTCACCACGTGGTACGCCGACGGGCAGTCCTGGGCATCCGTCGACTACGTACCGGACGCCCACTCGTTCGAGGTGAACGAGGGCGGGCCGCGCGACCTGTGGCGGGAGATCGAGGACGCCTACGCGGCGTGGCGTGCGCGGGGTGAACCCCCGCGCGAGGAGCACGGTGTCACGGTGACGGGCGATGGCCAGTGGGTGTGGCACGACGGGCCGCACGGTCGGATGGACTGCGGGCCGTCGATTCCCTGGAAGGCTCCGTAGAAGGAGACGGAGGGACGGCCCCGGCCCTCGAAGCGGCACGGCGTCGGGGCCGTTCCGATCCCGGTGTCGGCTACGGTGCGGCGGTCGGGTCCGTCCGGAAGACGACGATTCGGGTGGCACCGTGGAAGCCCGCCGGACGTTGCCACAGGCTCCGGACAGCGGGGCGATCCCCGCCGGAGTGTGCGCCCTCCTCGGGCGCGCCTGGGCAATACGGTCCCCGATCCCGTCATCCCGCGGTCCTGTGATCCCCCGATCCCGCAGTCCCGCGGCCCCGATCCCGACCTACGCCAACGCGTTGACGATCGTGCCGAACACCCGTGGCAGGCGGTGGGCCGCGGGGACGATCAGGCGGGCCGTGTGTGGGTGGGAGCGGGCGGTGAGGAGGGATTCGGTGAGCAGGCGGTGGCGGAGGGAGAGCCGGCGCCAGTCGGATTCGTAGCGTTCGGGGCTGCCCGCGACGAGGGCGGCGACCAGGGCTCGGGCCGAGGCCAGGGCCAGCGCGACGCCCTCGCCGGTGAGCGCGTCGGTGTAGCCGGCCGCGTCGCCGACGAGCAGGACGCGGCCCGCGACCCGGGTGCGGACCCGGCGGCGCAGTGGCCCCGCGCCGCGCACCTCGCCGGCCGCCGCGCCCGCCAACCGATCCCGCAGCGCCGGGAAGGCGGCGAGGTGGTCGTCGTAGGAACGACCGCGCGGCCCCAGCATCGCGACGCCGACCAGGTCCGGGCCCACCGGCGTCACGTACGCCTCGCCGCGCGGCGACCAGTGCACCTCGACGAAGTCGGTCCACGGTGCGACCTCGAAGTGCCGGCGCAGCCCGTACCGCCGGGCCCGGCGATCCGGCACGGCGGGCCCGAGGGTGGCCCGGATCGGAGAGTGCAGGCCGTCGGCGGCCACCAGCCAGTGCGCGCTCAGCCCGGCCGCGGTCACCCCGTGCGCGTCCTGCCGCACGTCGGTGACCCGCCCGACCGTGTGCTCCACGCCCAGCGCCAGCGCCCGTTCGTACAGCGCGGCGTGCAGCGTGGTCCGCCGTACGCCCAGTCCCGGTCCCTCCCGGAATCTCGCCTGCACCGCGTGCCGGGTGTCCAGGTACCGGATCCCGGCCAACGGCCGCCCCGCGGGCGTGATCCCCAGCCGGGCCAGCGCGGCAACGCCCGTCGGCATCAGCCCCTCGCCGCACGCCTTGTCCACCGGCGCCGGCCGCGGCTCCACGACCACCACGCGCAGCCCCGCGAGCGCGCCGTGGATCGCGGTGGCCAGACCCGCCGGCCCACCGCCGGCGACGAGCAGGTCGATCACGCGGTCGCCGCCGACAGCGCGGTCGACTCGCAGCGGATCCGGACCACCATCAGCGCGGCGTTGAGTCCGGTGAACGCGAGCGCGGTGACCCACGCGCCGTGCACGAGCGGCAGGGCCAGGCCCTCGACCGCGACCGCGACGTAGTTGGGGTGCGGCAACCAGGGCAGCCGGTACGGCCCGGTGCGCACCAGCGGAAGTCCCGGCACCACCACGACCTGGGTGTTCCAGCGCGGCCCCAGCGCCGTGATGCACCACCAGCGCAGCGCCTGCGCGGCGAGCACGAGGGCGAACATCGACCACCCGAACCAGGGCACGAACGGTCGGTCGCCCAGCCCCACTTCCAGGACGCACGCGGCCAGCAGGCCGACGTGCAGCACGACCATCGGCGGGTAGTGCCCCTGTCCGCTGACCACGCCGCCCCGGGCCAGGCTCCAGGCCAGGTTGCGCCGGGAGACCACCAACTCGGCGACGCGTTCGAGGGCGACCAGGCCCACCAGTGCGAAATACCAGTACATCCCCGACCTACCACTCCAGGAGGACGAGCTCGGAGCAGAACCCCGGGCCCATCGCGATCATCAGGCCCGGCGTACCGGGATCGGGCCGGGCGGCCATCGTGTCGCGCAGCACGTGCAGCACCGAGGTGGACGACAGGTTTCCGGTCGAGGCCAGCGAACGCCACGTCAGGTCCAGGGCGCCGGCCGGGAGTTCGAGCGTCTCGGCGACCGCCTCGAGCACCTTCGGGCCGCCCGGGTGGCAGACCCACGCGGTGATGTCGGCCGGGGTCAGGTCGTGTTCGGCGAGGAAGGTCCGCACGTCGCCGCCCAAATACTCGCGGACCACGTCGGGGACGTCCGAGCCGAGCACGATCCGAAACCCGGAGCCGCTCACGTCCCAGCCCATCACCCGGGCCGAGTCCGGATACATGCGACTGCGGCTGGAGACCACCCGCGGTCCGCGCCCGGGCCCGGTCCGCGCGTCGCCGCAGGCGATCACCGCGGCCGCGCCGTCGCCGAACAGCGCGCCCGCGACCAGATTGGCGATCGAGGCGTCGTCGCGCTGGAGGGTGAGCGAGCACAACTCGACCGAGACCAGCGCGGCGACGTGCTCGGGCCACCCGCGCAGGTAGTCGTGCAGGCGGGCGATGCCGGCGGCGCCCGCGACGCAGCCGAGGCCGAACACCGGCAGCCGCTTGATGTCCGCGCGCAGGCCGAGCCGGCCGACCAGGCGCGCGTCGATCGAGGGCACCGCGAGGCCGGTCACCGTGGTGAACACGATCAGGTCCAGGTCGCGCGCGCTGAGCCCGGCGGCGCCGAGCGCGGACTCGACCGCCTCGGCCGCGAGCTCGACCGCGACGTCCAGGTAGGCGTCGTTGGCGGCGCCGAAGTCGTCGAGCTTGGCGTAGTGGTCCAGCGGCAGCGCCAGATGGCGGGTGTGCACCCGGGCACTCGCGTGCAGCCGATCCAGGACGCGGCGATCGGCGCCGGCGGGCAGGCACATCGCCGCGAACGCCTCGGTGATCTCGGCTTGCGGGTATCGGTGCGGCGGCAGTGCGCCACGGACGGCTGCGATGCGGGTCATGGCGTATCCCCGGCTGGATGAGGAGCGAAGACGCTGGGCGGCGAACGGAACCGGCGGCGAGCGGGAACGCTGGAACAGTGCCCAGCGGGAACACCGAACCCACGTCGTTTGCCCGCACTCGTCGCTCGCATGCGCCGGACGTACGCCGGCTACCCGGAGAGGACACCCACGTGAGTGAAGCCGCCACGCCGAGCGGAGCCACCCCGCACACCCCCGCACACCCCGGCGGGCGTCCCGCCGAACACGCGCCCGTGCTTGGCCTCCTGTTCGCCTGCCACCTCGGTCCGACGCTCGCCGTCACGGCCCTGACCACCGCGCTCGCCGTCGCGGCCGGGCGCGACGCCAAGGGTTGCGCGCTCGTCGGCGCGGCGGTGCTCAGCGGGCAGTTGTCGGTCGGCTGGTGCAACGACGCGGTGGACGCGGACCGCGATCGGGCCGCCGGGCGCATCGGCAAGCCGGTCGTCGCCGACCTGGTCACGGCCGAACGGGTGGCACTCGCCGCCCGAACCGCGCTCGTGGCGTGCGTACCGCTGTCCTACGCGTCGGGGCCGGCGGCGGGCACCGCGCATTTGGTCGGGGTGGGTGCCGCGTGGGCGTACGACCTCGGGGTCAAAGGCACCGTCGGGTCCTGGGTGCCCTACGCGGTCGGCTTCGCGAGCCTGCCCGCGTTCGTCGCGTTCGGGCTGCCCGGGCGGCCCGCGCCCGCGTGGTGGGTCGTCTCCGCCGCCGCGCTGCTGGGCTGTGGCGCGCATCTGGCGGACGCGCTGCCGGACCTGGGTGTCGACCACGCGGGCGGCGTACGCGGCCTGCCGCACCGGCTCGGCCCGACCGGGATCCGCACGCTCACCCCGCTGCCGCTGCTCGGCGCCACCGCGCTGCTCGCGTACGGCCGACCGGACCGGGCCGGCCGGCTCGCGCTGGCCGGTGCCGGCGTACTGGCCGCCGCGGGCGCGCTGCTCGGCGGCCGACGCCCCGCCGTTCCGTTCGCCACCGCGATCGGTGTCGCCGCGATCGACGTGGCGCTCCTGCTGCGCCGGGGGACCGGCATCGCCCGCGCCGGCTCACGCGCCGTCCGGCGAGTATCACGCCAATGCGCGTAGACCCCGGCCGGCCAGAGCCGTTTCGGTATGCCCTGGAAAATCGCCCGATGGGATGAAATGTCCCCATCGCTGCTTGACATTCTGTCAAATTGGATCTTCGTAATTAACAATCTGTCCCATTGTCCCGTACAGAGCACCAGGAAATCATTCATGCCCATAGCTCGATCCCGGATTCGCCCAAACCGCCCGCAGATCGGGCACCGCGAGTCAGCTCGTGCCATGCCGGCCACCTTGTCCCCTCATACCTGGAGGAACCCGCACATGAGCGGACGCCTTACCCACCGCCGCCTGATCGCCTGTGCCGCAACCCTGGTCGCGGGCTCCATGCTCCTGACCGGCTGTGGGGACGATGGCGGCGACAGCGCGCTCGGCAAGAAGGACGAGAACGCGCCGTTCTTCAAGATGCTCCCGCCGGACGTCCAGAAGTCCGGCAAGCTCAAGATCGGCTCGGAGATCGCGTACGCACCGATCGAGTTCATGAAGGGCGGCAAGGCCGTCGGCGTGGACCCCGAGCTGGCCGCCGCGCTCAGCAAGCAGCTCGGTGTCAAGTACGAGTACAAGAACTCCCCGTTCGACTCGCTGATCACCGGGATCACCTCCAAGCGCTTCGACCTGGTCATGTCCGCGATGACCGACAAGAAGGAGCGGCAGGGCCAGGGCCTGGCGTTCGTCGACTACTTCCGCGCCGGCACCTCGATCCTGGTGCAGAAGGGCAACCCGCAGAACATCAAGTCGCTCGACGACCTGTGCGGGAAGATCGTCGCGCTCCAGCAGGCGACGACCAACGAGGACGTCGCCACCGCCCAGTCCAAGAAGTGCGAGGAGTCGGGCAAGGGCGCGATCACGATCCAGAAGTACGAGCACGACGGCGAGGCCCTGCTCAAGCTCAAGAGCGGTGCCGCCGTCGCCGACCTCAACGACTTCCC
Source organism: Embleya sp. NPDC050154 (assembly GCF_044460165.1). Lineage (NCBI taxonomy): Bacteria > Bacillati > Actinomycetota > Actinomycetes > Kitasatosporales > Streptomycetaceae > Embleya > Embleya sp. NPDC050154. The sequence goes on from NZ_JBITJP010000007.1 coordinate 226,558, forward strand.
GGTCGCCGCGTACAACGCGCAGACCTCCGGTGACGGCAAGGACTTCGAGGTCACGGGCGAACAGATCGATGCCGGCCTCTACGGCATCGGCGTCGGCAGGGACAACCAGCAGCTCCAGCAGGCGCTGAAGTCGGCCCTGGAGGCGCTGATCAAGAACGGCGAGTACGCCAAGATCCTGAACAACTGGAAGGTCGAGGCCGGCGCCGTCACCGAGGTCACCATCAACGGCGGCACCTCCTGATCCGAGGTCCGGCCCCGCCCGCCCAGCGGCGGCGGGGCCGGACCCGGCGGACCGTCCCACCGGGCCACCCCGTGCCCGCGCCCGCACTCGTGCTCCAAGAGGAGGTCACCTTCCCGTGACCACACCCCCAACCCCCGCGGCCGACAAACAGCCGGCCAAACGGGAACACATCAAAGCGATCCCCGTGCCGCACTACGGCCGTTGGGTCGCCGCCGTCGTGGTTCTGGCCCTGGTCGGCCTCCTGATCAACGCGTTCGCGAACGCGAAGATCCACTGGAGCGTGACCGGCGAGTACCTGTTCGACGAACAGATCATCAAGGGCGCAGTCAACACGCTGAAGATCAGCCTCTACTCGATGGCGCTCGGGCTCGTACTCGGCGTGCTCGCCGCGATCGGGCGACTGTCCGGCAATCCGGTCACCGCGACCGTCTCGTCGGTCTACATCTGGTTCTTCCGCGGCACGCCGGTTCTGGTCCAGTTGCTCATCTGGGGCAACCTCGCGCTGATCTTCCCGACCATGTTCGGCCATAACACCAACAACTTGATCACCCCGATCTGGGCGGCGCTGCTCGGCCTCGGCATCAACGAGGGCGCGTACATGGCCGAGATCGTGCGATCGGGCATCCAGTCCGTCGACGAGGGCCAGACCGAGGCGGCCCACGCGCTCGGCATGTCCAAGGGCCGTACCCTGCGCCGGATCGTGCTGCCGCAGGCGATGCGGGTGATCGTGCCGCCCACCGGCAACGAGTTCATCAACATGCTCAAGACGTCCTCGCTGGCCAGCGTGGTGGTCTACCCCGAGGTGCTGCAGAAGGCCAAGGACGTGTACACCAACAACCTCGCGGTGATGGAGCTGCTCTTCGCGGCCTGCTTCTGGTACCTGCTGCTGACCACCGTCTTCAGCATCGGCCAGTACTACCTGGAACGCCGCTTCTCGCGCGGGGCCAGCCGGGCGCTGCCGCCCACCCCGCTCCAGCGGATCAGGGCCAACCTGTTCCCGACCCGGCGTTCGGGAGTCGAGATCCGATGACGACCAACTTCGACAAGCCCGCGCCCGGGGCGGCCGGCTCCGGGCAACCCATGGTCAAGGCCGAGGACGTCTGCAAGTCGTTCGGCCCGCTGGAGGTGCTCAAGGGCATCGACCTGGAGGTAGGCGCCGGCGAGGTCATGTGCATCGTCGGCCCCTCCGGCTCCGGCAAGTCCACCTTCCTGCGCTGCATCAACCACCTGGAGAAGGTCAACGCCGGGCGGTTGTGGGTGGACGGCGAACTCGTCGGCTACCGGGAGAAGGACGGCAAGCTCTACGAGCTGCGCGACAGCGAGGTCGCGCTCAAGCGGCGCGACATCGGCATGGTGTTCCAGCGCTTCAACCTCTTCCCGCACATGACCGCCGCGGGCAACATCATGGAGGCGCCCACCCAGGTCAAGGGCATCAGCAAGCCCGCCGCCCGGGAGCGCGCGCACCAACTCCTGGAGCGGGTCGGCCTGGGCGACAAGGCGGACGCCTACCCCGCCCAGCTCTCCGGCGGCCAACAGCAGCGGGTGGCCATCGCCCGCGCGCTGGCCATGGACCCCAAGCTGATGTTGTTCGACGAGCCGACCTCCGCGCTCGACCCCGAACTCGTCGGCGAGGTCCTCGACGTCATGCGCGGCCTCGCCGAGGAGGGCATGACGATGATCGTGGTCACCCACGAGATGGGCTTCGCGCGCGAGGTCGGCGACTCGCTGGTGTTCATGGACGACGGACTCGTGGTCGAGGCGGGGGTGCCCCGCGAGGTGCTGAGCAACCCGCAGCACGACCGCACGAAGGCGTTCCTGTCCAAGGTGCTGTGACCGGCCGGACACGATGTGCTCCGTCCGGGGCGGTGATCCGCCCCGGACGGAGCAATTCCGTTCGCGCTCCGCGTCGATTGGGGTAGGGGCAACGGTGTAGCCCGGATCGGGAGTCCGGGGTTCCACACCGCGGAGGAATCCGTCATGCCGCACACCGCCAACCGCCTGGCCGCGCTGACCCAGCAGGTACTCGGCCGCCCGTCGCCGATTCGGATCCGGGCCTGGGACGGCAGCGAGGCGGGGCCTCCGGACGGCCCGACCCTGGTCGTCCGCAACCGACGCGCGCTGCGCCGGCTGATGTGGAAGCCGGGCGAGCTGGGCTTCGCGCGCGGCTGGGTGTCCGGCGACCTGGACGTGGACGGCGACCTCTACGACGCGCTGGACCGACTGGCCGGCATCGCCCTGCACCGCGACGAGCCGCCGCCCGTGAGCGCCCCGGCGGCCAAGGCGGTCGCCATCCGCACCCACCACCCCGAGCGCCCGCTGCCGTCCGTGCGGGCCGCGCTCGGCGCGCTGCGCCCGATGGGCGAGGCGCTCACCCTGACCGGCCTGCCGGTACCGCCGCCCGCGCCCGCCGAGGAGGTCCGCCGCCGCCGGGGCATGCTGCACAGCCTGCGCCGCGACCAGGAGGCGATCCGGCACCACTACGACGTCGGCAATGAGTTCTACGCGCTGATCCTGGGCCCCTCGATGGTCTACTCGTGCGCCTACTGGGACCGCCCCGACGCGACCCTGGAGGACGCCCAGCGGGCCAAGCTCGACCTGGTCTGCCGCAAGCTGGCGCTGGGCCCGGGGATGCGGCTGCTGGACGTGGGCTGCGGGTGGGGGTCGATGGCGCTGCACGCCGCCGAGCACTACGGCGTGCAGGTGGTCGGCATCACCATCTCGCGCGAACAGGCCGACCTGGCCCGCAAACGGGTCTCCGAGGCGGGGCTGACCGGCCGGGTCGAGATCAGGATCCAGGACTACCGCGAACACGCCGACGGCCCCTACGACGCGATCTCCTCGATCGGCATGGCCGAACACGTGGGCCGGATCCGCTTCCGTGAGTACGCCGACTCGTTGTACGAACTCCTGCGTCCCGGCGGCCGGTTGCTCAACCACCAGATCGCCCGCCGCCCTGCGCGGGACGAATCCGCCTACCACGTCGACGAGTTCATCGACCGCTACGTCTTCCCGGACGGCGAGCTGACGCCGGTGGGCAGCACGGTGTCGGTGCTGGAGGAGGCGGGCTTCGAGGTGCGGGACGTGCACGCGCTGCGCGAGCACTACGCGACCACGCTGCGCGCGTGGGTGGCCAACCTGGAGGCCGCCCGGGACCGCGCCACCCGGCTGACCTCACCGGGCAGGGTCCGGGTCTGGCGCCTGTACATGGCCGCCTCGGCCCTGGCCTTCGAACAGAACCGCATCGGCGTCAACCAGATCCTGGCGGTCAAGACCCCCGCCTCGGGCCGCTCGGGCATGCCGCCGACCCGGACGATGTGACCGGCGGGCGCACGTGCCCCGAAGCGCGGCGCCGCCCGCGCCCGAAGTCCGCCCTACTCGCCCTCCGCCGGCGGCAGTGACCGGCACAGCGCCTCCACCGCCGCCGGGTACGCGTGGTCCGGGGGCGTCGCGTAGCCGACCACCAGGCCGTCCGGAGCCGAGCCCGTCGCGTCCGGGTGGCGGAAGGCGGCCAGGCCGTCGAGGGCCAGGCCCTGCCAGGTGGCGGCCTTGACCGCGGCGGACTCGGTGCCGGGCGGCAGGCGCAGCACGGCGTGCAGGCCGGCGGCGATGCCGGTCGCGGTGACGTGCGGGGCGTGTTCGGCCAACGCGGCGAGCAGATGGTCCCGGCGGGCGCGATAGCGCCGGCGCATCCGGCGGATGTGCCGGTCGTAGTGGCCGCCCTCGATGAAGTCGGCGAGGGTGAGCTGATCGGTGACACCGGCCCACGCCTCGCGCAGGCCCTTCACCGCCAGGACGTCGTCGACCAGGTGCTCGGGCAACACCATCCAGCCGAGCCGGATCGCGGGGGACAGGCTCTTGCTGACCGAGCCCACGTACACCACGCGGTCCGGATCCATGCCCTGGACCGCGCCCACCGGACGCCGGTCGTAGCGGAACTCGCCGTCGTAGTCGTCCTCCAGCACGATCCCGCCCCGGGCCCGTGCCCAGTCCAGCACGGCGACCCGTCGCTCGGGCGACAACGGGCCGCCGGTGGGGAATTGGTGAGCCGGCGTCAGCACGGCCACGCGCGCGTTCGCCCGCGCGGCCAAAGCGTCGGTGTCGGCGCCCTGTTCGTCGATGTCCAGGGGCAGCGTGCGGATCGATGCCGCGTCCAGGATCGAGCGGTGGAAGGCGAGCCCGTACGACTCCACGGCGGCCGGCCCGCGCAGCACACCGGCGAACAGCAGCCGCAACGCGTGCGCGAAGCCGGAGCAGATCACGATGCGATCCGGATGGGTACGCACCCCGCGCACCCGCGCGAGGTAATCGGTCAGCGCGGCCCGCAACTCCGGACGCCCCTGCGGATCGCCGGGTCCGAACGCCTCGTTCGGCGCGGCGTTCAGCGCCCGGCGGGCGGACGCGACCCACGCGGTACGTGGGAAGGACGCCGCGTCCGGCTGCCCCTGGCGCAGATTGTGGGTCGAGCCGGCGGACCGCGCGGGCAGTTCGGTGCGGGCGCGGCGGCGCGGCGCGGCGAGCGGTTCGACCCGCCGGGCGACCCGGGTCCCGGAGCCCTGACGCGCCGTCAGCCAGCCTTCCGCAACCAGCTCGGCGTACGCGTCGGCGACCGTGTTCCGGGCGATGCCCAGATCGGCGGCGAGTGACCGGTACGGCGGCAGCGGCGTGTCCGGTGCCAGCCGACCGGTGCGGATCGCCGTCCGGATCGCCCCGATCAGCACCGCCCGCCGGCTGCCCGTACCGGACAACTCCAGATGCAGGTCACGGCCGCTCCACTCGGCGGAATTGACCTCGTCTTCCGACATGGAACTGCACCCTATACCAGGTCTCTTTCGCGCCTACCTTCGTCACATGAGCTTCGTCGACATGAGCAGCGAGCACCGCACCGAACGGCCCACCGAGGCCGCCCCCGAACCCCGTTCCCACCCCGATCCCGAGGCCCGCCGCGTCGACTTCGCCCGCGCCGTACCCAAGGTGTTCAAGGCCCTGATCGGTTTCGACGCCGCCGCTCGGGAGGGACTGGACGCCGCGCTGGTCGAACTGGTCCAGATCCGCGTCTCGCAGCTCAACGGCTGCGCGTACTGCCTGCACATGCACTGGACCGACGCGCACAACGCGGGCGCGAACGACGAACGCCTGGCCCTGGTCGCGCTCTGGCGCGAGGCCGCGCACTTCTTCACCGAGCGGGAACGGGCCGCCCTCGCGCTGACCGAGGCGCTGACCCTGGTCGCCGCCGACGGCGTCCCGGGCCACGTCTACGCCCGGGCCGCGGACCGATTCGACGAAGGCGAACTGGCCCACCTGATGGCCCTGATCCTCGCCGTCAACACCTGGAACCGGATCGCGATCGGCACCGGCAAGCTCGCCGGCACCGACCAGCGCGCGAAGCGGTGACGACCGCCCCGGCTACGGCTTGCGGGCCACCGCGCCCAGGACCAGGCGCTGGGTGACCGAGAGGGTCGCCTCGTCCACCGGCTCCTCGGGCCGCCACAGGTCGATGTAGACCAGGCCCGGGTCGGCCGTCTCCAGACCCTCCAGGTAGGCCGCGATCTCCTCGCGCTCGCGGAAGCGCCCGCTCTTGTGCGAGCCCTGCATGACCCGTTCCAACTGCTCCGACTCCGGGCCGCTGTGCAGGAAGTGGGTCAGGAACAGCCAACTCCCGGACGGCAACGCGTCGAGGTAGGTGCGCACCAGCCCGGCCGGATCCTCGTCGTCGTTGATGTGGTGGATCACGCCCAGCAGCATCAACGCGATCGGCCGATCGAAGTCGATCAGGCGCAGCAGGTCCGGGTTCTTCAGGATCGACTCGGGCTCGCGCAGGTCGGCGGTGATCACCGTGGTGCGGTCGTTCTCGGCGAGCAGCGCGCGACCGTGCGCGAGCACGATCGGGTCGTTGTCGACGTAGACCACGGTGGTCTCGGCCGCGATCGCCTGGGCGACCTGATGGGTGTTCTGCGCGGTGGGCAGACCCGATCCGATGTCGACGAACTGGCGGATGCCCTGTTCGACCAGGAAGCGCACGCCCCGGTGCAGGATCCGTCGATGGGCGCCGGCGTCGTGTTCGAGATCGGGCGCCACCGCGATCAACTTGCGGGCCACCTCGCGGTCGGCGGCGTAGTTGTCCTTCCCGCCGATCAGGAAGTCGTAGATGCGCGCGACGCTCGGCACGTTGACATCGATGCCCGGCGGCGGTCGCTCACCGGCGGGCTCCGTCGACCACACTCGGTCTCCAGCGTTCTCGGTCATGATCTCGACACCTCGCGGCCGCCGGTTGGGGGTGGTGCGGCACACCGCCGATGGTAAACCGCAGGCAACGCGGCTGGTCATCAATCCCCGTGCTGCAAACGGCAGTTGGTGCCCACACGGGCGGAAAAGTCGGCAGATGTACCGCCCTGTCGGGTCGCCCGCGCAGGCCCGATCGCAGGCTGTGGCGCGGCGGGCCCGGTGCCCGGCGGCCGGCCGGCGTTGCCTCGCCCCCGCTCCACCCCGTGCCTCCCGCCGCCGTTTAATCCGGCGACACCGCCGACCCGGCCACCTACGCTGACGATCTCCTCGGGTGGCCGTCTACCACCCGCCGTACCCGGCGCGACCAACGCGCCCGCAACCAAGGGAGTTGCCGCCATGCCGCGCGCCCTCGTCCGCGACCTGTCCGAACATCTCGACGAGAGGGTCACCGTCCACGGGTGGGTCGACACATTGCGCCGGCAGCGCCGCATGCAGTTCGTCGTGGTGCGCGACCACACCGGTCGGGTCCAGGTCACCCACCGCCGCGTCGGCGCCGACGACCCGATCGAGGCCGCCTTCGAGCAGGTCACCCCCGAGTCGGCGGTCCGGATCACCGGCCGGGTCGTGGCCAACGACGTGGTCCGACTCGGCGCTTTGGAACTGCTTCCCGAGCGGGTCGAGATCCTCTCGCGGGCCGAACCCGGGCTGCCGATCGACGCCCACACCGGCCCGGACCGCCGACTCGACTGGCGATTCCTCGACCTCCGGCGCCCCGACCGACGGCTGGTGCTCGACGTGCAGAGCACCGTCGAACAGGCGATGCGTCGGGTCACCGCGGCGGAGGGCTTCACCGAGCTGCACACACCCAAGCTGATGGGCACCGCGTCCGAATCCGGCGCCGAGGTGTTCACCGTCGACTACTTCGGCCGCCCGGCCTACCTGGCCCAGTCGCCACAGTTCTACAAGCAGATGGCGATCGCGGCCGGCATCGACAAGGTCTTCGAGATCGGCCCGGTCTTCCGCGCCGAGCCGTCCTACACGTCCCGGCACGCCACCGAGTTCACCGGCGTCGACGCCGAACTGGCCTGGATCGACGGGGTCGAGGACGTGATGGCCTTCGAGGAGCGGTTGTTGCGGGCGGTACTGGACGACGTCCGGTCCGTGCACGGGGCGTCGATCGAAGCACTCCTCGGCGTCGAGGTGACCGTCCCCGAGTTGCCGTTCCCGCGGATCACGATGGCCGACGCGCTGCGCCGATTGCGGGCCGAGGGGTGGGACCCGACCGGTACCCGGGTCGACCTGGACCCGGAGGGCGAACGCGCGCTGTCCGCGTCGATCGCGGCGGAGACCGGGCACGAGTTCGTCTTCGTGACCCGCTTCCCGGCCGGGATCCGGCCGTTCTACCACCTGCGTCCGGACGACGACCCCACGCTCACCGAGAGCTTCGACCTGCTGTGGAAGGGCGTCGAGATCACCACGGGCGCGCAGCGCGAGCACCGTCACGAAAGACTGCTCGCCCAACTGCGCGAGAAGGGCCTGGACGCGGCACCGCTCGCGTCCTACCTGGACTGCTTCCGCTACGGCATCCCGCCGCACGGCGGTCTGGGCCTGGGGCTGGGCCGACTGCTGATGCTGCTCCTGGACCTGCCGTCGATCCGGGACGCGACGTTCCTCTTCCGCGGTCCGCATCGGCTGACGCCCTGACGCCCTGACGGCGACGCCGGGGCGTGGCACGGAAGGTGTGGCGCCGGGTACGGACGGAGGCCGCCGGTGTGGCGGTCCGTCCGTACCCGGGGTCCTGCTGCCTAATCCAGGTAGTCGCGCAGCACCTGGGAGCGGGACGGGTGGCGCAGCTTCGACATGGTCTTCGACTCGATCTGGCGGATCCGCTCACGGGTGACCCCGTAGACCTTGCCGATCTCGTCGAGCGTCTTGGGCTGACCGTCGGTGAGCCCGAAGCGCATCGAGATCACGCCGGCCTCGCGCTCGGCGAGGGTGTCCAGGACCGAGTGGAGCTGTTCCTGGAGCAGCGTGAAGCTGACCGCGTCGGCCGGCCGGATCGCCTCGGTGTCCTCGATGAGGTCACCGAACTCGCTGTCGCCCTCCTCGCCGAGGGGGGTGTGCAGGGAGATCGGCTCGCGGCCGTACTTCTGCACCTCGACGACCTTCTCCGGGGTCATGTCGAGTTCCTTGGCCAGCTCCTCCGGAGTGGGCTCGCGGCCCAGGTCCTGGAGCATCTGGCGCTGCACGCGGGCCAGCTTGTTGATCACCTCGACCATGTGGACCGGGATGCGGATGGTCCGCGCCTGGTCGGCCATGGCCCGGGTGATCGCCTGGCGAATCCACCAGGTGGCGTACGTGGAGAACTTGAAGCCCTTCGTGTAGTCGAACTTCTCGACCGCACGAATGAGACCGACGTTGCCCTCCTGAATGAGGTCCAGGAAGAGCATGCCGCGACCCGTGTAGCGCTTCGCCAGCGAGACCACCAGGCGGAGGTTGGCCTCCAGAAGGTGGTTCTTGGCACGCTTGCCGTCCTCGGCGACGAGTTCGAGCTCGTGCCGGAACTGCGGGGTCAGGCCGGGCTCGGAGTCCAGCTTCTCCAACGCGAACAGGCCGGCCTCGATGCGCTTGGCGATCGACACCTCCTGCTCGGCGTTGAGCAGCGAGACCTTGCCGATCAGCCGCAGGTAGTCCTTGACCGGGTCCGCGGTGGCACCCGGCGTGGTGACCTGCTGCTGCGGTGCGTCGTCCTCGTCCGTGGTGAGGACGAAGCCGCTCGGACCGACCTCGGGAGCCGCCGCCTCGGCGGGCTCGTCGAACAGGTCCTCTTCGACCAGTGCCTCGTCGCCGTCCTTGGGGGCGGGCGACTCGACGGCAGTCGTCTCGGTGGTGGTGGTCTTCTTGGCCGCGGCCTTCTTCTTGGCTGCGGCCTTCTTCGGCTTCGGAGCAGATTCCACGACGGACTCTCCCGATTCCGTTGCCGCGGGCGTGACTTGCGCGGGCAAGGTCTCTGTGTTCTTGACACGGGTTGAGCGCGTGGATAGCGTCTTCTTGACAGATCGCCGAGTTGTGGCTACGTCTCTCCGTTGGGTCTCTTTGACCGGGTTGACGGTCAAGGTCACACCGGCCTCATCGAGGACCTCGTTGAGGCTACGGAGGATGCTCTTCCACTGCGTCGCAGGGATGGCATCGGTTTCGAAGGCTCGGCGTATGTCCTCGCCGGTAATCGATCCTTCGGCACGGCCACGCTCGATGAGCGCCACCAGAGATTCCGATTCGGCGATTCTGTTGGGAAGCGTGCTGGACGAGCTCGGGGTCACAAATAACCTCTCGGTTCACGCGGGCATGCTGCGGCGCCGCAACTACACCGAATCGATGACGCATCCGCGGGACCGGATCCGTCGGCGCTGCCGGCGCCACTCAAGGCATCGCTCCGATCGGTACAAGTGTTACGCCTCCGCGAGCGTGACCTGGGTCACGTCGGTCCGCAGGGGCTTCGAGCTGTGGGTTCCCCAGTGTGCGGGACGGCCCGCTGATCTGCGTGGTCGCGCCGGTGAGCCCGGGGTTCCGGGCCCGACGACACTGCCGTGGCCGGGGATCGACGATATCCGAGTGCCGATGCTGCGGGGTCGAATTTTCTCGTGCTGGTGCGGATCGGGTCGGGCATCGGCGTCGGTCGTGCGGTCCTGAACCTGTCTTGAGAATGCCCGCCTGCCGGCGCGTTACGCACGGGGCGGACCTCCTCGGTGCGGTGCGGGTGCCCGGGCCGACTCCTCGGGGCGCCGCGGCCGGGCCGCCGGCGGGACCCGCGGAAAGCGGCGGGCGGGATTTCCTCGGTCGGGTCGGCGGTAATGCGTGCGGGCGGCGGACGCGGCGCGGAAATAGCGGTGCGCGGTGTGTGATTTCTTCGGCTATCCGAGTGACGGCGGGCGCGGTTGTGCGATGACGATCGGCGGGATAGGGCGGACGTGTCGACGCGGTAAAGGATCTCCGCCGCGATCTTCGTCGCACACTATTCGGCTAATCGATACGACAATCGAAGTGCGGCCGCGCGAGATCGATTCGGCGCGGTGATCGGGAGTCCGACGCGCGGAATAGTGGGCCGTGCGGAAGATGACGCGCGTGGATGACGTGTGAGTGATCAGTGGATCGATATACGGGTGCGCAAACGGGTGGTGAATTCGATCATCGGGCGGGGCTGCTGCGGGCCGGCGGGCCTGCCGGCCCGCAGCCGGCCGGGGCCGGGCCGGGTGCGCGCGTGCCGATGGGCGGCCGACGGCTCTGTTCGAGTCGTCGGCCGCCCATCGCGGCATCGGGTCCGGCGCGGTGTCGCTTCGGTGCGGGCCGGGCGGTCCGGCCGTGGGGTCAGGCGGACCAGGCGCCGGTCGGGGCCGCCGCGCGGACGAAGTCGGTGAAGTCGCGGGCGGGGCGGCCCAGCGCGCGCTGCACGCCGTCGGAGATCTTGGCCTCCAGGCCGCGGTGGATGCCGTTCAGGGCCGACGCCCACATGGTCGCGTCGAGTTCGGGCAGGCCCCGGGCGATCAGCTCGGCGGTGTACCCGGCCGGGTCGACCGGGACGTAGCGGGCCTGCCGGCCGGTCGCGGCGGCGATCTCGGCGAGGGCCTCGTCGAAGGTCACCGCCCGGGGCCCGGACAACTCGTACGTCTCGCCGGCGTGGCCGGGGTCGAGCAGGGCGGCCACCGCGACGGCGGCGATGTCCTCGGTGTCGACGAAGGACACCGACGCGGCGCCGGTCGGCAGCGTCAACTCGCCGGCGCGCACCTCGTCGCGGAAGAAGCCCTCGCTGAAGTTCTGCGCGAACCAGCCCGGACGCAGGATCGTCCATGCGATGCCCGAGGCGCGCAGGGCCGCCTCCAGGTCGAGGCGAGCCTGGTTGCCGGGGTCGTCGGCGGCGAAGTAGCCGGGGACGTCGGTGCCGCGCGCGGAGAGCAGCACGATGCGCTCGACCCCGGCGTCGGCCGCTCGGCGGACGAAGGCCGGACCGGTCGGGACACCGTCCAGGGGCACCAGGTAGACGGCGGAGACGCCGGCCAGCGCGGGGCCCCAGGTGCGGTCGTCGGTCCAGTCGAAGCGCTGTTCGGCGGAGCGGGAGGCGACGCGCACGGCGGCGCCGCGGGCGCGGAGCGCGGTGACCACCCGGCTGCCGGTCTTGCCGGTGCCGCCGAGAACGAGGATGGGGAACTGCGTGGTTTCCGTCATGCGTCCAGCTTGATCCGGGCCGGGCCCGGCCGACATGGGCGAGAAACCGGGGGACATGTGCGTACGTCCGGGGCGACCGGGTGGGGTCGGGGCACGCCTGTTCCCGTTCGTCCAAGACCGGCGCGCCCGGCGCGAGCAGACTCGGAAGCGCGAGCATCGCACGATCGAAGGAGTCGACCATGTCGCAGACCGTCACGCCGATGATCTCCTACCAGGATGCCGCCGCCGCGCTGGACTGGCTGAGTCGGGCGTTCGGCTTCCGGGAGGTGACTCGGATCATGATGCCGGACGGTTCGGTGGGCCACGGTGAGTTGGCCACCCCGGAGGGCGGGCTGATCATGCTCGCCGAGCCGACGCCCGACTACCGCTCGCCCCGGCGGCACGCCGAGACCTGCGCGGACGCGGACAAGTGGTTGTCCGTGCCCTACGTGGTGGACGGCGTGCACGTCTACGTCGCCGACCTGGACGCGCACTTCGCCGTGGCCCGCGACGCGGGCGCGACCGTGTTGGCGCCGCCGCGCGACACCGGGCACGGGCGCGCCTACACCGTCGCCGACCCCGAGGGACATCGCTGGATGTTCGAGCAACTGCCCCGATAGCGGCGTTACGCCGCGTGGGTCGTGCGGTAGGCGGTGGGGCTCAGGCCGCGGACGCGCTTGAAGGCGGTGCTGAAGGCGAACGGGTCGGCGTAGCCGACCCGGCGGGCCACGGCGGCGACCGTGGCGTCCGGTTCGGTGAGCAATTCGGCGGCCAGGGCCATCCGCCACTCGGTCAGGTAGGTGAGCGGCGGCGTGCCGACCCGGGCGGTGAAGCGCTCGGCGAGGGAGGTGCGGGAGACGCCCGCCTCGGCGGCCAGGGCGGCGATCGTCCACGGCCGGGCCGGGGCGTCGTGGACCGCGCGCAGAGCGGTGCCGACGACGGGGTCGGCCAGGGCCAGGTACCACGCGGGCGGATGCGCCTCGGGGCGGTCGAACCAGGCGCGGAGCGTACAGACCAGCATCCAGTCGAGCAGCCGGTCCAGGACGAAGCTCTGGCCCGGCCGGTCGGCGGCGACCTCGGCGGAGACGAAGCCCAACACCGCCTCGCAACCCTGGTCGTCGGGGACGACCAAGGTTTGGGGGAGCGCGGCGGGCAGGCGACGGCCGATGTCGGCGTGCGCGCGGTAGGAGCCGCAGAGCAACTCGGCGAAGGCCCCGTCGTCCGGGTCCGAGTCCGTCCCCGTCTCGTGCCCCGGGCGCGCGTCGGCGACGAACGTGAACGGCGCGGGACCCCGGACCAGGGCGGCGTCACCCGGGCGCAGCGGGAGGGAGGGGCCGTCCTCGGGGACGAGTCGGCCGCTGCCGCGCACCACCGTGCACAGGGTCAACGGCGCGCCGGAGGTGATCCGTACGGAAGTCCCCGGGGGCAGCGCCCGTCGGTCGAAGAGCGCGTCGTCGGCCCTGATCCCGCGCAGCAGGTCACCCAAACCGTCCATGTGGCGAGCCTAGGTCCTGGCTCCGGAGCGCTCCCAGGGCGTGTCCTCAAGACACGTCTCTCTAGGGCAGGTAGCCGGGGCGGCGGTCCGGTTCGATCGGGCCGGTCAGTCGGGCTCGGGCGCGGGTCAGGCCGGTGAGCAGGGCGTCGCGGACCTCGGTCGGTGCGATCACGTCGTCGTAGGACAGCGCGTTCGCCGAGCGCCACGGGCCGCTCGCCTCGTTCGCGGTGAGCCGGCGGGTGGTGTCCGCGTCCTGCTTCGCGGCGGCGGCGCCCGCGGCGGCCGGGATGCCGCCGAGGGTGACGCCCGGCAGCGCGTACGACACGGTCTGCGCGTCGAACGGGTTCATGGCCATCACCGAACTGCCGAAGCCGAACGCCTTGCGCACCGTCAGGTGCAGCTTCGGAACGCGCAGGCGGTGCTGGGCGGCGAACAGTCGGGCCGCGGCGCGCAACACACCCGAACGCTCGGCGGCGGTGCCGGCCAGGACGCCGGGGTTGTCCGCGAGGAAGACCACCGGCAGGTGGAACGCGCCCGCGACGGACAGGAAGCGGGCGGCCTTGTCGGCGGCGTCCGCGTCGATGGTGCCCGCCCGGACCGCGGGTTGGTTCGCCAGGACCGCGACCGCGTGGCCGCCGAGACGGGCGAGCGCGGTGACGATCGAGGCGCCGTAGGCCGGCTGCAGTTCCAGGAGTGTGCCCGCGTCGAAGACCTCGGCCAGCACGGTCTTGACGTCGTACGGCCGGCGCGGGTCCGGCGGGATCAGGTCCAGGAGCGCCTCGGTGGCTCGCGGGGCGGTGTCGGTGTTGCCCGAGTCCGCTCCCGCGTACGGCGGATGTTGCCAGGCGTGTGACGGGAAGTAGGAGAGGTAGCGGCGGGCCAGGCGCAGCGCCGCCGTGTCGTCGCGAACGGCGTTGTGCGCGACGCCGCTGACAGCGCAGTGCACCCCGCTGCCGCCGAGGGTGTGCTTGTCCACCCGCTCGCCGGTGGCGGCCTCGACCAGGGGTGGGCCGGCGGTGAAGAGCGCTCCGGTGCCTTCCACCATGATCACGAAATCGGACAGCGGCGCGGTGAGCGCGCCGTGCCCGGCGGACGGGCCGTGCACGATCGCGACGGTGGGGACCAGTCCGGCGAGGTCGGCCAGGGCCTGGAGGTCGTTGGGCGTGGCCGTGTGGCCGGCGAGCGCGTTGCCCGCCCGGTGGCCGGCGCCCTCGAGCAGGGTCACCAGCGGCGCGCGTTCCTGACCGGCCAGCCGGACGAGTCGGGCCCGCTTGGCGGCGGCGCCGGGGCCGATCGAGCCGCCCTGCACGGTGAAGTCCTCGGCGCCCACGAACACCGGGCGGCCGTCCAGCAGCCCCGAACCGGCCACGAACGCGTCGGCGGGGATGTCCGCGCCGCCGGTGAGCGTGCCCAGTTCCGCGAACGAGTCGTCGTCGAGGAGGGCCGCGACTCGGACCCGGGCGGACATCCGGCCGGGGGCGGCGACCGTGTGGCGCGCGACCTTCGCCGGGCCGCCCATGGCTCGTGACCGGGTTCGGCGCTCCTCCAGATCGGCGAGCAGCGTTTGCCAGGCGGTCCGGTTGTCGGGGGCGGGACGTCCTTCGGTGTGCACGGATCTCCCGTCGGGTGGGGCGGGGCGGGTGTGTGGGGCGTGGGCTGCGGGCTGCGGGCTGCGGGCTGTGGGCTCGTGGCGCCGGCCGGGTGGGCCGGGCCGCCTGAGCCGGGCCAATGTAGCGGCGGTCGCGTGCGGGCGACAGGGCCGAAGTCGCCGGGTGCGCGGCACGAGCGTGGTGGATATTTCAGATCGAATCCGGGTGAATCGGACCTCATCATGCTGAGCGGCATTGCTCATTCGTGCGTGAAACTGCTATCAAATGAATAGTTTCAAGCATGCGAGTGCAGCAGTGCGCAGTCCGCGCGGTGCTGCGCGCCAGGACCCGGGAGCGTCATGACGACCGTGAACCACACCACTGCCGAGATCGCCACTCAGCCCGATCTGTGGGCGCGTGCCGCCGCGCTGGCCGCGGACTGCGCCGGACTACCGAGCCCCGGTGAGCGGGTCGCGATCGTCGGATGCGGAACCTCGTGGTTCATCGGCCAGGCGTACGCGGTGCTGCGCGAGCGGGCCGGGCTCGGCGTCACCGACGCGTTCGCGGCCTCGGAGTTCCCGGGCGTACGGGACTACGACCGGGTCATCGCGTTGACCCGCTCCGGCACCACCACCGAGGTACTGCGGCTGCTGGCGGAGATCCGGGGCACGGTCGCGACCACCGCGATCACCGGCACGCCCGGGACGCCGATCGTGACCGCGGCGGACGAACTCGTGATGCTCGACTTCGCCGACGAGCGTTCGGTCGTGCAGACCCGGTTCGCCACCACCGCCCTCGCGCTGCTGCGGGCGCACGTCGGCGCGGACCTGGACGGGGCCGTACGGGACGCGAAGGAGGCCGTCGCGTGGCTGCCCGAGCCGGAGTTCGTGGGCGCGGAGCAGTTCACCTTCCTGGGCTCGGGCTGGTCGGTCGGGCTCGCGGCGGAGGCCGCGCTGAAGATGCGCGAGGCCGCCGGGGCGTGGACGGAGAGCTACCCGGTGATGGAGTACCGGCACGGGCCGATCAGCATCGCCGCGCCGAACCGGGTCACCTGGGTGTTCGGGCCGGTACCCGAGGGCCTGGCCGAGCAGGTCGCGGCCACCGGTGGCACGTTCGTGGCCGGAGCGCTCGACCCGATGGCGGAGCTGGTCCGGGTGCAGAAGCTCGCGGTCGCGATCGCGGAGAGCCGCGGCCTGAACCCGGACGAGCCGCGGCACCTCACCCGGTCCGTGGTGCTGGACGCGTCGTGAGGGACACGGTCGGCGCGGGTGTCGACGGCGGGCCTCGGGACGGGTCCGTCGAGTCCGTCGGGTCCGTCGGGCGGAGGGCGTCGTGATCGTCACGGTGACGCCGAATCCGGCCTGGGATGTCACCTACCACCTGGAACGCATGATCCGACACGGCGCGAACCGGCCGGCGTCGGTCGAGGGACGGGCCGGCGGCAAGGGCGTCAACGTCGCACGCGTGCTGCGCTCGCTCGGCGTCGCCGTCACCGCGGTGGCCCCGTTGGGCGGTGCCACGGGTGAGCGAATACGGGCCGACCTCGCGGCGGCGGACATCGCGTTGACGGCGGTGCCGGTGGAGGGCGAGACGCGCTGCACCACGACGATCGTGGAGACCGACTCGGGCGGCGCGACGTCGCTCAACGAACTCGGGCCCGCGCGGACCGCGCGGGAATGGGCTCTGGTGGTCGCGGCCACGACCGAACTGCTGCCGGAAGCCTCGGTGTTGGTGTTGTCCGGGAGTCTGCCGCCGGGCGTTTCGGCGAGCGGCTACGCGGAGTTGGTGACGCTCGCTCGGGCCGCGCGGGTGCCGGTGCTGCTGGACGCCTCGGGGCCGGCGTTGTCGGCCGGTGTCGCGGCCGGGCCGGACGTGGTCAAGCCGAACGCGGACGAGTTGCTCGCGGTGACGGGTGAGGCGGATCCGCTGCGGGCGGTCGCGCGGCTGGCGGGGACGGCGCGGGCCGGGACGGCGGTGGTCGCCTCGTTCGGTCCGGAGGGCATGCTCGCCGGGACCGACGAGGGCTGGTGGCGGGCGACGCCACCCACCTCGGTACGCGGCAACGCCACCGGCGCGGGTGACGCGGCCGTGGCGGCGCTGGCACGCGGGTTGGCCGAGGGCGGACCTTGGCCGGACCGGTTGCGGGACGCGGTGGCGCTGTCGGCGGCGGCGGTGGCGGCGCCGATGGCGGGCGACGTGGACGGCGAGTTGTACCGGACCTGGCTGCCGAGGGTGCGGGTCGATGTGGTGGAGCCGCCGCGATGAGGCCGCGCCGCGGGGTGGCCGGGACGCGGGCCGGTGGGTGTGCGGTCGGCTTGCGCGCGGTGGGGTGGGGTGGCGCGGGTGTGAGTGCGCGTCTTTTGGGTGCCGGTATGGGTGCCGGTGCCGGTGTGGGTTTGGGTTTGGGTGTTCGGGTGCCGGGGTGCTCGGGGCCGGTTGTTGTCGGGATCGTTCACGAGGAGAGATGACATGCCGTTGACCTCGACGGGGATATTGACCGACGCGGCGCGTGCGGACGGGGTCGGGGTGGCCGCGTTCAACGTGATCACGCTGGAACACGCCGAGGCGGTGCTGATCGCGGCGGAGGAGGCGGGACTGCCGGTCGTGGTGGCGATCAGCGAGAACGCCGTCAAGTTTCGGCGTGGGCGGCTGGGTCCGTTCGCGGCGGCGTGCCGGGCGCTCGCGGAGGAGGCGGCCGTACCGGTCGCGTTGCACCTGGACCACGTCGAGTCGGTGGATTTGCTGACGGCCACCGAGGGGACCGGGATCAGCTCGGTCATGTTCGACGCGTCGCGGCTCGCCTACGCGGAGAACGTGGCGGCCACTTCGGACGCGGTGGCCTGGGCGCACGATCGCGGGATCAGCCTGGAGGCCGAGCTCGGCGAGGTCGGCGGAAAGCCGGGCCATCCCGCGCTCGACGCGCACGCGCCGGGGGCTCGCACGGATCCGGACGAGGCCGCCGCGTATGTGCGGGCGACCGGGGTCGACGCGTTGGCCGTGGCGGTCGGCAGCAGTCACGCGATGCTGGACCGTACCGCCACGCTCGACCACGACCTGATCGCGCGGTTGCGCGCGGCGGTGGACGTGCCGCTGGTGTTGCACGGGTCCTCGGGGGTGCCGGACGCGGAGCTGCGGCGGGCGGTGGGCGCGGGGATGACGAAGATCAACGTGGGCACGGCGCTGAACATCGCCTACACCGGCACGCTGCGGTCGCGGCTGGTCGCCGAGCCGGGGAAGGCCGATCCGCGGCCGGCGCTGGTCGCTGCGCGGTCGGCGATGGTGGATGCGGTCGGTGGGCTCTTGCGGGTGATCACCGGCGCGGTCTAGCGCCTTTGTCCTCAAACGCCGGACGGGCTGTGGGGGTGGGCCGGTTCGCGGGGCGGCCGGGTGGGTTTCGGGGTGTCCTCAAGCGCCGGACGGGCTGATGGGGTTGCCCGCGTTTTGGTCTGTGGCTGCGGAGGGTGGCTCGTTGCCGGGTCGGTGCGGTTCGCGGGCCAGGTGGGTTCCCGGGTGTCCTCAAGCGCCGGACGGGCTGGTGGGGTTCGCGTGGACGGTTGGCGTCCGGGGTGGGGGGGCCTTGGTTGTCCTCAAGCGCCGGACGGGCTGATGGGGTTGCCCGCGTTTTGGTCTGTGGCTGCGGAGGGTGGCTCGTTACCGGGTCGGTGCGGTTCGCGGGCGGCCGGGTGGGTTTCGGGGTGTCCTCAGGCGCCGGACGGGCTGATTGGTTTGCCCGCGTTTCGGCCCTCGGCTTGCGAAGGGTGGCTCGTTGCCGGTTCGCGGTGGCTTGCGGAGGTGGGGACGGGGAGCGCCGGGGGTGGGCCCGGCGCTCTGTCGGTCAGCCGAAGAGCCAGGTGGTGATGCGGGTCCACCAGGTGGTGGGGAGGGGAGAGATCGGGGGCTCGGGGGGTGTGGTGGGACGGGGTGGGCGTGGGGGGCGGGTCCATTCGGTGGGCTTTACCAGCGGGACCGGGGTGAATTCGACCGGAAGGGAAGTGAGGTAGCGGGCCCAGGTGGCCGCGTGCCAGGCGGGTGGGCGGTCCGGGTGGGCCAGGCGGATGTCGGGAAGCCGGCTGTTGAGTGTGTCGATCGCGGTGTCCGTGATCGCTCGGCCGATGTCCTGTCCCGGACACAGGTGCGCGCCGCCGCTGAACGCCAGGTGGGCGCGGTTGTTGTGGACCGGCACGGTGAGGTCGGTACGGATCTGCGGGTCGACGTTGCCGGCCATGACGCCGAGCACGAGGAGATCGCCGGCCTTGATCCGGCGCCCGCCCAACTCGGTGTCCACGAGCGCCCAGCGGCCCGGGATGACCCACAACGGCGGTTCGTCCCAGAGGACTTGTTCGACCGCGTCGGGCAGGGTCAGCCGCGCGCCAGCCAGCGACGCGGCGAATCGGTCGTCGGTCAGGACCACCCGCAGCGTGTTCGCGATCAGCGCGATGGTCAGCTCGTTCGCCGCGACCATGACCAGCCGCAGGTGGTGCAGGACCTCGTCCTCGGACAGCTTGTTCGGGTGCTCGATCAGCCAGGACGGGAAGTCGGCGGCCGGCTCGGCACGTTTGCGGTCGGCCAGGTCGCTCAGCGTGCGCAGAATGAACTCGTTGGATTCGAGCGCGCGTTCGCTCTGCATCATCAGCTCGGCGCTGGCCTCGACCAGACGTGGACCCATCGCGTCGGGCAGACCGTACAACTGCGCGATGACCAGCATCGGCAACTGTTGTGCGAACTGCGCGACCAGGTCGGCGTGGCCGTCCGCGGCGATCCGGTCGATCAGGTCGTGCGCGAGTCGCTGGACGTGCTTGCGGATGCCGCGTCGGTCGAACCGGTCCAGGCTCTCGGTGACCACGGTGCGCAGGCGTTGATGCTCGGCGCCGTCGCTGGACACGCAGTCCGGGCGGTACTCCATGATCGGCAGGATCGTGGCGTCCGGCGGGATCCGGCCCTCGCGCCAGTCGCGCCAGTTGCGCGCGTCCCGGGAGAACCGGCTCGGCGTGCGCATGACTTCCAGGTTCTCCCGGTAGCCCAGCACCAGCCAGCCGGGGAAGTCGCCGTCGACCAGGATCGGCGCGACCGCCCCGTACTCGGCGCGCAACCTCTCGTACGTGGCGCCCGGGTCCGCGATCGTCTCCGGTCCGTACAACCTCGTGATGCCCTCGGTTGCCGTCGCGCCCGCGTGCGCGGGGCAGCCGGGCGGCGGAACGGGGGGAGGAGCGGTCATTGCGTCTCCCGGTTCGTGGTGAGCGTGTAGAGGTATTGCATGAGGGCCATCAGGACGTCCCGACTGGAGCCGCGACTGCGCGCGTCGCAGTCGAGCATGGGTACCGACTCGTCCAGGTCGAGCGCGCTGCGCAGTTCGTCCATGGAGTGCACCGGTGATTCGGGGAACGTGTTGACCGCGACCACGAACGGCACGCCGCGATCCTCGAGCCGGCCCATCACGTCGAAGCACACCTCCAGGCGCCGGGTGTCGACCAGGACCACGGCGCCGAGCGCGCCATCGAACAGGCCGTTCCACAGGAACCAGAAGCGCTCCTGTCCGGGGGTGCCGAACAGGTAGAGGACCAGGCGCTCGTTGAGGCTGATCCGGCCGAAGTCCATCGCCACGGTCGTGGTGGTCTTGGTCTCGATGCCCGCGAGATCGTCGATGCCGACGCCCGCCTGGGTCATCGTCTCCTCGGTGGTGAGCGGCCGGATCTCGCTGACCGCGCCGACCAGCGTGGTCTTGCCGACGCCGAAGCCGCCGACGACGACGACCTTGACCGCGGCGGCGGCCGTCGCCGGCAGCATGTCCTCGGGGCGCGGCCCGGCGAGGGTCTCAGAGCCTTTGTAGTCCATGCATCACCGCCTTGAGCAGATCGATGTCGGGCAACGAGGCGGCCGGGATCGGTGCCCGCGCCTCGAGTTGATTCGTGGTCACCATGTCCGTCAGGACCAGCGTCAGCACGCTGGTCGGCAACCGCATGTGCGCGGAGATCTCGGCCATGGACAAAGGTTGTTCACACATCCGCAGGATCGTCGCGAGCTCGGGGGACATCCCGCGCTCGGGTTCGTGCTTCGCCACGAACAGGGTGACGAGGTCCAACCGGTCCTGTGCCTCCAAGTTTTCCCCGACCAGGTACAGCCGCTCGGGGTGCGGGTCGCGCCGTGAGCGCCTCGGCACACTCACGGAAAGGCCCCGTCGTGGCGCGGCGGACTGGTCAGGTGTTCGCCGATCCGGATCACCAGGTCGCGCATCCGGTGGCCGAGCAGGCCGGTGTCCACCTGACCGTCGGCCAGCACCGCGAGATAGGCCCCCGCGCCGGCGGCCATCATGTAGAAGTAGCCGCCGTTGACCTCGATCACGACCAGCCGCATCCGGCCGTCGCCCTTGGGGAATTCGGACGCGATCGCGGCGGCGAGGCTCTGTAGGCCCGCGCACGCGGCGGCGAGCCGGTCCGCGGTGTCGGCCTCGGTGTTGTGCTGGGCCATCCGCAGGCCGTCGGCGGACAGCAGCACGATGTAGCGCGTGAACGGCACACTCTTCGCCAGGTCGGCGAGCATCCAGTCCATGTTCGGTCGGTACCCCGTCATCGATATCCCCCGTCGCCCCACGAATCGTCCCCGGTCTCGGATCGCCGTTCATTGGACGGCAGTTCGCCGTTGATGCCACTGAGGAACGCGTCCAGTCCGAGCCCCGGGGGCGGATCCTCGACCGGCGCGGGGGCCGGCTTCGACGCGCTCGCGCGGTGCCCGCCGCGCGTTCCCCCGGCGCGCGGCACGGTGCCCAGGTTGCGCCGGCGGCGCTGCGGGAGGCCGTTGGCGCCCAGTTCGGTGCCGACCGGAGTGTCGGTCATCATGTCGTGCAGGGACGGGAGTTCGTCCAGGTGCTGGAGGTGCTCCGGCATCGGGTACATCGGTGGCACGTTCGCGGTGATCTGGTCCTGCGGGATGACCACGACGGCGCGTACGCCGGAGTAGGCCGACGGGCGGAGCATCACCTTGAAGTTGTTGGCGTGCGCGAGTCGGCCCACCACGGTCAGGCCCAGGCGCGGGGTCTCGCCCAGGTCGCCCAGGTTGAGCGCGTCGCCGTCCAGGGAAAGGATGCGCTCGGCGCGGCGGCGGGCCTCCTCGCTCAGGCCGACGCCGGCGTCCTCGATCTCGACGGCGATGCCGGTCTGGACCTCGACGGTGCTCAGGTGCACGGTGGTCGAGGGCGGCGAGTATCGGGTGGCGTTGTCGAGCAGTTCGGCGATCGCGTGGATCAGCGGCTCGACGTGCTGGGCGATGACCGCGACCTCGACGACGGAGTGTAGCTTGACCCGGCGGTAGTCCAGGATGCGCGACATCGCGCCGCGCAGCACGCTGTACATGCCGATGTCGGTTTCCCACTGGCGACCGGGGCGGGCGCCGCCGAGCACGGCGATGCTGTCCGCCATCCGGCCGATCAGCGCGTTGCCGTGGTCCAGGTGCAGGAGGTCGCGGAAGACGACCGGGTCGTCGCCGTGCCGGTCCTCCATGTCCCGCATGTCCTGGGCCTGTTGGTGGATGGTGGCCTGGACGCGGCGGGCGATGTTGACGAACGCGCGCTGGGCGGACTCGCGCATGTCCTCCTCGGCGCTGACGGTGTCGATCACCGAGCGGATCACGTTGCGGTGTGCGACCGCGAACTCGGTCGGGTCGTCCGGCTGCGGGGCGACCTTGCGCATCACCTCCGGGACCGGCTCGCCCATCTGTAGGCGGCCGATGGCCTCCGGGAGCAACTCCTCGGAGAGCCGGACCGTTTCCGCCTCCTGCGCGGCGAGGCGCCGGCGCAGGCCGACCTGTTGCTGCTGGAGTCGCAGGTGCAATTGCGCGATCGTGCGCCCGCGGCGGCCGGCCTCGGCGGCGCACACGGCGACGGCGACGGTCGCGAGTCCACCGCACAGGGCCACCGCGGGACGGGCCTGGGGGGAGACCGCGGCCACGGCCGCGGCCGCGCACACGGCTGTCACGAGGAGGGGGAGGACCCACGCGAGGGCCGGCCGTCGGCCTCCGGGGGACGATCCAGCGAGAACCATCGGCATCCTCGAAAAATGTCGGAAACGAATCGTGCGGGTGTCCTGCGGGGACCGCTCGGCGGGCTGTGCTCGGTCGCCGAGCGGGGGTGCTCGAGTGGGTCCCGTGCGGGCGGGGTCGCGCCCCGGCGGGCAGGGGAAGCACCGTTGCGGGCGCCAGGCTACGCGGACGCGTGGGGCGGATCGGGCGTGTGGCGCACAAGCCCCTCGAACGGGTGAATCGATCGGGATCGGGACATGGCTTCGGCCGAAAGCGGTAGAGGGGCCGGGGTGTTCGCGGTCCGTGCGGGCGGCGGGTGGCGGGCTTCGGGTGCCCTCAACAGGCGGTCGCCGGCTCGCCGGGAACGCGAACGGCCCCGCCTCGCCCGGAGGGCGTGTGCGGGGCCGTGGTGGGACCGTGTGTCGCGGGTCAGTGGTACGGGCGGCCGCTCGGGGTCAGGTGGTCCAGCGAAAGCCCGTTCGCTGGGCGGGAGACCCCGGGGTTGACCGGTCGGCGACTTTCGAGCGGCGGGCGCCGGCTCGCTCGGGAGGGCGAGTGCCCTGGGCGGTTCGCCCGGCGGCGTGGGCGGTGTGCTCGCCGTCGGGCCGCCCGTCGTGGCTACTTCAGGGGAGCCGTGAGCTTGACGTGGTCGTTGCGCTTGAGGAGGCAGGTCAGATCGCGGTCGTTCTCGTTGATCCAACTGCCCGAGGTGGGACGCAGGGTGAGCTTGGACAACGGGAGGTCGCTGTTGCGCGCGGCCGTCGGGGTGACCAATTCGGTGCACTTCCTGCCGGTGTCGTCCTGGAAGGTCATGCTCGTCGGCGACATGTTCGCCGGCAGGGTGAACTCCCCGACCACCTCGGCGTCGTGCGGCGTCGTGCAGGCGACGGTGACGAGCTCCTCGCCCTTCTCCTCGACGCAGTCGCCCTTGTGCAGCTTGATCATCTTGACCTGGCCGCTGCGCTTGGTCGCGGTTCCGGACGGGGTGGCGCCACCGCTACCGCCGCCGGTCGGGCCCGTCGACGGGTCGGACTTCGCCGGGAGGGTCGGCGCCGGCGGCATGGTGATCATCGGCGGCTTGGACTCGGCGGAACTCCCTTTGTCGTCCTTCTTGTCGTCGTCCTTGCCGAGGCAGCCGGTGAGCAGGGCGGAGGCGACCAGGACGGCGGCCGCGGCCGCGGACGCGCGGGTACCGGCGCGACGACGGCGCGCGGGGGTAGGGGACAGCACACCGGAGATCCGGGAAACGCGCATCGGAAATCGAAGCCTCTCGCTGGGAATCGCCCAGAGTCTTTCGGAGGCGGGTGTTCCGGTCTTCAGGGGCTTCCCTTATCTCTGGCCAATGCTGCCAATGCCCTCAATTCCCTACATTTGGGGCGGGTTCTTCGTGCGCTGGTAGTGCCGGGCCACCCGGGCGCGGTTGCCGCAGCCCGCGGAGCACCATTCGCGGCGCGGGTTGTTCTTGACGAAGTGCAGCACGCAGCCCGGGCCGTGACAGGGCCTCAGTTCGCCCCGGTCGGGCCCGGTGACCAGGTCGATCGTGGCGTCCGCGAGCTCGGCCAGCACGGCGGCGATCGGCTCGGCCCGAGTGTGTGTGGTCGCGTTGGGCCAGGTCAGCTCGCGCCAGCGCGGCGCGGCGCGGGTGTACGCGTTGAGGCGGGCCACCGTGTCGGCGGCCGGCGCGGTGTCGGTCGTCGCGGCGTGCAGCAGGGCAGCGACGCACGCGCGCAGGTCCAGCGCCGCGGCCAGGTCCCGCGCGTCCACCGCGAGCAGCGCGGCGTCGGACGGCGGTGCGGTCAGTCGCGGCGCGATATCGCGCAGCCACGCGGCCAGGTGCTCCGGTTCGGCCAGTCCCTCGTGCGGTACGCCGCGCACCGCGTACCGAGTGTTGGCCAGTTCCACCGGAAGTGGCTCGCCGAGCAGGGGCGCGCCGCCGGTGTCGAGGTCCGCGATTCGTGTGCTCACCAAACTAATGGTAGCGGGTGCCGATATCCATGTGGATGTGCGTGCGTCGGTGGTGGTCCGGCTCGGTTCGGACGCCGGGCGCCCCGTCGGTGGACGTACGTTGCCGCGGGTGGATGGCGCTGCATGCGTTATGTGATCCTCTTTGCACACAGCGTGTGGTGTGACGAGGCAGACATCCGCGATGGGAGGGGCGCCGGAAGGGTCGTACGCGCACTTTTGCTGGCTCGTGGGTGTGCAGTTTCGGTGGATTTGGTGGCAATTGTCGAACCCGTGTCGTGGATGGCGGCCCGGGGACGTGTCGGCGGGGGCGGGGCAGGCCGCCTGTCGAGGGGTGGGGCCAGCCCCACCCAGAGAGGGAAGTGGGCACCATGGGGAATGTGTTGCGCGATCCCTAGGTTTGAACCAGACGGGCCGACAGGGCTCGCAGGGGGTCAAGGAGAGTCACGTGAACAACCGCAGCCGGGTCGCAGAGCAGGACACCACTCAGCCGTCGACGCCCGGTACGGTCGCCTCCTTCGCTCGCTTCGTGGTCTTCGGCGGCGGTACCGGACTGGCTTCCAGCGCCGCGCTCGTCGGCCTCTCCGGCCACCTCCCGATCGCCGCCGCCAACGCGGTGGTCACCGTGGCGGGCACGCTCCTGGCCACCGAGTTGCACAGCCGGTTCGCCTTCCGGGCCGGGCGCGCCAACTTCAAGGCGCACGCCCAGGCCGGTGGGTCGGCCGTGGTCGCCTACCTGTTCACCACGGCGGCCGTGCTGGGCCTGCACGCGGTCCAGACCGCGCCGAGCATCATGGTCGAGCAGGGCACCTACCTGGTCGCGTCGGGCGTCGCCGGGCTGGCCCGATTCGCCTTCCTGCGGCTCGCCGTGTTCGCGGCGCCGAAGGCGCGTTCGGCCAAGACCGTGACCACCACCCGCACCCGCGTGCTCGGCCGCGACGCACTGGTGGCCGCCGCCTGACCCGACCGACACGACACCCCCAAGCGCAGGGTCCGCCCCGTGACTCCGGACCGGAGTCACGGGGCGGACCCTATTCCGTGGGCAGCCCCGACTCGCGCAGTCGGCGTCGATGCGGCGGCAACAGAAGTACCTCCAAGGCATCCGCGCACGCCTGGGCCCGGTCGCGGAACCACGGGATGCGCTCGTCGGTCATCACGGCGGGCGTGGACCGCACGGCCAGGGCCGCGTGCGCGTGGCCGGCCCGGTTCAGGATCGGCACCGCCAGGGTGCGTACACCCGGGACCGACTCGCCGTCGTTGAGCGCGTAGCCGACCGCCCGGGCCGCCTGCAGCTGGGCCCGCAACGCCGCCGGGTCCACGATGGTGCGCTCGGTCTGCGGGGCCAGCGGCAGCAGCGGCTCCAGACCGCCGTCCGCCGGATCGGCCCAGGCCAGCAGTACCTTGCCCAGTGCGGTCGAGTGCAGTGGCCGGCGCAGACCGAGCCCGGTGCCGGGCTGGACCGAACTGCCGACCAGGACCAGTGCGTGCCGACCGCTGCGGATGGCCAGGTCGGAGGTCGCCGAGGTGCGCCGGGACAACTGTTCCAACTCGGGCGCGGCGTGGTGCAGGCCGCGCTGGTGGTAGGCGAGCAGGCCGAGTTCGGCGACCACGGGACCCAGCCGGTAGCGGCTGGTGCGGTCGTCCTGATCCAGGAAGCCCGCGCCGACCAGGGTGCGAGCCAGGCGGTGCGCGGTGGACACCGACAGGTCCATCCGGCGGGCGATGTCCGACGCGCTCAGGTCGGTGCCGGTCGCCCGGAAGCAGTGCAGGATGCCCAGGGCACGCTGGACGGCCTGCGCGCCGGAGGGTGCGCGCGGTGCGCTCGGGTCCGCCGCGCCGGCGTGCGCCGCGCGGGTGGGCACCGCGGGTGTGTCCGCCGCGTCCGTGTCCGCCGCGTTCGTGTTCGGCGCGTTTGCATGTGCCGCGGTTGCGTCCACTGGAACCCCCAACTCGCCGTTCGACAGGCGGTTTTCACCATACGGCAAGGCGATCGACCACTGTGGGCCACGATCCGTGCCGGAGAGCATCAAGGTATCCCACATCATGGGAAGGTTTGATCGCGCGGTGCGGATCATGCCAGGATCCCCCCGATGCGCCTTTTGGCGCGCCGGGCGCTCCGCCGGGCGTGCCCGTGATCGACGAAGCAACCGAGAGGGAGGCCCGCGTGTCCGCAGACGCGTTGTACACCGCGCCGTCCTCCACCGCCCGCGCGCTGCTGACCAGCCGCCGGCACATCGACCTCGCGCGCGTCTCCAGCGCCGGCTGTCGCTGACCCACCCCCCGCACCGAACCCCGGTACGCCCGCGCCCGAGCGATCGATCCGATCGACGTCCGGCGTCCGCGCGCTGCCTGATCGATGCCTCTCACGCATAGGTCCCGACCACGCGTGACCCGTTGCCCCCTGCCCGGACCGAGGCGGTCCCGGGTCGATCCGCGCCGTGCCCGACCGGGCCGCGGACCCCCGCCGCCACCAACGCGAACGGAAGTATCGCCATGACCGCCGTGACCGGCGCCCGTCCGGACGAACTGTGGTTCACCCGCTGTCCCGTGCCCACCGCCACCGGCATCGCCGCCGATCTGGGGCTGCTCGACGCCGAGTTCGCGGCCGAGGGCATCACCGTCCGCTCGCTGCAGGACGTCTCCGCCGACGTGGCCGCCGACCACCACTACACGCACGCGCTGCCCGGGCTCTTCCGCGAGGGCGGCAACGTGCCCGCGCTGTGGGCGCGTTCGCGAGGTGAGGCGACCCGGCTGGTCGGACTCACCTGGATCGAGGAGAGCCAGGCGATCCTGGTCCGCGCGGACAGCGGCATCAGCGCGCCCGAGCATCTGCGCGGGCTGCGGCTGGCGATTCCCCGGCACGACATCGCGATCGACTTCTGGCGGGCGATGGCACTGCACGGCTTCGCCGGCGCGCTGTCCCTGGCCGGCGCGACCCTGTCCGACGCACGTCCGGTCGAGGTGCCCGCGGCGCGCGGGATCGGCCAGTGGGAGGCCGAGTTGGCCGCGCTCGGGCGCGGTGACGTGGACGCCGTGTACGTCAAGGGCGCGCTCGCCGTCGAGGCGGCGGCGCGGCACGGCGCGGTCGTGGCGGTCGACCTGGACGCGGCGGTCGACCCGCGAGCGCGGATCAACAACGGCACGCCGCGGCCGATCACCGTGCACCGGAATCTGCTGGACCACCACCCGGACCTCGTCTCCCGCTTCCTCGCGGTGCTGGTCGAGGCGGCCGACTGGGCGCCGGGACATCCCGCCGAGGTGGCTCGGATCCTGGGCGCCGAGACCGGTGCGGGCGCGTTCGGGGTGGCCGGCGCATACCGCGAACTCGGCCCGGACACGCTGCGGATCGACCTCTCCGCCGAGCGCCTGGACCTGCTCGCGCGACAGGAGCGCTTCCTGTACGGACAGGGCTTCCTGGCCGAACCCGTGGACGTGCGCGCGTGGGCGGACCCGGAGCCGCTGCGAGCCGCGCGCGAACTCGCGGACGCGCGACGGACATCGGCCGAGGACGCGCCGCCACCCGAGAACTCCGCCCGCCCCTTCGACGCCGCGCCGTCGCCCGCCGGGCGCGCGCACCCCGAACAGTCGCTCGACCCCGAACCGTCCCGGATATCCACGCTGGAGGCATCCCATGAGTAGCCGACCCCCTCGCCGTCACACCCGTCTGCTGTCCGCCGTCGCGCTCGCGACCGCGACGCTGATCGCGCTGACCGGCTGCGGCTCCTCGTCGAAGGACGCCAAGGCGTCGTCGGCCGCGGGCGACACCAAGACCGGCATCACGCTGCGCATCCCCGACCCGGGCAACAACGGCGTGCTCGCACTCGGCAAGAAGGACGGTTCCCTGGACGCGGCGCTCGCCAAGGTCGGCGCCAAGGTCTCCTGGACCGGCAGTGCGGGCCCGTTCGCACCGGCCGCGCAGGCGATCAACGCCGGCCAACTCGACGTCGCGCTCGGCTCGATCACCTCCGCCGTCGCCGCGCTCGGTCAGAAGCCGAGCTTCAAGCTCTTCGGCGCCACCGCCCCCGACCTGGCGGGCGAGGGCATCCTGGTCAAGAGCGACTCGAAGATCCACTCGATCCGGGACCTGGTCGGCAAGAAGGTGGCCTGCTCGCAGGGCGGCACCAGCGAATACCTGCTGCTGGCCGCGCTCGAACAGGCCGGCATCCCGGCCGACAAGGTCGAGCGGGTCTACCTGCGCGCCGACCAGACCGCGCCGGTGTTCGCCGCCGGCCAGGTCGACGCGTGGGCCACCTGGGCCACCTACTCGGTGCCCGCGCTGGCCTCCGGCAACGCGCGATTCCTCGCCGACGGCCGCGCGCTCGGCTCGGACAACTACTCGGTGTGGGCGGTGCGCAACGCGTTCGCGGACAAGCACCCCGAGGTGGTCAAGGCGTTCTACGCCTACCTGCACGAGGCCGGCACCAAGGAGATCGCCGACCCCGCCGCGTACATCAACGTCTTCACCGACTCCGGCCCCACCGCGTACGGCGCCGAACCCAAGCGCATCCAGACCGACTTCACCCGGCAGGGCGCCACGGTCGAGCCGATCCGACCGGCCGACGTGGAACGCTTCGGCAAGGTCGCCCAGTTCTTCCTGAACCAGAAGGTCACCCCGAGCCTGGTCGACGTCAAGCCGCACCTGCTGGACGTGGCCTCCCTCGCGGGAGCGACCGGATGAGCGCGCCCACGCTGGTCAAGACCGAACCCCGGGTGCGCGAGTACCCCGGTCTGGTCACCCCGCGTCCGCGACTCCCGCGCTCCCGACCGCGCTTCCTCAGCCCCGCGCTGCGGGCGATCGGCCCGCTCGCGCTGGTCGGCGGCTGGGCCTGGGCATCGCACAGCGGAGCGCTCAGCCCGGACCTGCTCGGCTCGCCCGCCGACGTCTTCCGCGCGGCGCGCGAGATGTGGGACAACGGCCAACTCCCGGACGCGCTCCGGGTCTCGCTGGGTCGGGCCGGCCTGGGCCTGGTGTTCGGGCTCACCATCGGCCTGGCCCTGGGCGTACTCACCGGCTTCTCCCGCCTGGGTGAGGAACTCCTGGACTCCACCGTGCAGTTGTTGCGCACCGTGCCGTTCCTCGCGCTGGTCCCGTTGTTCATGGTGTGGTTCGGCATCGGCGAATCGGCCCGGGTGATCCTGATCGCGGTGGCCACCGCGTTCCCGATGTACGTCTCCGCCTCCGGCGGGGTGCGCAACGTGGACCGCAAGCTGGTCGAGGCCATGCGCAGCTTCGGCGTCGGCCGGATCGCGCTGGTGCGCGAGGTGGTCCTGCCGGGCGCGCTGCCCGCGCTGCTCTCCGGGCTGCGGCTGTCCATGACGCTGAGCGTGATCGCGCTGATCGCAGCCGAGGAGATCAACTCCACGGCCGGGATCGGCTATCTGATGAGCCAGGCGCAGAGCTTCTCGCGCACCGACATCCTCACCGTCTGCATCCTGGTCTACGCGATCCTCGGTCTGCTCGCCGACGCCCTGGTGCGCATCCTGGAACGGGTGCTGATGCCTTGGCGCAACCAGGGGCAGGGGGCGGGCCGATGAGCACCGATCGCACCCGCTCCGCCGAGGTCGCGGTACACATCCGGGGGCTGCGCCGGGTGTTCGGCACCCGCGCCGTCCTGGACGGTGTGCACCTGGATATCGCCCGCGGCGAGTTCGTCGCGCTGCTCGGCGCGAGCGGTACCGGCAAGACCACGCTGCTGCGCATCCTCGGCGCGCTCGATCGCAGCGACGGCGGCACGGTCCTGGTCCCCGAGGCCCGCACCATCGTCTTTCAGGAACCGCGACTTGTGCCGTCCAAAAGGGTGTTGGCCAATGTCGTGGTCGGCCTGCCGCGAGGTCGGGCCACCCGCGAGATCGGCCTGCGCGCGCTGACCGAGGTCGGTCTGGAAGGGCATGCCCAGGCCTGGCCGGCGACCCTGTCCGGCGGTGAGGCGCAGCGCGTCGCGCTCGCCCGGGCACTGGTGCGTGAGCCGGAACTGCTGCTTTTGGACGAGCCGTTCGCCGCGTTGGACGCGCTGACCCGGCTGCGCATGCAGGACCTGGTCGGCGAGTTGTGCCGGGTGCATCGGCCTGCCGTGCTGCTGGTCACGCACGATGTGGAGGAGGCGATCCGGCTGGCCGACCGGGTCGCGGTGCTGCGGGACGGAAACCTGGTCACCGACGAGGTGGTCGCGGTGGACCGGCCGCGCGACCCCACCGATCCGGCGTTCGCGGCGCTGCGCCGGCGGTTGCTCGCCGATCTGGGCGTGCGCACGCCGGATTCCGGATCCGCCGGGGCGTCCTTCCACCCCGCCTCGGCCGGCAGCGGCCCGTCTTCCGAGCCTTCCGCGTCTTCCGCGTCGTCCTTCTCCTCGTCCTCTTCCTCGTCCCCGTCTTCGACCGGAGTGATCTGAATGACCGTCACCATCGGTGTCCATGGCAGCAACCCGTCGTTGTACCTGCTCGCGCGGCTGGGCATCCTGGAGCGCGCGTTGGAGCCGCTGGGGGAGAGCGTGACCTGGGTGCCCGTGGAGGGCACCCGGGTGGGCGAACTGCTCGGCGACGGCACGATCGACTTCGGCGGGACCGGTTCGACGCCGCCGATCGTCGGTCAGGCGCAGGGCCACGACATCGTCTACGTCGCGGTGTCCGCGCCGCGTCCCGGGCACGGCGCGTTGCTGGTCGCCGACGAGGGCCCGGTGCGCGCGCCGGCGGACCTCAAGGACGGCACCGTCGTGCTGAGCATCGGTTCGTGGCAGACCCACTTCGTGGCCAAGGCGCTCGCCGACGTCGGGCTGTCCTACCGGGACGACATCACGCCCGTGCGGCCGGTGGCGGGACAGGACCAGGCCGCGCGGCTGCGTTCCGGGGAGATCGCCGGCTGGGTCGCGCAGGGGCCCGAGCTGGTCGCCGCGCTGCGTGAGCCCGGACTTCGGGTGCTGCACCGGGTCGGCGACGTGATCACCGACCGCTCGGTGTTCTTCGCGCGCCGCGCGTTCGCCGAGGAGCGCGCGGAGGTGGCCGCTGTCGTGGTGGCCGCGCTGCGCGAGGCCGACGAGTGGGCCGCGGCGCACCTCGACGAGGCAGCCGGGTTGCACGCGGCCGAGCTGCCGGGCGCGCGGGCGGACTGGGCCGAGGCGCTGGCCGCGCTGCCGTGGCGACTGGAGCCGGTACCGGCCTCGTTCATCGCCGAGCAGCAGGAGGCCGCGGACATCTTCGTGGCGAACGGGTTCATCGACCGACCGATCACGGTGGCCGACGCGCAGGTCGACGCGTTGACGCCGCTGGTCGCCGGGGCGCTCGCGGCGACGGTCGGCGGTGCCCGATGAGCACCGAGGTGTTGTGGTACGTGATCCCGCGTGAGGGGCCGTATCCCTGGGAGCCCGCCGGCCGGCGTCCGGTCGACCTGGCCTACCTCCAGCAACTCGCGGGCGCGGTGGACCGGTTGGGATTCAGCGGCGCGTTGCTGGCGACCGACCTGTACGACGTGTGGTCGCTGGGCAGCGTGGTGGCCGCGGCGGCGCCGACGTTCCGACCGCTGCTCGCGGTGCATCCCGGGCTGATCGCGCCGACATTGCTGGCCAAGATGGCGCTGAGCTTCGAGGCGTTGTTCGGCGCGGGGCGGCTGCGTTTCAACGTGGTCAACGGCTCGACCGAGGGTCTGCGCGAGTACGGGCTGCACCTGGACCACGACGAGCGCTACGAACTCAGCGCCGAGTACTGGTCGATCGTCCGGCGACTGACCTCGGGCGAGGTGTTCGACCACAAGGGGAAGTTCTACGACCTGCGGCAGGCCGGCGCGGGGCTGCGCGAGCTGCACCGGGACGGCGGGCACGTCCCGATGTGGTTCGGCGGCTCGTCGCCGGCCGGCATCGAGATGGCCGCGGAGCACGTCGACGTCTACCTGACCTGGGGCGAACCGCCGCACCTGCTCAAGGAGAAACTGGAGCGGGTCCGCGAGCGGGCCGCCGCGCACGGGCGTTCGTTGCGGATCGGACTGCGGCTGCACCTGATCGTGCGGGACACCGAGAACGAGGCGTGGGCGGCGGCCGATCGGCTGCTGGAGGTGACCAGCCACGCCACCTACGCGCGGCAGTTGGGCCAGGCGGCGGACGCGGACGGGGTGGGCTGGGAGCGGCAGTTCCGCCAGCACGGAGGTCGGGTCCCGGCTCGGGCGCGGGAGTTGGAGGTGTACCCGAATCTGTGGCCCGGGATGGGGCTGTTCCGGCCGGGGCCCGGGACAGCGGTGGTCGGTTCCACGGCTCAGGTGATCGAGCGGTTGCAGGAGTTCGAGGCGATGGGGGTGGACACGTTCATCCTGTCCGGCAACCCCTTGCTGGAGGAGGCGTACCGGATCGGCGAGACGGTGCTGCCGGCGCTGGGGGTGCGGCCTCGGGTGGGGTGAGCGCCGGCGGGGCGGGCGTACGGCGGGGCCTGTACGGCGGAAGACCCCGTCGTACCGCTTGGGCCGCCCGGGCGGCATGGGAGGCTCAGGCGGCCTTGAGCGCGCCGCCGTCGACGAGGTGGTCCGTGCCGGTCACGCTGCCCGCGAGCGGGGAGAGCAGGTAGGCGACCGCGGTCGCCACCTCGGCGGGCTCGACGAAGCGGCCGGTGACCATGCCGGTCGCGCCGGGAAGCGCGGCGAGCAGCTGTTCGTGGGACAGGCCCATGGATGCGGCCAGTTGGGCGCCGTAGCCGTCCGGCGCCTCCCACATCGCGGTGCGCACGGCGCCGGGGGAGACCGTGTTGACCCGGACGCCGCGCGGCCCGAACTCCTCGGCGAGCGCCTTGCCGAACGCGGTCAGCGCGGCCTTGGCGGTGGTGTACGTCACCGGCCCGCCGTGCGGCATTCGGGCGCCGATCGAGGAGATGTTCACGATCGCGCCGCGTGCGTCGAGCAGTGCGGGCAGCGCGGCGCGCGTGGTGCGCACGGTGGCCAGGAAGTTGAGGTCGAACGAGGCGAGCCACTGGTCGTCGGTGAAACTCAGGAAGCCGCCGGTCTGATCGTCGCCGCCCGGGTCGCCGCCGCCGACGTTGTTGACCAGGATGTCGAGCGGGCCGAACTCGGCCGTGGCGCGTTCGGCGAGTCGGATCGGCCCGTCGGGTCGAGCCAGGTCCACGGCCATGGTCAGGGCGCCGGTTCCGGCGAGCTCCGGGGTGAGGGTGCGGGAGGCGGCCAGAACGCGGACGCCCTCGTCGACGAGGGCGGACACGATCGCCAGGCCGATGCCTCGGCTCGCGCCGGTCACCAGGGCGGTCTTTCCGTCGAGACGCAGATCCATGAGGGCTCCTTGGGTAGTGCCGTGCTGCCTGCCGCGAAGCACTAAGTAGTGCTTCGTTGATGCATTGAAGTTAGAACATGCATCACCGATGTTGCAAGTAGTCGTTGAGTGGCGACTTTGTCGTACAGTTCGATGGTGACTTCGAAGGCGAGTGGTACCGGGGATCGCACGCGACCGCTGCGCGCGGACGCGGAGCGGACCGTGCGCGCGATCCTGGAGGCGGCCGAGCGGGTGCTGAGCGCCGATCCGGCGGCCACGATGGAGCAGGTCGCCGAGGCGGCCGGGGTGGCCAGGACGACGGTGCACCGTCGGTTCGCCACCCGCGAGGCGCTGATCGCGGCGATGAGTGTGTGGGCTGCCCGACAGTTCCACGACGCGGTGACGGCCGGGCGGCCGGAGACCACGCCGCCCGCCGTCGCGCTGTACCAGGTCACCGCGAACGTGCTGCGGGTGAAGCTCGCGTGGGGCTTCGCGATGACCGCGCGGCGCACCGACGACGCCGAGGTGGCGCACGTGCACGCCGACGTGCGCGACCGGTGCGATCGGCTCTTCCGGCGGGCCAGGGAGGCCGGAGTGCTGCGTGCGGACGTCGACCTGGACTGGACCCGGCGGGTGTACTACGCGCTGATCCACGAGGCCGCGCAGGAGGACCGCGGCGAGGACGCGGACGCGCTCGCGACCCGGATCGTGGACACCCTGCTGCGTGGATTCGGCGGGCCCGACGGCGCCTTGGCGCGATGAGCCGGGCCGGCCGGCCCCCGTGTACGGTGTGCCCGCCGGTCCCCGATCGAGAGGTTTGTCGTGACCCTGGCCGTGGCCCACCGAGGCGACCCCCGGCGTTTTCGAGAGAACACCCTGCCGTCGTTGGCGAGCGCCCTCGACCAGGGCGCCGACCTGGTCGAGATCGACCTCGAGATCACCCGGGACGGGCACCTGGTGCTCCTGCACGACGCGACGCTGCGTCGGTTGTGGTGGCGCAACGCGCGGGTCCGGGACCTGACGTTGGCTCAGGTCCAGGAGATCGGCCGGCGCGGGAAGTACCGGGTGCCCAGCTTCGGCGAGGCATTGGAGCTGATCAAGGGCACCCGGGGCGGGTTGATGGTCGACTTCGGCGAGATCGAACTGGCCGAACCGGCCGTCGACGCGGTCGACCGGCACGGAGTGAACGAGCGGATCCTGTACGTCGGCGGGCCGGTCGCGATGAGCCGGGTGCGCGAGCACGCCGCGCACGCGCACATCGGGCTCAGCGGCGACTCGTTCGCACGTGTGCCGGACGCGGCGGTGCTGCGCGATCTGCGGCCGGAGTACATCAACCTGCGCTGGCGGGCGTACGACGCGGCCTCGGTCGAGCGTTGTCATGCGGACGGTTATCTGGTGAGCGCGTGGACGGTGGACTCGCCGCGGGTGATGCGCCGGCTGGTGGCGATGGGCGTGGACATGATCATCAGCAATCGCGTCGGGCGACTGCTCGGTGTGCTTGCGGAGGGGCAGGGCTGAGCCCGCGGGGCCGGCGGCCGGACGGGACGGCGGGGCCGAGCGGAATGGTGCCGCGCGGGAGGTCGTCGCGGAGGTCTCGTGTGCGGCGGTTACCGTGGCGGGGCAGTCCGGGCGCGTACCCCGGTGGTCTGCTCCGCCCCGACGCGAGGAACCGTGATGACCGAACCAGCCCCGGAGCCCGGCGCGTCCGCGCCGTCCGCGCCTGTTCCCGCGACCGCTTCGCCCGCGGCGGTATCGCGGCGGCCTCGGGAGACGCAGAAGCAGACCGAGAAGGGCATCCTGATCTGGCTCTGCTTCTTCCTGTTCGTCACGCACATCATCGGCGGCGTGTTCTGGCTCGCGTTCCACTATCTGGGCGAGTAGTGGCGGGCTCCCCCGAGGGTTTCCCTCGACGGGTTCGCGGGGCGGGCCTGCGGGGCGGAGAGCGCGCCGTCAGTGGCCCGCCGGTTTCGGGCGGCCGGCGCGGGCGAGTTCGCGGGCGTGCCGGATGGCGCCGCGCGTGTCCGGGAAGACCAGGTGGTCCCGGCGCAGATGCTCGGCGATCCGCAGCGCGTCCAAGACCTGATCATGGTCCGGCTGGACGCCGGAGAGCAGTACGGTGACGCCGCGCACCTCCAGGTCGGTGATCGCCTCGCCCAGGACGCCGGCGCCGGTCGCGTCGATCGCGGTCACCCGGGACATCCGCAGGACGACCACCCGGACGTCCTGTACTTCGGACAACCGGGTCAGCAGGCGGTGCGCGGCCGGGAAGAACAGTGGCCCGTCCAGGCGGAACACCGCGACGTGGCCGGTCGAGGGTGGCCCGGGCGTGCCGTGAGTCCCGGCCCGGGCGTCCTCCTCCGCGTCGTCGGCGGGGATCGGTACCGGTTCCAGTCGGGCCGAGCGGGTCACCTGGCGCAGCGCCAGGACGACGG
This sequence comes from Embleya sp. NPDC050154, assembly GCF_044460165.1. Taxonomy (NCBI): domain Bacteria; kingdom Bacillati; phylum Actinomycetota; class Actinomycetes; order Kitasatosporales; family Streptomycetaceae; genus Embleya; species Embleya sp. NPDC050154. Next base: position 262,944 of record NZ_JBITJP010000007.1, read on the forward strand.
CGAGGGCGATGCCGATCACCACCGCGGTGACCAGGTCCACCGCGACGGTCACCACGAACGTCACCACGAGCACCGCGGCGTCGGCGCGCGTGGAGCGGGCCAGCGCGGCCAGTGAGGAGACCTGGACCATGCGCACGCAGGTGGCCAGCAGTACGCCCGCCAGTGCGGGCAGCGGGATGTGCGAGACCAGGCCGGCCGCGCTGAAGACGATCACCGCGAGCACGACGGCGTGGGTGAGCGCGGCGAGCCGGGAGGACGCGCCGGCGCGGACGTTGACGGCGGTTCGGGCGATGGCCGCGGTGGCCGGTACGCCGCCGAACAGGGGCGTGGCCAGATTGGCGATGCCCTGGCCGAGGAGTTCGCGATCGGGGTCGTGACGTTGGCCGGTCGTCATCCCGTCGGCCACGCTCGCGCACAGGAGCGACTCGAGGCCGGCCAGGGCGGCGACGGCCAGGGCGGAGGGGAGCAGCACGACCAGCATCGACGCGTCGAGGAAGGCCAGGGACGGGGCGGGCAGGCCGTTGGGCAGGCTGCCGATGCGGGCCACGTCGAGGGTGGGCAGGGCCTCGGCCAGGAGGGTCGCGGCGGCCACCGCGAGCAGCGAGAACGGTACGCCCGGCCGCCATCGCGCGCCGACCAGGAGCAGCGCGGCTACGCCGAGGGCCATCGCGGGCGCGTCCGCGTCCGGGTGTTCGAGAAAGCGGAGGGTGGCGTGCCCGGCGACCTGCCACACCTTCTCGCCCTCGCCGGCCGCGCCCAACGCGGCGGGCACCTGCTGGAGGGCGATCACCACGGCGATGCCTGCGGTGAAGCCCTCGATGACCGGCAGCGGCAGGTACTTCGCGGCCCGGCCCAGGCGTAGTACGGCGACCACGACCAGCAGTACGCCGGCCATCAGGCCGACCATCAACACGCCGTCGGTGCCGTGGCGTTGCACGACCGGGACCAGGACCACGGTCATCGCCCCGGTCGGTCCGGACACCTGGAGGTTGGACCCGCCGAACACCGCCGCCAGCGCGCCCGCGACCACCGCCGTCACCAGCCCGGCCTGCGCGCCGACGCCCGACGCCACGCCGAACGCCAACGCCAGTGGCAACGCGACCACCGCGACGGTGAGACCGGCCAGCAGATCCCGCCCCGGCGCGCGGCGTATCGCCGGCAGATCACCGGGCCCCGGCAACAATCCGGCGACCCGGCCCCATCCCCTGAAGAACGCTTCCATCAACGCCCTGACCTCTCGTCGGCCGAGGCGACCCCGCACCCGTTCGGGCATGCCGAATCGCCATACCCCGCACACCGGTTCGTGTGCCGCGTACCCGGCCCAGATCCGGGCGCCCGGGTCAGGGCGCCGTCGCATCGCCCTCACACGTGGGGGCGCGGACCCCTCGCGGGGCCGTGGGAGATCGGGTGTCGTGTGATCCGTGTCGTCAGGTGGTCCACATCCGGCGAACGCGCGAATCGCGGCGCGGCCCCATGGCGGGGGCACTCTCGCCTCTACGCCGACCCTAGCAAGAAGTGATGATCAAAATAACCGATAGTCCTACATCCATCACGTTCCGCACCCAACCACCACGCAACCCCTGGCGGGGGCGAGACGAGACGGGCGCGGGGCGGGGCGGGACGGTGAGGGGCGGGGCGGGACGGTGAGGGGCGGGGCGGGACGGGTGCGGGGACGGGCGGAGAGGGACGGGGCGGGCGGGGCGGTGAGGGGCCGGTTGGGGCGAGGCGGTGGCGGTGGATGCGGCTTGGGGTGGGGCGATGCCCGCGAACGCAACCGAGCGAGTCGGCCGGCGAGCCTTGGGCCCCGGGTCGGCGTGCAGGGGTTCGCATGGCGGGTTGGGGTGGTGGGTGCGGCTTGAGACTGGACTTAATGCCCTTGGCCACAGCCGAGCAACCTGGCCGGCGAGCCTCGGCCCCGGGTCGGTGCGTAGGGGCTCGCATGGCGGGTCGAGGTGGGGCGCAGTGTCCCTGAGCGCGGCCGTGCAATCCGGTGGGCGAGCCTTGCTCCGGGGCGGTGTGTAGGGGTTCGCATGGCGGGGCGGGGTCGTGGGTGCGGTTTGGGGTGGGGCGCAGTGTCCCTGAGCGCGGCCGTGCAATCCGGTGGGCGAGCCTTGGGCTCCGGGGCGGTGTGTAGGGGTTCGCATGGCGGGGCGGGGGAGGGGCGTTTGGCGGGGCGACGGGTGGGTTCCGGCGAGGGAATTGCCCACGATGCGGCCGGCGATTGCCGGTGTGGGAGTCCGGATTTGTAGGGTGTGCCGCATGACCCCGGGTGTACCTGGCAGACGCGTGATCGACGGCCGCTTCGAGTTGCTGGAGCGGCTCGGTGGTGGCGGCATGGGATTGGTCTGGCGGGCGCGTGACCTGGCGCTGGAACGCGAGGTCGCGCTCAAGGAGGTCCGGCCGCCGGACCCGGCGCTGCTGGAGGACGATCCGACCGCCGCGCGGATGTTGCGCGAGCGGGTGCTGCGCGAGGCCAGGTCGCTGGCCCGGCTGAATCACCCACACGTGGTGACGATCCATCACATCGTGGATGCCGCCGAGGTTCCGCACCCGTGGCTGGTGATGGAGCTGGTTCCGGGCGGCTCGCTGCACGACCGGTTGACGGCCGGGCCGATCCCGCCCGTCGAGGCCGCCGCGATCGGCCGGGGCGTGCTGTCCGCGCTGAGCGCCGCGCACGCGGCCGGGATCCACCACCGCGACGTCAAGCCGGGCAACGTTTTGCTGCGCGCCGACGGCAGCCCGGTGCTGACCGACTTCGGTATCGCCGCGCTGCGCGAGTCGACGAGTCTGACCGCGACCGGGGACCTGATCGGCTCACCCGAGTACATCGCGCCCGAGCGCATCCGCGGCGAGGAGGACAACGCCGCGTCCGACCTGTGGTCGCTGGGGATGATGTTGTACGTGGCGGTCGAGGGGCAACATCCGCTGCGTCGGGCGACCAGCCTGGCCACGCTCGCCGCGGTGTTGACCGAGACGGTGCCGGCGCCGATCCGCGCGGGTGCGCTGACCCCGGTCCTGGAGGCGCTGCTGGTCCGCGATCCCGCGGCCCGCCCGGACGCGGCGCACCTGGACCGGCTCTTGGCCGAGGCGGCCGGCGAGCCGACCGGGCGGCCCTCGTCACAACACACCACCTCGGCGCTGCCGGTCGCCGACGCCCTCGCCTGGCAGCCGGCCGACCTCGGCGGCGGTCGCGCGGCGGACACCGGACCGGCCTGGTCGGGCGCGGACCGGGTCGGCGCGGAGGCGAACTCCGGTTCCTGGCAGGCATCGTCGACCCCGCCGCCGTCGTCCGTACCGCCTTCCTCGCGCTATGCGACGCCGTTCACCCCGGCCGAACCGCAATCGCCGGACCGGCAGCGGGCCCGCCGCACCCGGATCATCGCCGGTTCGGCGGTCGGCACCGCCCTGGTCGGCGGGTTGGTCGCGCTGGTCCTGGCCTCCCAACTGGGCGACACGGGTTCGGACTCGGACAAGAAGGCCGGCGCCGGCAAGCAGGGCAGCGACAGCGCGCGCCCCACCCCGTCGCCCTCCGTGCCGGGAATCCCGGTGGACTCGATACCCACCCGGCCGTCGGCGACGCGCACCACCAAGCCCCCCGCGGAGACGGTGAACCTGCTCACCCCCACCGCCATCCGCGGCCTGATCGAGGCGATGGCCCCGGTGATCGGGGGCACCAAGGTCAAGGAACTCAACGTCTACGACAAGTACGCCTTCACGGAGGCGCCCGTCGCCGGCAACGCCCGCCTGTACGACCGCTTCTCCTACCGCGACGGCGTCACCAAGAAGGAATCCGGCTCCGGGACCGACCGGGACGACAAGACCATCGACCTGACGAAGGTCAACTGGGACGCGCTCCCGGCACTGATGGCCAAGGCCGACAAGGAACTGGGCATCACCACGCCCAAGAACCACTACGTGATCCTGGACATCGGACTGATCGACCGGGTGCCGGCGCTGAAGATCTACGTCAGCGACGACTACGGGGGCGGCTATCTGCGGGCCGACCTGGACGGCAAGGTCGTCAAGATGTACCCGCGCTGAGCGGCGCACCGTGCAAGGCCGGTGCCGGCCGGGCCGCGAAGGGCCCGGCCGGCGGGAAGCGGCCGACGGAAGCGGTCGGGTCAGCGGTCGTAGCAGAGCACCCGCGCCTGGCCCGCGGCCAGGTGCGCGTACGTCTTGTCCGAACCCACCCAGTCCTCGCCCCGGTTGACCATGCGCAGCACGACCTTGCCGTCCTTGACCGGCAGGCTCACGCCCTGGATCCAGGCGCCGCGGTGCGCGGTCTGGTCGACGGTGAAGGTGGACCGGACCGGAGCGGAACCGCTGTCGGTGTCCAGCACCTGGTAGAACGCGGGCTTGCCGGCCGCGTCGCGCCAGGTGGAGCCGCCGGGCACGTACACCTGCACCGAGCAACTCTTGGCCTTGGCACCGGCGTTCCAGGTCCATACCGCCGCGACGCCGGCATCGTCCTTGGTCTTGGAACCGGACATCGGGATCGCCCAGAAGTCGTCCCCGCACCCGGCCGTGCCCAGGCCGCCGCTGCCGACCTTGTACCAGCCTTCCTTGCCGTCGCTGTAGTCGCCCTGTACCCGGAACCCGGCGCCCGAGTTCGAACAACCCAGCCCGGCATAGCCGTTGTAGACCTGCTGCGGCCCCTGGGCCGGGGCGACCGGCGGCTTGGCCGGAGTGCTCGGCGGCGGCACCGGCGGCTTGGCCCCCGACGTGCTGCCGCCACTGCCACCGCCGGCGACCGGACCGCCCGGAGTGGACCCGCCGGCCCCGGGGACGGTGGAACCGCCGCCGCCACCACCGCCCCCGCCGCCACCCGCGCCACCGCCGGCCACCGCGCCACCGCCCCCGCCGGCCGCACCGCCGTTGTAGGCCACCGAGCCGCCCGCCCCGGTGCCCGGCACGCCGCCCGGCTGGTAGCCGACCGGCGCACCGCCGGGCGGACCCTGCGGTGCGACGGGCGTGCCGTCGGCACCGACCGGAACCCCCTCGACCGGGGCCGGTTCGGCGCTACCCGGGGAGCCCCAGCCGGCGGGAGTGCCCGGCAACGCGGCGTTCGCCGCGACGTGTTGCACATCGCGGCGCGGGTGCGAGGGGGTGGTGCCAGGCGCGGCCAGCAGCGGCACCAGCACGATCGCGCCGGTGGTCAGCGCCGCGGCGCCGCCGATCGTGCCCCAGACCCGCAGGCCGGGCACCGGGCCTCGGGCGCCTGCGCCGGGTCGGCGGGCGAAGGTGGCCGCGAAGCCGTTCGGGTCGTCGGGGGAACCACCGTTGTGCGGGCGGTTGTTGGCGGGCACGGGGACTCCAGGTGTCGGGGGGAGGATGCTCACGCGGTCGCGCCCGCGAGGGACGCGGGCAGGTCCGCGACCTCCAGGGCGATCAGTTGGGCCGCGTCGGGGTTGTCGAGTTCGGCGACCCGGCCGGCCTGACGTTCCGTCATCTCCTGGAACGCCTGCCGGGCCGATCGCCCGTTGCCGAAGCCGCCGCCGCGGGTCATGCCGGCGAACAGCGCGAGCAGTTCGGCGCGCGCGGCGGGGGTCAGTTCGTAGCGGTGCCGCTCCGCCTGGTGCTCGACGATGGCCACGAGCTGCTCGGCGTCGTAGTCCTCGAACAGCAGCGTGCGGGTGAATCGGGAGGCCAGGCCCGGGTTGGAGGACACGAACCGGTCCATGTCGTCGGGATATCCGGCGGCGATCACCACGACGTCGTCGCGGTGATCCTCCATCAGCTTCACCAGCGTGGCGATCGCCTCGGAGCCGAAGTCGTTGCCGCCGGCGAGCGGCGACAACGAGTAGGCCTCGTCGATGAACAACACGCCGCCGATCGCCCGGTTGAACGCGGCGGCGGTCTTGGGCCCGGTGTGGCCGACGTACTCGCCGACCAGCGCGCTGCGGTCGACCTCGACCAGGTGGCCGTGGCCGAGCAGTCCGAGCGCCTTGAGCAGCCGGCCGTACAGCCGTGCCACCGTTGTCTTGCCGGTGCCGGGGTTGCCCGCGAAGACCAGGTGCCGGCTCAGCGGCGGCGCGGGCAGCCCGGCCTCGACCCGGAGCCGGACCGTCTGCATCAGCTTGGCCATCGACGCCACGTCGCGCTTGACCCCGTCCAGGCCCACCAGCTCGCCGAGTTCGGCGAGCAGGTCGGGCAGGCTCTCCTCGACCACGTCGGGCAACTCCGGCACGGACGCGGCGCCGGCCGAAGGTCCCGGCGCGGCGCCCGCGGTCGCGGCGGTCACGAGCCGCGCGTCGGTGCCGGCGCCGAGCGCGGGATCGCAGTCGTCGAACACCGGCGCGGCGTTCGGGTCCGTGCTCAGGTCGTCGGTGCACTCGCGCACCCGGCAGCGGCGGAACAGCGGATCCGCGCCGCCGCCCACGTGCAGCGCCGCGTAGCCGGCACCGATCACGTCGCACCCGGTGAAGGTGCCGCCGGCCTGCTCGGCGACATACAGGCCGTTCTTGCCCGGCCGTTCGATCCGCAGACCGTGCACCGTGGGACGGGCGCCGGTCCACACCACCAGGCCCGAGCCGGTGCAGTCCTCGATCGAGCCGCCGGCCAGCTCGGCCCGCGAACCCGCGTCGAACACGATGCCCGCGGCGCCCGCGCCGGTGACCCGGTTGCCGGCCAACTCGGCGACGCCCTCGCCGGTGACCTCGATCCCGGTCCGCCCGGCCGCGCGCACCGTGCAGCCGGACACCCGCGACCCGGTCGGCGAACCGATCCCGATCCCGGTCGCGGTATCCGCGACCAGGCAGCCGGAGAGCGCCGCCGAGGACCGGCCGGTGACCGCGATCCCGGTCATCGCGGCGGCCGAGACCGTACAGTCGGTCAGCTCGGCCCGGGCGGTGTCCGCGGTGTGCACGCCATGCTCGGGAGTGCCCCGAACCCGGCAGTCGGCCAGCTTGAGCACGGCGGTGCCGGCGGCGTGCACCGCGCCGTAGCCGGAGTCCAGGATCCGGCAGTCGGTCAGGTCGGCGCCCGCGCCCTCGGTGAGCAGCACGCCGTTGGTCGCCGAGCGGCGCACCGCGCAGCCCTGCGCGACCACCCGCGCGGTGCCGTCGAGCACGATGCCGGCCGCGGCGGCGTCCAGGATGCGACAGTCGGTCAACTCGGCTCGGGCGCTGCCGCCGAGTCGGATGCCGGCCGCGCCCGGCGCGCTCACCCGGCTTTCGCCCGCCACGGCCGAGGACGCGTCCTCCAGCAGCAGGCCCACCCGCCCGCAGCCGTGCAGCACCGAATCGGTCAGCCGCAACATCGCCCGGCCGCGCAGCCGGATGCCCGAGCCGGACGTGGCCTCCAGGCGCAGCCGCGCCACGCCCACCCGCGCATCACCCGACAGCACGATTCCGGTGCCCTCGATCGCGCTCACCTCGACGTCCTCGACCCGGGCCCGCGCGTCACCGGACACATGCAGGCCCGCGAGCCGCGCGCCGCGCACGCGGGTGCCGGTGAGCAGCAGCGCCGAGGTGCTCCCGGCGGCCGTCGGCGCGGCGTCCAGGTCCGGATCGGCGCCGTCCCCGTCGGGCCGGTCCGGCCCGCCGCGCACCTCGATCCGGCCGCCCGTCACCGTGCAGTCGGCCAGGATCAGGCCCGCGCCAGGACCCACGCTGACCGCCGGCGCGTCGGTGCCCGCACCGTGCACGCTCAACCCGCGCACCACGCAGTCCGCCGCGTCCACGGTGATCGCCGGGCCCCGGTCGGTCGCGGTCAGCACCACCTCGCCGCCGCCCGGTTCCGGACACAGCGTCACCGACCGGGCCAGCAGCAGGGATTCGGTGTAGTGGCCGGCGGCGACCCACACGGTCGCGCCGGGGGACGCGGCCAGGACCGCGTCCGCGATCCGGCGATGCGTGCCGCGGCCCTTGGCGGCCACCCGGACAGCCGCCGGCCCGGTGCCGCTCCCTCGATGGTCGATGCTCGACACCTGTGCGCTACGCACCCTTCTGCTCTTCTAGTACCAGTACGGATGGATGGCGCCCCGCAGCGTCGGCGTGAGCCAGCCGCTGAAGACCTTCTCGAGCGACTTGAAGGCGATGTTGAGGACGAACTCGTTGAAGCCCTGCCGGTGGAACAACCGCCCGCCCGCGCCACTGAGCGCGACGTTGCGCGCCAGTGCCACGCTGCCGTTGCTCAACATGCCGGAGAACGCGGACAGTCCGCCGTCCAGGAACGCGTCCCAGCCGGTCAGCTTGTGGTTGAGGCCGTCGGCGCCGGTGATCCCCCACACCGAGGCGTTCATCGCGCCGTTGACCCACCCGGTGATCCCGCCGAGGCCGACGTTGAAGCCGAAGTCGTAGGTGCCGCTGCGCCACCGGATCGGCGTCTCGTTGCCCGCCCACTCGTTGGCCCAGGTCTTGTCGTGGTTGCCCGGGCGACGGCTCCAGTGCTTGCCGCCGTCGATGTTGCCCAGACCGCTCTTGGTGTCGCCCATCCAGCGGGTGTGCGTGAGCCTGTTCTCGTGGATGAAGGTGCCCAGCGTGGTCTTGACCGCGGAGCCCACCGCCGCGTTCGCGAACGACTTGAGCACGTCCTTCCCGGTGAACGGCTTGTTGTTGATCGCCGCGTTGATGCCGTTGGCGATCAGGTTCGCGGCGAACTCGATGACGAACTCCTGCCCGAACTCCAAGAGGGCCTTCTTCGCGATCACCGACCAGTACGGCTGGTAGGCGGCCTCGGCCAGACGGATCGCGCCGGTGGCCGGGATGTTCGGCAACCCCTGCAACGCGCCGCGGAACCGCGTCGCGTCGATGCCCTGCCGGCCGTCCGTCCACGGCATGCGCTGCCCCTCGCGGATCCGCCGTCCCCAGCCGCGCAGTTCGCTCAACGGGCCGCGGAAGTCGTACTCGGTGCCGATCGCCTGCCAGCGGCCCAGCGAGTCGGTGGTGATCACCACACCACCGTCGGTGCGCCGGCCGAGCAGATGGTCGCCCGCGCTGTAGTGCCGCCACTGGCCGCGCCACGCGTCGGTCTCCAGGTAGGTGCCGTCCGGCAGTTGCTCGCGGGTACGCACCGCCGAGCCGTGGTCGAACTCCTTCCACGTGCCGGGGGCGGGCGTCGTGTCGCCGCCGGGGTGGTACTCGCGCACCCGAGCGGGCGCGCTGTCGCCGATGTGCGGCGGGGTTTCCCGGACCACCACGTTCGCACCGGTGGAGGGTCGGTATTCGTCGCGGAAGAGCAGGTTCTTGTGGTCGGTCGGATGCGGCTCCCATCGGCCGTTGGCGCCGCCCTCGGGATTCCACCAGGTCCTGACCTGCTCACCCGTTTGCCCGGTGGCACGGGGGTGCGGTGTCTCCGCGCCGTTTCGGCCGAACTTCTGCCACTTCCAGCCGTCGGTCTCGGTCCGCCACGCGTCGACGTACTTGCCGCCGTCGAGCATCCGCCGCTCGCGCACCAGGTTGTTCCGTGCGTCGAAGTCGCGGAAGGAGTCGTCGAACGGCAACTTGGGATCGTCCGAGCCGCGGAAGAGAACCCGCTTGCCCTCCGTGACGTTTCCGTTGGAGTCGACCGCCTGCCAGTCCCAGGTCCGCGCGGTCGGCTTCCCGGCCGCGGTGACCGTGACCTGCCCGGTGCCGTCGGCGGTCGGCCAGGTGTGCCGCTGCCCGGTCGGGTAGCCGTGGCCGTCGCGCTGCACCCAGTTGGCGTTCGGGTCGGCGACCGGGTTGCCGGCGGGGTCGTGGTGCGGCTGGGGGGCGTTGTACTCGCGCACGTTCCCGTTCGCGAAGCCCTCGCGGACCACCCTCGGGTCGGTGCCGTCGGCGGCGAACCGGATGTCCTGCCAGACCGCGTCGCCCGGAGCACCGCCCGGGGTCTCGATCCGGTAGCCGGTCGTGCCGCCGTCGTTCCACGGCACCGACCCGGCCGGCGCGTTCGGGTGCGGGGCCACGGTGTCGCCGACCTTGAGCGTCGACCCGCTGTGCAGCTTGGTCTGCGAGCGGGCGAAGGTCCCGTCGGCGTGGATGTCGACGTAGCCCCCGTCGTCGCCGACGAACCGGGCACCGGAGTGCGACAACGGCTCGCCACCCGCCGGATTCGGCGTGGTCTTCTCCCACGCGAACATCTGGTACCGGGTGTCCGGGCCGAGGAAGGCGTGGATGCCGGTGGGTTGGGTGCCGCCGTCGCCGAGCATGCGGCGGGCCCACTGCGGCGGGCGCTGCTCGGAGACCCGGTTCGTGGTGAAGGTCGAACCGTCCGCCTTGACCTCGTGCTTGCCGGACTCCTTGCCCTGCGGCGACTGCTTGTCCCAGGAGGGCTGCACGTCCCAGGTCGTGTGTGCGGGATCGGTCGGCCTGGCCAACGGGTGTTCGACATAGTGCCGCGCGTTGTTCGGCGAGTGCAGCGGCCCCCACTGCTTCTGGACCAGGTCGCCGCGGGCGGGTGTGTTGCCGTGCGCGTCGGGCCGCGCGATGGTCCGGTCGCTCCACCCGCCGTCGGCGTGCGGTGTCCGCGGGCCGTGCGCGAGTTCGTTGCCCGTTGCGTCGTAGCGGTGCCAGGTCCAGCCCGTGTCGCCCTCGATGCCCAGCGTGTGACCGGCCTTGCCGTCGAACTTCTGCAATGTGTCCCGGGATTCGCGAACCACGGAGCCGCCGGAATCCACGTCCTGCCACCCGAAGCCGGACGTATCGAACCTGCGGGTACCGGAGTTGGCCACAGCGCCATCCACGCCGTACTCGACCCACGTGGTGCGCCTGCTCGTGCTGCCGAACCCGCTGAGGTCGGTCCGGCGGAACGCGTCGAGGGTGTTGCCACCGGGCAGCAGTCGGCGCTCGAACACGTCGACCTTGCCGGGCGTGGCCGACTTGAGCTTGATACCGCCGTTCGCGGCGCCGCTCGCGTCGACGGTGCCGCGCTCGAAGCCGTTGCGCTCGAAGCCGGCGGGCTTGTTGACATCGGCCGGAGGGGTCACGCCATCGCGGTACTCCTGCCGCCAGGTACGGGCGTGATGATCCACCACGTACTGGTGGTCCGTGCGGCGACCGCCCCTGAGGACGTTGAAGCCCTCGTGGCCGAGCGATCCGTCGTTACCGTGGGTACGGAACTCGCCGTGGCGCGGGCTGTTCGGCTCGTTGATCGTGACGCGCAGCTCACCGGTGACCGGATCCCTGGTCACCGTGCGGGCCGGCCCCGGTACGCCCGGCGCCTCGACCAGGTGCACCGTCGGCGCGGCGCCGGTCGCGTGATCCACCGTCACTCGCGCCGTGGGCGCGGCGGCGGACGGATCGCGCAGGACGATCGTCTCGTGGGTCAACGCGCCGCTGTTGTTGTCGAACACCCGGTGGCCGCCATGCGCGTCGTCGACCCGGATCCCGTCCGGGGTCGAGGTCGCGGGCCGCGCGGAGCCCGGATCGAACGCGTTGTCCAGCATCAGGGCGGGCCCGGCCGTCGGACGGTCCACGTACCCGATTCGGGTGCCCGTCGCGTCGAACAACTCCTGGCCGCTCCCGACCGGGTTGCCGCCGGCGTCGAACCGCTCGTACGTCCGGGCTCCGCCCGGCTGCGGTTCGACGCGGTAGCCGCCGCCGGGGTGGGTCTGCACGACCTCGGGTCGAAGAACGCCGTGCGTGTCGGTGAGCCGATGTCCGGTGCCCTCGGCCACCACGAAACGCGGATCGCCCGCGCCGCCCAACGCGATGCCGCGCTCGGCGACGGCGCCGTCGGCGGTGTAGCGCACGGACGCGCCGCCGACGTTGTCGGTGACCCGGTAACCGCCCTGTACGGCGGTGACTTCGCGGCCCGGAACGAGCGTGCCGTGGGTGTCGGTGAGGGTGAGTCGGCCGTTGCCCGCGTCGACGACGAAGTGGGTCTCATCGGCGCCGGCGCGCAACGGGGTGCCGTGCTCGATGGAGCCGTCGGTGGTGTTGTAGCGGTTGGAGGTGTTGGTGGTGGGGTCGGTGACGCGGTAGCCGTCCTGTATCGCGGTGACTTCGCGGTTGGGGATGGGTCGGCCGTCGAGGTCGGTGAGGGTGGGTCGGTTGTTGCCGTGGTCGACGACGAAGTGGGTGTCGTCGGCGCCGAGTCGGGTGCCGTGCTCGATGGAGCCGTCGGTGGTGTTGTAGCGGATGGAGGTGTTGGTGGTGGGGTCGGTGACGCGGTAGCCGTCCTGTATCGCGGTGACTTCGCGGTTGGGGATGGGTCGGCCGTCGAGGTCGGTGAGGGT